>CAMFDJ010000004.1 GCA_945949085.1 uncultured Lachnospiraceae bacterium | reverse complement strand
ATCTCTGACAGGGCATAAGAGCAGGTCAGAGACAAAACGCGAGGTCATTAACACCATACAATATTCACAAAAAAAGTAATATTATTTTGGGAGTTTTTTTCGCTAATTTGTCGGATAAGGACTTTACAAAAGAAAAAATCTATTGTATTATTTAGAAAACGTTTTCCGGAAAACGATTTCCCGGACTCATTTTGCCACTTTAGATAGAATATGAGTCAGGCAGATAATGATAAGTATGATAATGCAAAAGGAGTCAGATATGGTATCGATTAAGGATGTTGCCAATCAGGCAGGCGTTGCGATATCAACTGTTTCAAAGGTTCTGAATCATTATCCGAATGTCAGTGAACAGACAAAGCAAAAAGTAAATAAAGCGATTGAGGAGTTAGGTTTTGTGCCGAATATGGCAGCTTCGATGTTGTCCAGCAAGCAGGCGGGAAGAATTGCGCTATTGATCAATCCGAATATGCAGACGCAGGCGGTTGATGAGATCAATATGCAGTATATAGCAGGAGCGCTCAGCAAAGCAAAGGAACTTCGCATGGATATTATCACGGTATTTTTTTCTATGATACGTGATATGTCAGTGACGGAGATCACCAATTATTTTCGGTCGCAGAACATTGCGGGTCTCATCATCTGCGGCATGGATAAAAAGAGTGCCATGCTGCATAAACTAATTGATGCGCAGGCTTTTAAGATTGTGGTGATTGATGCACCGATTTTTAATCAGTACACTTCATCCATTTGGATTGATAATGAACAGGCGCAGTACGATATTGCGCTCAAAACTGCAACAGAGAACAAATGCAAGAGTATTTTGTATATTGCGGGGAAAAGAGACAGTTATGTTGCAGGAGAGCGGCAGAAGGCAATCGAAAGACTAGCACGGGAAAAACAGATGAAGCTTGTTGTAAAATTCGGAGAGTTCAGCGAATTAGCGGCGAGAAAGATAACCTTTCAATATGCAAAGAAACTTGATATGGTAGCCTGTGCTTCCGATCTGATGGCAATCGGAGCCATGAAAGCATTGATGGAAATGGATATTTTCAGACCGGTATGCGGATTTGACGGTATTACACTCATGGGGTATGTAGGACAGCAGATGAATACAGTCAAGCAGAATTTTTCCTACATTTCTGCGCAGGCAGTCATTGAGCTTGGAAAATTACTGAGCGGAGATGCGGGCAGAAACATTGTATTGCCGTATGAGCTGGTGAGAATGGAATATGAAGATATCATTCGATAAATATGTATCAAAAGAATCTGGATAAGAATTCATGTAAACAATAAAATGAATCAAATAAACTTATTTCATAATCATGAAGGAGGTCAATCATGACATTAACAAGAGAAGTAATCACAGTGAAACTTGAGGATCAACTGACAGAGCTCGTTTACACTCTGTACGGAAAGAAAATTGCCGAGTGCACAGATCAGGAGCTCTATGTAGCAATCCTGAAACTGACAAAGGGAATGCTTGAGGCAACAGAGCAGATTGCGGGACCGAAGAAAGTATATTATATTTCGGCTGAGTTTCTGATCGGTAAATTGTTATCCAACAACCTGATTAATCTTGGCATCTACGATAAATTGGAAGAGATTCTTGCAAAGAACGGCAAAAAGCTTTCTATGATTGAAGAAGTTGAGCCGGAACCTTCCTTAGGAAACGGTGGTTTGGGACGTCTTGCAGCATGCTTCTTGGATTCCATCGCAACGCTGGGACTTCCCGGTGACGGTATCGGTCTGAATTATCACTTAGGCCTTTTCAAGCAGGAATTTAAAGATCACAAGCAGTGTGCTGTGAAGAATGAGTGGATTGAAGATAATTCATGGCTGACAAAGACAGATGTTTCTTTCGAGGTGGCATTTGGCGATCGCAAGGTAACGTCCAGATTATACGACATTGATGTCGCAGGCTATGAAAACGGTATCAATAAGCTTCATCTTTTCGACATCGAGACAGTGGATGAAAGCATCGTAAAGGATGGCATTACCTTTGACAAAGAAGATATTGAAAAGAACCTGACATTATTCTTATATCCGGATGATTCTGATGAGGCAGGTAATCTGCTCCGTATTTATCAGCAGTATTTCATGGTTTCAAACGGCGCACAGCTGATTTTAAAAGAGCTTAAGGATAACAAGTGTGACCTGAGAAAGATGTACGAGCATGCTGTCATTCAGATCAACGATACGCACCCTACCATGGTTATTCCGGAGCTGATCCGTATTTTGGTAGATGAAAAAGCATTTACAATGGATGAAGCAATTGATGTTGTATCAAAGACATGTGCTTACACAAACCATACAATCCTTGCGGAAGCACTGGAAAAATGGCCTCTCAGCTATCTGGAGAAGGTAGTTCCTCAGCTTGTTCCGATCATCAAGGAGCTGGATAAGAGAGTCAGAGCAAAATATGATGATGAGAGAGTACAGATCATCGATAAGGATGACAGAGTACACATGGCTCATATTGATATTCATTACGGCTTCTCTGTAAATGGTGTTGCAGCAATTCACACAGAGATCTTAAAGAATACTGAGCTGAATCATTTTTACAAGATTTATCCTGAAAAATTCAACAATAAGACAAACGGTATCACATTCCGCCGCTGGCTGCTTTCCTGCAACAGACCGCTGGCAGCTTTCCTGACAGAGACGATCGGCGACGGATTCAAGAAGGATGCCGCAGAGCTTGAAAAGCTACTTGCGTTTCAGGATGACGAAAAGGTACTTGACCGCATTGCAGAGATCAAGTATGAGAAGAAGAAAGAGCTTTGTGCGTACCTGAAAGAGCACGAAGGAGAGGATATCAACCCGGATTCTATCTTTGACATTCAGGTAAAACGTCTCCATGAGTACAAGCGTCAGCAGATGAATGCATTATATATCATTCACAAATATCTGGAGATCAAGGGCGGCAAGAAGCCTTCTACACCAATCACTTTCATTTTCGGTGCAAAGGCAGCTCCTGCATATATCATTGCACAGGACATCATCCATCTGCTTCTTTGCCTGCAGGAAGTGATCAATAATGATCCTGATGTAAAGGATTACATGAAGGTTGTCATGGTTGAGAACTACAATGTAAGCTATGCGGAAAAACTGATCCCTGCCTGCGATATTTCAGAGCAGATCTCTCTGGCAAGTAAGGAAGCTTCCGGTACAGGTAATATGAAGTTCATGCTGAACGGTGCCATAACACTGGGAACCAGCGACGGTGCAAACGTAGAGATTGATGAGCTGGTTGGTCCTGACAATATTTATATCTTTGGTGAGAAGTCTGAAGCTGTCATAGAACATTATGAGAAGGCTGATTATGTATCCAAGGATTACTATGAAAAGAGCGATGTCATTAAAGAAGCTGTCGATTTCATCATCAGTGATACGCTTCTTGAGGTCGGCGATGAGGAGAATCTGACTCGTCTTTACAAGGAGCTTTTGAATAAAGACTGGTTCATGACATTACTTGACCTAGAGGATTACATCAAGGTGAAAGATCAGGCATTTGCTGACTACGAAAAGAAGGATGCGTGGAAAAAGAAAATGCTTGTCAACATTGCAAAAGCAGGCTTCTTCTCATCAGACAGAACCATTGCACAGTACAACGAGGATATTTGGAAACTGCCTATCATTGATGTACAGTAATTCTATGATAGCAGGATCAAAAGGTCATGCATTTCATGCCTGCATGAAAAAGTATGGCCTCAAGGTCCGCAAAACATAAGGTGCAAGATAGAAAAACAGAAAAAACAAAATGATTGGGTGGGCATACATTTTATGCCCACCTGTTACGCAGAAGGGATTAGCAATGAAAGCAAGAACAAGAAAAGCAGGAATTCTATTGCCAATCACCAGTCTTCCATCTCCGTATGGTATCGGAACACTGGGAAGAGTGGCCTTTGAATTTGTCGATTTCTTAAAAGAGGCAGGACAGAGCTACTGGCAGATTCTTCCGACAGGTCCGACGGGATATGGAGATTCTCCGTACCAGTCTTTTTCTACCTTTGCGGGAAATCCTTACTTTATTGATCTGGAGGATCTGGTACAGGAGGAGCTGCTTGAGCAGAAGGACTGCGATGAAGCAGATCTTGGAAGCGATCCGCAGTATGTGGATTACGAGAAACAGTATAAGGTCCGTATGCCTCTGTTGAAAAAGGCATATCACAGCTTTATTGGCAGAAATGGTGAATCTGAAAGGGACTATAAGACCTTTGTGAAAGAGAATGCATACTGGCTGGAGGATTATGCACTTTTTATGGCCATCAAAGATGACCATGACGGAAAGAGCTACAGTGAATGGGATGAGGATATCCGTCTGCGCAAAAAAGAAGCGCTTGCTGCGTATAAAGAAAAATGCAGTGAGAATTATGGATTTTATTGTTTCCTGCAGTATTATTTTGCAAAAGAATGGGCACTTTTAAAGACATATGCGAACCAGAACGGAATCAAGATCATCGGTGACATTCCAATCTATGTTGCGACAGACAGTGCCGACACTTGGGCAAACCCGCAGTTGTTCCAGTTTGATAAAATGGGAAGACCGACAGGCGTAGCGGGATGTCCTCCGGATGTATTCTCCAAAACGGGACAGCTCTGGGGTAATCCGCTCTATGACTGGGACTATCACAAAAAAACACAGTATACATGGTGGACGAAGCGAATCAAAAAATGCTTTGAGCTGTATGATGTGGTGCGAATTGATCATTTCAGAGGATTTGAGTCCTATTATGCCATTCCCTACGGTGATCCGACAGCAGAATTCGGTACCTGGAAAAAAGGACCCGGAATGGATCTGTTTGATACACTGAAAAAGAATCTCGGTAAGATGGAAGTGATTGCGGAGGATCTGGGATTTTTGACACCTGAGGTTTATAAAATGGTCAAGAAGAGCGGTTTTCCGGGTATGAAGGTTTTGCAGTTTGCTTTTGATCCGGAAGGCGACAGTGAATATCTGCCGCATAATTATCCGAAGAACAGTGTGGTATATACCGGCACACATGATAATGATACATCAATCGGTGCTTTCAAGACGCTTAGCAAAGCGGAAAAGGCATTTGCAAAGGAATATTTTGGCGTGACAGGAAGTAAGAATATCAATTGGGTATTTGTCCGTCAGGCACTTGCCAGCCAGAGTGATACGGCGATCATTCTGATGCAGGATTATCTTGGTCTTGGATCCGAGGCACGTATCAACATTCCTTCCACACTGGGCAATAACTGGAAATGGAGAATGCTGCCGGGTATGATGACACGGCAGCTTGCCGGTCAGATCCGAAATGCATGTTTTGTATACGCAAGATGTGAGAAAGAGTAGAAGCACATAGAATACCGGTTCCCGGCAAAAGCAATATAAAGTAGAGCCAATACGGAATCAAAATAGAATACAAAAATAAACAAGCAGGTCAGAAAAGCATTTTCACAGACGAAAAATCGTGCCGGATGTCACATAACATTTACAAGCGCGTTTGGAATCTTGGAAAATGCTTTTTGTTTGTGTATGAGTATGTTATACTTAAAAGATGACCGGGCAATTCCGGTCCGATTATTTCAGGACTGCAGTATACGTGCTGAAAAGGGGAGCGAATGTGAAATGGGATATCACAGACAGAGTCACAGGGAAAAGTGGGAGCATAGATTACTTCATCATAAAGACTTGATGAAGAAATACGGGAAAGATATTTTTTCTTCTCCAAATTTTAAAAAGACGCGCAATCATATCCAGCATGGCAACATTTCAGTGCGCAAGCACAGTGAACAGGTGGCGCTGACGGCGCTCAAGATTGCGCATACATTGCCGATCCGCGTCAAGGACCGGGATATTGTAAGAGGTGCCCTGCTCCACGATTATTTTCTTTATGACTGGCATGAGAAAAAGGTCAGACCTTCCCATCTTTTCAAATTTTACAAGATGCATGGCTTTTCGCATCCTAAGACGGCACTTCGCAATGCGAGCAGGGAATTTGAGCTCACTGACAGGGAAAAGGATATTATCGGAAAGCATATGTGGCCATTGACGATTATTCCACCTATGTGCAGGGAAGCCTGGATTGTGACGGTGGCAGATAAATATTGTTCTTTATTGGAGACTTTACATTTACAAAAATACGGAAAAAAGAAGCATGGAAGACACTTTATTTCAAAAATTAAACAAGCTTGCTGACAGTGATGTCTATCCTTTTCATATGCCGGGACATAAGCGCAGGATGAGCGGGAATGTGTGGGAGGCGGTCTCCCATATTGATATCACTGAGATAGATGGTTTTGACAATCTGCATCATGCGCAGGGAATCTTGAAAGAGGAGCAGGAATTTGCTGCTCGGCTTTACGGCAGCAGGCAATGTTTCTTTTTGGTCAATGGATCAAGCTGTGGGGTGATGGCAGCCATCTGCGCTGTTACCGGAGAGGGAGAAGAAATTTTGATGACGCGCGCCAGTCATCTGTCGGCTTATCATGCGATATATCTGCAGCGGCTTTTGCCAGTCTATCTCTATCCGCAGCAAAAAGAGCTTTTTTATCCACAGGGTGCGGTCACGCCTAAGCAGGTAGAGGAGGGACTGAAAAGCAGTCATGCAAAGGTTGTCTTTCTGACCTCTCCGACCTATGAAGGCATCCTTTCGGATGTGGAGGCCATCGCAAAGGTAGTGCATGAAAGAGATGCAATTTTGATCGTGGATGAGGCACATGGTGCACATCTTGGATTTCACCCGTATTTTGGGAAAAGTGCGATTTCGTCAGGAGCGGATCTTGTGATCCAGAGTCTCCATAAGACGATGCCGGCCATGACGCAGACGGCACTTTTGCATATCTGTTCCGATCGGATAGAGCCGAAAAGATTGCAGCGCTATCTCAGAATGTTCCAGACGAGCAGTCCTTCGTATGTGATGATGGCATCGATCAGTCATTGTCTGCATATGGTGGGTGAAAAAGAAGCCTGTTATTTTGAGCCTTATGTGGATAAACTGACGAGATTTTATCAAAAGACAAAAGCACTGCAAAAGCTGAAGGTACTTGATGGGGCATGGGCAATGGAGGAGTACGGCGCCGGCAAGGATCCCTCCAAGATTGTGATTTATGCACATGGACTGACAGACAGACAGGGCAGACCCTTTGCAGGGCAGGAGCTGATGGAGGTATTGCGAATGCAGTATCACCTGGAGCTTGAAATGGCATCGCACCGGTATGTGCTGGCGATGACCGGTATCATGGACTTACAGGAGGGCTTTGACAGACTGGAGGAAGCGCTTTTCGCAATTGATCAGGTACTTTTGCCGGAGAAGGAAACAGATGGACAGAAGCCTTGCACAGATGATAAAATGATATGTCCGCCGCAGGTTTTCAGTATGTATGCGGCGATGAATGGGGATACTGAAACAGTGACAGCAGAGGATGCGGTTGGAAGAGTCAGCGCAGAGTTTGTCTATCTCTATCCGCCGGGAACACCTGTGATTGTGCCGGGAGAGCGAATCACACACGCCGCATGGGAGTATATAGAAAGCAGCAGGCGAAAAGGTCTTTGCGTACAAGGGACAATGGATGAGACAGGTCAGACAATCTGTGTTTGCAGAAAAGTGTGATGGGAACAGTTAACGGAATAGTTTGGAATAGCAAAAAGAAAGGTAGGAGAAGAAGTGAGAAAAACAAAAATTATCTGTACGATAGGACCGGCAAGTGAGAGCGAAGAAGTATTAAGAGAGCTGATGCTTGCAGGTATGAATGTGGCGAGATTTAATTTTTCCCACGGCACACATGAGGAACAGAAAAAGAAATATGCAAAGGTGATAAAACTCAGCGAAGAGCTTAAGATTCCGGTAGCAACACTTTTAGATACAAAGGGTCCTGAAATCAGACTGCGTGATTTCGAGGGTGGAAAGGCAGAACTTGTCAGCGGACAGACCTTTATCCTGACAACGGAAGAGGTCATGGGAACGAGTGAAAAGGCAAGCATTACCTATAAAAATCTGAAGGGTGATATCCATGTGGGAAGCACGATTCTGATTGATGACGGCAAGATTGAGATGAGGGTGGAAAAGATTGAGGGAGAAGAAATTTTCTGCCGCGTTGTCAACGGTGGAAAGGTATCAAACCATAAGGGTATCAATGCACCCGGCGCAATCCTTTCCATGCCATACATTTCCGATGTGGACAGAGAGGATCTGATTTTTGGCGCAAAGATGGGGCATGATTTCATTGCAGCGTCTTTTGTCAGATGTAAGGATGACATTTTGCAGGTGCGCAGAATTCTGGAAGAGAACGGAAGCAAGGCTAAGATTATAGCAAAGATTGAAAATATGCAGGGTATCGACAATCTGGATGAGATTCTTGAGGCGGCAGACGGCATCATGGTTGCCAGAGGCGACATGGGCGTGGAAATTCCGCTTGAGGAGGTTCCCGTCATCCAGAAGCAGATGATCAAGAAGGCTGTTATGATGGGCAAGCATGTCATCACGGCAACCCAGATGCTGGAGTCCATGATCACGAATCCGAGACCTACCAGAGCAGAAACTGCCGACGTGGCAAATGCCATCTATGATGGTACGACGGCAATTATGCTTTCCGGAGAAAGTGCAGCGGGTGCCTATCCGATTGAAGCAGTACGCACCATGGCAAAGATTGCAGAGCGCACCGAACAGGATATTGATTACAGGGGACGTCTCAAAAAGATTGATTCCTATGGTGATCCTGATATTACGACGGCAATTTCCCATGCCACATGTACAACGGCAATGGATTTAAATGCCAGTGCGATCATTACCGTCACGATGTCAGGGTTTACGGCATCCATGATCTCGAGATACAAACCGGGCTGCCCGATCATAGGCTGCAGCTCCAATCCGCGTGTCTGCAGACAGCTTGCCCTGTCCTGGGGTGTCATTCCGGTTCTGATTGAAAAAGAAGAGACAGCGGATGACTTGTTTGAGGAGGCTACAAGAGCCGCTGAAAAGGCCGGATATATCAAGAGAGGCGATATTGTCGTTCTGACAGCGGGTGTGCCGCTCGGCGTTTCCGGAAAGACCAACATGATTCGTGTAATTGAGGTATAGTTAGGCAATATGGGTAAGATTTTTTATCTGATGGGCAAGAGCTCGTCGGGAAAAGATACAATATACAAAAGATTGATGGCTGATACGTCTCTCGGGCTTAAGAATATCGTTCTTTACACCACAAGACCGATCCGGCAGGGAGAGCGGGATGGCATGGAATACTATTTTGTGGATGAGAAAAGGCTGGACGAATTTCTGGCGGCCAAAAAGGTGATTGAGCTTCGGGCATACAACACCTGTTTTGGCGTTTGGAAGTATTTTACCGTGGATGATGAAACGGTTGACCTCTCGCATCACAGTTATCTGATGATCGGGACGATAGAGTCTTTTGTAAAGACAAAGGAATACTATGGCAGCGATCATGTCGTCCCTCTCATGATTGAGCTTGATGACGGTATTCGTCTGCAACGGGCGCTCGACCGGGAAAAAGGACAGGATCAGCCGAAATACAGTGAGATGTGCAGGCGGTATCTGGCAGATGAGGCAGATTTTTCGGCAGAGAAAAAAGCGGAAGCAGGCATCACAAGAGAGTTTATCAATGAGGATTTGGAGCAGTGCCTGGCAGAGCTTTCTGATTTCATCAGACGAGAGGATGCATCTGTCTGAGAAAGAGCGATTAGAAACGGACCGTACAAGCACCTCATGTTTTTCGGGTCTCAAAGTCATACTTTTTCATGCAAGCATGAAACGTATGACCTTTTGACCCTGGTATCATAGTATAATTGAGATAGAAGGGAGGCCGGCAGATGGATATCAAGGTGAATCAGACGATACCTGTGGCGCAGGTGGATGCGACGCAGCAGGCGCAGCAGGCAGA
Source organism: uncultured Lachnospiraceae bacterium (assembly GCA_945949085.1). GTDB lineage: Bacteria > Bacillota > Clostridia > Lachnospirales > Lachnospiraceae > CAG-194. The sequence continues at coordinate 142,500 of CAMFDJ010000004.1, read as the reverse complement.
CGGTAACTTTAAATTTGTGCTGGCAAGTCATATCAGTGATGCCTCTTTGCAGGAGCATCTGACGGCTATGATGGAGGAGATCACGCAGCAGGGTGACCGGATCTCCAAAAAGATGGATATCCGCGACATGAAGCGGTACCGGTCTCTTGTCAAAGCGTTTATGAATGAAGTGGTGACGCGAAGTCACAAGTTTTCCAGGGAGAATTTTTTGGACAGGAAGGGTCGTCACAGGGTATACGGCATCATCAAGCAGGTGGATGATACGTTAGACGAGCTTGCCAGAGAGCTTGTGAAGGATGAAAAGGATCATATTGCTATTTTAAGCAAAATCGGTGAGATCAGAGGTTTGCTTTTGGATATTTTTACGTAGGAGGGTTTGCAATGCCGAAATTCAGTGATATTTACGGACAACAACAGATAGTAGAGCATTTTCAAAAGGCGATTGAGACAAAGAAAATATCACATGCCTATATCATTCATGGAGAGCGTTCCAGCGGAAAGGAATTTATTGCAAAGGTTTTTGCGCAGGCGCTCCTGTGTGAAAAAGGCGGCAAAGAGCCGTGCGGGGAGTGTCATTCCTGTCATCAGGCGGTAAGCGGCAATCATCCGGATATCATCAGGGTTTTGCATGACAAACCGGCGACGATCGGTGTCGAGGATATCCGCACAGGCATCAACAATGATATCCTGATCAAGCCTTACAGCAGCGAATATAAGGTGTATATCATCAATGAGGCAGAGAAAATGACGGTGCAGGCCCAGAATGCGCTGTTAAAGACTCTGGAGGAGCCGCCTGCCTATGCGGTCATCATTTTGCTGACCTCAAATCTGGAGATGATGCTGCCAACTATTTTAAGCCGCTGCGTTGTACTGAACATGAAGCCGGTTCCGGATGACATGGTGAAGCGCTATCTGATGAAGGAGCTGCAGATCCCGGATTATAAGGCGGATGTGTGCACGGCTTTTGCGAGAGGAAATCTTGGCAAGGCTAAGGCGCTGGCAGCGAGCGAGGAATTTGATAATATCAAGACAGAGGCGGTCAGTCTGCTCAAGTATATCCGGGATATGGACATCACCGACATTGTCTCTGCAATTAAGAAGATCAGTGAATATAAGATTGACATCAATGATTATCTGGATATTCTTTCCGTCTGGTACCGCGATGTGCTGCTCTTTAAAGCCACAAACGATGCGAATCACTTGATTTTTAAAGAGGAAATACAGTATATTAGAAAGGTAGCTGATCAAAGCGCCTATGAGGGCATTGAGATTATTTTGGATGCACTGGAAAAAGCAAAGGCGAGACTGCGTGCCAATGTCAATTTTGACCTGACAATGGAGCTTTTGCTTTTGACGATAAAGGAGAATTAGCATGATAAAAGTAGTAGGAGTCAGATTCCGCAGTGCGGGTAAGGTCTATTATTTCGATCCGAAGAACTTCAAGATCAAAAAGGGAGATCACGTGATCGTAGAGACTGCCAGAGGTGTGGAATATGGTACGGTTGTACTGGGTATCAAGGAAGTGACAGATGAGGAGGTATCACAGCCCTTAAAGGCAGTCATCCGTATTGCGACGGAAAAGGATGATAAACAGGAAAAAGGAAACCGCGAGAAAGAGAAGGAAGCACTGAAGATCTGTCAGGAAAAGATTACAAAGCACAAGCTGGAAATGAAGCTGATCGATGCGGAGTATACCTTTGATAATAACAAGATCCTGTTTTATTTTACCGCTGATGGCAGAGTGGATTTCAGAGAGCTGGTGAAGGACCTGGCAGCGGTTTTTAAGACAAGGATTGAGCTTCGGCAGATCGGTGTGAGGGATGAGACCAAGATCCGTGGCGGTATCGGCATCTGCGGCAGACCGCTTTGCTGTCATACCTTTTTGGATGAATTTGCACCGGTTTCCATCAAAATGGCGAAGGAGCAGAATCTTTCCCTCAATCCCACCAAGATCTCCGGTGTCTGCGGGAGACTGATGTGTTGCTTAAAGAACGAGGAGGAGACCTACGAGGAGCTGAACAGGAGACTGCCGAATGTCGGTGATTTTGTGACGGCAGATGATGGACTGAAAGGCGAGGTACATTCTGTGAATGTCCTGCGGCAGCTTGTGAAAGTGCTCGTGGATGTGGGCGACGAGAAGGAAATCCATGAATATAAGGTAGAGCAGCTGCGCTTTAAGAGACGTCATGGCAGACGCGGTGACGGCAAAAGCGAAAAGGGCGACAAGGGCGGCAAATATGACGCAGCGCAGGATAAAGAGCTCAAGGCCCTTGAGCAGCTTGAAAAAAAGGAAGGAAAATCAAAACTGGATGAAGATTGAGCTTTTGGAAAAGGAAAGGCTTGATGATCTGGGATGTCGTGATTATAAGATCATTCAGAATCCGGAGAAATTCTGTTTTGGGATGGATGCCGTGCTTTTGTCGGGATTTGCGCGCGTAAAGCCCGGGCAGAGGGTCATCGACCTTGGAACCGGAACGGGCATTATTCCGATTTTGCTCACAGCAAAAACAGATGCCGGGCATCTGACGGGGCTTGAGATCCAGCCCGAGAGCGCGGATATGGCAAGGCGGAGCGTACAGCTGAATGACCTTTCGGATAAAATTGACATTGTAACAGGAGATATCAAGGAAGCAGGGAGCCTTTTTGGCGCTGCTTCCTTTGACGTTTGCACCTGCAATCCGCCCTATATGATCGGCGGACACGGCCTTAAGAACCCATCAACGCCGAAAACAATTGCAAGACACGAAATACTCTGCACGATGGAGGATGTGGCGCGCGAGGCATCCCGCCTGCTAGTACCCGGCGGCAAGTTCTTTCTGGTGCACAGACCGTTCCGGCTGGTGGAGATTGTGCAGACGCTCTCTGCGCACCGGCTGGAGCCCAAGCGCATCCGCTTTGTCCACCCCTATGTGGATAAGGAGCCGAATATGGTGCTGATCGAGGCAAAAAAGGGCGGAAAATCCCGGGTGACAGTGGAAAAGCCTCTCATTGTATACAAAGCACCGGGAGAGTATACGGACGAAATCTTTGATATCTACAAGCCGAAGGTATATGATACGAGAGAAAAAGAGAACGTGATCCCCTCTCCCTGATTGGGACGAAGCAGGGCAAAACAAAGATCTGCCAGAAATAAGGCCGAGAGGATGCATACAAAGAGACGGCGGAATTTCACAGGGAACCGGAAGAAAATTCTCTTCAGCCACTCTGCCAGAAAGCACACCCACAGACAGCCCGCGAGGCAGAAGCCGAGGAAGGAATACAGACATACATAGCTGCCGACAGCAAGGAGCTGACCGGAGTAATCCCAGTAGCGCATATCCCAGTAGGTATCCAGGGTAAGACCGATGACAAGCTCTGTCAGAGAGCCCAGCACACCGGACAGAAAAAAGACGGCAAGAGGCTTTTTGCGCAGGGGTGAGAGGATCAAATACAAAAGGACAGCACCAATCCCGTAGACAGGCAGCCACGGACCGTAGAAAAAACCACGGTTAAAGAATGCGGTATACCGCGTCCACATGAAAAAAATCTCCCAGAGATAACCTGCAAAGGACGCTGTGAAAAATAAAAAAACAGTAAATGCGATCATAGGGTTAGTATGTGCAGGCTTATGGAGGAATATGTAAAAGCAGTCAGAATCAGCGAAAAAGGGAATGGGAAATCATATAGGAAATTAGTTACATCAATAAAAAGAAAGATGAGGCAGTAACGCATGACGCAGGGAACCTTATTTTTGTGTGCGACGCCGATCGGTAATTTACAGGATATGTCGCCGAGGGTGATTGAAACCTTACAGAATGTGGATCTGATCGCGGCGGAGGATACGAGGAACAGTATCAAGCTGTTAAATCATTTTGAAATCCACACACCGATGACCAGTTATCATGAGTATAATAAGACAGAAAAGGCATATGCTTTAATAGAGAAAATGAAGGCCGGCGCAGATGTGGCACTGATCACGGATGCGGGGACTCCGGCGATTTCCGATCCCGGCGAGGTGCTTGTTGCCCTTTGCCAGCAGGCGGGAATCACGGTGACGTCACTTCCGGGACCGGCTGCCTGTATCACGGCACTGACACTGTCAGGACTTCCCACGAGGCGCTTTTGTTTTGAGGGGTTTTTGCCGGCGGATAAGAAGGAAAGGGAGCTGATTTTAGAAGATCTTGCAAGCGAAATGCGCACAATCATTCTCTACGAGGCGCCCCATCACCTAAAAAGGACACTGGCACTTCTGTATGAGACATTGGGGCAGCGGCGGATCACGTTGTGCCGGGAGCTGACGAAAAAATTTGAGACTGTCATGCCCACAACACTGGAAAAGGCGATTGAATATTATGAGAATCATGAACCGCGCGGAGAATATGTTTTGGTGATCGAGGGAAAGAGTGTTGCGCAGATAGAGAAGGAAAAACAGGAGAGCTTTGCGGAGCTTTCCATAGAGGAGCATGTTGAGAGATATGAGGACAAGGGTTTTGACAGAAAGGAAGCAATGAAATGTGTGGCAAAGGATCGTGGTATTTCTAAAAGAGATGTTTATCAGTATCTTTTAAATATAAAAAAGTAGAGTAGGCTATTTACATTGCTGATATTGCATATTATAATCTAACAAGCAGAAAAATTTGACAAATGAGAAAACGGTCAGATTGTTGCGCTTACAGACTGATATTATTTTGAAAAGGAGATAGCGAAATGTTAGAAAGAGTGATTGAAATTATCAGAGAGCAGTTAAATTTGGATGGAGTAGAGATCACAGAGGATTCTTCCTTCAAAGATGATCTGGGTGCAGATTCCTTAGACCTTTTTGAACTGGTCATGGCATTTGAGGAGGAGTATGGCATTGAAATCCCGACAGAGGATCTTGAGAACATCACAACAGTCGGTGGTGTCATCGAATATATGAAAAATAAAGGCGTAGAGGCTTAAACAGTACTTAGTGGGAAGCCCGGAAGAGAGGGCTTCCCTTTTTCACAGACATATACTTTGATATTCAAAATAATAAACGATCTTATTTCGCAGCATCATATGGTAAATTCTTGAAAATGTCATGACAAGAAGAACCTGAAGAACGAGGAAAACAAGGAGGAGAAGGAAATGTCTCTTATGAAAACAAAGGAAATCATGGAAATCATTCCACACAGACAGCCGTTTCTGCTGATCGATACGATTGAGGAATTAGAGGTGGGAGTGCGTGCTGTGGCAACCAAGTGTGTCAGCTATAACGAACCGTTTTTTGCCGGTCATTTTCCGGGAGAACCTGTCATGCCGGGTGTGCTGATCGTGGAGGCATTGGCGCAGACAGGCGCGGTGGCAATTTTGAGCCAGCCGGAGTTTGCAGGTAAGACTGCTTATTTTGCAGCGATCAAAGAGGCTAAATTCAAGGGAAAGGTGGTTCCCGGTGATGTGCTGCGACTTGAGACTGAGATCATCAAGGTGAAGGGCCCCATCGGTGTTGGCAGTGCAAAGGCCTATGTGGATGGAAAACTGGTAACACAGGCAGAGCTGACTTTTGCAATCGGAGGCAACTGATTCAGCCGGTTTCTATATAAGAAATAAAACAGCATCAAAGGCTATACATATTACTTCATAAACCCGACGATCACAAAACTCGCTATCACGCCTGCAAGCGTGGCAAAAAGTGCCCCCGGCAGCGTATAGCGGGTTTTTTTGACTTTGGCTGCCATGAAATAGACGCTCATGGTGTAAAAGATGGTCTCTGTGGAGCTCATGATCAGTGAAGTGAGAAGTCCGGTCCGCGAATCCGGTCCGTAAGATTTGAAGATGTCCAATACAAGTCCTGTTGCGGCAGAGGAGGAAAACATTTTCACGATGAGAAGCGGCATGATGGGAGCCGGAATGGACAGACGGGAAAGGAGCATGCTAAACAATCTGCCCAGGAAGTCCAAAAAACCGGAAGCGCGCAGAATCCCCACGCTGATCATAAGACCGATCATGGTGGGCATGATTTTGATAACGGTTTTCATACCATCTCTTGCCCCGTCTAAAAATTCCTCATAGACATTGATTTTCGCAGACAGTCCGTAAGCGATGATGTAGAAGATCAGTAAGGGAATGATGATGTTGGAGATATTTGCCAGTACATTCATAAATCTTGTTTTTTGCTCCTTTTGTTACGATTACAGGTTCTCTTACCTGTCAGTCATTTGGTTTCGATGATTCAGTCATGTTCCTGTCGGCAAGCTTGATAAACAAAATGCCTGCCAGTGTGGAAAAGGTGGTGGCAAGGATGGCAGGCAGGATGATCGCCGTGGGATTGACGCTGCCATACTGGCTGCGGTATACAATGATGTTGACCGGAATGAGCTGCAGGGAGGAAATATTGAGGATCAGAAAGTTGCACATTTCATTGCTTGCCGCTGAGAGGTCTCTGTGGCGATTGCATTTGCATTTGTCTGTGCCGGATCTGTCTGAGAGACCATGCTGCCTGCTCGCCTGCTGATCTGCATGGGTATAGTTGGTCTGTGCTCTTTTCTCCTCTATCTTCTTCAGCTCCTCCATCGCTTTCAGTCCTGCGGGCGTGCATGCCCAGCCGAGCCCTAAGATGTTGGCGATGACATTGGTGGAAATATATGCCATGGCCTTTGATCCGGGGTCAAGGCGTGGAAACAAAAAGCGCAAAAAGGGATTCAGCTTCTCCGTCATGACTGTGATCAGACCGGATTTTTCGGCAATCTGCATCAGTCCTACCCACAGGGACATGACACCAAGCATAGTAATGCAGAGGGAAACGGCTTCTTTGGCACTGTCAAGGGCAGCATTGGAAAGGGCTGCCATATTGCCGGTCAGACAGCCATAGAGGATACCGATTATGATCATGAAGGCCCAGATGAAATTTAGCATGAGAGTTTCCTTTTGATGGGGATGAATGCTGCCTATGTCATAGCGGGAGGGACAGCATTCGTTTTTTTCAATATATGCACTGTGTTTGCAGGATATGATTTTTGAGATTTATGATGATTCGATAAAAAAATTGCATTTGCCATAATTTCGTTGTGCAGAATGTTGAAAAATAAAATAAATTCCTATATAATGATAGACAGATTTGCGAAAGCGCATGGTGCGCTGTAATTGGCAGCTATAATGGGGGTCAAAGGAGAAGAAATATGAGATTAATTACGCGTTCTGATTTTGATGGGTTGGCTTGTGGTGCTCTGCTGAAGGAAGCAGGTATCATCGATCACTGGAAATTTGCACATCCGAAGGATCTGCAGGATGGACTTGTGGAAGTAACGGAAGATGATTGTCTGGCAAATGTTCCTTATGTGGAGGGTTGTGGTCTTTGGTTTGATCACCATTCCAGCGAGCATGAGAGGCAGCAGCTGGAAGGGAAATATAAAGGTGAGAGTCGTGTGACACCGTCCTGTGCGCGTATCATCTATGAATATTACGGCGGAAAAGAGAGATTCCCGCAGTTTGACGATATGATGGAAGCGGTAGATAAAGTGGATTCCGGTAATCTGACGATTGAAGATGTCCAGAATCCCAAGGGATGGGTTCTGGTTGGATTTTTGATGGATCCCAGAACCGGTCTTGGTCGCTGGAGAGATTTTACCATCAGTAACTATCAGCTGATGGAAAAGCTGATCGATGCATGCCGCACCATGACGACTGAGGAGATTTTAAATCTTCCCGATGTGAAGGAACGTATCGATGTATACTTTGAGCAGACGGAGAAGTTTAAAGAGATGGTTCTGGCACATACAAGAGTAGAAGGAAATGTCATCATTTCCGATCTGCGCGGTGTGGACCCGATCTACTCCGGTAACCGTTTTATGATCTACTCCATGTATCCGGAGCAGAATATTTCCGCATGGATCGTCAACGGCAAGGGCGGACATGGCTGCAGTGCAGCAGTCGGCTACAGCATCTTAAACAGAACCTCCGATGTCAATGTCGGAAGTCTGATGCTTAAGTACAACGGTGGCGGTCACAAGGCAGTCGGTACGTGCCAGTTTACGGATGAGACGATGGAGACAGAGCTGCCGAAGATGCTTGCAGAGCTTTGTGAGATGAGCAATTCATAATGTATTGTAAGGAAGCAAAGATGCAAGAGGATAAAGCATTGTAAGAGAGTATCGTATGAAAAGCATGAGATTTGCTATGTGGCGGGTCTTGTGCTTTTTTGGACTTTTTCCTTTTCCGGATATTTACGGAAGAGAAAGAGGATTCCTGTTATTATGAGAAAAATGGGGAGGGATTTGATATATGAAAAAAAGAGTATTACGCAGTGCGCTTTTATTATCGCTTTCTTTGGTGAGCGGATTGGCAGCACAGCCTGTCAATGAAACAAACCGGATTACGGACATGTCGGAACCGGCAATCATTTCAGAAAGAGTTATTTCCGGCGAAGAGCAGCCGGAGGAGATTTTTTCTCCTGCAGTGGACGAGCTTTCTGCAGAGACAGCAGCGCAGGAAGGGGAAAGTGCACGCAGTTATAATTACATCCCATATACAGGCCCGCTGGAGGATCCCATTTTAGGTTCCAAAGAAGGAATTGTAAAAGCTGTTTCTTATCCGGAAAAATTTGATTCCAGGACAAATGCGACTGTGACATCCGTAAAGAATCAGTACCAGACCGGAAGTTGCTGGGCGCATGCTACCATGGCAGCCAGTGAATCTTCCCTGATCAAATCGGGAATGGCGACCGATTCGCTCGATCTCTCCGAATTTCAGCTGGCTTATTTTCTCTATGATAAGCCGTTTGATCCGCTTGGTAACATCTCAGATGATTTGATGTCCATCACACCAAATACCGCAGCATCCAAATTGAATATTGGAGGAAATGCGGTATCGGCAATGTGGCATCTTGCGACCTGGTCCGGACCGGTGGCGGAGAGTAAGGCACCTTCCATTACCGGCACGAGTCATACAGATACGACTTCAACGCTTGCCTCCTCTTTGCGTAATACAAGTTTGTATCATATCAAAGAAGGAAAGGTCGTGGCATTTGAGCAGGAAAATAAAGATGCCATCAAGCAGCTGATCATGCAATATGGCGGTGTGACAGCATCCTATTATTATGCTTCGGGTTGGGAAAAGGAAGTAGGAGATACCCTCACCTATTATAATCCAAGTAAAACGTCTTCCAATCATGCTGTTGAGATTGTCGGCTGGGACGATACGTATCCGGTGGCTAATTTCCTGGGCAGTGATTGTGGATATACGCCTTCCTGTCCGGGTGCCTGGCTTTGCAAAAATTCCTGGGGCAGCGGTAATGGGCGCGGGGACGGCTATTTTTGGCTGAGCTACGGCACAATTGTTTATTATGCAGATTGTGTGGCGTTTTCCTATGAGGACAGCTCGCTGTATCAGAATATTTATCAATATGATGGATCCATCTATTCCAGTTCTCTCTTAACCAGTGATTCCTATGTGATGAATGTCTATACGGCAAAAGGAAATCCGGGCGGATTTGAAAAGATAGATGCGGTAGGTCTTGGAACCGGTGCAAACGGAACTTATCATATTCAGATCTATGTCAATCCTGTTTTTGCGGATAATGCATATCTGAGTGATTATAAGGATTTGCTCACCTACGATTATAAAAGTGAGATCACTGATTTTTCGTCCGTCTATCAGGGATATTATTCCATTCCGTTGCAAGAGCCTGTTTATGTCAATGAGGGGGACACCTTTGCCGTTGTTGTGCATTGTGATACGGACAGCAGTATTGCCTGTACAAGAACAAACACCTATACAAGTACAGATACAGAATCAAATGTCACTGTTTCGGCAACCGATACGCGTAGCGAGGGTCAGTGTTTTTATTCCGATTCGGGTTCTATGTGGAAGGATTATCAGGACACATGTACCTTCCGCATCAAAGCGTTCACCAATCCGGTGGCAAAACCGTCAGCGCCGGTCCAGGTGATTATGGAGGAATCGGAAATTACGCTTGGGCGCAATTATGATGGAACAGGAACCGCTGAAACAAAGCAGCTTTCGGCGGCACTTTCTCCGCAGGATGCAGTCGGAGGACTGCGGTATCGTTCGTCTGATCCAACGGTTGCGACCGTTTCCAACACCGGTCTGGTGAAGGCAGTCGGCGCCGGAACCTGCATAGTTACGGCATCCTATCTGGATGGAACAAGTGCTTCTTGTGAAGTGACGGTTCAAAATCGTTATCAGATCAGTATTTCCCTTACACTGGATGGCGAGGACTGGGATGGCGGGACGGAGCATGTCATTACGCTGCGCGATGAAGAAGGCAACAGCTACCCGAATCATTCTTATGTAGTACCGGGTTCTTATACCGTTTATGACAATGATACGGAAACCAGTACTGTATTTGAGGTTACCGCCTATGGTATGAGCGTAACGTGGGATTATGTCACAAATTACTTTTACAATTATGACGGTACGCTGTTGCATGAACAGATTACAGAAAAATATACGACACCTGTTTATCAGGGACCAACGCCCGAAAAACCGGCTGATAGCGAATATACCTATGTTTTTTCCGGGTGGACGCCTTCTTTATCCTGGAGTGAACAAAGCTATACGGCAGTCTTTTCACCTGTCGTAAAGCCACAAAAGGTGACTTTTGCATTATACAGAGATTCTGTGCTGTGGGAAGGCAGTGAAACACCGCAGATAGAGTTCTCAAGTACAATTGATACGTCAGAGATATACCAAAACGGAGATGCCGCTCCTGCGGGAAAATATCGGATTATTGTGGACGGAACAAGTACGAATTATACATTTACGACGGTAGAAAAACAGCCGGTTGTTGTACCATTACATTTTTACACGGCAACCTTTTTGTCAGATACAAATGGAACGGTTTTACAAAAGAAGGCATATCTGCTTGGTACCATGCCTGTCTACGAGGGTGTGACACCGACAAAGGAATCGGATACAACTTATGATTACACCTTTAGTGGGTGGTCAGATGAAATTGAGCTTATGGGACAGGAGCCTGTTGTATACACGGCAGTTTATTCGCCTTCCTATCGACCGCAGTATGTGGATATCACGGCCACCCTTGACAATGATACGGCTCAGGAGGATCGGATCACATTATATGCCGTCAATGAATTGGATCCGATAACGAATCAGCCAAAGGTGTATCGGAATCATACAAGCGTTCCGGTTGGCACTTATGCACTGTACTGGGGGGATGAAGCAATCCAAAAAACCATACAGGTGTTACCGGGAGAATCTTATCAGTCTTCGGTTGCATTGTATACGGTCATTTTCGAAAATGAAGACCACTTGGTGCTGCAAAAGAATATTGTCGCAAAAGATGCGACGGTACAATATGAGGGGGATGTGCCGGTCAAGACGGCAGATCAGGCTTACCGGTACACCTTTGAGGAGTGGTCGGATGTAATTGCTCCGATCAGCGCACCGACGACCTATACTGCCTTATATAAGAAGGAAGCGCTTCCGCAGACAGCAACCATTCACTGTTCGCTCAGCAACAATGATATTCCGACAAGCGCAACAGTTGAGATATCCTTCCGAAGTCTTTCGGATGCGAAAGAAACCTATCAAAACGGGGCATTGCTTCCCATAGGTACTTATGCTGTCTATGTCAATGGAAACAATAGCAATCGGAATATTTCATTGACACCGGGAGAGTCATATGAGGATACGATACAATTTTATCTGGTACAATTTATCGACGAAGTGTCTGACCGGATTCTGAAGGAAGCGTACTATGCAGAAGGGGAAACGCCTTCTATTTCGAATGATTTGATCATAGAGCATACAGACGATGATACTTACCGGTATGAGGTCATAGGTTGGGATCGTCCGTTTGAAGAGGTGCATGCTGTACAAAAGTATGTATTTCAAGTGACTGCGACACCGATTGTCCGGGAAGTGGATCTTACCTGCTATCTGAATGATACGATATGGGCATCTTCCGATCCATCGGATGAGAGCTATCTGCAGATGCCGTATATGCAGGTGATGCACATGCAGACCGGTGAGAAATATGAAAACCACAGCAGTGTGCCGGCGGGGGTATATGAAATTCTGGCAGACGAACGCCATACGAAAGTCACGATTGAAGTTGCAGAAAACAGCGGTTTGAATCATGGAAGTCTTTCTTTCTACACAGTCACTTTTGTAGATGATGCAGGCAATGTTTTGCAAAGTGATATTGCTTTGCAGGGAGAAGCGGTTTCATTCCGGGGAGAAGAGCCGGAAAAAGAAAATACAGCGCAAAACAGCTACCGTTTCTGTGGATGGACGCCGGAAGTGGCCGCTGTAGGGGGAAAGCAGACCTATCAGGCAGTATATACGGTTGTGCCCACAGAGATTGGTGTAAGGGACGCAACCGGATTGGTGGTATACTTCCCTTCCTTTGAAGAGGCGTTTGCTTATGCGCGCTCTCTGGAGGAAGTGACATATGTACTGATGAAGGATATTGATGGAATTTCTTTGCCGGGTGGATATATCTTCCGGCTTGATCTGAACGGAAATGCGGTGTGGGGTGATATTGTGTCAAATGCGCCGGCTGCTGATGCGCCGGGAACAAGTACAATTCTGTATCTGACAGATGAGAGCCCGGCAAAGTCCGGCTATGTGACCGGTAATGTTTCTATGGGAAGCAATTCAAAACCATACCCTAATACCTTTCTTCATAATGAGGTATCCATCTCCGGCATGGTGCTTGCCAAGACAATCATAAACAGTGGTTATATCAATACGGTGGAAGCTTTTACAGATACCGTCACAAATCAGGGAAATGTGAATACAATCAATCTGGTGGCTAAGGATACCATACTCAAAAATATGGCAGGAGCAACCATTGCCTGTATCACGCGAAACGATGGACTTTGTCAAAATGCCGGGACAATCCAAAGTATCAGTGAAAACTACGGAAAGGTAGAGAATTCAGGAGAGATTCTTTACGGAGATCCGAATATATCGGACAGTGATGTGCCTCCGGATGATGAGGACAAAAACGAGGAGAACGAAGAAGAAGAGGAAGAAGAGAACAGCTATGAGATTGGTGATCGTTTTGTTTACGACAATGCAATCTACGAGGTAGCAGCCGGTCATACAGCCATTTACAGAGGTCATAAAAAAGCGACTGCAAAATCAGTGAAGATACCGGCAACTGTCAGAAGTAATGGAGAGAAATTTACCGTGACGCAAATCGGAATGAATGCCTTCAAAAACAGACGCAGTCTGACAAAAATCACATTGCCGAAAACGATCCGGGTAATCGGCGATAGTGCATTCCAAGGTTGTAATAAGCTGACAAAAATGACGATTCCGGCGAAAGTGACAACGATTGGAAAGAAGGCATTTTACAACTGTACAAAATTGAAATCCATTACCGTAAAGACTTCCTCTTTAAAACAGGTCGGGAAATATGCCTTTCAAAAAATTGCCAAAAAAGCAACCATCAAAATACCGAAGAAAAAACACACGGCATATAAACGGTTGCTGAAAGGAAAAACAACATCTGATCTGATATGGAAGAAAGCATGATCGCTAAGTCAGATCAGTCCAAAGCTTTTCAGCAGATACAGCCAGAAGGTCAGCGATACAGCACTCAGAAGCGTTGTCAGGACGATGACGCTTGAAGTCAGAATGCCTTCATGCCCCATACTCTTTGCCATGATATAACAGCTTGGCGTTGTCGGTGCACCGAGCATGATGAGGAGTGACACCATTTTCTCCCCTGTGAAAGAGAAATGCACGGCAAGAGGCAGAAAAACGGCACATTGGACAAACAGACGGATAAAAGAGGCGACAAGAGCCGGTTTTATCCGTCCGCAGGCAGCGCGCAGTTCAAAACCTGCGCCAAGTCCGATGAGGGCAAGCGGTGTTGCCAAAACAGACAGATTTGACATGGTCTTTGTCACAATAAAGGGAAGCGGCAAGCGAATGAGCGAAGCGATGATTCCCGCAAGAATACTCAAAATAATGGGGTTTGTCGCGATTCCTTTGAGGGATTTGGCAAGCCCTTTTTTGTCGAGCTTGTGTTCGCCCGGTCCTGTGAACGATAGGATCAGAACCGCCAGAATATTGTAAAGAGGTACGCTGCCGATGATCATCAGCGGTGCGATGGTTGCCTTGCCGTAGATATTCTGGATAAAGGCGAGCCCGAGCACAGCGGCACTTCCGCGGTAGGAGCCCTGCACAAATTCACCGATCAGACTTTTGTCCTTGACGAACAGGAGTGCACCTGCCAAAATGACAAGGAAGCAGATCAGTGTGGCAAAAAAGCAGAATAATACATAGCCGGTGTCCCACACGGAGTAGAAATCGGCATTGTACAGATCGAGAAACAACAGAGCGGGGAGCGTGACCTTAAAATTAAAGGTGTTGAGCGTTTTCACAAAACTTTCATCCAGCATTTTGATCTGTTTGAGTGCATAGCCGACTACAATCGTGAGAAAGATCGGTAATGTGATCTGGAGACTAAAAATCAAATTATCCATTTTTGTACCTCAATGTTATTTGGATCATAATCTGTAATGGTATTTACATGACGGAATGCCCAAAACAATAAAATGGTTTCCGTCAGCCGTAGCAATTTTAGTACAAATGGATTCATTTGTAAAGAATAGATAATTGTATCGATAACAGAAAGCAAAAGAAAGTAATGAAAAGAGAGTAACAAAAAGAAAATGAAAGAATTCGTGAAATTATTGATCGAAAAAATCATAACACATCAGGAGCTCGTTTTCCGGGTTGTTTTCTGGATTGTGGCAGCAGTGATCCTGATTGATGTGATTGTGGTGGTCAGACGTTTTTGGATCAGACACAAAAAGGTCAAACCCCTGCCAATGGATGAGATGGAAGGATTGGAGTTTGAGCAGTTTTGCGCCGAGGTGCTGCGGCAGAAAGGGTTTGTGGATGTGACGCTGACGCGCGCCAGCAGGGATTTCGGTGTGGATATTCTGGCGGAAAAGGACGGTGTGACTTATGCCATCCAGTGCAAGCGCTATCAGACGCCGGTGGGTGTCAAAGCGGTACAGGAAGCATTTGCAGGAAGAGAGTATTACGACAGGATGGTCGGAGCAGTGCTGACAAATCAATACTTCACACAGCCTGCGGTGGATGCGGCGAGAAAGCTGAAGATCCTGCTTTGGGACAGGGGCTATCTGGATGTCATGCTCGAGGAGCCGGAGGAAGAGGAAAAATGAACCTGATGCAATGTAAGAGATGAATTCTATGGCAAATTGTATGGAAAAAATGATAAAAATTCGATATACTGATAGTGAGTGATGAAATTGCCGAGAATAGGAAGAATTGTTTCTGAAGATTTCAGTATAGAAACAATAGAGATTGGAAGTACAAAGGGAGAATCCGCGTGGACATACATCAAACCTTGAATGAACTGCTGGTAGGGCTGTTTCATAATATCATGCAAATTGAAGAAAAAGCGATCCGCAGCGGCAGCCACAGTAAGATGACGGGCAATGACATGCATGTAATTGAAGCAATTGGCCTGGAGGGCTGCAAAAATATGTCTGCCGTATCGAAATCTCTCGGTGTCACCATGGGTACGCTGACAACTGCCGTCAATGCGCTGGTCAAGAAAGGCTACGTGGAGCGTGTGCGCAGTGAGGAGGACAGAAGAGTTGTCCTGGTTTCATTGACGCAGCGGGGAAAAGAGGCGTACAGACGCCATGAGAAGTTCCATGAGGAAATGATTGCGCATGTCCTTACCGATCTGGACGAAAATGAGCAAAAGGTTCTTCACAAGGCGCTGTCCAATCTCAATGCATATTTTATGAGTCAGAATATGAAATAAAACCGGATACCGGATGACACCGGAAGATACATTTCGGCGTTCCGGTATTGGTATTTTGTCCGGCAATTTACTGCAGTTGCAAAATTTCTTCCCGGATACGTGTGTATGTATCCGATCCATGTTCTAAGAAAAAGGTATGGAAGGCAAGGTCGGAGTAGGATCTGCCGGTTTCTTCACATCTTTCACGGAACAATTTCTGACATTCCAAAAGTTCCAGATATCCCATGTAATATTTTAAATAAGTCCCCGGTTCGTTGATGAGATAGGTGTAGACCTCATATATGCTGTTTGGATCTTTGACACCGATTTTTGCCAGAAAAGGCGTGATGTCCGTAAGGGCAGCGCCGTCTGCATGGATCCGAATGTCGAGATAGCAGAGCATACAAAGCTGGATTTCGCGGCTAAGACGCAGCATTTTGCAGTAAGTTTGATCCTGCCCGGTAAATGCGGCAGCATTTTCATAGGCAAGAAGTTCTGTATACATCGCCCACCCTTCGCTGTAGCCGGGGAAGTCTAAGCTGTAGCGTAGTACGTTGCCCGGATTGACGCCGCATGATGCGATGAAGTAAATATTTTGATACATATGACCGGGGAATCCTTCGTGGGCGAGCGTGGTATACAGGCTGATGGGATCCTGACAGGCTTCCTGATTATAATAAATGGTGTTTTCAATTCCACTGACCTGACCGGGGCGGCATAAGGAAATGCGCGGAATAAAATAATAGGCGGGAGCAGTGTAGGGCTTTAGGGCGTCAGGGATCTGTTTGATTGTCACAGGGGTTTTTGTCGGCAGTGCGGGAAAATCTGCCTTCAGATTTCTTTGCAGAGCGGGTATGTAGGCATTTATGTCGTTGGCCACACTCTCGTTCTGCGGAGCAGATGAAGAGACGGAAGCAAGTGGCAGGTCGCACGCTTTTCGCAGCGAGGCAAGCTGCCTATACAGGCTGGCAATGCGTTTCATGAGAATTTCTGTCATTTTCTCACAGCTTTTATCTGTGCCGATCAGCGTCTGAATCCGGTATTCATAATAGTCACGTCCCTTTTCATACCGGCAGAGTCCCTGTTGTTCTTTTTTGGGATCTCTTAATAATAAGAGTGTGTCAGCCAGTTTCCGGTAGGCCGGTCCGACCTTTGTGTCGAAGATCTGCGCCTGCCTGTCTGTATACAAGGTATATTCCCTGCTGTCCGGCGAAAAGACATTTTTCAGCTGTCCGGAAAAGCAGGCAGCGTAGAGGTCACGCCCATTTTCAGAAGCCATAAAATCACATTGGGAGATCACGGTATCTGCGTCCACAGCGGCCATGAACATACCGGCGGCAGCCTTGTCGTTCTCATAAGCGCCAAGGCTCTCAAAGTAGACCGGGATCTGCGAAAGTAACACCAGATAGTTTTCCACATCTTTTTCCTCTTTCATGGCATATTCCGAAAGAAGCACCGGAAGTGAAAAGTGAATACCGTTGGTGGGGGAAAGTGGCTCCTCAAAATACGGGTAGTCTGCGCCCCTGAGATTACTCTGCATGACATTTTGCAGAATTTCATAGGTTTCCCTTGTCTCGGCCGATAATTTGTCAGTTTTTAGCGCTTTGAGAGCGGACAGGATACGTCTTGTCTCGGCAGACTGTGTCAGATAACTGTTGCGGTCATAGCAGGGTAGCTGAACCTCGGAATCATCGATTCCAAACTGAGCAGGATCACTGAAAGCAAAGTGGAGGCTTAAGCTGTCTTTTTCATAGGAATTTTTGAGAATTTCTTCGGATAACGCCTCAAATTGCCGGTCTGCGCTCTTTTTTTGTACATAACCAAGAGACAACAGAAAGGCAAAAAGCAATAATAACAGACAAAGAGAGGATAAGATTCTTTTCTTCACAACCATGAAAGCCACACTCTGAAAATCATGTTATTCTATGATATGCGGCGGGGACGGGATTCAGTACGGGGGTAAGACTGTTATGGGAAAGTGTTGCTATTTTGTCAGCATGAGAATCATCCGTTGAAAAAATCTTGAAATCATTAGTCTGCAGCATCCATATCACTAGCATTTGACATCTTCCATTTGCTGTGTTACTCTTAAAGAACTTAGGGTATACTTATAAAAACGGCAATGAGAAAGAGAGTACATTTGCAGGAAGTTTTCAGAGAACGTCCTACGGGCAGAGGGTGATATGTCAGTCGGCAGAAAAGAAGCCGGAGCCTTGTCCGGGCTGTGAGGGACGGATGGAATGCATTTGGAAGATGGCTTTTGAGCAGCGCACCGAGGTCATAAGATATAAGATGGAATGAGGCAGTGCAGAACATATCATCTTATATCATAAGAGGCTTAGGCTGCGACAGGTCCGCCTGTTATAGCGGGAGAGTATCTTTTAGATTGGCAGCGTGCAGACAGTCAGAGGATGGCGCGGAATATTTTGACAGGTACTTACCAAGGTTTCAGATGCGAGTCTGAAATGAACAGAAGTGGTAACGCGAACAATCGCCTTCTGAGGGGAAACCTTCAGAAGGCGTTTCATTTTGCGAGGAAGGAAAAAATATTATTAAAGGAGACAAATCATGAACAAGGGAAAGTATTACATCACAACAGCGATTGCCTACACTTCAGGTAAACCGCATATCGGCAACAGCTATGAGATCGTGCTGGCAGATGCCATTGCACGGTACAAGAGAGCAGACGGCTATGACGTGTTCTTCCAGACAGGAACGGACGAGCATGGCCAGAAGATTGAGCTGAAGGCACAGGAGGCAGGTGTGACGCCGAAGGAGTTTGTCGACGGTGTGGCAGGACAGATCCGGGATATCTGCGATATGCTGAACACCTCGTATGACAAGTTCATCCGTACGACAGATGATTACCATGAAAAACAGGTACAGAAGATTTTCAAGAAATTATACGATCAGGGAGACATCTACAAAGGCTCTTACGAGGGTCTTTACTGTACACCTTGTGAATCCTTCTGGACGGAGAGCCAGCTTGTAGACGGCAAATGTCCTGACTGCGGCAGAGAAGTAAAGCCCGCCAAGGAGGAGGCATATTTCTTTAAGATGAGCAAATATGCGGACCGCCTGATCGAGCATATCAATACGCATCCGGAATTTATTCAGCCGGTCAGCCGCAAAAATGAGATGATGAACAATTTCCTTCTGCCGGGTCTGCAGGATCTCTGTGTGTCCCGTACCTCCTTCAAATGGGGTATTCCGGTGGATTTCGACGACAAGCATGTTGTCTATGTATGGCTCGATGCGCTGACCAACTATATCACGGGTATCGGGTATGACGCAGACGGCAATTCTACCGAACAGTACAAAAAGAACTGGCCGGCAGACCTGCATCTGATCGGAAAGGACATCATTCGTTTCCATACGATTTACTGGCCTATTTTCTTAATGGCGCTCGGTGAGCCGCTTCCGAAACAGGTATTCGGGCATCCGTGGCTGTTGCAGGGCGACGGCAAGATGAGCAAATCCAAGGGAAATGTCATCTATGCGGAGGATCTTGTCAAATTCTTCGGTGTGGACGCGGTGCGCTATTTCGTGCTGCATGAGATGCCCTTTGAAAATGACGGTGTCATCAGCTGGGATCTGATGGTGGAGAGATGGAATTCCGACCTTGCCAACACGCTTGGCAATCTGGTGAACAGAACCATCTCCATGAGCAATAAATATTTTGGCGGAAAAGTGGAAAATAAAGGCGTAGGCGTCTCTGAGGGAGAGGATTTCGATGCTTCCCTGCGTCAGACGATCGCAGATGCTTACGGAAAAGTCAGCAAAAAGATGGATGAGCTGCGCGTGGCAGATGCCATCACAGAGATTTTTGGCATATTCAAGCGCTGCAACAAATATATTGATGAGACAATGCCCTGGGCACTTGCAAAGGATGAGGCGCAGGAAGGCAGACTGGCAACCGTAATGTACAACCTGCTCAACGGTATTCTGGCAGGCGCATCCCTCCTGGCACCTTTCCTGCCCGAGACGGCAGAAAAAATTGCGCAGCAGATCAAGGCACCGCTTGTCAGCTTTGAGACGCTCGAAAGCTGCGGCGGTGACCTCGCCAAAGCAGGCAGCCTCTATCCGTCAGGCAATCAGGTGACGGATGCACCGGAAATCCTGTTCCAGAGATTCGGCAACAAGGAGATTGAGGAGCTGATGAATCAGGTGGAGGAAATGTTTGCCGAAAGAAGAAAAGAGGCAGGCATCACGGAAGAGGCACAGTCCGCAAAAGAGGAGGAAGCTGTGATCGACATCGAGCCAAAGGCGGAGATCACCTTTGAAGATTTTGAAAAAATGCAGTTCCAGGTAGGACAGATCATAGCCTGCGAGGCAGTGTCAAAGAGCAAAAAGCTGCTCTGCTCACAGGTGAAGATCGGCAGCTCTGTCAAACAGATCGTGTCCGGCATTAAGGCACATTATTCACCGGAAGAAATGGTAGGCAAAAAGGTGATGGTACTTGTGAACTTAAAACCTGCAAAGCTTGCCGGTGTGCTCAGCGAAGGCATGCTGCTGTGTGCGGAAGATGCGGAGGGTAACCTTGCGCTTCTGACACCGGAGAAGGAGATGCCTGCGGGAGCGGAAATCTGCTAGTATCCGGTTATGTCAGATTGATTATTTGGATTTGTAAGGATAGTTACGAATCTGTAAATGAGACAGAGGAATAAGGAATGATAAAAAAAGAAGAATTTACAATCGATTCCAGGGACGGAAAGACGGCTCTCCATGCCGTAAAATGGCTTCCGGAGACAGAGCCTGTCTGCATTTTGCAGATCATTCACGGGATGAACGATTATATACAGCGCTATGAGGAAATGGCGCAGTATTTCGCCGGAAAAGGAATTCTGGTAGTCGGTGACGATCATCTCGGACACGGCAGCAGTGTGTCAAAGGGCGGTCAGTACGGTTATATCTGTGAGACCGACGGGGCTACCGTCATGGTCAGGGATGAGCACAGGCTGAAAAAGACGATACAGCAGCAGTATCCGGGCGTTCCATATCTGATCTTTGGACATAGCATGGGCTCCTTTATTCTGCGTAACTATCTGATCAGATACGGAAGCGGAATTGATGGCGCAATCATCTGTGGCACAGGCAATCCGGCAAAATGGCAGCTTGTGGCGGGAAAATTTGTGACAACATTGCTCGGTAAGTTGCGAGGAGACCATTATGTAAGCGGATTTGTGGCAAATATGACGAGCAAAGCTTATATGAAAGTCATTGAGAATCCCAGGACATGTCATGACTGGATCTGCAGTGATCCAAAGGTTGTGGATGCATATGCAAAAGATCCGCAGGGCGGAGGCTTTACTTTCTCCGTCAATGCGTATCATGTGTTATACGAGCTGGCAGACAGAATGCAAAATAAGAAAGAGCTTGCCAAAATGCCCAAAAAACTTCCTGTCCTGATCGTATCGGGAACAGAGGATCCGGTAGGAGAGAGGGGAAAGGCTCCGCAAAAGCTGTATGATGATTTCCTGAATCTGGATATGACAAAGGTGACGTTCAAGCTGTATAATGGATGCAGACATGAACTTTACAATGAGCCGGTGAAGGAGACTTTTTTCCTCGATCTGGAGAACTGGATTTCTCTTGTTCTGGTTCAGAGAGGCTGATCACATGTGGCATGAACAGGTCATGTGACGCCGCGACGGGATTTTTGAATGAGGACGGAGAGACAGCAGGTTATCATAAAGGAGGTAGCTATGAGTGTAAGAAAAAGAGTAGTACTTTTGAGTATGATTTTTGTTTTATTATCCGGCATGACGGCAATGGCAACAGAGATTCAGAATACGCAGATCGATCAGAGTAAGATCGTCAACATTGACGCGTCGCAGCCGATCATTGCGCTTGGCGCCGATCTGTCCGAAGCGCAGAGACAGACTGTTTTATCCCTGATGGGAGTTTCAGAAGCAGAGCTTGGTAATTACAAG
This sequence comes from uncultured Lachnospiraceae bacterium, assembly GCA_945949085.1. Classification (GTDB taxonomy): domain Bacteria; phylum Bacillota; class Clostridia; order Lachnospirales; family Lachnospiraceae; genus CAG-194. The sequence goes on along the minus strand of CAMFDJ010000004.1, from coordinate 120,849 downwards.
ATGATTACCATTACAAATGAAATGGAGCACCAGTATCTGGATGCCTATCTGGATGCGTCTGTGATTGGCAGCAAATCCCTCTCGAGTGTTATGATCACGCCGGCGGAGAGCGGTCATGGTGTTCTGGTCACGACAAAAAACATCAATTACTGTACGACGGGTATGTATCGCAATGCACTGCTCACAGCCGGTGTATCGGATGCCGAGATCATGGTGGTTGCTCCTTCTGAGATGTCCGGAACGGCGGCATTGATCGGTGCGATCAAGGGCTATGAAGAAATGACAGGCGAAACGGTCAGCGACAGTACGCTGGATATTGCGATGGATGAGCTGATCACGACGGGAGAGCTTGCCATTCAGGATGCCGACAGTGAGGATATTGAGGCGCTGATCGCTTTTGTCAAAGCAAAGGTTGCCGCAGGGCAGCTCAATTCAGAGGATGATATTCAGGCAGCCATTCAAGAAGGCGAGGAGAAATTCGGTGTCACCCTGACACCTGAGGAAGTACAGCAGATTGTCGACATCATGCAGAAGATCAAGGATTTGGGGCTGGATCCCAATATGCTGATTCAGCAGGCGGAGGATCTGTACAGCAAATTCGGAACAGACTTTTTGGCTCATATCGATGGTGGCGAGATTGCAAAGCAGGCTGCCGGCAATATTTTCACTAAGATTGGCAATGCGATCAAGGATTTCTTTGCGGGATTGTTTGGCAATCGGTAGAAATGTCAACAGAGGCAGATAAGCAGGAGAATAACATGCAGCAGATAGTGATTCGGAAAATAAGGTCTGAAGAATGGGATGAAGCAATGGCTCTCGTTTGGAAGACCTTTCTGCGTTTTGAAGCGCCGGAGTATGATCAGGAAGGCATTCACAATTTTTTGGAATTTATATCGGATGAGAGGCTACGGAAGATGTTTCTTCTGGGGGAATATCCTGTCTATGGAGCTTTTTTTGAGGATGAGCTCGTCGGGGTGATCTCTTTGCGCAGCGCCTGTCATATATCGCTCCTTTTTGTGGCAAAGGAGCACCACAAAAAGGGGATTGGACGTCTGCTGATCGAAAGGATGGGGCGACACGTTACGGAAGAGGGTCAAAAGACATATCTGACAGTCAATGCGGCACCTTATGCGGTGGAGTTTTACCGCCGGGTCGGCTTTGTTGAGACAGAAGGGCAGAAGAAAACGGACGGCATCCTTTACACGCCGATGAAAAAGACACTGCTCCGGAGGATGACGGAGGGAAAGTCTGATTAGGCAACATGTATAAGAAAGAAAAAAAACCTTGTGTAATTTTGTTATAGGAAAAAACGAGGGAATCTATTATACTGTTAAACAGATGGAACGGCATCAAACAATTTTATACATTCAATATTTTAGGAGGAAAATTTAATGGCTAACTTATCATTAAAAAACGTATGTAAAGTTTATCCTAACGGATTTGAAGCAGTTAAAGATTTCAATCTTGAAATTGCTGACCAGGAGTTCATCATTTTCGTAGGACCTTCAGGATGTGGTAAATCTACCACACTTCGTATGATCGCAGGTCTGGAAGACATCTCTTCCGGAGAACTGAGAATCGGCGACAAGCTGGTTAACGATGTAGAACCTAAGGACAGAGATATCGCGATGGTATTCCAGAGCTACGCTCTGTATCCTCATATGACAGTATATGATAACATGGCATTCGGTCTGAAACTTCGAAAAGTTCCGAAGGAAGAAATCGACAAGATGGTTAAGGAAGCAGCTAAGATCCTTGACCTGACACCACTCCTTGATCGTAAGCCAAGAGCTTTGTCAGGTGGTCAGAGACAGCGTGTTGCCATGGGTCGTGCTATCGTTCGTAATCCTAAGGTATTCCTTATGGATGAGCCTTTATCAAATCTGGATGCTAAGCTTCGTGTACAGATGCGTATCGAGATCGCTAAATTACATCAGAGATTAGGTACAACCATCATCTACGTTACACATGACCAGACAGAGGCTATGACACTTGGTACAAGAATCGTAGTTATGAAGGATGGTATCATTCAGCAGGTTGATACACCTCAGAACTTATATGAGAACCCTGCAAACCTGTTCGTAGCAGGATTCATGGGATCTCCTCAGATGAACTTCTTAGATGCTGTTGTAGAAGTTGTTGATGACACAGCAGTTCTTAAGGTTGCCGGACACTTCATCCCGCTTCCTCCTGCTAAGTCTAAGAAACTGATCGAAGGCGGTTATAACGGAAAGACTGTTACATTCGGTATCCGTCCTGAAGATGTATATGATTCAGAGATGATGGTAGAAGCTTCACCGCAGAGCACATTCGAAGCTACTGTTAAGGTATACGAATTACTTGGTGCAGAAGTTTACTTATACTTCGATCTGGATGAGTTCCAGATGACAGCAAGAGTTGATCCTCGTACAACTGCAAGACCTGGCGATGTTGTTAAATTTGCTATTGATGTTGAGAAGATCCATATCTTCGATAAAGAGACAGAATTAGTTATTACCAACTAGTCATTTATGAACCAAAACATTTGGGGAGATACGATGTATCTCCCCTTTCTCTTTCTCTGAATAATGAGGAGGGAAAATGAGTATAAGCGAAGCAAAAAAAGCTGAAAGGGGACAACGCATGGTAGCAACACAGATTATTCAGAATAGCATTGATGATCTAAAGAATATCACAAAGGTAGATCTCGCTGTAGTGGATGTAGAGGGCATGATGGTAGCGAAAACTTCTGACAGGATCTCCTTTGATGCAGATATGATCACAGCATTTGCGGCATCACCGGCCGGAAGTCAGACAGTGGCGGGATATCATTACAGTAAGATTTACGATGAAGGTGACCCGGTTTATGTTGTCCTTTGCGGCGACTCCACTGAGGAGATCATGATCGGACGAGTGGCAGTGGCGAATATTCAATCATTGATTGTGGCTTATAAGGAGCGGTATGACCGCAACAGCTTTTTCCAAAATCTCATTTTGGATAATCTTCTGTTGGTCGACATCTATAATCGTGCAAAAAAACTGCACGTAGAAATCAAAAAAACAAGAGTGGTTCTGCTCCTGGAGATACAGAGTGGCAAGGAAAGCTATGCCATGGAGTTTTTGAAGGGTATGTTTTCTGCGCATTCGGGAGATTATGTGACGGCTGTGGATGAGCGTAACCTGATCGTTATCAAACAACTGACGGATGAGAATGACTATGATGCTGTCAGAGAGATCGCTGAAAATACCGTTGCACTCATGAATACCGAAGCAATGATGAATGTCAGAATTGCATACGGAACCATTGTCACTGAGCTCAAGGACGTGTCTAAGAGCTATAAGGAAGCAAAAATGGCACTGGATGTCGGCAAGATATTTTATGCCCAAAAAGATGTGGTGGCCTATAATATGCTCGGTATTGGACGATTGATTTATCAGCTTCCCGTCAATTTATGTCAGATGTTTATCGAAGAGATTTTCGGAGATAAGATTCCTAAGGAGCTTGATGAAGAAATTCTGACAACCGTTAATATGTTTCTGGAAAACAATCTGAATGTCTCAGAGACAGCCAGACAGCTTTATGTGCATCGTAATACACTATTGTACAGGCTGGAAAAACTGGAAAAGATGTCAGGACTTGATATCAGGATCTTTGATGATGCGCTGACCCTGAAGATAGCACTGATGGTAGTCAGTTATATGAAATATCTGGAAAACATGGAGTGATCCTGTTTGACAGACCGGATTACAGCATGCGCTGTCCCTATGCCCGGCAACTTATATCACACATACAGCAAAATTACAAAAGAATCAGGAATAACCGGTCCCGGCACTTCATATATTGAAATAGTTTTACGACGAAAACGTATTTTCAATGGTTCAAATATGAGGTGGCGGGATTATGTTTTTACAGAAAAAAGAATACATTCAACTTTTCCGGGGAAATGAAAAGCTGATGACAGCGGGACTGTGTAAGCTGGTGATCTGGGATCAGAAGATCAAGATTGATTATTACATGGATCATCTGCCACTGACTGATCAGACGAAAGGGATCTGTCATTTGATTTATCTTGTCAGAAAAGAAGGTGAGCAGAATTTGCTAAGGAGAGAGTCGGCTTTCCCGTTCCTGTTTTCAAAATCAAAGTATCACTATGCCTTTCAGCTACATGAAATAGCGGCACATCAGATTGTGAAGATTGAGAATTGTTATTTGGAAATGGATAAGCAGTATATGATCTATATGCATGGTTATCCGCAGGCGGTACAACCGGGTCAACAGAGTCCGGAACAAGAGAGGGAGAAGCAGCAGACCGCAGACCGGCTGCAGATAGAAAAAACGGCAGAAAAGCAGCGTGAGAAACAGGCGGAGCATCTGATAGAAAAACAGAGCGGGGAACAGAAAAAGGATGGTGCTGATAGTCGGTCAGATGTGCAGGGAGGAGATTTTTACGCAAGTGAAAAAGACGGAAATGATACCGGAAATCATACCGGAAGTGATGTCAAAAGCAAGATGACGGATGCGAAAGAATATCCCGTGCGGCGCATCGATGACCTGAAAGAGCTTCTCGCCATGGGAGAGGCATTTGTGGAACTGTATTATAACAGTTTTCTGCTTCATAGCTTTTATCAGTACAGACATCTTTTGCTGGGAAAGAATTTTCTGGCGGTGCCGGGTTATTTTTATGAACGCGAGGCCATTGCGGCGAAAATGATGGGATTTCCGTATTTTATAGAAGCCGCAAAGGTAGATTTGTGCAGTATGAGTGGGGAGACGAGAACGGAGAAACCCACTGAAGGGACCTATGGTTATTTTTTGCGACAGACTGAAACCACAAGTTTTATTCGACACCGCGCAGACTGACGTGGCTTACGTAAGGGCGCACAATTGCAGCAAATGCTTCCAGTTCCTGTATAGAATAGGCATCAAAAGTGGCGGCATCGGGAAAACCGGCACATAGTAGGGAAGCATCCCGGGAGGGAAAAGCCGCTGTCAGGGCAAGAGTTGCATCGGTTTTTTGGTAGGACTGCAGAAAGTATCGCATCGCTCCATGAATCAGGCCGGCAATTTCTGAAAAAGAAGCGGCTGTATGTAAAGGTTTGACGACTGTGGTGCGAAATTCATATTGAAAGCGGGAGGCATCTGTTTCATGGATCAGGAAATGGATGCTCTTTTTTATGTTATCGATAAGAGCTGTCTGTGTGGCAGACAACCCGCAGACAGATAGATAGTCGGAAATACCGGATTTCACATCCATTGCCACGTAATCGATCAGCTTTTGCTCATAAAGTGATTGCAGCATCTCGGGATTGGAACCATTGGTATCGAGTTTGATCAGATAACCAAGCTCCTTGATGGTAAAAAGGAAGGAAGGGAGTTCATCTGACAGGGTGGGTTCGCCGCCGGTCACACAGACTCCCTGTAGGATACCTTTTCGTTTTGCCAGAAAGGATAAGATAGTATCCTTTGTATACTGCTTACAGGAATCGGGATGCAGGACAAGGGAGCTGTTGTAGCAAAAAGGGCAGCGGAAATTACAGCCGCCTAAAAAAACAGTAGCGGCAATATGCTCGGGGTAATCCAGTAATGTCGTTTTTTGAAAGCCGCAGATCTGCATGACGCGCCTCCTTTGCCTTGTCCTCTACGCAATCTTTGATGCCTGAATCAAAAATGATGCTTTTCATACTTTCATCCTATTATATCTATTTTATAGAAAATGTGCTATCCTTTTTATGATGTTTACAGAGCAATAAAAATGAAACAACAAGGCAGAAGGAGGCGGGCTTTGGAGAAAAAGAGGAAAGATTTGTTTGAGATAGAGGGCATGGATGCTGTCGTGACAAGATTATATCGTGCGGAAAAAGAGGATTTTGAGGAAATCGGCATGCTATATGACACCATGAGAGGACGACAGTTTTGTACATGGGATGAAGGATATCCAAGTGGGGAGCTTCTCCTTGCGGATATCGAAAAAGGAAAGCTGTATGTTGTAAAAAATAGTAATTCTGTGATTGTGGCGGCTGTCAGTATCTGTAATGATGCGGATATAGACAAGCTGCCATGCTGGATGGGAGAAACGGAAAAAGCGATCAGTTTTATGCGGCTGGTAGTTGCTGCGCCTTATCAGAATCAGGGGATTGCTAGGCTTGTGCTTTCACTTGCCATGAATCAGGTGAAGCGACATGGCGTGACAAGCGTGCGTTTTCTGGTTGGGAAAAACAATGTGCCGGCACTTTGTTCCTACCGGAAACTGCAATTTGATGAGGTGGGAGAAGCAGACCTGTTCGGAGAGGAATGGCTCTGCTTTGAGAAGCAGTTGTTAACGCCCGGAGAATTGCAAAAATGGCAGGAAAAACAGGAATTGCGCCGCAAACAAAACGAAGAGAAACAGCAGGAAAAGGACAGACTTAAGGCTGCGCAGCTTTGCGAGGATGAAGGATATATGAAGCAGGCACTTTTGCAGGCAAAAAAAGCGGCAGCAATTGGGGAAGTCCCCATCGGCTGTGTGATCGTACAGGATGGAAAAATCATAGGAAGAGGCTATAACAGAAGAAACACAGACAAAAGCACTCTGTCCCATGCGGAGATCACAGCGATCAAAAAGGCAAGCAGGGCGCTCGATGACTGGCGACTGGAGGATTGTACGTTGTATGTGACGCTTGAACCGTGTCAGATGTGTGCCGGTGCAATTGTGCAGGCACGCATGAAAAGGGTTGTGATCGGTGCCATGAATCCGAAGGCCGGATGTGCGGGCTCTGTATTGAATATTTTGGATCAGAAAGAATTCAATCATCAGGTGGAGACAACTTACGGGGTATGTGAGAAGGAGTGCAGCCGGATACTGAAAGATTTTTTTATGAATTTAAGAAAAAGCGATAATTGACTTTTTTCGCTGATTCCACTATACTGAGAATACCGTGCAGCCGGGGCAGTAGCGGCGCCCTGTACCTTCAATCCGCTCTAGTTGGGGTGATGGCCGGCCGAGGGTCTTTGGCTTGTATAGCTGCCCTTGATAAGTGATGTTGACGTCTGGGTCTTGCGCAACGGAAATCTGTGAACCGTGTCAGGTTGGGAACAAAGCAGCACTAAGCAGAATCTTTCGTGTGCCGTAAGGGTGCCTAGGCTGAGTTAACTGTCAAGGTAACGTGTATGGGTTTTGCTCGAAGCAGGTCGCACGGTTTTTGTATGCGTAATTATTCTATATTTTCTTTGATGCGGATATCGACTGCCGTATATTCCATTTCATTTTTGGGCAGTTCGCCTGTAGTCAGATAAGTGAACAGAATATCAAGGGGTTTGCTGCCCTGCTTATGAGGCTGCTGACAGATGGTGGCGGAAATCACGCCCTTTTGGATCATTTCTTTTGTCGTTGCTACGCGGTCAAAGGTAATGATTGTCATGTCCTTTTCGCGTCCTAAAGACAAAACAGCTCTGCAGCCGCCATATACGCCGCCTGCGGCAAAAAAGAGTGCGTTGACCTCGGGGTGGGCGCGCAGCAGTTGCGTGGTACGGTCGTAGCTGATAAAATCGTCGTCCTCATTCGTAGCAGTCTCCAGAATCTGTACATTCTCACATTGTTTCAATAAATGCTGAAAACCGGCGACACGCTCTGAGTGACAGAGTACATCATTGGAACCGGTGATGATGCCAACGTTGATGGCAGGATCCTTGCACATCAGACGCATCAGCCCGGCAGCAGTCTCTCCGGAATGATAATAGTTGCTGCCCACAAATGCAATCCGTTTGCAGCCCGGGATATCGGTGTTGAGAGCCACGACCGGAATTCCCATTTCAAAAAGTGCATCGATCCTGGCGGCAAGACGCGCATCATTTGTAGGTGAGATGGCAATTCCGTTTACGTCCTGCTCTAATAACCTGTCAATGGCGGCAAGCTGTCTGGAAACCTCTATGGAAACACGTTCCACTATGACGCTGCAGTTATAGCAGGCCAGTTCCTCCTCCTTCTGCCGGATTCCCTCGATCACTTCATCAAAAAAAGGATTCCCCTCACCAAACAGGATGACACCGAGCTTAAGATTCTTCTTCTGTGCCGCAAGGACAAGACCTGCTTTATTTGGCTTATAGTCAAGGGCATTGACAATCTCCATGATTTTTTCTGCTGTTTTTGGATTGACATTGCCGCGGTTGTTCAGGACACGGTCTACTGTGCCTCTTGAAACACCGGCGATGTCAGCGATTTCTTTGATGGTCGCCATCTTTGTCACCTCGTGCAAATACTCTTATTTCAAAGTATCATAAGCAGAGCGGCAAGTCAATGTCGGAAACAAAAAAATGTGCTACGTGCACAATTTAGGGAAAAAGGGAGGAGGACTTTGTGTGCAGAGGCTGACGGGAATCAGGCGAAATACCTGCAATCAAGCATGTCATAAAGAAATATCAAAGAAATTGAATCATTTTTTAAAAAAATCATATTGCATTTTCGAAGGGGATATATTATGATGAAAATGTGCACGGGCACATAACAATCGTGCAGTCAGGTCTGTCTGTCAGGCGGATCTTGAAATAGAGCAGACGCATCGTCTGCAGCGAACATAAAAATCAAAAAATAAAGAAAATGGAGGAAAAAACAATGAACAACATCCCAGTAGTAAAAATCGGTATCGTAGCAGTATCTCGTGACTGCTTCCCGGAATCACTTGCAGTAAACAGAAGAAAAGCATTGGTAGAAGCTTACAAAGCAAAATACAATGCAGATGACATCTATGAATGTCCGGTATGTATCGTTGAGAGTGAAATCCATATGGTACAGGCGCTTGAGGATATCAAGAAAGCAGGATGTAACGCACTTTGCGTATACCTTGGAAACTTCGGACCGGAAATTTCCGAGACATTGCTTGCAAAACATTTTGACGGACCAAAGATGTTCGTTGCTGCTGCAGAGGAATCACAGGGGAACTTAATTCAGGGACGTGGCGATGCCTACTGTGGAATGCTCAATGCAAGCTACAACTTAAAGCTTCGTAATGTGGGTGCTTACATTCCGGAATACCCGGTAGGAACTTTCGAAGAATGTGCAGATATGATCCATGAGTTCATTCCGATCGCCCGCGCAATCGACGGACTTGCAAACCTTAAGATCATCAGCTTCGGACCAAGACCACTGAACTTCCTTGCTTGTAACGCACCGATCAAACAGCTTTACAACCTTGGCGTTGAAATTGAAGAAAACTCAGAGCTTGACTTATTTGAAGCATTTAATAAACATGCAGATGATCCTCGTATCCCTGCAAAGGTAAAAGAAATGGAAGAAGAGCTTGGAGAAGGAAACAACAAACCTACGATTCTTCCGAAATTAGCACAGTATGAGTTAACGCTTCTTGACTGGATTGAAGAGCACAGAGGATATAGAAAATATGTTGCAATCGCCGGAAAATGCTGGCCTGCATTCCAGACACAGTTTGGATTCGTTCCTTGCTACGTAAACAGCCGTTTAACAGGTATGGGCATTCCTGTATCTTGTGAAGTAGATATCTACGGATGCTTATCTGAGTTCATCGGAACTTGTGTATCAGACGATGTAGTGACACTGCTCGACATCAACAACTCAGTACCGGCAGATATGTACAAAGAATCTATCGAAGGAAAATTCCCATACAAACATACAGATACATTTATGGGATTCCATTGTGGAAATACATGCAGCAAGAAGCTTACAAAGTGCAGCATGGAATATCAGCTGATCATGGCCAGAGCACTTCCGGAAGAGGTAACACAGGGAACACTCGAAGGAGATATCGTTCCGGGAGATATCACATTCTTCCGTCTGCAGTCTACAGCAGATAACATCCTTCGCGGATATATTGCAAACGGTGAAGTATTACCTGTTGCAACAAAATCATTCGGTGGTATCGGAGTATTCGCTATTGAAGAAATGGGAAGATTTTACCGTCACGTACTGATTGAAAAGAACTATCCACATCACGGAGCAGTTGCTTTCGGACATCACGGAAAAGCTCTCTACGAGGTATTTAAGTATATCGGCGTACCGGTAGAAGAAATCGGATTTAATCAGCCGGCAGGCGTTCGTTATCCGACAGAGAATCCATTTGCATAATCATCAAATTGGCAAGATTTGATATGCATCAATCAGTCATGGGAAGAAAAGACTTTGACTGGCTGTCTATGGAATGATACAATCAAAATGCTTATAAAGGTAGCAACCGGACCCGTATGGCCGGTTGCTATCGTAGGGTAAAAGGATATCATTAAATCATAAAAGGAGAAAGCACATGACAAATTTAGAGCTTCAGAAAATGGCAAACGAAGTTCGTAAAGGTATTGTCACAGGTGTACACAGCGCAAAAGCAGGTCATCCGGGCGGATCACTTTCTGCGGCAGATATGTACACATACCTTTACTTTGAAGAAATGAACATTGATCCAAAGAATCCGAAAAATCCGGACAGAGACAGATTTGTTCTCTCAAAGGGACACACAGCACCCGGTCTTTATTCTGTACTTGCAAACAGAGGATATTTTCCGGTAGAAGATTTGAAAACGCTTCGTCACCTTGGTTCTTACCTGCAGGGACATCCATGTATGCAGGAAACACCGGGCGTTGACATGAGCTCCGGTTCCCTTGGACAGGGTATTTCGGCAGCAGTCGGTATGGCACTTGCAGCAAAGATTGACAAAAAAGATTATCGTGTATACACGCTTCTTGGAGACGGTGAGATTCAGGAAGGACAGGTTTGGGAAGCATCTATGTTTGCCGGCGCAAACAAATTAGATAATCTGGTTGTCATCGTAGATAATAACGGACTGCAGATTGACGGCAGGGTAGAGGATGTTTGTTCCGTATATCCGATTGATAAGAAATTTGAAGCATTCAATTTTCAGGCAATCAATGTGGATGGACATAACTTTGATGAGATCAGAGCAGCTATGAAGCAGGCTCGTGAGACGAAAGGCAAACCAACAGCAATCATTATGCATACCGTTAAGGGAAAAGGTGTTTCCTTCATGGAAGACAATGCCGGATGGCATGGAAAAGCACCTAACGATGAAGAATATGCTACTGCTATGGCAGATCTGAATAAGATCGGTGAGGAGCTTGAGAAGGGAGGTAACATCTGATGGCAGACGTAAAGAAGATTGCAACAAGAGAAAGCTACGGAAACGCACTTGTGGAATGTGCTGAGGATTTTCCAAATTTAGTTGTTCTTGATGCTGACCTTGCAGGTGCTACCAAGACAGGTACCTTCAAGAAGGCATATCCGGACAGATTTTTTGACTGTGGTATCGCAGAATGTAATATGACAGGCATCGGGGCAGGTCTTGCAACCTGCGGAAAGATCCCGTTTATCTCATCCTTTGCGATGTTTGCGGCAGGACGTAACTTCGAACAGGTTCGTAACTCTATCGGTTACCCACACCTCAATGTGAAGATCGGTGCGACACATGCCGGTATCACAGTAGGCGAGGACGGTGCGACTCATCAGTGTAATGAGGATATCGCCTTGATGCGTACGATTCCGGGAATGACAGTGATCGTTCCTTCTGATGATGTGGAAGCAAGAGCAGCCGTTCGGGCAGCACTTGAAATGGAAGGTCCTGTATACCTTCGTTTTGGCCGTGCGGCAGTTCCTGTAATTAATGACAATCCAGATTATAAGTTTGAAATCGGTAAGGGTGTTCTCTTAAAAGAGGGTACAGACGTGACCATTATTGCCACAGGTATCTGTGTGGAAGGTGCTCTCAGTGCAGCAGAAAAGTTAGCAGCAGATGGCATCAGTGCAGAAGTGATCAACATCCATACCATCAAACCACTTGACGAAGAGTTAGTCCTTGCCTCCGCCAAGAAGACGGGCAAGGTTGTTACTGTGGAAGAGCATTCTGTCATCGGCGGACTTGGAAGTGCAGTATGTGACGTGCTTTCAGAGAAGTGCCCGACAAAGGTCTGCAAGATTGGTATGTATGATCAGTTCGGTGAGTCAGGTCCGGCAGCAGCACTGGTTGCCAAGTATGGTCTTGACGGAGATGGCATCTACGCAAAAACGAAGGCATTTCTTGCATAGGGCAGTCTGTACAAGTTGCACATCTGCATCGATGTATGCAGGTGTTATGCAATTGCCAAGCATAGAATAGAGGGAACAAGAGACAGGGAAACAGCCATGAGAGCATTTTCCCTGTCTTTTTTGTATGATACCAGGGTCACAAAGTGCGGAGCAATCCGTAGGTATCATGGGGGCAAAATACCTTTTGACCCCAACATCTTTGGTATGGAAATTTTACATAGATTTTACTTTTCCATGCTTTTGATTTTACATAGGTATCGTAAACTGAGAGTTGACGAAAACTAATATTACATTCTATCTATTTTTAGTGAGGTATTGTATGGACTTTTTTGATTTTCTGGCAATGATCGGCGGACTGGCTTTATTTCTGTTTGGTATGCACATCATGGGAGAGGGGCTTTCCAAGGTGTCCGGAGGACGTCTGGAGCGCATTCTTGAGAGAATGACAGACAATCCGATCAAGGCAGTTCTTCTGGGCGCAGGTGTGACGGCAGTGATTCAGAGCTCCTCCGCCACAACTGTCATGGTAGTGGGTTTTGTCAATTCGGGTATCATGCAGCTGCGCCAGGCTGTGGGCATCATCATGGGGGCAAATATCGGGACAACCGTCACTTCCTGGATCCTGAGTCTGAGCGGGTTGGAGAGTGATAATTTCATCATACGGCTGTTAAAACCGACCTCTTTTTCGCCGGTGCTTGCACTGATCGGTGTGGTGCTGATCCTGTTTTGCAAAAAAGAGAAGAAACAGGATATCGGTCTTATTCTGGTAGGATTTGCCGTGCTGATGTACGGGATGGATGCCATGTCATCTGCAGTAAAGCCACTTGCTGATGTCCCGGCATTTACCGGTATCCTGACAAAATTTTCGCAGCCGGTTTTGGGACTTTTGGCCGGTACCGTACTGACAGCAGTTATCCAGAGTTCCTCTGCATCGGTAGGTATTCTGCAGGCTTTATGTAAGACAGGGGCAGTCACTTATGCCACCGCAATTCCCATCATTATGGGTCAGAATATCGGGACCTGTGTGACAGCGATGATTTCTTCCATCGGTGCAACCAAAAATGCAAAAAAGGCAGCACTGGTACACCTGTATTTTAATCTGATCGGTACAATATTATTCATGGTGGTATTCTACAGCATCAATGTATTTGTTCCCTTTGCATTTCTGGATACCGGTGCCAATGCGGCGGGAATTGCCGTGGTACACAGTGTGTTTAATGTGGCGGCGACCATTGTATTGCTCCCATTTGGCAGTTTGTTGGAGAAACTGGCAAATCTGACTGTCTCAGAGCATTCGAGGGCTGATGAGTCAGATGAGGACAGGAATTTGCAGGAACACCTGACAGTTCTTGACAGCCGTTTTCTGGATACACCGGGACTGGCTATCAGCCAGAGTAAAGCCGCTGCCCTGCAAATGGCGGGAAAAGCAAAGGAAGCACTGTTTGAGGCAATATCACTTTTGCATGGTTATGATGAAAAAAAAGCACAGAATGTGTTACAATTAGAAGACATGGTAGATCATTACGAAGATGAGCTGGGCAGTTACCTGGTGAAGGTATCCAGCCGGGATCTTGCGGAAAAAGACTCGCATACCTTGTCCATTCTGCTTCATTGCATCGGTGATTTTGAGAGAATCAGTGACCATGCGGTCAACATCATGGAATCTGCAAAGGAAATGTATCAGAAGGAACAGACCTTCTCCAACAAGGCATCTGTTGAACTGGAAATCTTTACAGAGGCGCTTAAGGATATCGTAAACACTTCCTTCCGGGTATTTGAGGACGAGGATCTGAAGCTCGCCACCAGAGTCGAACCGTTAGAGGAACAGATTGATTATCTGCAAAAAGAGATCAAGAGAAGGCATGTGAAGCGTCTGCGTAAAGGAAAGTGTACGATTGAGATGGGATTTATCCTGTCGGATATTATTACCAGCTATGAGCGGGTGGCAGATCATTGTTCGAACATTGCAGTATGCATGCTTCAGGTCACCTATGACGGTTTTGACACACATGAGTACCTGAACAGGATCAAGGGATCAGATGATGCATTTTTTGCAGCCTGCAGCAGAGAATACCAGCAGAAATATATGCTTCCCGAGACAAAAGACAGTCAGAGGGAAGAGGAGAAGGAACCCGGTAGCAAATCAGGAGATAAAATCAAAAACAAAAAGCGCAGTAAAGAAACGGAAGCAAAACATAAATAAAGCCGATCCGGGCGTGAAAAAAGGGAATAATCACCGTAAATAGAAACAGGAAAAGAGAACAGGGAAAGAAAGCAGAGAACGTGATAAAATGGCACTGATATTTGTAGTTGAGGATGATACGAACATTGCGGAAATAGAGAGCTTTGCATTGCAGAATGTCGGATATGATGTGGAATGCTTTGGCTGTGCGCGCGATTTTTATGAGCGCCTGAAGGAAAAGGTGCCCGATCTGTTTCTGCTCGACATTATGCTGCCGGATGAGGACGGTCTGCAGATCATCAAAAAGCTCAAGGGCATCAAACAATGTGTGACGGTGCCCATCCTTCTGGTGACTGCAAAAACAACGGAGATTGATAAGGTCAAGGGGCTTGATATCGGAGCGGATGACTATATGACAAAACCATTTGGTGTCATGGAGCTGATATCCCGTGTTAAGGCACTGCTTCGAAGAAGTAATCTGGGAAAAGGTAATGATACAGCTCTGGTGCTCACATATGAATCCATCCGCATGGAGGATGAGAAGCATGCTGTCTTTGTATCCGGAAAACAGGTGGAGCTTACCTTCAAGGAATATGGACTTTTAAAACTTTTGCTGGTCAATGCAGGAATTGTGACAAGCAGGGACACCATTCTGGAAAAGGTATGGGGAACCGACTTTGAGGGTGAGTCAAGGACACTTGACATGCATATCAAAACCTTGCGAAAGAAGCTGGGAGAGGCCGGCAGCTACATAAAGACCGTTCGCAATGTGGGTTATACACTGATACGTGAGGAATGACGCGGGTATCCGGCATCAGACAAGAGAAAAGGTGCGAACTGATAAGATGAAAACGGCAGGAAAGATGAAGAATAAGATCAACAGCAAAATGACGATGGTGGCGCTGCTATCCATTCTCATGACAATGATCTGTATGGTATTTGTTTTTTATAATATATTGAAGGATCAGATCATAGAGGACCTGCAGGTCTATATCAGTATTCTGGAGGGAACAGATGATCTTGAGAGCGCAAGTCAGGCAGATGTGCGTATCACACTGATTTCGAAGGATGGAAAAGTTCTGTTTGATAACCGTGTACAGAGCATGGAAATGGGAAATCACAAGGACAGACCGGAGATTGTCAGGGCAATGGAAACAGGAGAAGGGTTTGCTGTGCGTAAATCCGCAACGCTTTCCCGTAATACCTATTATTATGCCAAAAAGCTTGCCGATGGTAATATTCTGCGTGTGGCAAGAGAATCCAGCAATATACTGCATATTGTGGTCAGGATTTTGCCGACAGTGGTATTGATTCTGATGATCCTCATTTTGTTTTGTCTTTATATTTCCAGGCTGCTTACGGCAAATCTGGTTCGTCCGATTGAAGAAATTGCAAAAGATATAGATCATATGGACACTGTACAAGGCTATGAGGAGCTCGAACCTTTTATACGGACAATCAATGAGCAGCATCGGGATATTGTAAAAAATGCAAATATGCGTCAAGAGTTTACAGCGAATGTCTCTCACGAGCTTAAGACACCACTGACCTCCATTTCCGGATATTCTGAGCTGATTGAAAACGGCATGGCAAATGAATCGGATATGAGACGGTTTGGCAAGGAAATTCACAGGAATGCGGGCCGGCTTTTGACCCTGATCAATGATATCATCCGGCTGTCAGAGCTGGACAGTGCGGATGTGTCCGAGCAGGAATTTGAGAAGCTGGATCTGTACGAGCTGGCGCAGACCTGTGTGGAAATGCTGCAGGTGCATGCGGACAATCATCATGTCATACTTTCCCTGCAGGGAAAGAAAAGCATTGTGTATGGCAATAAGCAGATGTTAGAGGAACTTTTATATAATCTGTGTGATAACGCGATTCGTTATAATATAGAGAACGGCATGGTAATTGTGACGGTTGACGAAGAGGATGATACCGTATTTTTATCGGTGCGTGATACGGGAATCGGTATCAGTAAGGAAAATCAGGAGCGTATTTTTGAACGTTTTTATCGCGTGGATAAAAGTCGTTCCAAGCAGACAGGAGGCACAGGACTCGGTCTTGCGATCGTCAAGCATATTGTGGCTTCGCACCATGCAAAGCTGGAGATTGAGAGTGAGGAGAGAAAGGGTACAAAGATCAAGGTGATTTTCGTATAGTTCTCATGGCACAGTTCTCCGGTATACCGGTTTTATCGTCAGAAAAGGTAGAAAAACAATCATTTTTCTTGACAAATGTCGGAAAATTGGCTATGATTGCAACGGTAACAATCGTTGCAAGCCCAGATAGCTCAGTTGGTAGAGCAGAGGACTGAAAATCCTCGTGTCACTGGTTCGATTCCGGTTCTGGGCATTTTTCAGAGAGTATTCCATCGGAATGCTCTTTTTTCTGTTGCAAACATATATTTTATGGTATAGTAAATACATCATTATGATGCAAAAGAGGAAGGAGAAGCCGCATGGAACCTAACATAAGCTTTGATATGGCTGCAATAGCGGTTTTGCTGTGCGTTATTGCCATGCATATGGTCAATCAGAATAAAATTATTCTGCAGAGCAGAGTATTTACAGGGATGATCGTTACAGCGCTCGTGGCAGGCTTATCGGACATACTGGATGTTTACGGAACTGCGCATGCCCCTGCTTTTCCTATGCTTTATCATCAGTTGACCTCTTACTGTTATTTTCTCGCATTGAATACGACACCGTTCACTTATGCGCTCTATACCGTTTCTTTAAAAAAGAACAGTTTTGCCGTTATCAGCAGAAAAGAAAAACTGTTACTGCTGATACCGATTGCGATGCTGTATTTGATCGTTCTCTCGAATCCATTGACCAAAGCTATCTTCTATTATGATGCAAACCTGCAGTATTTCAGAGGCAGCGGTCAGATTATGCTTTATGCCATTTCCTTTTACTATATGTTTTTCGGCGTGGTCTATACACTCCGATATCTGCAGGATAACCTTTCGACAGTACATAAGATTGTTGTGTATCTTTTTGTGGTTTTAGGTTGTGGAAGCTCCCTTATCCAGATGCTGATGCCGCAGCTGTATATTTCCGTATTTGCAATCTCACTTTGTATTCTGCTGACATTGTTTGTCATTCAGAAGCCGGCGGAGGGAGTAGACGCCAAAATCGGGATTCCCAATTACAATTCCTTTATGCATATTTTCAATCTGCAGATCACAGGAAAAAATCCGTGCAGTGTCTTTTTGGTATATATAGAAAATGTAGCGCTGATGAATCAGGCAATCGGTGTTTCCAAGGTGGACGGCTTTCTGACTGTCATTGGAAAATACCTTGGCAGTCAGTCGGAGGATTATACGTTTTATCTTGGGGGAAATGTGTTTGCAGTGATGAAGAACACTGTGGATGAAGGGGAGCTACAGACCTTTGCAGGGCAGATCAGAAGTCGGTTTGATCGTCCATGGGTCTATGAGGATTCGGAGCTCTATATGAAAATGCGCCTTTTGGAGCTTCATATTCCCAAGGATGCTGACACCATCGAAGGGATTCAGGCATTTAAGGATTACCTGAAAGACCCTGTCAATAAAAATAAGCAATATCTGCAGGCAAAGGATACAACAATTTCGATGACCAAGCGCAGGATGCAGGTGGAAGCGGCCATCAAGCGTGCCATTGCAACAGATGGTTTTGAGGTATATTATCAGCCAATTTATTCCACGCGCGAGAAAAAAATCACTTCGGCAGAGGCTCTGCTTCGTCTGAATGATCCGGAACTTGGATTTATCCCGCCGGACGAGTTCATTGTTGTAGCGGAGAATAACGGTTCCATTTTGGAAATCGGAGACATTGTATTTGAAAAGGTATGCAGATTCCTGGCAGAACAGCAGACGGACAAGCTGGGCATCCACTATGTGGAGGTGAATCTCTCCGTGGTACAATGCATGCAGGAGGAACTGGCGGAAAGATTGCTTTCTATTATGCAGCGGTATCATATTACAAGTGAAAGCATCAATCTGGAGATTACGGAAACTGCCGCAAACAGTTCCCCCATCATGCTGATCCGAAATATGCAGAAACTATACAGCAAAGGAATTACGTTTTCACTGGATGATTTCGGGACGGGCTATTCCAATATGAGTGCGATTATGGAGCTGCCCCTGGATATGATTAAATTTGATAAATCCATGATCGCATCTGCCGATTGCTCTCATAAAGGGAAAATTATATTTTTGAGTTCCGTTGCCATGATCAAGCAGATGAATATGAAAAGTGTGGCAGAAGGGATTGAGACAAAAGAGCAGAAGGAAATGATGGAAGAGCTTGGCATTGAATATTTGCAGGGATATTATTTTTCAAAACCTGTTCCGGAGCAGGATTTTGTGTCCTTCGTGACACAGTTTAATGAGGTGGGGGCATAAGGCAAAGAGGCGCATCAAAGAAGCGGTCAAAGATCCGGCACGAACTGATTTGCAATAAAAAAGTTGATTTTTCGGAAACTTCCGGAAAGTTTGGAAAAGTTAAAAATTGAGGTTGACTTTGAAAAAAGGATATGATAAGATTTTATCTGTTCGTAGCGAGTAACAACCTTGATTTGCGGGTGTAGTTCAATGGTAGAACACCAGCCTTCCAAGCTGGATACGTGGGTTCGATTCCCATCACCCGCTTTGGAAAAAATGCGTGGCGGCATTTGCAGTATTCCAAATGATATAAAATGCGCGAGTGGCTCAGTTGGTGGAGCGCGACCTTGCCAAGGTCGAGGCCGCGGGTTCGAGTCCCGTCTCGCGCTCTTTTCAAAAGATGCGGAAACATTGAATTTATCAGTGTTTCCGCTGTTTTTTTGTGCTTCTAAATTTGAATGCAGTTGAAAGCAGGACATTTTTTACTGTAAAAATCACTGTAATGCATTCACAATCAAGTCAAATGTTTCTTTTTCTGTTAATGGATTATAAATGTATCCCAGAGTAGTAGATAAATTGTTGTGACCAAGCTGTTCTCTGATGTGGTCTAATGGGACACCGTTTGCATTTAATAAACTGGCATAGGTTTTACGCATCTTATGAGTTGATTTTGTATGTAATCCCATGCGCTCGGCATATTTTTCCAAAACGTATGCAATCTGTCTGGCTGTCAGTCTTTTGTTATCACGAACAAAAATGTATTCGTTTTGATGCTCAAGTTTTGACAACAGCTCGTAGCCTTTTGGAATCAGCGCAACAAATCTATCTTGATTTGTTTTTGTGTGGTCAACAACAAGAAGCTCGCCAGTCTCTTGATTGCGTACTTCCTCACGCATCACATGAATATGCTTTTCATCCTCAATATCATCCCATTTTAAGGCGACCAGTTCAGACACCCTAAGACCTAACAGGAAATTTAGTTTCACAGCAATAAAAGAGCTGTCATGCGTTTCTGCATACATGGTGTCCAAATAATCATTGAGTGCTTTTAGTTCCTCGGTGTTATATGTCTCTGTTTTTCCAGTCTTTTTGATTACCTGTTTATATTTCACAGTAATCATGACATTTGTAAGCGGATTTTCGGAAATGTATTTTTTGCGGATAGCATATTTGTACATACCGTTGAGAATTGTCTTTGCATTCGTCCATTCTTTTCGTGTCAGATTATTTTCTTTGATAATGCGGTTGCATTCCTGTTCCAAAATAATCTCATCAATATTTTTCAGTTTCATATTGTGGAGTTTGGATGTTGCAAAGTATTTGTTGTAGCGTTGCAAATGTCTCTTTGAGGTATTCATACTCTCGGAAATACTTTTATAATATTCCAACCATTCCAGAAAAAGATTATAAAATGTTAAATTTTCAAGGTTCTCATTGATACAGTAATGTTCTGCAAGTTTCACAAGCAGTTCATGTTCTGTAGGTGCTTGAACCAGCTTTCTGCATCCGTCTTTATTTTTTACATAAGTCTGCCACCGTTTCCCGTTGGATTTTGGTGCTGTTATTTTGTACGGGTGCAGTACCGCAAGAATATCTTTCAATTGTTTTGTCATAGATAAATCATGCGTGTTGTCTGCTAGTTCTAATATAAGTGTTATTAAGTTGTTTTTCAATAGAATTTCATTTTGAATCATGCGATTATACCATCAAGATATAACGCTTTTTCTGATTTGGGTGTCTTTTATTTCTGTGGCAAAAAATCTTGTTCTTTCTTTTTGATTTAGGCAGTAGTTGTATGTATCAGCTGATGGTATTATCATACTATATAAAAAATTGATATAATATTTGAAATAAATCAAATTTTTGGGGAAAACACAAGAATTGAACACAAACACAGCAAAACGGAGACAGCTGTGTTGAGATGAAAGAGCGGTAACGCCCATAAAATAAGGATTTGCAAGAGATGAACACAGAACACAAAGGTGCATGGGTAATACTAGACCATGCACCCCCTTGGCGAAGGTATTGCCCAGATGCACTTAGTGCCTTAACGCGCCCGTCTGATGCCTACCGCAACGCTTGCTCCGCTACGCTTATGCGCTTACGGCAGTCAGCCAAACGCTAGCACTATGCGTGCAGTAGGGCATTATTCAATTTGCTTTTTGTATACTATAATGTTAGTTGTGAAAAAGTGATTACCATTCGGTGATTATGTTATTTGTAATTCCAGCACTGTCATTACAACTAGCAATGTCACAACCAACATCATTACATGATGTATCACAATCGCAGTCACAATCACATGATGGAGTACTAGGAGCTGCTGGCTGAGAAGGTGCTGCTGCACTACCTGAGTTACCTGCATTATTACTTTGTGTTTTAGGTTTTACTGGTGCTGGCTTTGTATCAGCAAGTAAACTTGCACTAATCATGTGGTGCATTCTTTCTGTACCATCTTCATTTGGTTCAAGGATGTTTGTGTCATTTACACCTGTTTCTATTTTATCTTCATCTGCTGAACTTATTACATACCATGTCTTTCCTTCTGCGTTGGTTACTTTGCCGATGACGGTTACCTCAGTATTCTTATCAATTTCCTCGGCAACTTTATAATCCGTACTCGGTCCGATTCTAAGGTTCGTATTTTCCTGCACATACATCGTCTCATTATCAACAGGTTCAATGACATATCCCTCGATGATTTCCATGTGGTTCATTTTTTCGTGCAGTTCATCAAGTGATGCCTGTGCGTGTTTGGCGTTTTCATTGCATTCGTCAATGAGTAATGCATATTCAGACAGAATCTTTTCATTTTCAGCCTGCGTTTCCTGTTCCTGTGTGAGCGCACTCTGTACGTCTGCCAGTTCGTTATTCAGATTTACATTTTCGCTATACAAAAAACCGCTGACACCAACAGATGCTACAGCTGATATTCCAAGGACTGCATTTACAACTTTATTCTTCATCGTCTGTACCTCCTAATTCAATGGATTTTTCACTCACAAAATGCGTCGTATCTTTGATACGATAGAATACTTCCGTCTGGTTGGTTGCTTTAGCATCCACGATGATTTGTGTATCTTTTGCAAGTGTTTCTGCTACATCATATTCATCTGATGCACCAAGTAAAACGTCTGCCTGCTCAACAGATATTTTTGCCGAGGTTTCGGCTATCGTTTCCAGTACATAACCGTTTTCTGTACGGTACATGGCATCCTGTTGCATCTCTGCATTCTCTAAAGTCGCAACCAAATCCTGCCCGTTTTTCTGTGCATCGTCATAGTCATCTTTGAGCTTTTGAACGTCGGCAGATTGTTCGTCGTTTGTACTGGCTATTTTATCGGCATCTGCGGTAACCTCTGCAACCACAGACTGCGTTTTGTTATTATCAACTGCAAAATAGATACTTGTGCCGATACCTGCGATTAAAACTATCCCAAGCACAGCAGTTAGGATTTTTGCTTTCATATTTTCAGCCTTTCCTTATCATTTGATTTGTACTATTATCTAAGTATGAAAACATACAAAGAATCTAAATATAATATACCAATTTTTACCGAATCTGAAAAGATACTAATTGCAAACAGTTTACACAACAGCTTTGTCTGGTTATCCAAAGAAGAATATGCGCTGATAGAGGGCAGACAAAATCTGGCAGAAAATGAACTGCCTGCACGGGCGATAAAACATCATCTGGTCACAGAGCAGGAAACAGACGAAACAAAAGACATGCTGATAGATGCCTACCAAAAGAACCACAGTATAGAGTGTGAAACGCTCTGGTTTGTGATTGCTCCGACGATGTCCTGCAATTACAAATGTGTCTACTGTTTTGAGCACAACAGAGATTTATTATGCAATGACTTTATGTCGGACAAAACGATTGAGGATACCGTGCTTTTTATGAAACGTGTATCAAAGGCATTTAAGGGTGTAAAACGATTTGTGATTAAGTGGTTCGGGGGAGAACCGCTTTTACATATGGATGCGATTGAAAAACTGGTACACAAAATCAACCGTGATTTTGCCAGAGAGGATGGCATTGCGCTTAACCAGCTTATTATCACAAATGGATTATTGTTATCAGAGGACTATGCAAAAAGGCTGTCAGAACTGGGTATAAAAAGAATGCAGATAACGATTGACGGAATGCCTAAGACATATGCCAAAATGAAAGGATGCAGGGAAGAAGATTTTTACAAGGTCATAGAGAATATCAAAACAGCTACAAAATATATCAACATATCTGTGCGGATGAATGTGGCGGATTATAACAAAGATGAGGTCAAACAGCTGGCGGATTATCTGGATGCACAAAATATCCACGTCGGCTTTTACACAGCATGGGTACAACAGTACACAGAAGACGCGACCGACACGACATCGGTGGATGCAGATGATTATAACAAAATCTATCATGACACAACATGTTACATAAATGATGAAAAGAAAAACTTATACTCAAATGTAGGTTTCCCTGCCCATTCAACAGGATGTGAAGCATGTCGTGAAAACCACTGGTGTATCACACCCGATGGCAGTCTGTACTGCTGTGAACATCTGCTTGGCAATGAGCAGTATAAAATCGGTTCTGTGACAGAGGGTATCTACAAAGACAGCCAGCGTGATATCTGGATGAAACCAAATATCCCACCCAAATGTCTGTCATGCCGTTTACTGCCAAGATGTCTGATTAACTGTATCACAGACAGAGATGTAGAGCATATCTCTGTGAACTGCGATTTTCTCATGGAAAACTACAAAGAAAATATCAGATTGTATGCGAAGTATAAGAAAGAAAAAATGAGGAACAATAAGGAATGAAACCAACAGCATACAAATTATTATTTGAACACAATAACAAAAATTACATAATCAACACATACAGAAATAGTGTCATTGAAGTTTCAAAAGAGACATATGAATTATTGAAAAATAATCAGTGTATAAATCCAGATTGCACGGAATATCAAAAATTATGCAAATCCGGGATATTGGTATCAGACAACCTAAACGAATTCCAGCGCATTGTAAATAATGAGCAAGCCATGATTTTTGGAAACCATGATGCCATTGCAATGGTAATTGCACCAACCATGAAATGTAATTATAAATGCAGTTATTGTTTTGAAAATTATTTATGTGAAAGAAACACAATGATACCACAAGTAATAGAAGACGTAAAAAGATACGTCATATCTATGCTAAAGAAAACACGTGCAAAATCATTATACATGGAGTGGTTTGGAGGAGAACCAACCCTTGCTATGGATATCATCAATGATTTGAGTAATTATTTCATAGAATATTGTGATGCAAATGGCATAAAATATGATTCATATATTGTAACCAATAGCTACATGATTACGGATGACATGATACAGGATTTCATCAAGGACAGGATTTCAAGTGTCAAAGTCACACTGGATGGTACAAAAGAAATGCATCTGGATCATAAAAATGCTCCGAAAGATGCTTATGAAAAAACAATAGAGAACATACAGAAATTAAGTAAATACATGCATGTAGATGTTAGTCTCAATATTTTAGAAGAAAATTATGATATGGTTTACGATTTCATAGATGAGATAGCAGAGTATTTTTCGGGTAATGACAATATAGATATATTCTTTGCCGAGATATATTATAGTGACAGCACCAAAGAGCAATTGTCAAACAGTAAATACTTTGAATATTTTGGCAAGGTAAATAAGTACATCAAATCAAAAGGTATGAGACCAAATTATAAAAACAGGTATTGTACCAGAGGTTGCAATTTGATAAATAAGAATAACGCATATATAGATACAGATGGAAACTTGTACCGATGCGAAAGACACATAGGAGACCCAAAACACATCATTGGAAATTGCAAAGCTGGTTTATTTCATAACGAGGTTGATAACAGATATACAACATACAGCTCAGAAAGACCGGAGAAATGCAAAACCTGTCCGATATTTCCAATGTGCAGGTCAGGATGTGCCGAGGATATACTAGAGCATAGAACACCTCGAATAAAATGTGAGCAATACATACAAGACACCATCAATCACTACAAAAACACCCTCACCCCCACCAATTCCTTTTAATTGTTTTGAATGCAAATTTGAAAGCACGTAACAGACAACACGCTTTCCTCCTTGATTTTACTGGGTTTTTTTAGTGCTTTATAGTTCGAGGTCTCAGCTCCGCTCCGGTCGTTGCTAAGCAGGCTCCACCGGAGCCTAGCAACGTCTCGCGCTCTATATGAGGTTGGGGTTTTTTGGGGGTAATGATTTGGGTAATAAGGAATATTTTGGGAAAAATCTTGCCACGAAATTGCCATGAAAATGGATGAACTTTTTTAAGTATTTTTGGATAATCCGATTTTAGGATGATACAATTTAGATGAAAGAGAATGTTGTAAATTGGGATAAGCCTAGCTCCAAGAAAAAGCAAAAACAAAGTTATTTCTTGTCCTGGCGAATGCGAAACATGGAGCATTACCCATAAAATATGTCTGTATTTATAAATTAGTAGGTAAAATCAGGGGATATGAATCAAAATAAGCAGGAAAATACCTATAAAATTCTCATAGGGAAGTTATTTATAGGTAAAATGATAGGCTAATATATCAGCGAATGGGAGAGCGACAGCTTCCGGTTTTTGAACAGCAGAAATTGGAATTGGGTTAACGGAAGGATGGATGTGTATGATAGAAACTGAGAGACTGATACTTAGAAAATGGACTGAGGCAGATGCTGACAGCTTGTTTGAATATGCAAAGGATCCAGATGTTGGTCCTATTGCAGGATGGCCACCGCATAAGTCAATAGATGAAAGCCTTGACGTGATTCGAAATGTGTTCAATGGTGCAGAGTGTTATGCAATCTGCGAAAAAGGCAGCGGGAAAGCGATTGGAGCGATTGAGCTCAAATTGAATGGACATACGGATATGACAGAGCGTGATGATGAGTGTGAATTGGGCTATTGGCTCGGAAAAGCATTTTGGGGCAGAGGCTATATGCCGGAAGCAGCAAGAGAAATCATCCGCCATGGATTTGAAGATATCGGCATGACTACAATCTGGTGTGGATACTATGAAGGCAATCAGAAATCGAAAAGAGTTCAGGAAAAGGTTGGATTTATCTATCATCACACATGCGACAATGTACTGGTACCGTTGATGAACGAGGTACGGGTCGGACATACAAATATAATGACCAAGGAACATTGGGAAGAAATACACAGGTGAAAAATCAATGGAAAATTTGGTGATAGATTAGGATTGATTGCAAAAGACAGCTTCCATTTTCTGTGCAATGAAAGAGGAGTAACATGAGTGATATTAAGTATATAAAAACAACAAAAGATGATATGGAACTTTTGATGAAAGTACGATTAGAGATGCTTAGAGAAGTGAATCATTTACCGGATGAATATGTATATGATGAAGTCCTCGTGAAAGAGAGTCGAAAGTATTTTGAAGAAGGAGAGCAGTCTACTGTATTGGCATTTGACGGCGAAGAAGTGGTTGGTTGTGCCAGCTTGTCTTATATATGGATTATGCCGACATACTCTCATCCGACAGGTAAGAGGGCACATTTAATGAATGTTTATACGAGAAAAGACCATAGACGAATGGGAATTTCAAAGAAAATGGTTGAGGCTCTAATAAACGAAGCAAAAGAATATGGCGTAACAGAAATAAGCTTAGATGCAACGGAAATGGGAAGACCTTTATATGAAGCACTTGGTTTTGTGGCATCAAGTTCTGGAATGGTAATGGAAATCGAGTAAAACAATGAATTCCAAATTTATGAAATTTACAAATGGGATTTGTTGATGCGGTGCCATTCGCATTTCGCTTGCGCTACATGCTCATGACGCGCTGTCGCGCTATGCATCCAGTCCGAAATTCAGCCGTTTGTGAGCAAGCTCCCACGACTGATTCCGTCCTGTCTGCGCACCGCTCGTAGAAACGCGCAGCTTCCAGCTTGTAGGGTTGATGTGTATGATAGAAACTGAGAGACTGAAACTCAGAAAATGGCTTAAAAATAAAAATTGGTATTGACTCTATGACAGCAAGGCGTTAGAAAAGTTGCAGGAAATCATGTTAATGCAAGGAGTATTTTGCTTGCTTTGTCAAAAGAATATCTGCAGAATGCAAAATTGGCAGAGGTTACGGACAGTCAGTTTGGAATAGGTTGTTCAGAATATGTAGCAAATGCGATTAAGCGTTACTATGGAGTATAAATGTAGCATCACTTGTAATCGTAGGATTGCGGGAGCACAGAGTGCGGAGCAATCCGTAGGTATCATGGGGTCAAAATACCTTTTGCCCCAACATCACAGCATAAGGTATGATACAAAACAGACAGTTTTACGATTGTCTGTTTTGTTTATGTTATTGCATTCTAAGGGAGGTATGTTTTTTCTTGTATAATCCTGTCGAATCATGTAAAATGAGTGACAGAATAAGTGTGTATGATGCCATATGGAGTTACATATAGATACATAAAACAGATAGTCATAATAGAATAGGAAAAGGGAAGCTGTATTTTAAAAAATAGGGGATGGAAGAACATATGAAATCAGAAGAAGAAAAAGAGGTATATGACATTTCAGATTATCATCGCCTGAAATGTCTGGGAGATGATACAAGCATTGTATTGCCGATTGTTTTGAAAAATATTGCTGTGGGCGTAGGTCTGTTCGAGGTAGGGGAGCAGGTGCGCGCAGTGTATTTAAATGAAGCTTATTTTACATGTGTGGGTTACACAAAGCAGCAGTACAGGGAATCCTATCACAATTTTTTTTCCACACTTCTTCCGGAGGATGCAGCAAAACTGAAATCCTGTATCGAGGAACATGCGCCGAAGGGAGAGGATATCCGGTGTACCTTTAGAGGATACAGGGCAGATGGGAGTCTGAATTGGTTTGAGATACATGGTGTGGCGTTGGAAAATAAGAATAATACCGAACCATTATACCTTACGGTTATCACTAACGTTACAGAGAAGAAAAAATACGAGAATAGCCTGGAGGCATTGAAGAGTGCGAACGCAAAGCTCATGATGCAGGAGGAACGATATAAGATATTGGAGGCTACAGCGCAGGGGTTGCTGTTTGAGTACTATCCGGATCGGGATACCATGATCTTTTCTTATAATTTTCCCGATAACAAACAGCGCAAAGAGATTGTGCATTATAGCGAGTCCATGAAGAATTCCCCATTGGTTCACAGCTCTCATTTGCAGAAGTTTCAGGATGCTCTGTGGGGGGCATGTGAGAAAGAGACGGAAGGAAATCTGGAGTATTTGTCGCTGGTGTCGGGCGGTGGGTACCGTTGGCACAACACGCATTATAAAAGTGTGGCAGATGAGGATGGGAAAATCCTCAGTGTTTTGGGACGCATCGAGGATATCCATGAAGAAAAGATGGAGAAAAACAGCCTGAATGCCAGAGCGGAAAGAGATGGACTTACCAATCTGTACCGGAAAGAAACGGTATTCGAAAAAATGGAAGAGTATTTAAAGGAGAATCCGGAGGGACAGACTTTCTTCATCATCATTGACCTGGATGATTTTAAAAAAATAAACGACAGATATGGACATCAGTATGGAGATGAGGTTCTGAAAAAGGTTGCCAAAGACATAACAGGACTTTTTGGTGTGAACGGAATCCTGGGAAGATTCGGCGGGGATGAATTCGTCATTCTCACAAGAGATATGTCAAAGAGCGAGGTGGAGAAGCAGTTACAGAAGCTCAAGGAAACCAACAGATTCTGTGCCGGAATCGCACAGTGGCATCAGGGCGAAAGTGTGAGAAGTCTCTTTGACAGAGCTGATCATGGAATGTATCAGGTAAAGGCATCAGATAAAAACGGAATATTATTCTGTGACTAACGGTTGCACAAAAATACCATTGACATGCAGTAATTGTGTCAATGGTTTTTGTTATACGAAACTTTACGAAGAAGAGGGCAATTTGTAAGGAAGAGGGATATTTGAATGAAAGGTAGATCTGTAAAAGTAAAAAAAATAGGATTGTTTCTTAGCTTGGGAATATTGTGTTTTAGTCTGACGGCATGCGGAAAAAAGGGAGGGCAGAAGGAGGATTTGACAATACAGGATTTGGAGCAGGAAAAAGAGGTGGAAGTTTCCGGAAACCGGACGGAGGTGAAGGAAGATGGCAAGGATTTAGACAAGCAGGCGGATAACAGCGAAAATGCAGAAGAACAGACAGAAGTGCAGACTGCTTCAGAGCCGGAAAAGCAGCAGGAAAAAGAGTTAGAGACCTCAGGCGCTACAAACGGCAGCCTGACGGAGAAAAACGGTGACTATATTTTGGCGCGTCCGTCAAAAAATGGTGCATTGTCCGTAAAGGGTTCACAGCTTGTAGATGAAAAGGGACAGTCTGTACAGCTTCGCGGTATCAGCACGCATGGTATTGCATGGTTTCCGGATTTTGTAAATCAGGATGCAATCATGCAGCTTAGCAATGAATTTGGTGCCAATCTGTTTCGTATCGCGATGTACACAGACGAGAATGGTGGTTATTGCAGTGGCGGGGATCAGAAGAAACTGAAAGAACTTGTGTTAAATGGTGTGCAGTACGCCAAAGAGGCGGATATGTATGTGATTGTAGACTGGCACATTCTGCATGATAATAATCCACTGACGCACCAGGAGGAAGCCCTGCGGTTTTTTGAGGAAATCACCGATGAGTTGAAGAACGAAAAGCATGTGCTCTATGAAATCTGTAATGAGCCAAACAGCGGAACCGGCTGGGCAGATGTCAAATCCTATGCGGGTGAAGTACTTCCTGTCATCAGAAAAAATGCACCGGATGCCGTTGTGCTGATCGGAACGCCGACCTGGTGTCAGGAGATAGACAAACCGCAAAATGACCCTGTCACGGGATATGACAATATCATGTACACGCTGCATTTCTATGCTGCGACCCACAAAGAAGACCTGCGAAATAAAATGGAAAGTGCGATCAAAGCGGGTACACCGGTTTTTGTCAGCGAATTTGGAATGTGCGATGCCAGCGGCAATGGCGGAAATGATCTTGCGCAGGCACAGAGCTGGATTGATACGATGGACCGGCTGGGTGTCAGCTATGCAGTCTGGAGTCTGAGTAATAAAAATGAAACCTCCGCGCTGATTGCGTCTTCGTGCCAAAAGACTTCCGGTTTTGCGCAGGAAGACTTAAGCGAAAGCGGCAAATGGATTTATGATATGCTTCGTGCAAATTCTGATGCAGGCAGCGGCCAAGCCCGGAAGAAAGACGATACCTCGCAGAAGGGAGAGGAAAAAAGCGAGAGTCAGGATGAAATAAAGCAGGAAGGTAATGCCGGTGAGTCAACCTCAGACAGTACAAATACAAACACGCAGAATCAGACCTTTGGAGATTTGGAAGTGAGTGCGCAGGTAACCGGCAGCTGGGAATCAGATGGGAAAACCTTCTACCAGTATCAGCTGAGCGTGAAAAACACAGGATCAGAAAAGGTGTCCGCATGGGAGGTTTCCCTTGCCTTTTCAGAAGACATTTCACTGTCTGACGGCTGGAATGGAGAATATAGGCAGGATGGAAAGAAGCTGATCATCACATCCAAAGAGTATAACGGAGAGATAGAGCCCGGTGCGTCTGTCATGGATATCGGGTTTATCATAAGCGGTTCTGCAAAGTTGTCGTTGCAGTAAGAGATCGGAATACGAGGTCGAAAGCGAAAGAAACCATTGACATGTTCTCATTGTGTCAATGGTTTTTTTTGCGTCAAATTTGTCCGATTTTACGAAAAGGGGTGTGATATGCTTGCTTTGCAAACAAGGAAATCAAGTTGTATGGAAAGGAGCGGGAGATGAAAAAGCAAAGCGGCCCTGCTGTCAAACAGAATATCGAAATCCTGTTGCCCGCAGATCCGGATCAAAAGGAGACAAAGCTGGCGAAAAAGCTGGTCAAAATGGCGATGGAAAAGCTGAAAGCACAATATCCGGAGCTTGTCTATGCGCTTCATTTATTCAAACTGATGCCAGTGGAAAATGACACGCTTTTATCTACGGATTTTGCGTATCTGTATTTCAAACCGGACAGAGTCATTGGCAGCTACCGGAAGGAAGGAATCCGGCAGCTTGAGCAGATACTTTTGCACATTTTGCTGCACGGTTTTTGTCTGGATCAGGAGACAACGCGGCAGCTTCGCGCAAAAAGCCTTGCCAACCTGCTCTGTGATATACGGATAGACGGTTTTATGGCTGCCCTGGGCTACGAGAGACCGCATTGCGGTGAGACGAAGCGGCTGATGGAATATTGGGAGAAAGAAGGCGTGAATCTGTCGCCGGAAAATTATCACAACCTGAGCAGACAGAAAAATGCTGCATTTCAAAAGAAATGGGAACGCATGATGGATAAGGCATCAGAGTGGGTTATGGACGATCACAGATTCTGGCATATGAGAGAGCTTTCTGAGGAGGAGGTGCGTAAGATCACACAAAACTGGACTTGTGCAAACCGGTATCTGGGAAATGCTGTCTCTGATAAAAGCAATCTGTCGGGGGGCATTGGCGCATCGCTTAGAGTGAAGGAAAACGGAGAAATCCAAACTGTAAAAAAGGCGGATGGACAGGCAGGAGACTATCGCTTCTTTCTGGAAAGCTATTTTGCAGGCAGTTTCTGCGAGGAGAATGCGGAGGATGAAATAGATGTCATGCTATATCAGTACGGATTTTCGATCAATGAAGATAGTCCTTTGGTGGAACGTGCTGATGAGTCCGGAGGAGGCATGGAGGGACGTCTTTGCATAGCAATTGATACGAGTGGCTCGTGTGAGGGAGAAGTGATTCGGGAACTGCTGCGGGAGATTGGAGGTCTTTTTGCACAGTGGAAAAACCGGATGCGCAGAATAAAGGTACATCTGATCACCTGTGATGAGTGCATACAATCGGAAAAAATCTGCATGGCAGAGGAACTGGGTGAAGATTTTTTTGACCAAATGGAGCTGTCCGGCTGGGGTGGAACGGACTTCAGACCGGTTTTTGGACGGCTTGCGCAGCTGGAGAGAGAGCACGAAAAGACAGACCTTTTGCTTTATTATACGGACGGAATGGGAGAATACCCCAAGCAGCTTCCGGATATCAAAACCGTGTTTGTCATGAGCACGCAGGCAAAAAGGGTATTACAGGAATATAGCGTGCAAATACCGAAGGGAATTGAGATTGTGACCTATTGAGAAAAGCCTGCCTCCGGGGGCAGGGCAAAAAGGGCAGGAGGAGAGAGACAATCATGGATGTTATTTTTTCATATGACGAGGATTTGCAATGGGATGGGGTAGTTTTCAATCAGCTGAATTATGCGGAACTGTTTGTGGATCAGTCTTTTGCGCAATTGGAAAATCGGATCAAGGATCTGGCAGGACAAAAAATGGCCGATGATTTTTATACCGTGGGGTATCCGTGCGGCATGAAGAAGGATGAGTTTTTGTATATAGGCTGTCCCGTCATGCTTTGCATTCTGACAAAAGAATACGAACTGGCAAGGCAGCTGCTTCAAAATGGTTATTTTGATATGCAATACAGCCTGTTTACCGGCGTAAGCAGGTATGGGGATTCGTATAGGGGGAATCGAAACAAAGATATCGTCGATATCTATCAGATATTGCTGACAGATGAATCTATGCCTGAGGATCTGCAGCAATTTCTATGGGAGCAGATCATGCAAATTCAGGACGATAGGATTTGGGGCAGGCTGAAGGTCAGGAGTGCATTTATCTGTAATCCATTATATATTGCAAACCCGCTACATCTGTTTCGGCAAGTGAGCAAGCGGGCGCCGTATCTGCTGGAGCTCCTTCCGGAGGCGGAGGCAAAGGAAGAGGAGACATGTCCATTCGGATTCTTCCGTGATGACATCACGGTAAAAGAGTATCTGGCATTATACTACGAAATCCTACAGTTTTTTCAAAAGGAGCAAGGCAGTGTCAAGCTTATTCTGAGCAGCATGCGTACGGAAATTTACCGTGCCGGCTATCATACGCAGGATCAGGATGAATGGCTTGTGGATT
Organism: uncultured Lachnospiraceae bacterium; assembly: GCA_945949085.1. Classification (GTDB taxonomy): domain Bacteria; phylum Bacillota; class Clostridia; order Lachnospirales; family Lachnospiraceae; genus CAG-194. The sequence goes on along the minus strand of CAMFDJ010000004.1, from coordinate 88,234 downwards.
ATCAGTACTGGCTGGTCTTCTTTGAAAAGCTGCTGCCACAGCTCTTTGGGGAGGTGCTTTGGACGGCAAAGCTTAAGCTGCTGGAGCTGGGAGAGACGTATTCTTTGTACGCCGGTCTGCAGACAGAGAAGAAGAAAAAATGGCAGCAGCATCGGAAAAGACATATTGCATTATTTGAACAGTACGTCTGCGAGGAGGAGTTTACAGAGCTTCTGCAATCTTATCTGCAGCAGTCCCTCGGAGAAAGGCAGAAGTATGTAGCACAAAGATTCTGGACAGATATGGAGGACAGTGGATGGAAATTCTGGACTACGCAGACGGGTGAGCCGGTCATGTGCTACAGCCGGGATCCGCTTCTTGTGATCAGCCAGTTTATGCAAAAAATGCCTCCGGTATCCCGGAGGGATCCGGCTATACAGGGAATCCTGGAATATGCATTTCGCCCTATTGTAGATAAGCGCTTTTTGGAAAGCGAGGATGACGCAGATTGTACCATTCTGCAGTCTCGGATTCATTTTCTTGAGAATCTGAAGGGCTTTATCAGGGAGGATGAGGAGGATCCATGCCCGGAAGAAATAAAAGAATTGTATGGCAAGCTTTTTGATACGATATTGGATATTGCAAGCGAAGAACTGTTATATGTAGCGATTGAAAAAAATCTGATACAAAAGGAGCAGATACCGCAGTATCTGAAAAAGGCAGCCAAAAAGGGACAATATTATGCCATTCCGGTGTTATGCGCTTATGCGCATGAAGCGCAGCAGCCATAGGAGGAGTAAAAATTACAGGAAACAAGGAGGAAACAGGATGTATACGATTCGGGAAGCAAAAAAAGATATCATGGACGGTATCCGCGGATATCTGCTAAAGGATGAAAACGGTGTCTATCTCATGGCGGAAGAAAACCGTCTGCCGTTTTATCTGGAGGGAGCACCGGGGATTGGAAAGACGCAGATTGTCAGACAGGTTGCCGATGAGCTTGGCATTGGATTTGTGGATTTTTCTCTGGTGCACAATACCAGAAATAATATTTTGGGACTCCCGGTCATTGAGACACTTTCGGACGGCACCAAATACACAAATTTTACGATGTCGGAGATCATTGCCAAGGTGCAGCAGCAGGAGCTTCCGGGAAAGAGCGAGGGGATTTTGCTGCTCGATGAGTTTCCGTGTATGTCAGATACCATCACGCCGATCATGCTCTCCTTTTTACAGACAAAGAATATCGGCTGTCACAGACTGCCGAGAGGCTGGGTTATTGTATTGTGCGGCAATCCGAAGGAGTATAACAGGTCGGCCAGAACCTTTGATGCCGCTGTCACGGACAGACTGAGAAAAATGAAGATCACCGTCAGCTGGCAGGATTTTCTGGAGTATGGGAACGAAAGGAAAATGCATCCGGCAGTCCTCTCTTTTTTGCGTGATAACAAGGGATGTCTCTATAAGTGTGAGATGGAAAAGGGGGGACAGGAGCCGGAGCTTGTCACATGCCGCAGCTGGGACAATCTGAGCTGTCAGATCATTGCATATGAGAGCTTGCAGCAGCAGGTCACAGAGGAATTTGTGAAGCAGTTTATTAAATCCGATAAAATCGCAAAATTGTTTCTGCAATACTATCGGAAATGGAGTCATGGCTTTACGCAGCAAAAGATGCGCAGTATCTGTGAAGGGACTGCAGACAGCACATGTAAAGAGGAATTTGCATTACTTTCCTATGGAGAGAAATGGTCACTGCTCGACATGATCCTAAAGAATCTGAAAGCTGATTTTGACGGTAAGCGCATGACGCAGAAGCAGAAACGCCTGATTGCAGAGAAGGTAGAGCATCTGTTTGCCTTTACGTCCGGGGACGAAGAGGAGGAACTGTTATGGGAGCAGTTGTATGTGACAATCAACAAAGACAGCTTTTTCCTAAATGCACTGGCGGAAAATAAGAGTGAGGCTTATGTGCGCATGTGTCGGAAAAAATATCTGGCAGGGTAAAAATAAGGATAGCGCGAAGAATAGGAGGACGGATGATATGAGTAATTTGGAGAGCAGGGATCAAAAGGCGTGCCAAAGGAGAATGCTGGAAATGGTACCTGTCCTGACGCAGCGATACAGCGCAGCAGCCTCGCAGGTTCTGATAGAAGAGATAAGAGGCGTAAATGACATGGCAAATCTGAGTGAAAATGACGGGATTCCGTATATCAGACAGTGTAATGCATTTCTGCAGAAATACGGCTATCTTTTGCCTAAAACAGTGCTTCTTGTCTGTGCGGATGAGATGATCGCCAAGAAATCTGCCTATTATCTGTTTCAGGCAAATGAAATCCCGGTGGAGGACGACGGCATTTATTATGATTTCTATGAGGAGGACGAATCGCCTTATATGCGTGTTGTTGATTTAAGGCGCAGGTATGAGAGCGGCAGCGGCGGTTATTCCAATCCTTACCTGGGACAGATTTTGGGACTGTCGGATGAGGAGACGTTTTTTATCTGCTGCGATACGGATATGTCAGACTGTGCGAAGCAGGATATTTTGTGTCTGACTGCTTCCTATCAGCGGTTTGTCTGGATCAAAAAGGAGGCGCTGTCGCAGGAATGGGTCAGGAGGATGATGGGGGCAACGGATGTCGGTGTACTGCAGATTGACTTTGACATCTGCTGCTATTATGAAGAATTGCTTGCGTATTTGTGTAAAGAGGAGGGCGTAAAGCCGGAGGCGCAATTGACATTTGCAGATCTGACCGGGAAGCTTTTTGCGACGTTTGGGGAGACGTTGTGCGAGGAAAGAGTTGCCGGACTTTTAGATCATATCCTGTTTTGCCGGCGGGATAGGATTACGCAGACCGGGATACTTAATAGAGATGATTTTAATCTGTATCTGACACAGGAAGAGGATGCCTGGCAGCAGCTCATGGAGATGCCTTCCTTAAAAAATGTCAAGCAGATTGCAGAGGAAATGCGGTTTTTGGCAATGGAGAAGCAGAGGAATCCAAAGCTGTCGAATCTACATCATCACATGATCTTTTCCGGAAATCCGGGAACCGGAAAAACCACATGCGCAAAGCTTCTTGCCGGGATTCTGGCACAGGAATGTCATATGCGCTCTGTGTTCGTGCAGGCTGCCAGGCAGGATCTGATCGGGGAATATATCGGGCAGACGGCACCAAAGGTTGCAAAGCAATTTGAAAAGGCAAGAGGCGGCATTCTGTTTGTGGATGAAGCCGGTTTCTTTTTGGAAAAGGAATCCGGCAGCTATATCCGGGAGGCAATGCGGGAATTTGTCAGATATATGGAGCTATACCCGGATGTGACAGTTATTTTTGCACTGTATCAAAGTGAGCTTTCTGATTTTTTGCAGCTGGATCCGGGACTTTCTTCGCGCATCAGTCATAAGGTCCATTTTGCAGATTACTCCGGAAAAGAGCTGTTTGAGATTGCCTGTCAGATGAGCAGACGGCAGGGGTACCGTCTGGATGGTTCGTGCCGGAAGGCATTCCTTTCCTATATGGAGTCTCTTCGAAGAGGGCAGAAGGAACAATTCGGGAATGCGCGTGAGGCGAGAAAACTGGTAGAAATGACAATCACATCTCTTGCAATCCGGCATGCCGAAGAAATGTGCGCAGAAGGAAAGACAAAAGAGAGGGTAAGGAAAGATCATGTTCTGACACCGGAAGATATGGAGAAGGCAATTACGCGTCTGTCTGAGACACAGCCGCGCGCCGTGGCAAGGACCTTTGGCTTTTCGGTACCTTGCACAGGTGCCGCGGCATGTGCTGTCTAATAATCCTTCGCAATTTGCAGAAGCGTATTTTTGATCTCTGCTGCAAAGCCCGTTGGTGCAATGACGCGAATGGAGCTGCAGTGAGATAAGCAGAATAACTTCATATTTTCATAGGCGACATTTTTGAGTGTGACGATCAGATAGCGGGAGGCGTGTGTCTGCTCGGCTTCCTCCCCGGAAAGCACTCTGGGTGAGGGTTTGATGGTAATTTCGTGACCAAAGTAATCAATCAGAATGGAGATCGTGCGGTCGGTACATTCAAGCTGATAGGTGGCAGAGGTCTTTTCGCCCTGGTAGATGCCCATGTGGGGATGCTGCTGCCGATAAGTCTTTGCCAAAAAGACGCGCTTTCCTTTTTTCATCGGAAAATAGGGAAGGAGCAGATCCGGTAACGGTTCACACTTCTGCTGCTGCTTGGCATCGCTTTTATGAGGGCGGATCGTGATCATTCTGTCCAAACGGTAGTGCGAGGGAATCTGCTCACCTGCTTTTGTGGCGATCAGATAGAGGTAGCCTCTGTCCCAGAGCAGGGCATAGGGATTGAGCGTAACTGTCCCGGATACAGTGGGCAGAAAACAGATCTCATTTTTTTCATTGATGGAGTAATGACCGTATACCACATCAACCTGATACTGCCTTTCAATGGCATCCTCAAGCTGATTGAAATGATGCAATGTCAGGGAATTTGTCTGGGGCAGTAAATTTTCCGCAATCTGCTTTTGCCTGGTAGGGGGATGTGGTTTGTCAGGGAGGATAGTGGCAGAAAGCGTGTTTTGTGTAAGCTCCTCACCCGAAAAAATCCCCTCCATGGAAGATATGGCAAGCAGTCTTTTTGTCAGATAGTGCTTTTCTTCCTTTGAGAGATATTGATTACTCTGGATGGATCCATGCACTAAGGCGATATCTGTGGCATCCAGGTAGGGCTCAAAGTAATAATAAATGACGGCCTGCTTGGCATCTGTTTTTTTCTGCCAGCCAATCGAACCGCCAAAGGCCTGTTCTATGGCGAGCAGATTCGAATCCTCCGGGTAGTGTTCCTTATTATAGCAATAGGTCTGCAGTGTCCGCTGGATGGTTTTGGGGGACAGTTTTGTGCTGTCATAATATTCGGAGTCTTCCAGCATGGATTTTAAGAATGCTGCAATCCGGGAGCTGTTCATGGGGTGATCTTCGTCTGTGCGGTGCTTCAGTACAAAGATGATGAGAGCGAGCTTGCCGGTGCGCACAAGCGTCAGAAACTCATCGTCAATCTGCTCTTTGGAAACAGGAGTATCGAGGCTCCTTTCTGCTACCTGTGCGTTTGGATTCGTTTTTTGCCCTGGCATAGTTGTGTCCTTTCCCTTTCCCTGTGTCGTTTCGTTGCAGTTTTTTTTATTGTAGAAAGTGCAGAAGAATCTGTCAACAAAATAGGACAAAATTGTCCTAAAACCCAAAATAAAATGTAGTATGCTATGAGCACCAAAGAAATGGAAGGAGTATGGAAGGATGAGAAAATTGAACTTATTGAAACCAAATCTCTGCACCGGATACCTGGATGGGGGCACCAGTCAGAAAGTGGAATATCTTCAGCTCGATGGAGAGGTATCTTTGGATTGTCTGAAAGCGGATGTAGAACTGGGAGCAACACAGTTTCAGGAGTGTCTGCAGCAGTTGCAGAAGGGCTGCTCCAGATTCGTGATCATTGACTGTAATACAAAGGAAGAGGGGCTCATGGCTGTCAGCTATCTGGCTGAGGCAGGGTTACAGAAAGAGGATACAGAGTGTGAGGACGAAGGCGTACCTGCAGGCTTTATTGCGGCAGAGGAATTGTCGGGGGGAAGCGGAGAAGATATCTTTCGTTTGGATGATGTGTTTACCGACGATGAATGGGAGGATTTTGAGGACTTTGACTTAGAAGAAGAGCCGGATGATGCGGATGATGAGGAGGACAGCGCCTGGGAAGAGTCGCCAAGCAGGCTCCCGGTGGTATTATTTTCCGAAATAGCAGAATATACAGATCGCTCGAATGCCATCGGACGAGGCCCATTTCAGATGATGCAGGATTTTCATATGGGCGAAAAGCCTTACTGGACCGGTTGCCGCCATGAGCCCATCTGCATCCTGCGCTATGCCAATTCTTATCCGCAGCTTACAACGAGCATGGACAGTTTGAAGCGTTTTTCGGAAAACAGAAATGTGTATTTTCTGCATATCAGAAGATCAAGCTTTGAAAGCTTCTTTGGAGGGTGTGAGGTGCAGGATGATCGTGCCAACCAGGAGCTTTTGCGTCTCGCGCTCATGTTCACGGCAGACATTATCCATGTGGATGGAGATCGGGCAACCTACGCCGCATATGAGGAGCTCTTATTTGACGGATGGCTTTCGTGTTTTTCCTATCGTGTGGCAAAGGCATTTCCAAAGCATGAGATCATAAAGAAAATTACGGAGATTAATACATTAGAACCTTCCCAGACGATGGAAAAGGTCATGCGGTATATTGGAAAAGATGGCTCAAAAAAGACACTGACAAAGAAGGATTTTGATTTTCTGCAGAAATTCGTCGGAGCAGGTACTGAGGAAAAAGATCCTATATCCCGGCTGGAGCAGGACCTGGTCGGCATGGAGAATGTCAAGCGGCAGATTCGAGAGATTGTCCAAATGATGAAGTTCACAAAGTACCGGCAGGAGGCAGGTCTTGGCAAGGGCAATTTTCATAATGTACATCTTTTGATTGGAGCACCCGGAACGGCGAAGACGACGGTTGCCAGGCTGATGGGGGAGATTATGTGCAAGGAACAGCTTTTGCCGGGGAACCGGTTTGCCAGTGTCAATGGTGCCGATCTGAAGGGGCTCTATGTGGGTCACTCTGCGCCTAAGACGCACCAGCTCTTTGAGCGAAATGACATTATCTTCATTGATGAAGCCTATTCCATTGTATCCGATAAGGAACCTGACAGCTTCAGCCAGGAGGCACTGGCACAGCTTGTGATCGAGCTGGAGGAGCATGCCATGGATAAGCTTGTTATCTTTGCCGGATACGGAGGCAGGGAGGTAAGCGAAAAGAATAATAAAATGAAGCTTTTTATCGATTCCAATCCGGGTATCAAAAGCAGGATCAATTCGACGATCTTTTTTGATTCCTATAATGCGGGAGAAATGCTTCGCATCGTACACAGTCTGGCCGCGCAGCAAAAATTTGTGCTGACCGGAGAGGCAGATTCGGAGATCATCGCGTATTTTGCAAAACGCGTGAAGGATTCCAATTTCGGAAACGGCCGTGAAGCGCGCAGCTTTCTGGAGCACATCATTATGCAGGCAGCCGTAAGACTGAGCGGGCAGGAGCTGGAGCGTATCAATAAAAGGAAACTGGCGCAGCTGACAAAAGAGGATGTGAGAGGGGCGATTGCAAGAATGGAGCAGGACAATCTGATGCAACGTGGAAAAACGAAAAATCAGCTTGGTTTTATCGGGACTACAGCATAGCCAATCGTGTTATAATGTGATCGGGCGATTCTTAGAGACATACACTAGTGCAGAAGAGGAGAAAGATATGCATATTATAGAGTATTTGACCAAAGGAAAGAGGGGGAAGCTCTCCTTGGATGAAGCGGGCAATTTATATTATGAGGATGATTTTTTCAATTGGGTGCTTGATTATTTTATGCTGTCAATTGATGATAGGCAGTGTTTTATGAGCAGAGAAGACTATGAGAAATATGCTGCCTATGAGATCATTTGTCCGGATGAGCAGGATATCAAGGATGTATCCCATGTCAGAAGACCCTATTATCGTATGAGAGGCAAAAAGGTGACGAGGCAGCAGGCGTTTGACATCATTCGAAGAACAGACAATTTTTTTCGTAATTCGAATAAGGTTACCAATCATCCGGAGTATGTAGGGAATATTAATTTTGACAACTGGCTGATTGAGAAGAATCATTATCCGTCGGGATATGGCTGGATTCACGCAGACGGAACCGTGGGAGCCAATGCCATTACACAGAAATATCCTGAAACGGAAGAATTCGTGGTGGAGTGGCTGCTTAAGCTGATGGCATTTCCTTATCTTGACCTGATCATTGCAATCACGTGTTGGGACGAAGTGCCGTGGGAGGTCATGGAGGATGAAAACGAAAGAAAACGCTTTTATTCGCCTGCATATGATGAGAAATTTTATGATGCAGTCCGTTTGGGCATTTATGTACATGATCAGAAAATTGAGATATTGGATCGGAAATCCACATTGAAAAAGTACAAAGAATATGAGAAACAGTATGGGGAGGGCTTTGAAAAATATCAATCGGATTATTACATGAAGCGGGAGATTGAGCAGGTGAGTCAGAGCGATTTGGAAGCCTGTTTTGCAGCATACGGTCTGGATGCAGAGGAGGAGCTTCGTCAGATTCCCGAATATGTATGGAAAAAAGGGCTGTTGTGATCATTTTTCATGCCATTCGTCCGCACAATTGCAAGCTTTTGTGGTTGTGCGGCGATTTGTATTGTCACGGGAAATGGAAAAAGGTATGATTATGAGAAAAGAGATGAGCGAAAGACTTGTGAGAAAGGGAGACCGGCTATGAGCGAGACAGATTACTTAAGAAAAGGAAAACAGCTTGAGGATTTATATAGGCAGAAGGCGAAACGTGTGGCCAATAGGGATGTGACAGAGGATGTCATCGATAAAATCTGCAAGACAAAGCCAAAATTCTATTTTGAGGGATATCAGCTTGCGGACAATTGCTTCCTGGATCTGAAGGACCTGGCAGGCAAAGCAGCAAAATATTTATACAGACCGCTTCTGGAAGAGCTGGAACAGGCAAAAAGCGCTGATGTGCAAAGGCTTGTCATAGAGAAAATCAGAGAGACCTATCATGAGAGCGTTCGAAAGGATCTGGTTCTTTTGGATTGTAGAGAGGAGGACTTTCTGCCGGCAGATGTCAGAGAGTTCTTTTTAAATCCTTCATGGCTTTGCGCAGATAAAAGCAGCGACGGCGTCTGTCTGAAGGTTTCCTATCAAAACGAGTATGTGCTGGGTGTGACGCGAAAACACAAAGCTTCCCGCTATCAGTATTGTCAGCTGTATTTTAAAAAGCATAAAAAGAATCTGTATCCGGTCATGGATATCGGGTTGTATCTGGGATGTCTGTATCTGCTCAATATGATGGTGCTTTATCTGGAAGAAGACAATAGGCAGACCGCGGCTGAAAAAGACTATGTACAGCTTTTGGCAGAAAAAATGCAAAAGGACCTTGGCAGCATCAACAATCAGTATCGAAAACGGCGTGCAAGAAGATATGCAAAATATGGGAAGAAGGCGATAGAAGAGAATCAAAAGCTTTTGGATCAGCATAGGAAAGAAGAGAAGGCAATCGACCATATGATACATGCATTCTTTGAGAAGCGTGAGATTCCACAGGGGTGCTTTCTTGGTCTGCTTCATATGGAAAGTACTCGTAACACTGAGATGTTTGAATGCGATTGTATCCTGGTCAGTGCACTGATGCATCGCTGCCGGAATACCTATCTGGAAAGACAATATACAAGAGAGCTCTCTTCTGATTATGCCAGATCGTTTGAGACAAAGAAAAATATTCCGAAATCCGTTCTGGCCTATATGGAAGTCTGTGCGTTCAATCAGGTATTTGGATATGTCGAGGTGGATGAGGATTGTGATACCGGGAAGATTGATGTGCTGTGGGAACAGTTTTCGCAGTTTCGCAGGGAGTATTTTCCGGATGTGGACTGCTCTGCCTGCTCGATCCGGTTCCGAAGGCTTGGCAATCACCATGCAAGCGGTCTGTATTATCCGCAGTTTCATTGTCTCTGTGTGGATATTGCAAAGCCCGGCAGTCTGGTCCATGAGTTTGGGCATCTCGTGGATTACCGGTACGGAAAGCTTTCCTTAAAACCCGGGTTTGAAAAGGTATTATTCACCTATCAGAGTCTTCTGCGGAATATGGAAAAAGATTCATTTTCCCAAACGGGGAAATACACCCTTTCCTACTATCTGACACCTACAGAGGTATTTGCGCGCTCGCTGGAGATGTACCTTGCCGGAGTTGAAAAGCTCGATGCGGATATCCTCTCCTTTCCAGAGGGACCGGCATATCCGAAGGATGCACAGCTTGATCGGCTGGTGAAGGAATACTGGGACAGCTTTTTCACGCAACATGCATAGAAGATATGGTATGAGTCATATGCCACAAAGCCGGAACAGACCGGATTTGTGGCATGTTTTTTACCAAATGTCGTACTCTATCACGTCCTGTGTATATTTCCTCTCCATATCATGCCGCTTTTTGCGGTTTTCGACGCTGTCGAAGATAATGGAGAAATCATAATCCTCCGGGTATAACTCTGTTGCAGCGACGTGGAGTTTGACACGCTTATGGTTGATCCATATTTTTTTGCCGGGAAGCTGGACCTGAAGGACGCCTTTCTCATTAATGGGCGTTACGACGATACCGATCTTCTTGTCGGGATAAACCATCACGCTGTCGCCGATCTGATATTTCCCGCTTAGATCTGTGTGCTTACTCTGTGGCTTTGTTTTTGTGATTTTTGAGGTATTGTCTTTGGGAATGGCATGATCCTGACCCCGGAACCGGTAGCTCTTGGCAGCTTCCTCGCCGTAGGCGGCGCGGATTGCCACCCGCAGCATGTCATGGGGCATGCCAAGTCTGTCAGCAATGGAGAAGGCACAGCTTTCACCCGCTTCCCCTACAATCATCTGATAAGTGGGGGTCAGCGTCTCTCTGTCAAAGGTCATTCTTGCATTGACGACATGCTCTGCTTTCCGGGCATATTCCTTTACCTCCGGATAATGTGTGGTCACCAGGAATGTCGCCCCGCTTTTGCGGAGCTGCTCCAATATGGCGATGGCAATTCCCATGCCTTCTGTAGGATCTGTGCCGGAACCGAGCTCATCCATAATGACAAGACTCTCACGATTGACTTCCCGCAGGATTTCCAGTACATTTGTGATGTGGGAAGAAAAAGTGGACAGATTTTCAGACAGATTCTGTCCGTCTCCGATGTCACACAGATAGGAGCTGTTCATGCAGATATCGGCTTTTTGGCATGTCACATGCAGACCGTATTGTGCCATGATACAGTTTAGCATCACCGTTTTGATTGCCACGGTTTTTCCGCCCGTATTGGGACCGGTTATGATGATGCCGCGCAGTCCCTCCTCCATTGTCAGCTGCAGAGGAACTGCCTGCTCTTTGTCCATCAATGGATGCCTTGCATCCTGCAGACATATTCTGCGCTCCGTGTTGACAGCCGGCGGGGTGGCATCCATGTCCATGCTCAGCTTTCCCTTTGAGAAAATGAAATCGAGCTTTTCCAGCAGAGTGAGATTTTCTCTAAGGAGCGGTGCGTGCGACAGCACCATGGCAGATAAGGTATATAAAATACGGTAGACTTCATTTTCCTCTTCTATCTTGAGAAGCTGCAGCTCCTCGTAATATTTTGTCACACCTGTGGGCTCAATAAAGAGCGTACTTCCCGTGGAAGATTTGTCTAAAATGCTCCCGGATACCTTCAGCTTATATTCCTTTTTGACAGGAAGACAGATGCGGCCGTTACGCAGCGTATAATAATTGTCTGCCATATATGCCTTGTGAGAACGCATGAGCTGTTCCGCTTTCTGCTTCATTTGTTCTTCGCATTTGATGATCCGGTTTCGGATCTGTGACAATTCCTTTGAGGCGAAATCATCTACTGCGCCGCCTCGTATTTTGGTTATGATTTCTTCGCGCAGCTGCGGTGCATCGTCCAGATTTTCGGCATAATAGGCAAGGGAATTTTCATACACCTTGCCCTTTTCCAAATATTCCTTCAGGCGTTTTAAGGCGACCAGGACGTTCCTAGTCCGCTCCAGCTGATAGGGTGTCATGCAGTCGCCTTTTTCCGCCACGGACAAGGCCTCCTTCATTTCCGTTACATTTGTAAGGGGTGGCGTGCCCAGCTTTTTAAGCAGCTCTCTCGCATCGGTTGTATCTTTTTGCAGTTTTCGTAGCGTGCTCTCGGAAAGACACAAAGATGCCTTCTGTATTTCTTCTTTGGCACCGTCAGTTATGGCAAAACTGCTCCAGAGTGCTCTGACTTTATCAAATTCTATTTGTTTTTCTATGTTCATGATGGTCTCCTTTTATTCATACAGTTGGTTTTAGGCGTTTGCGAAACGATCTATGTTATACGGCAAATCACACGGCCTGCTTAGGATCTATACAGCTTGTGCATCTACGTATGCGTTATTGTGGCGTTTCGCAGACAGTGCATACAGGTTATATGGGGAAAATTGCAGGAGTTTGCCTTGCCCTGAAAAACGAAAAAGCATGACCGTACAGTCATGCTTCAATGATCCTAAAAAACGATGTAATCTGAATGGGGTGTGAGATCGTCCTGTCTGTCAGGTGGCGCGCTCGCAGATCCCCGTGTCAGAGGAAGCAATTGTAAGGCGAAAACGATGATGACCTGTATCATCACCAAAAGGGCAGACTTCCAGCCCGAGCCGGAAATCAACGCTGCACTATTTATTTTGCAATTTTCTCCATTACAACTGCAATTAACATCCAAAATCCTCTTGATAGAAATGATGAAAATAGGGGAAATGCTTCCCTTGAATAGTGCTAGCATAGCATAATCAAAACATATTTTCCAGTCTTTTGTGTAAATCAACCGTAAATTATCAGGTGGATGGTGTGTTCATCTGCCGGATTCCGGATGCTTTTGCTATAGCGGATTGGTGAGTGATGGCATCCTATTCCGGAAGGACGCAGCAAATTATGGCAAGTCATGTAGTAAGAAATTGTTTCTTGTGGTATGATAGAGACAATTGTTACAAAGCAGACAAGAAAGAACTGCAAAAGCTCAGGCAACAGGTGCGTCATGGAGAAAAAGAGAGAGAAATCAGCTACGAAAAGAACAGAAAAAAGGCAGCAGTCACCCGGATATAATCTGACAGGGCTGCTCTTTGCAACCGGCGGAGCAGTTCTTGTCACAGTGATTCTGATCATGGGTGTCTTTCAGATGTATTTAAAACGTTTTCAAGGGGAAAAAGGCGGTCAGACCTATGAGGAATATTATGTGATGCTGACCCAGGATAAAAAGTCGGATTTCTGGCAGGCAATCTATGAGAGTGCTTATCTGGAAGGGCTTTCGCAGGGTGTTTATATCGATCTGCTCTCGAATGATCTGTCGCAGGATTACTCGATACAGGAGTTGATGGACATTGCAATCTATGCAAAGGTGGACGGGATCATCGTGGAAGCGGACGAGAGTCTGCGTATGACAGAGCAGATCAACAAAGCAGTCAGTGCGGGCATTCCGGTTGTGACCTTGTATGGAGACAATACCCAGAGCGAGCGCTGTAGTTATGTCGGACTTGGCTATTATGATATCGGGAGAGAGTATGGCAGACAGATTCTGAGAATCGCAGGAGAAAAAGGAAAATCGCAGAATGTGGCAATGCTTGTGGAGGCAGGCAGTGAGAAAACATCGCAGAATATTGTCATATCGGGTATACAGGAAACCATTGCACAGGAGAATACAGATGAAACATTATCGTTCCAGTATTCCATGATCGCAGTGGACGGCGCCTCCGATTTCACAGTGGAAGAATCCATCCGCGACTTGTTTATGCAGGAGGAAATCCCTGATATCATTGTGTGCCTGGGTGCACGGGATACCGCCTGTGTCTATCAGGCTGTAGTCGACTATAATAAGGTCGGTCAAGTCAGTATTTTAGGCTATTATACGTCGGAGGCCATCTTGAAGGGAATAGACCGCGGTGTGATCGATGCAACGATCATGGTGGATACCGCGCAGATGGGACGCTATTGTGTGGATGCACTGAAAGAATACAAATCGCTTGGCAATACCAGTGAATATTTTGCGGCGGATATCTCACTCATCGATAAGAATAATATTGAACAGTATATGGGGGACAGTGCGGATGAATAAAAAGAAATTTAGCAGCCTTTCCCTACAGGCCAAGATCAGCAGTATCTATATTCTGGCAAATCTCTTTATCCTGCTTGCCAATATGATGCTTTTGATCGGCATCAACCGTATGTCAAACGAAATGGAGAAGGTGTATCAGGAGAATCTGAACCTAAATGCTCTTTCCGAGTGCCTGGGCGGCGTGCAGGACAGCATGGTGGAATATTTAGGGAGTAAAACAACAGAGTCGCTTGAAAATTATTATCGCATGGAGCAGGAGTACAGTGAAAAGATCCGGGATTTGTCCGATGAAATCGGCAATGTATCCTCCACGCGCATGGAGCGTAATATCAGGCATATGTCAGAGGCATATCTGGAGCTGACAAGCCAGACGATTGAGGCAAAGCGCGGCAGAAACGTGGAAAAATACCGTCTTCGGTATGAGAGTGCAACAAAGCTCTATCATTATATTGATGCTTATATTTACAGACTCAATATGGAGCAGTTTGTGAGTAACTCAGAAAATTACAACTCCCTTTCAGCCGCCTTTCGGGTGTTTGCCTATACCAGCATGATGGTGATGATCGTGGTCATTTTAATCAATGTACTGCTTATCATCAAGTTTACGGGCAGTATGATGGAACCGCTAAAAACTTTGTCACAGAGGGCAAATGAGGTGGCAAAAGGCAATCTGGACGTTGAGATGGTCGCATTTCAGTCGGAAGATGAGATCGGTGTTCTGACAAGGGCATTTAATCAGATGGTCATCAGTTTAAAGGTCTATATCGAACGGATCAAAGACAGTATGGAGGCAACGCGCCGGTTAAAAGAGAAGGAACTGCTGATGGAGGCACATCTGACTGATGCGCAGCTGAAGTATCTGCAGGCGCAGATCAATCCGCATTTTCTGTTCAATACGCTCAATGCCGGAGCCCAGCTTGCTATGATGGAAGGCGCAGACAGGACATATGCCTATATTCAGAAGGTGGCAACTTTTTTCCGGTATAATGTCAGAAAAGAAAACGATCAGGTATCGCTGCGCGAGGAGATCAATCTGGTGGACGATTACATATATATCTTAAATGTGCGCTTTTCCGGTGACATCCATTACAGGAAAGAAATCGAGGAGTCCTGTCTGGACAGACAGATTCCGAGTATGATTCTGCAGCCGATCGTGGAAAACTGTGTCAATCACGGAATCAGGGAGATGGCAGGTGAAGGAGAGATCCGGTTATCTGTCAGGGAAACAAAAGAAGGCGTCTGTATCAGCATTTCCGATAACGGAGTCGGTATGTCGCAGGAAACGATTGACGGGATTTTGCAGGGAACTTATGACGGGACGCGGAAAAGCTCCGATTCCAATGGTGTGGCAATGGATAATGTGCTTGCCAGACTGCGTCTGTTTACCGGAAATGATAAAGTCATGGACATTTACAGTGAAGGCATCGGAAAAGGAACAGAATTTATCATCTATCTGCCGGTAACACCGGATGCAGATGTGGAATAACAGTTTTTTGTCGGATCGTCATATCCGGCAGTCTGATGGGCTGGACCGATGGGAACCGCATGGTAGGAGGTAACTATGTATAAAATCATGTTGGCGGATGATGAGGGGATTGTGATTGATTCTCTGAGATTTATCATCGAAAAAGAATTTGGAAGTACGTGTGAGATCCAATTTGCCAAAACCGGCAGAAGCGTGATTGAGCTGGCGGAAAGCTTCCGTCCCGATATTGCCATTATGGATATTCAGATGCCGGGAATCAACGGCATTGAGGCAATGAAGGAAATCAGAAAAACAAACCCGAAGGTTATTTTTATTGTCATGTCGGCGTATGATAAATTCGATTATGCGCAGGAAGCGATCAAGCTGGGGGTATTTGAATATATCACAAAGCCGATGGAAAAGAACAAAATCGTAGACGTGCTCAAAAGAGCAATGTCTATTGTGGACAGCGAGCGGGAGCGACGGAGCAACGACCTTCTGATCCGCGAGAAGCTGGAGACGGTCGTCCCGATCCTCGAGAGCGGACTGATCTATGAAATCCTTCTGCAGGAGCATTTTGTGGAGGATATCGAAAATTACAGGACAATGCTTGGTATCCATGAAAATTATGCCTATATGATGACGCTGGTATACGGCGACGATCAGGAGGGCAATCATATGACAAATGCCGTCGGCAGCAGTGTTAAAATGCAGAACTATTATCAGGCGGTCAGGACAGAGCTGAAAAACAGATTTCACTGTATCGTCGGAGCTGTCATGGCCAATAAGATTGCGGTGCTGGTGCCTTGTGATGAGCCGGTCATGGATTATGCGGGGCGCAGTGAGCTGATTGAAAAAGCCAGAGAACTGGTACACGATATGAAACGGCGGTTTTCCATCAGCTTCCGAATCGGTATCAGCCGCATCAAGGAACTGCAGGATATGACAAATGCATACAGCGAATCAGTCAATTCTCTGATCATCACGGATGGCAGCGTGGCGCATGCGGATGATCTGCCGATTGGATGTGACTATGAGCAGAATTATCCGGTCAATCTGGAGAAGCAGTTATTTGCCGAAGTGGAAAAAGGGAATCTGGATCAGGCTGTCGCAGCGGCGAGAAGCTTTTTTGACTGGATGATCACTGCGCACAAAGACAGTGTGATGGATATTCGCCTGAAATGTCTGGAGTTTGTCTTATGGGCAGAACATATCGCTTATGAGAAGGGCGGCATGACCTATCAGTTCAATGCACGCAGCGATTATCTGACAACCATTATGAATCTGGAGGATTATGAACAGATGAAGCAATGGTTTGTTGAAAAGGTTGCACAGGCGTGTCGGAATGTATCCTCTAAGTGCGAGCAGACTTCGAGCGGTATTCTGGATGTTGCAAAGGAGTATATCAGAAACAATTATCATAAACAGATCAGTCTGGATGATGTATCCTTTTATGTGAATATCAGTCCTTATTACTTCAGCCGCATCTTTAAGGAAGGGACGGGAGAAAATTTTATCGAATATCTGACATCGGTCCGCATGGAAAAGGCAAAGGAACTTCTTGGAAACGGAGAATATTCCATGAAGGAGATTGGTGTGATGGTGGGATTTTCCGACCCGAATTATTTCAGTCGTTCCTTTAAAAAGAATGTCGGTGTGACGCCTACGGAATATAAGGAACTTCTGGGACATACCACGCAGACAGAAGGTGATACAGTATGAAGAAAAGATGGATTTTGCCTCTCATGATAGTTGTGCTTTTGTTAGGAGGTGTCTGTCTGATTCTGTCGCATAACAGAAAGACGGACATTGAGCCGGAGGAAGAAAAGAAGCTGCAGATCGGTATGAGCTTCGACTCTTTTGTCATAGAACGCTGGCTGCGCGACAGAGATGTATTTGTTTCAACGGCAAAGGAGCTTGGTGCAGAGGTCAATGTACAAAATGCCAACGGTGATATTGAAGAACAGAAAAAGCAGATAGATTATTTTATCGACAAGGGCGTGGATGCCATCGTGATCATTTGCATTGACTCGTACGGCCTGCAGGATCAGGTCAAAAGAGCGCTTGATGCAGGGATCAAGGTTGTGGCGTATGACCGGCAGATTGCAGAGGGAAATGTAGATCTTTACATATCCTTTGACAACAGCCGTGTGGGAGAGATGATGGGACAGGCGCTGGCAGAGAATGGCATACAAGGCAAAAATGTGCTGATGCTCGGAGGTTCGCCGACCGACAGCAACGTACCGCTTGTGGAGGGGGCATTTCGCGAGGTGATGGAAGCAAATCACAATACCATCCTGGATGCATTTCATGCCGATAATTGGGAGGCAGAGCTTGCGGCGCAATATGTGTATGATCATTGGGAGACAGTCAGCCATGCCGATGCCATCATGTGCGGCAATGACAATCTTGCCAGTCAGGTGGTCAGGGCACTGGCGGAAAAACGCCTTGCGGGACACATACCGGTCGTGGGACAGGATGCCGATCTGGAGGCTTGTCAGAGGATCGTGGAGGGGACACAGCTCATGACGGTTTATAAGCCGGTGGAAAAGCTTGCACAGCGCGCGGCGCAGTGTACTGTGCAGCTGATCCGCGAGGATCAGGTGACCGGTGACGATGTCGAGCCGGTCAGTGATGGGAAATACATGGTTCCCTGCGTTGCGATAGAACCAATCAGCGTGACAGAGGAAAACATGGATGAAGTGATCATTGACGGCGGATTCCACTTAAAAGAGGATGTCTATCTGAATGTGCCTGGCAAGATGCGCAAATAACTGCGGTGTGCGAAAGAGACAGGTCAACAAAAGACAAGGAAAAAGAGAACAGCAAATATTTGCTCTGAAAAGACGTGCAATGTACAAAATAGTGCTAGCACGTCTTTTTCTGTCCCTTTTTTTAAGTAAAAAATTTGAAGAAGGTCATAAATTATTCCTATGGGAAGTATGGTATAGTACACACATGAAACAAATTCTTAAATTATTTTAAGGGAGGTAGTTACAGAATGAAAAAGAAAGTATTAAGTATGGTTTTGGCAGCTTCCATGGTGACATCCTTATTGGTTGGATGTGGTTCAGGAGCAAGCACAAGCACAACAACAGATGAGACAGCGCAGACACCTGCAGCAGAGGAGGAAGCTCCTGCGGCAGAGACACCTGCAGCAGAAAGCGGAAAAGTCGGTGTTGCAATGCCGACAAAGGATCTGCAGAGATGGAATCAGGATGGTTCTAACATGAAGGCTGAGCTGGAAGCAGCAGGTTATGAGGTGGATCTTCAGTATGCAGCAAACGATATTGCTACACAGGTTTCCCAGATTGAGAACATGATCAACTCAGGATGCAAATTACTGGTTATCGCATCTATCGACGGTGACTCTCTCGGAACCGTTCTGGAAATGGCAAAAGAGCAGAATATTCCGGTTATCGCATATGACCGTCTGATCATGAACTCTGATGCAGTTTCTTACTACGCAACATTTGATAACTACATGGTTGGTACCATTCAGGGACAGTACATCAAAGATCAGTTAGATCTTGACAATGCTGCCGGCCCGTTCAACATCGAGCTGACAACAGGTGACCCGGGTGATAACAACGCAAGATTCTTCTTCGGCGGCGCTATGGATGTTCTGCAGCCATACATCGATTCCGGCAAGCTGGTTGTAAAATCAGGTCAGACCAAATTCGAAGAAGTAGCTACAGCGAACTGGGCAACAGACGCTGCACAGTCAAGAATGGATGCTATCATCGCTGCTAATTATTCAGATGGAACAACACTTGATGCTGCACTTTGCTCAAATGACTCTACAGCACTTGGTGTTGCAAACTCTCTGGAAGCAAACTACACAGGTGAATGGCCGATCATCACCGGTCAGGACTGTGATATCGCAAGTGTAAAGAACATCCTTGCAGGCAAACAGTCTATGTCAATCTTCAAAGATACGCGTACACTTGCTTCAAAGGTTGTTGAGATGGTTGATGCGATCATGAAGGGTGGAGAAGCACCTGTCAATGATACAGAGACATATGATAACGGAACAGGTATCATTCCTTCCTACCTTTGCGAGCCTGTATTCGCAGACAAAGACAATTACAAAGAACTGCTTATTGACTCAGGTTACTATACAGAGGCTGATCTGCAGTAGTGTAAGCGAATAAAATGATTTTTGCAGGCGGGAAATATTCCCGCCTGCATTCTTGACTTATCGGCAGATTGACAGATTCCGGTAAGGAAAAGGTATATGGGGTAAACTCAGACACAAATGAATGGAATAAAAAAGCAGAATGGGAGGGTTTCAATTGGCCAAGATATTACTGGAAATGAAAAATATTACCAAAACATTCCCTGGCGTTAAGGCACTGGACAATGTCAACCTGAAGGTGGAGGAGGGCGAGATCCATGCACTCGTAGGTGAAAATGGTGCCGGTAAATCAACTCTGATGAATGTCTTAAGCGGCATTTATCCGTATGGTTCCTATGAAGGCGATATCATTTATGACGGCGAGATCTGTAAATTCAATAAGATTAAGGACAGTGAAGCCAAAGGTATCGTTATCATTCATCAGGAATTGGCACTTGTGCCATACATGACGATAGGTGAAAATATGTTCCTCGGCAATGAGCGGGGAAGCAAATTTAAGATTAACTGGAATGAAACAGAAGAGCTTGCGACGAAATATCTGAAGACAGTCGGACTGAAGGAATCGCAGCAGACTCTGATCAAAGATATAGGTGTCGGCAAACAGCAGCTTGTGGAGATTGCAAAAGCACTCGCCAAACATGCAAAGCTGTTGATTCTGGATGAGCCGACTGCCTCACTCAATGAAGATGATTCGAAAGCACTCTTAGAGCTTTTATTGAAATTTAAAAAAGAAGGTATGACATCGATCATCATCTCTCATAAGCTGAACGAGATTTCCTATGTTGCAGATAAGATCACAGTCATCCGTGACGGTTCTACGATTGAAACACTGGATAAGAAAGTAGATGATTTCTCAGAAGCCCGAATTATCAAAGGCATGGTAGGACGTGAGCTATCCGATCGTTTCCCCAAGAGGGAGAGTAAGGTCGGAGAGACCATGATGGAAGTAAAGAACTGGACGGTATATCATCCGCTTTACTCAGAACGCAAGGTGGTTGACAATGTCAATATCAATGTGAAAAAGGGTGAAGTGCTTGGCATTGCAGGATTGATGGGAGCCGGCCGTACAGAGCTTGCCATGAGTCTCTTTGGAAAGAGTTACGGAGAAAATATCAGCGGACAGCTGTTCCTCGATGGAGAAGAGGTACATTTAAACAGTGTGCAGGATGCCATCAATCATAAACTGGCCTATGTGACTGAGGACAGAAAGGGCAATGGCCTGATCTTAAGTAATCCGATCCGCGTGAACACAACGCTTGCCAATCTCGGAGCTGTCAGCAACCATACCATTATCGATAAGGATAAGGAGTATGCAGTGGCAGTGGAATACAAGGAGAAGCTTAACACAAAGTGTCCGTCCGTAGAGCAGAATGTCGGCAACTTAAGTGGCGGTAACCAGCAGAAGGTGCTTCTTGCGAAGTGGATGTTTGCTGATCCCAATATTTTGATCCTGGATGAACCGACAAGAGGTATTGATGTCGGAGCAAAATATGAAATCTACTGTATCATCAACCAGCTTGTTTCAGAAGGCAAATCCGTTGTGATGATTTCTTCTGAAATGCCGGAGATCCTGGGTATGTGTGACAGAGTATACATCATGAATGAGGGTCGTATTGTCGGCGAGCTCAGTGGAAAAGAAGCCTCACAGGAAATCATCATGTCACATATTATTAAATCGGGTAGCAAAGGAGAGTAATCATGAATAAGACGAAAACACTTGATATTGTAAAAAAATATACAATGATCCTTGTGCTGATCATTGTGACCTTATTTTTCACATGGCAGACAGACGGAACACTTTTGCTCCCTATGAATATCAGTAGCTTGATTTCACAGAATGCCTATGTGTTCATTCTTGCAACAGGTATGCTGCTGTGTATTTTAACCGGTGGAAACATTGACCTTTCCGTTGGTTCTGTGGTATGCTTTACC
Source organism: uncultured Lachnospiraceae bacterium (assembly GCA_945949085.1). Classification (GTDB taxonomy): domain Bacteria; phylum Bacillota; class Clostridia; order Lachnospirales; family Lachnospiraceae; genus CAG-194. Next base: position 66,982 of record CAMFDJ010000004.1, on the reverse strand, counting down.
GGTGCGATTGGTGCGGTTTTGATGATGAATTTTGGCGTGAATATGTATGTGGCAATTTTAGTCATGGTTCTGGTTGGTACACTTATCGGTGCATTCCAGGGCTTTTGGATCGCCTATGTACGTATCCCTCCTTTTATCGTGACACTTGCCGGAATGCTTGCATTCAGAGGACTGAGTAACGTTGTGCTGGATGGTATGACAATTTCCATCAAGGATCAGGAAGCATTTGTCAACCTGTTTGGCGGTGGAGCAAACTGTTATATCAAAGACGTATTTGGCGGATCTAACATCAACATTACCTGTATTGTGATCGGTGTAGTCGCAACAGCCATTTATGTGATTTTGCAGTTTAAGAACAGAATGGATAAAGCGAAAAAGGGTTATGAGGTAGAAGGTTTTGCGGGAATGCTCATTAAGACAATTCTGATCTCCGCAGTTATTCTGGCATTTACGTATCAGCTTGCAAGACATAAAGGTATTCCTACTGTTTTGATCTGGGTTATGGTTGTTGTCCTGATCTATGGCTACATTACTTCCAATACGACTGTCGGACGTTATTTCTACGCAGTGGGTGGAAATGAAAAGGCAACAAAGCTTTCCGGTATCAACACAAACAAGGTATACTTCTTAGCTTACCTGAACATGGGCTTTCTGGCAGCGCTTGCCGGCATGGTAACCATCGCACGTATGACAAGTGCACAGCCTACATATGGACAGAACTACGAAATGGATGCCATTGGCTCCTGCTTTATCGGTGGCGCTTCTGCTTACGGTGGAACAGGTACGGTTCCGGGCGTTATCGTTGGTGCGGTTCTGATGGGTGTCATCAACCTTGGTATGTCACTGATGGGTGTTGACCAGAATATGCAGAAGGTTGTAAAAGGACTTGTCCTTCTGGCAGCCGTAATCTTCGACGTTGTTTCAAAGCGCGGAGGTAAGATCATTTCTAAGAATTAAGAGGTAATAAAATTGCGATTGGTTTTGGAAGAAGCGCAAGAGGAGAAGGAACAGAAACAGCAGCAGGGACAGGAATGCCCGCAGGATACTTCCCAAAAGACATTAGGGCAAAAACTCGGATATTTTTGGGATTATCACAAATGGAAGGTGATTGTTCCTGCAGTGGTTCTGATCGTGCTCTTTTCCGTCATCACCTCCTACCGGGAGGAGACAAGAGATTTAACACTTTATATTGCAATGATGAACGCCCATATGGATAGTCCGGAGGATGTGGATTTTCCGCAGGTGTATGCCGCAGACAGGCAGATTGACACGCAGGCATTGCCGATTCGGATCGATACGAGCCTGTATCATCCAAGACCTGAAGATGGAAAGACGGATGAGGCGACAGTGGCGAGCGTGCAAAAGTATCGCGCGCTGCTGACAAGCGGAAGGGCGGATGTGACGATCACGACAAGCTGGGTGGTGGATGCCTATGAATGTGACGGCTGTTACAAAAACCTCGAAGAAGTGCTCCCCTGTGAACTCTATCAGTCGCTTACAGACAGCGATAAGTTATATTATGCAACAAATGAAACCGGGAAACAGATTCCCGTCGGCATTTATATGGATCAGACAAATAGTTTGAAAGCATTTTACCGTGAGGAAAAGCCGATCATCACGATATCGGCTTTTTCCAAACGGACAGATGCGTCCATTGATTTTATCACATGGCTGCTGGCTCATTAGCCGGCAGCCATGTCTTCGTTCATGCATTTTGCAAAGATGCGCCCGAGGAAGAGTGCATAGAAATATGCCATTGCGGCACAGCCAAAGAATAAGGCAAGCGATCCGAATACGACCATAAGCTCACCGGAGACCATACACAGGTACGCGATTGCGATCTGAGTTGCGACAAAGAAAATCGTGGTTGGCATATTTCCGATGCTGAGCAGGACCGCATTCTTCAGCAGCTGCTTTGTAGAGCATGCAAAAGTCGATAAAAGCGGAAATGCATAGATCAGTATGGACAGCAAAATAAAAATGATGATCCAGACCGGCACCTGCAGCCAGAGATAAGAGGCGGGAATGATATTGTAAATGATATACAGATCAGCTCCAAAAAATACAAAGGCAAACAGAAGCGGCAGCCAGAGCAAAGTGGCCTGTCTGAAATTGTCTTTGAATGCTTTGCAATACCCCTTGACAATAGAAGGCTCCTCGTCCCTATGCATCTTCAAAACCATATAATATAAGGCGGAGATAGACGCACCCATTGTGAAAATAGGGATGCAGGATAGCAAAAACAGGAAATTCAGAAGCATCAGATCGCAAAGCTTGGATAAAAAACGCATAACGGGATTATCCGGTTGAAAAAATTGTCTCATAATAAGTCTCTCCTTGTCAGATAATATGAAAAAATGTATAATAGAGTGCGTGTAAAAAATGTCGTTATTTGTTTAATTTAGATAAATTATAGCGCTATTTTTCAAAAAGTATCGTACAAAAACGATAGGAAAGCAAGATGTGTCATGAAAATAGCAATAATTGTAAAGAAAAGAATGACAAAAACACTATAATTAGAATATGTCATTTAAAACGACATGGCAATACATTTTTCAAAATGTAAAGGAGGAAAAAAATGAAAAAGAAAGTATTGAGCGTGTTGCTTTCCACAGCGATGGTTACATCCCTTTTAGTTGGATGTGGCTCAAACGGAGGCACAACAGAACAGCCTGCAGCAACAGATGACACTGCAGCAGAAGAGGAAGCAGAAGAGCCTGCAGCAGAAGAGCCTGCAGCTGAAGAAGAAGCAGAGGCACCTGCAGCAAGCGGAGACAATGTCATCAACTTATGGGCATTCACAGACGAAGTTCCTACCATGGTTGAGAAGTTCCTGGAGCTGCATCCTGACTTCGGTTACACAGTAAATCCTACCATCATTGCTACAACAGACGGCGCTTACCAGCCTGCACTTGACCAGGCACTGGCAGCAGGCGGAGCTGATGCACCGGATATCTACTGTGCAGAGTCAGCATTCGTTCTGAAATATACACAGGGCGATGCTTCTCAGTATGCAGCACCTTATGAAGATCTCGGCATCGATGTAGATAAGGAGATTGCAGACGCACAGATTGCACAGTATACTGTAGATATCGGAACAAATCCTGACGGCAAGGTAGTTGGTCTTGGATATCAGGCTACAGGTGGAGCGTTCATCTATCGTCGTTCTATCGCAAAGGATACATGGGGAACAGATGATCCTGCAACTGTAAAAGAAAAAATCGGTGGCGGAAGCGGAAGCTGGGATCAGTTCTTTACAGCAGCTGAAGAGTTAAAGGCAAAAGGTTACGGTATCATTTCCGGTGACGGTGATCTCTGGCACGCAGTTGAGAACAGCTCTGATACAGGCTGGATCGTAGACGGCAAGTTAAATATCGATCCGAAGCGTGAAGCTTTCCTTGACTTATCTAAGCAGTTAAAGGATAACGGATATCACAATGATACACAGGACTGGCAGGATGCATGGTTTGCTGATATGAAGGGTGAAGGTGAAAAACAGATCCTTGGCTTCTTCGGACCTGCATGGCTGATCAACTATACACTGGCTCCTAACTGTGGCGGCGAAAAAGCAGGCGAAGGTACATATGGTGACTGGGCAATCTGCGAATCTCCGATCGGTTTCTTCTGGGGTGGTACATGGCTTCTTGCTAATAAGGACACAGACAAGGCAGAAGCAGTTGGACAGATCATCGACTGGATCACTCTGAACTGTACAGAAGAAGGTCTGCAGTATGGCTGGGCTAACGGTAACCTGTATGGTGCCGGCGGCACAAAGGACTGTGTAGGATCAGGAACAGTTATGGCAATGTCAGATGGTTCTGTTGACTTCCTTGGCGGTCAGAACATGTTTGACGTATTTGTACCTGCAAACGCATATGCAAATGGTAAGAACCTGACACAGTATGATGAGACAATCAATACATACTGGAGAGATCAGGTACGTCAGTACACAGCAGGCGAGAAGAGCCGCGAGCAGGCAATTGCAGACTTCAAGCAGCAGGTTGCTGATAACCTCGACGTAATTGTAGAGTAAATTGATTGCAGGAGATAACCCGGCAATTATGATGGGAGAGCGGGGCGGACAATTATTCGTCTGCCCCGTTTCCTTCACGATATGGCAAAATGATACAAAACGATACTTATGGAAGTGGAGGTGGGTGAATTGAAAAGGAAAAAACTAGGGCAAGGTTATTCGAAATGGGGCTACATTTTCAGTCTTCCGTTCGTCATTGCTTTTTTGATCTTTTCGCTATATCCGATTCTCTATACAGCAGTAATTGGATTCACCGATTTAAAGGGATTGGGAATGACAGATATACATTTCCTTGCAGATGATCCCTTCAGAAATTTTAAGACAATCTTGTCGAATGCAACATTCCAGACGGCATTTAAGAATACCGTAATCATGTGGATTTTAAACTTCATTCCACAGATTGCACTGGCTCTTTTGCTTGCGGCATGGTTCACGGATAAAAGATCTACGGTAAAAGGACAGGGTGTATTCAAGGTTCTTTTCTATATGCCGAACATTATTACTGCAGCAACGGTTGCGATTCTGTTCAAATCTTTATTTGACTATCCGATGAGCCCGATGAATGATCTGGTGATGTCTCTTGGCATTTCGGACAAACCGATTCAGTTCTTGATCAGTAAAAATGTGTCAAGGGCGATTGTTATTTTCATCCAGTTCTGGATGTGGTATGGCTACACAATGGTTGTACTGACGTCGGGAATTCTGGGTATCAGCCCCGAGATATTTGAAGCGGCTGAGGTAGATGGTGCCAACAGATGGCAGACCTTCTGGCAGATCACCATCCCGAATATCAAGACGATCCTTCTGTTTACACTTGTAACCAGCCTGATCGGTGGTCTGAATATGTTTGATATTCCGAAGCTCTTCATGCTTGGCGGACCGGATAATGCAACTACCACAACAAGTGTATTTATCTACAACCAGGCATTCAGCGGAAGCTACATGTATAACAGAGCAGCTGCGGCAAGTATGATCATGTTTGTGATCATTGTCATTCTGTCTGCACTCATGTTCTGGCTCATGCGTGATAAGGACGAAGAGAAGGTGCAGAGACAGATTCGTCAGCAGCAGAAAGCATATAAAGCAAGACAGAAGGAATTGCAGAGAGAAGCAAAGGCAGCAGCCGTGGCAGCTTCTTCCTCTGTAACAGACGGAAAGGAGGAGGCATAATGTTAAATAACAAAAGCAATCAGATTATGAAAGTTGTCATTTATGTAGTTTGCATTCTTTTGGCTATCTTAAGCATTTTCCCCTTCTGGATCATGTTCATGAATGCAACCAGATCGACAACGGAGATCCAGCAGCATGCGATTTCCTTCCTGCCTTCCGGCTATTTGCTGAACAACTTAAAGATTCTGCTCGGAAAGAGCTTCAATCCGGCAGTCGGTTTTACCAACTCCATCATTATCTCAGTGGGTGCTACAGGTCTTGCTGTCTACTTTTCAACCTTGACGGCATATGCGCTTGTTGTATATGACTGGAAGTTAAAGAAACCGTTCTTCAGCTTTATCATGGCAGTCATGATGATTCCGGCACAGGTAACAATGATCGGTTTTTATCAGATGGTATATAAGATCGGCATGACAAACAGCCTGTCGATGTTGATTCTGCCATCCATTGCAGCCCCTTCCATGGTATTCTTTATGAGGCAGTATATGTATCCGGCACTCTCGATGGAAATTATCCAGTCGGCACGTATTGACGGCGCAGGAGAGTTTCGTATTTTTAATACAATCGCTCTTCCGATCATGAAACCGGCAATTGCGACACAGGCAATTTTCACGTTTGTTTCAAGCTGGAATAACCTGTTCACACCGCTTGTACTTTTGACGGATCAGAAAAAATATACAATGCCGATCATGGTATCTCTTCTGCGAGGTGATATCTATAAGACGGAATACGGTTCAGTTTATCTGGGACTTGCCCTTACTGTACTTCCATTGATCGTTGTTTATTTGATCTTATCGAAATATATCATTGCAGGTGTAGCACTTGGTAGTGTAAAAGGCTAAAGAATAGAGAGGAAAGAAAAGAGACCACAGTTTCTGCTGTGGTCTTTTTTCTGTTGTGCACCTTGCCGCGTCTGCCTCCGGCGGCGGTAGCAGGCTTTTACCTAGCTGATGATGCCGCAGCCGATCTTTTCACCGGAGCCGCCGGAGGGCTGTGTGGTAAAATCGTCGGGCAACTGGTGGATGATGACACTTTTTCCGCGGATGGCAGGAAGCTGGAAGCGCTTGTCAAAGAAAGACAGCCAGGCATATCCCTGAAAGCTCAAAAGGGGAATCAGATCTCCTGCGTGGTTTGGGTGGTCATCACCTGAAGGATTATAATGCATACCGGTTTTGTCAAATGGCATGGTGCAGTCGCCGTTTTCATGTATGTGCATGGCAAAGAAACCGGATGTTTCCGGTTTGGTCTTATCCGGCAGACCGAAAATTTCCGCCTCAATGAGAACGCCGGAGTAGGGCGTACGATAAAACTTCACGACTCCTTTGAGCTGCGGATTTTGTGTATTGCCACGAATCTGTGCCATTGCTTCAGGCTCATTTGCTCTGAGCAGATCGACAAAAGCCATGCCGGGAGAAAATATTCTCATAGTATGCTTCACCTCAGTGCGTTTTTTATAATGTATGCAGACGGAAGGAATAAAGTGCCGGTACGCAAAGCGGGTAAGTTTTTTCTATATCAGAGCAATATAGTGTTAATATGCATCTTGTTTTTTCAAAATAATGTGCTACATTATGATATTGATAAATAGAATGATTTTGAAAGGAAGTGCATGGAAATGACAAAGGATATGACAAAGGGAAAGCCGATGAAACTGATTCTGGAATTTGCGATTCCGTTTTTATTTGGTCTTCTGTTCCAGCAGTTTTATAGCATCGTAGATACTATGATTGTAGGGAAATGCCTTGGTTCTAACGCTTTGGCGGCTGTGGGTGCCACAGGCTCTCTCAATTTTCTTATCATTGGATTTTGTATGGGAGTATGTACGGGATTTGCCATTCCGGTTGCGCAGTACTTTGGGGCGGGAGATGAACACCAGCTTCGCAAGGCAGTGGGAAACAGTGCCTGGCTGAGCATTCTCTTCTCTGTCGTAATGTCTGCCGCCACAGTAATATTGTGCAAACAGTTTCTGATCTGGATGCGAACACCGGCAGATATCATGGAACAGTCTTATACCTATATCGTCATTATTTTTGCAGGGATTCCGGCTACCTATCTCTATAATCTGCTGGCCGGTATCATCCGCTCTCTCGGCGATAGCAGGACACCGGTTGTCTTTTTGGCCATTGCTTCCTTTTTGAATATCGTGCTGGATCTGATTCTGATCATGGGATGCTCCATGGGTGTCAGCGGTGCAGCTCTTGCAACTGTGATCTCCCAGGCAGTCAGCGGTGTGCTCTGTCTTTTCTATATGCGCCGCAAATATGCGATTTTGAAGATGAGCAGGGAAGAGTGGAAATGGGATCGCGATGTCGCAAGAAAGCTCTGCGGCATGGGAATTCCCATGGGACTTCAGTATTCCGTAACGGCAATCGGAAGTGTCATCCTGCAGTCCTCAGTCAATATGCTCGGGACAATGAGCGTGGCTGCAATCACAGCCGGATCCAAGGTCAGCATATTTTTCTGTTGTCCGTATGAGGCGCTGGGATCGACTATGGCGACCTATGGCGGTCAGAACGTCGGGGCCGGTAAGCTCGACCGGATTGGAAAGGGACTGCGTGCTGCGATTGGGATTGGGTTTGTATACAGTATTGTGGCACTGCTCATTCTGGTCGGGTGCGGAAAAGATTTGACTCTCCTCTTTTTGAACAGAGGAGACGGGCAGATCATTGATATGTCATATACCTTCCTGCTCTGGAATGCGGGCGCATATTGTTTATTGGTTCTGGTCAATACAGTCAGATTCCTGATTCAGGGACTTGGCTTTAGTGTATATGCAATTTTTGCCGGTCTGTTTGAGATGATCGCGCGTACGCTCGTGGCATTTTTGTTTGTTCCGATGTTGGGCTATACAGGGGCATGTATGGCAAGTCCGCTTGCATGGCTGTTTGCCGATCTGTTTCTGATTCCGGCATATTTCCGGTGTATGCGGATACTAAAAAAGAATATCTCTCCGGCGGCAGCGCTGACAGAGGAGGCTCATCAGGTGGAGGAAGCCTCTTTCCGGGGACAAAGGCAGGAAAGTAGCAAGAACCGGCCAAGCCGGTCAAAGAAAAAGCACATCCTACAACACTTTCAATACAATAAAGCATAAATCTGCTTTCTTACGATCGGGAAGTCCGGCAAGGCTTCCCTTTTTATATGCATCATAATTGCCGGTATCATAATAGAGGAAGGTCAGGTTATCTTCTCCCGCGATCTTTTCAATGGTAAGTAAGTAGCTGCTAATTCCCGGTTTGGAGTGCAGGGAAAGCCCTGTCAGACTGTAGGGCCACGCAATGTCGGAGGCGGCAAGTGTGCAGGAATCAATGACTTCTCCGTTTTGGTCACAGAGACTGATCTGATAGACACTGTCATTTCCGTCAAAGTTATCACCGGTCTGCAGATAGATCTCATCAAAGTCTCTCTCTGCCTCAAAGGTCTGCTTCAGCTTCATACCACTTTCGCAGGGTACATAGTGATCTGCTAAAAACAGATACTGGTTGACAGAGAGGGCGACACGCCTGTCCTGCTCAAAATGCGCGTAATCATAGAGGATCCACGCAAGCGAGCAGATACATGCAAGCACTGTGGCAGACGGGATAAGGATGCGCAGGGCTGCATAAGTACCTGCTTTTGCTGCAGGTAGGACTTGTTCATCTGCGGATGTATCTTGCGCAGCCGCGGGAGACAGCGTGTCCGGCACAGTCGCGGGAGACAGCGTGTCCGGCACAGTCGCGGGAGACAGTGTGTCCGGCGTACACTTTGTTTGCCGGGAAAAAAGAGTGGGAATGGAGCACACGTCCTGCGCTGCAGCGGGCATGCGAAATGCCATGGCAAATCCAAATCCCGCATACACAAGGAACGTAAATCCAATGCTGTAGATCGTGCCGGCTTCCCAGATCATATGGAACAAAAATGCGCCCAGTAGAGCAATATAGATACAATAGGCAGGAGAACCGAAGGTTTCTTTTTTCCGAATCATCGTCCATGCGCCGCAGACGCAGAAGCAAAGTGCCAGCAGATAGGTAAGCTGACAGTAATATTGCAGATAGAAGCGATTGTTGCCGTAGACATTCTGATACCAGTCATCGTACCTGTCACTGATGCTAAGCTCGGTGGGATAGGCGCCTGTGCCGTCGGAAAAAGTAAGCCGCAGCTTATCAAAATACAGACGACAGACACCGTTTATACCAAGCTCCTGAAGACGTTCTTTCAAAAGAAGCATATCTGCTTCTTTTTTTTCTGCCGCAGTGGGGTATTGCATCGTATAAAGTTCATCCAGCGTGTCAAAGGTGCCGCCGGAGGCAGTATTCAAACCCATGGCAATCCAGTGGACGGCGGGAAATTTGGCATCCGGATCGCTGATTGTGTATTTCCCTGACAGGATTTTACAGCCGCCCAGAGCAATGCACATACCAAACAGGAGCAAGACGCAGGAGAGGTACAGATGTCTGTTTTTCCAAGGCTGTTTTTGCGCCTGCGCATCATGCCGGCGCTGCATGGATCCAGTCGGGCTCTGCCGCGTCGCAGAGTCTTCTGCCCGGCATGCAGCATGCTTTTTAGGAGACTGAAAGCCCGCTGTAAGCAAAAGATAGAGTAGCGCCGCAATGCATATAATCACCTGCGTTGCACGTATGGAAAAGCCGATGACGATCAGAAAACCGCTCCCCAGCGATAGAAGGGGATTTCGGCTTTTTTTTACAAAAATCTCATAGAAGGTATAGATGGTGCCCATGGCAAATACCATGGAAATGCTGTTTGTATAGAAAAAAGGCAGCCAGACATAGCTTAAGGGGCTAAGCAGAATAAACAGCAGATACAATAGCCCTGCCCGCTCTTCTGCGCCCCGGCTATTCAAAGCCGGTTTATTCAAATTCGTTCCAACTATAGCCGATTTATCTGATGTTGTTCTAACGAAAACTGTTTTATCCAAATCCGGATCTATGGGATCTGATAGTTGGCCCGGGTCTGCCAGGGAAAGTCCTGCACAGTGGCGGAGTAAAAGCCATCCGAGGTAGAATGCCAGATCGGTAAAAATCAGATTGACAATCTGTAAGAGCAGAAGCCCGTTGTGATAATCGTCTGCGAGAATATGGAAGATGGAGGCAACTTTTAAGATCAGATAGGCAAAAATAGTGATTCCGTAATTGTTGGTATAGCGTGCAAAATAGCCATCGAAGACCTGAGCTGAAATATTGCCGTCTGAGAGCATGGACAGAGCTTCGTCATAGACCTTGAGGGCATCGTAGCGGAGAAGGCAGGGTTCATGCAACAGATAGAAAAGCTGCAGCATCGGAATCAGAATGAGTAACAGGACGGATAGTAATTTGACAGTCCTGTCGCCAAGCCTTCGCGTCAGGCGGTAAAGAAACAGCCATATGCAGCCCAGGGAAAAAAGTGCAAGCATCATCTGGGCACCCCGCAGGAGGGTATCTTTTTTTTCATAGCAGGCATCCAGTCCGTCCCAGAAAAAGACACCGCAAAATACGACATAACCTGAAAGTGCGATAAAGAGCAGGAGAGAGGCTTTCCATAGAAAAATTTTAAGTTTTGATAATTTATCTTGCATGATCAGTAATACATCCTCCATTTCCCGGAAGCGAGCGGCAGCATAATTTGGAAACAAGAATATGATAACGTCGCCGAAAACCAGTTTGTACTGTGGCTATCGTACCATGATTTTGGGGCTTTGTGAACCCTCTCGCGGTATGGACGGCAATGGCAGAACGGTATGGCAGAACGCAATGGCAGAACGACAGATGTGCGTTGCATTTTGACAGGGGTTATTTTATACTGTAAAAAAATGTGCCTTTTCGGAATTATGTTCCCACTGACTAGCGATGTATCGTTATCGGAAGCATGAATGGACATTTCAATCTACGTTATCAAATGAAACAATAAAAACAAATTGACAAATCGGAATTGACCGAACTTAGAGAAAAAGTATAAACGAGGTTATTTCTTGTCCTGGCAAATGCGAAATAGGGAGCATTACCTATAAAATATGTCTGTATTTATAAATAGTAGGTAAAATCAGAGGACATGAAGGTCGCATAAGCAGGAAAATACCTATAAAATATGCTGATTAATATGTTTTATAGGTTAAATCAAAGGGAATAAAGAAGTATGAAGCAAAAAATTACCTATAGAATTTGTGAAATGGCATTTTCTATAGGTAAAACCAGAAAAAATGAAGTAAAACGTGTAAGAAATTATGTTTCATATAATGGGAATGATGCAGAAGAAGGGATGGAATTCTTCACAGGTTGAGACAGAATATTGGAAAGAAAAAGGTTGGCTTGATGGAAAGAAACCATGGAATGTATAATAAGTGATGCACTAATAATATTATTTTGTATTGAAAAAATTATGTTGGGTCGGAGGTGCCGGATGCAATCTGGCACCATTTTTTTGCCGGGAATTGTTTTTTTTCTTTTCGTCCGTTATACTTAAAACAGTAGTCTGGTAGAATGGTATTTGCGGAGGTGCATAATGGCAAGAAATGTCGCAATCGGAATACAACAGTATAATGAACTCATTGAAAAAATTATTTCTATATTGATAAAACATCTTTTATAAAGGAATGGTGGGACAGCGGAGACAGTGTTACTTTGATCAATCGTCCGCGCCGTTTTGGGAAGACTTTAAATATCAGCATGGTAGAGCAGTTTTTCTCAGTGGATTATGCAGACAGAGGGGATCTGTTTGAGGGACTTTCCATTTGGGAAGAGGAAACATACCGGCAGATCGCATCCGCAGCTACGGTTTTGCTTTTGAAGGGAAAAAGGTGTTGATTGATTCGGGAGCATAGCTTTTTCGCGTATGGATAGGATAAGATGAAGATGCGTGATATATTTCCCATTTCAAGCTGAAGGTTAAGTGGTGGGAGTATGTTATAAAGACAGGAATAAAAAAGAGTAAGAGGGAAACACACATGAAGAAAAAAATAGCACTCATGTTGGCGTTATGCATGAGCGTAGAACTGATGATGACAAATGTATCTGCACTGGCAACTGAGGCAGAGAATCATGTTGCAACTGAGGTAAATAATGAGCTGATGGCGGAGACAACGACTGAGATCGCAGTGAACCGGACAGCAGAAAATGAGGCGGAAACAGCTGCCGAAAAGGATAACACCAGTGCGGAAATGGAGTCTGGCGGGGGAGAGCCGGAAACCGAATGGACAGATGAAGCGGAAATCACATGCCAGCCGGAAACTGTAACTACAACAACTGAGGATGGATTTGCGATTGATGAAAACGGTGTGCTTAGGGGCTATTCCGGAGCAGGTGGAGAGGTTACGATTCCGGAAAGTGTGACGGGCATAGGGTATTTTGCATTCGGTAGCTGTACCGACCTGACGAGTGTTACCATTCCGGACAGTGTCACAATCATAGGGGAGTTGGCATTTTCCGGATGTAGCGGATTGACAAGCATCACGATTCCTAAGGGTGTGACGAGTATAGGGAATCAGGCATTTAATGGTTGCAGCAGTTTGGGAACCATTACGGTAGAAGAGGGAAATACCGTGTATGACAGCAGGGATAATTGCAATGCAATTGTTGAGACAAAAACAAACACGTTATTATTCGGCTGTTCTGCTACGATAATTCCAAGCAATGTGACGAGCATAGGGAATCAGGCATTTTCTGGTTGTAATGCACTGCAAAGGATTACGATACCGGATGGTGTGACGAGCATAGGGGATAGGGCATTTAGTGGTTGTAGCAGCCTTATGAGTGTCACCATTCCGGATAGTGTCACGAGCGTAGGAGTGGATATCTTTTCCGGGTGTAGCGGATTAGCAGATCAGGGTGGATTTGTTATTATCCAGAATGTTTTATATGGTTTTGTAGTTAATGATTATGATGGGAATATGACAATACCTGATAATGTAACGAAAATCGAAGCAGGGGCTTTTTATGATGCATTATCCATTCAAAATGTCACCATTCCGGACAGTGTGACGAGCATAGGAGACAGTGCATTTTATAATTGTAACAATCTTACGAGTATCACTATTCCGGTCAGTGTGACGAGCATAGGAGACAGTGCATTTTATAATTGTAACAATCTGACGGGTATCACGATTCTGGACAGTGTAGAGAGCATAGGAGCGGATGCATTTTCGAAATGTAAAGGATTGGCAGATTCGGATGGATTTGTCATTGTTCGGGATGCTTTCTATAATTATTATGGCGATGCGGTGCAAGTAATCATTCCGAATCAAATTACAAAAATTGAAACAGGAGCCTTTGCTGATTGTACAACGATAGAGAGTATTCTTATTCCGGAAGGTGTGACGAGTATAGGGAATGAGGCATTTTCTCATTGTGAAGCATTACAGAGCATCACGATACCGGACAAAGTGACAAGCATAGGAGATTATGCATTTTGGAATTGTGAAAACCTGAAAGCCATTACGATTCCGGCGAGCGTTATGACGATAGGAGATTACGCATTCTCGGGTTGTAGAAATGTGACAGACCTTGAAATTTCGGAAGGTGTGACAAGCATAGGGGATTATGCATTTGATTGCTGTGGAAACCTGACGAATATCACTATTCCGGCGAGTGTCACAAGCGTGGGGCATTGTGCATTTTCCAGCGGTAGTAATCTAAAGAGTATCGTAGTGAAGGAAGGAAATACAGCATATGAAAGTCCGGAAGGCTGCAATGTACTGATTGAGAAAAAAACAAATACATTATTGCTTGGCTGTGGTAATGTAACCATCCCGGACGGTGTGACGAGCATAGGGGATAGGGCATTTAGTGGTTGTGACATGACAAGCGTCAACATCCCGGAGAGTGTGACGAGCATCGGAGATCATGCATTTAGTAGTTGCAGTAGTCTGATAAGTATCAATATTCCGGAGAGTGTACAGAGTATTGGAGAATGTGCCTTTATAGCTTGTGAAAGACTAAAATCCATTGTTATGCTTGCGAATGTGAAGCGCATAGGAATCGAGGCATTTGCGGGCTGTGACAGCCTGCAGGGAATCTGGGGCGAAACAGGTTCTCAGGCAGAAATTTATGCGGCAAAAAATAAAATTTCCTTTTTTGTGTATGGGGAAACACCGTTACCGAATCCGGATGCGGACGCAGATGGATTTATCATTCAGGATGGCGTGCTGACAGGGTATGAAGGCCCAGGAGGAGATGTCACGATTCCGAAGGGCGTGACGAGTATAGGAGACAATGCATTTTGGGATTGCGACAGTCTTACGAGTATTACTCTCCCGGCGGGTTTGACAAGCATAGGAAATCGTGCATTTGAGAGGTGTATTAATCTGGAAACAATTGTGATTCCGGATGGTGTAACGGGTATAGGGGATTATGCATTCTATTGTTGCAGCAGCTTAACGGGTATCACGATTCCGGAAGGGGTAACGAGTATCGGAAAAGACACATTCAATGAGTGCCGAAGTCTTACGAGTGTCCAGCTTCCGAAAAGTGTAGAGAGCATAGGGGATAATGCTTTTATCTGGTGTACAAGCCTTAAGACTATTACGATTCCGGAGGGGGTAACACGAATAGAGTTTGGAGCCTTCGATTATTGTAGCAGCCTTACAAGCATTCACATCCCGGCAAGTGTAACATATATAAGAAGTGGAGCCTTCGGCTATTGCAGCAGCCTTGAGCGTATTACGGTGGCAGAAGGAAATACCGTATATGACAGCAGAAATAACTGCAATGCGATTATTGAGAAAGGTACAAATAATCTGTTGCAGGGCTGTAGTACGACTATTATTCCGGAGAGCGTAGAGAGTATTGGAGACTATGCATTTCAGGGATGTAGCAATCTGATAAGCATTACCGTGCCGGCGAATGTGGGATACATAGAAAGCTATGTATTTGATCACTGTAGCAACCTGACAAATGTCAATATTTCGGATGGGGTTGAAAAAATATTGTTTCACGCTTTTGGGAATTGTACCAAACTGGAGACAATTATGATTCCAAAGAGTGTAACGCTCATAGAAAATAATACGTTTGAAGGATGCAACCTGAAAGAAATCCGGGGATATGTGGGCACCTATGCATATGAATATGCCATCCAAAACGGAATTACGTTCCGGGCTATTGTGATAGAGCTTCCGCCGGGAGATGTTGCGGTTGATGACACACCGGATTCAGACGGAGGGAAAAAACCGGTGGTGGAAACGAACACCGAGACCAAGCAGGACGGTTCGGTTGTTACGACCGAAAAGACAACCTATCCTGAGGGAAATGTCTCCATGACCATCATCAGTACCTCTAAGGATCAGAAAAAACAGACACGTGTGGATATGGAGATTGATGCACAGAAAAATCTGACAAGTGCGGCAATTGACGTGTCTAAGAAGGTTGCGAAAAAGACCATGACCATCAACCTGAAGGAACTTAAGAAAATGGTGGATCAGATTGAAAAATGCAACGTGGCGTATGTGCATCCGCTTGCAGACGGCATTGATGCAGAAAGTGTTCTTACAGAAGATGCTCTCTCAGGCAGCACAGAAATCGTTTCGATAGAAGATGGTTTTGGAGACGGCGCAGAAGGCACGTCCGTAGCAGGAATGTCTCTGGCAGGCAAATCCCAAGAGGACAGATGGACGGACGAAAACATAACCTGGGCAGATGAATTATACGTGACTGCCAAAAAGGCCAATATCTCCATCAAAGTGACGGCAAAGGACAATAAGGGCAAAGACAAGTATTCCCTTTCCATCCAGAAAAAGGATCTGACGCAGAAGAAGTTTGTGGTATACAGCTCTGACAAAAAGGGAAATCCGGTCATGACAAATCCGAAGAGCAATTACGCGAAGGTAAATGCGAAGAAGGATATGACCATTAAGATTGCTTCAAAAGGCAATTACCAACTGCAAAATAAAAAGGATGCGGCAAAGACAAATCAGAAGATCGTGAAAACGGTCACACCGGCGAAGACAAAGGTCACGGTGAAACCGGGCAGCAGTACGAAGTTTGCTTTATCTGCAAAGTGCAACAAGGCGAATATTTCCAAAATCACCTACAAGGCAGATAACAGCAAGGTCAGTGTGGCCAAAAGCGGAAAGATCAGTGCAAAATCATCCGGAACCGCAAAGGTAACGGCAAACGTGACCATGAAGAACGGGGCAAAGAAGTCGATCAAGATGAAGGTATCTGTTTCATAGAACCTGTTTATAAGGGTTCGGTATACCGGCAGAACATATTGTCTTAGGAACAAGATATCCGTTATACGAATAGTAAAATATTTGTGTAACGGATATTATTTATGACGGGAATTGTTTTTTTTCTATTCGTCCGTTATACTTAAGACAGTAGTCTGCTATCAGTTTTTTGCGGAGGTGCATAATGGCAAGAAATGTCGCAATCGGAATACAACAGTATAATGAACTCATAGAAAAAAATTATTTCTATATTGATAAAACATCTTTCATTAAGGAATGGTGGGATAGCGGAGACAGTGTTACCCTGATCAATCGTCCGCGTCGTTTTGGAAAGACACTGAATATCAGCATGGTAGAGCAGTTTTTCTCTGTGGATTATGCAGACAGAGGGGATCTGTTTGAGGGACTTTCCATTTGGGAAGATGAGGAATATCGAAAGTTACAAGGAACCTACCCTGTCATCAGCCTGTCCTTTGCGAGGGTAAAGGAAACAAATTATATTACAACAAGAGAGAAAATCTGTGAGATAATAAGGAATCTTTTTATTCAATTTTCTTTTCTGAAAGAGAGTGATGTATTAACGGATGCAGACAGGGAATATTTTAACCGTATTTTAGAAGTTGATGTGCGAGACAGCGATGCAACATCTGCGCTTTATCAGTTATCGGATTATCTGTACCGCTATTATGGTAAGAAAGTCATCATCCTGTTAGACGAGTACGATACCCCGATGCAGGAGGCGTATGTGGATGGATTTTGGGATGAACTGGTAGCCTTTACCAGGAGCATGTTTAATTCCACGTTCAAGACCAATCCTTATCTGGAACGCGCCATCATGACAGGCATCACAAGGGTCAGCAAGGAATCTATCTTCTCGGATCTGAATAATCTGAAAGTGGTTACGACGACATCGGATGAATATGCCACATCCTTTGGCTTTACGCAGGAGGAAGTATTTCAGGCATTGGAGGAATGCGGACTTTCCGGGGAAAAAGAGGAAGTAAAACGCTGGTATGACGGCTTTATCTTCGGGGAACACAAGGATATCTATAATCCGTGGTCCATTCTGAATTTTCTGGATACCGGAAAGTACACGACCTATTGGGCCAATACCAGCTCCAACAGTCTGGTGGGAAAGCTCCTTCGTGAGGGCAACCGCAGGATCAAGGAGCAGTTTGAAACGCTGTTGCAGGGAGAGGTGATCAAAACTCCGATTGACGAGCAGATTGTATATAATCAGCTTGACAACAATGATTCTGCGATTTGGAGTTTGCTTCTTGCAAGCGGATATCTCAAGGTACTCAGCTATGAGCGGGAGGAGCTCGTAGAATACGGAAAAGAAGCAGAGTATGAACTGACGCTGACCAATTATGAGGTGGAGCGCATGTTCCACAAAATGGTGCGCGGCTGGTTCCAAAATGCAAGTGCAGACTATAACGATTTTATCAAGGCTCTTCTGCAGGATGACATTGAGGAAATGAATGCTTATATGAACCGTGTTGCGCTCGGTACATTCAGTTACTTTGATACAGGAAATAAACCTACCGGGGCAGAGCCGGAGCGTTTTTATCATGGTTTTGTACTTGGACTGATCGTGGATTTACAAAGCAGGTATCTCATCACATCCAACCGGGAAAGTGGCTTTGGCAGATATGATGTGATGTTGGAGCCAAAGAATCCAAAAGAGGACGATGCAATGATCTTAGAATTTAAGATTATGAATCCGAGAAGAGAGAACAGTCTGGAAGATACCATTGCCTCTGCGCTTGCGCAGATTAAAGAGAAAAACTATGCGGCGAGGTTAATTGAACGCGGCATACCGGCAGAACGCATCCGCAGCTACGGTTTTGCTTTTGAAGGGAAAAAGGTGTTGATTGATTCGGGTGCATAGCTTTTCCGCGTATGGAAATGAAAGAGCCTGTTTCGTAGAACATCATTGGGAAGTTGAATTTTTAGGAGGGAATCAATGAGAACAAAACAAATGAAAGCATTTATCCTTGCAGCCATTTTTGCATTTGAGAGCATGGTGGCAGGCTATGTTTCCGTCAGTGCGCAGACCATGCCGCAGAACAGCATAATAGAGGCAGTTGAGACTGTGCAGATCGCATCGGAGACGGCTGATACAGAGGCGGAGAATATCGAATCAGAGACGACTGATATAGAGGTGGAGAATGTCGAATCAGAGACGACTGATATAGAGGTGGAGAATGTCGAATCAGAGACAGCTGTTGCAGAGGAGGATATTGCATCAGAAACAGCAACGGAGAAATATAGCGGAACAGATGGAGCACTTGACTGGAGTATTGATACAGAGGGGCATCTGACAGTCAGCGGCAACGGGGATTATGTAAAGCGTGAGTATTCTAGTGAAACCGGATGGCTGGCATACAAGGATGAGATCAAAAGTGCAACTGTCAATGTTACGGGAATCACGAATACCAGTTATATGTTTAATGCATGTAACAATTTAGAGAAGGTGGATTTGAGCGGCTTAGTTATGAGCAATGCAGAAAATGTAGAAATTGATATGCAGTATATGTTTCACCTTTGCAATAGTTTGAAAAGTTTGAATTTGAGTAGCTTAGATACGAGCAAAGTGACGAATATGGATCATATGTTTTATAATTGCAAGAATTTGACAAGCTTGGATTTGAGCGGATTAGTTACGAGCAAAGTAACAAATATGAAGGCTATGTTTATGACCTGTGAAAGTCTGACGAGCCTAAATTTGAGCGATTTCGATACAACCCATGTAACAGATATGACGTGTATGTTTTCTGAATGCAGCAGTTTAGAGAGTTTGAATGTGAGCAGTTTTGAAACAGGCAATGTAAAAATGATGATGAATATGTTTTATGACTGCAGCAGTTTAACAAGTCTGGATATAAGCAACTTCGACACAACGAACGTGATAAATATGGGTTCGATGTTTGATTATTGCAGCAAATTAAAAACCATCAATGCTCCGGTAGATGCCTCTACGGATGCAGATATGATGCTCCCTACAAGAACTGATTCTTCATGGATTTATCAGCCAACCGGCGAAACTGTACGTGTTGTTAGTTCTGCCGGGACCTATGTGAGAGTATGTGGTGGTATCGATGGAGCCCTTAGCTGGAGTATTGATACCGACGACCATTTGACGGTCAGTGGAAATGGGAATTATGAAAGTCGCACTTCAGATGACAATGAAAAGGGATGGCTATCATACAGGGATGAGTTTACAACTGCAACCGTCGATGTTTCGCAAATCACAGATACCAGTTATATGTTTTATGGTTGTAGCAATTTAGAGAGTCTGGATATGAGCGGCTTAGTTACGGATAGCGTGACGAATATGGATGCAATGTTTGAGGGCTGCATCAGTTTAAATAGCATCAATGCTCCGGATAATAATTCGTCGGTAAATATGTATCTTCCGGTACTACCTGACGAATCATGGATTTATAGTCCGACTGGTGAAACCGTGACACTCATCAATAAAGCCGGGACTTATGTAAAAGGTGCTACTGTTCAGACTCCGGAGCCGGATGCAGATGGATTTATTATTCAGAATGGTGTTCTGATAGGATATGTGGGCTCAGGTGGAGAGATTAGGATTCCCGATACTGTAACAAGTATAGGAAATGAGGCATTCAATTACTGTGATAGTCTGACTGGCATAACAATACCGGACAGTGTGACAAGCATAGGAGAGTCTGCATTTTGCGATTGTATCAATCTGAAAAGCATTACCATCCCGGTCGGGGTAGCAACGATAGAGCCGGACACTTTCCTTCGCTGTTCGAGTCTTGAAAGTGTAACCCTGCCGGACTCTGTGACAAGCATACGGGAAGGAGCTTTCTCAAACTGTAGCAGTTTAACAAGTATTGAAATTCCAAAGGATGTCACGCAAATTGAGGACAATGTATTTTATGGTTGCAAGGCTCTGAAAAGTATTACGATTCCCAGCGGTGTGACTAGTATCGGAGTTTGTTCATTTTTTGGCTGTAATGTGGAAATTATGCAGCTTCCGGATAGCGTCACAACGATTGGGGATTGGGCTTTTTGGTATTGTGAAAACCTGAAAGCCATTGTCATTCCGGGCAGCGTAAAGGATATTATGGATAATGTCTTCGCTGACTGTAACAGCCTACAGGGAATCTGGGGTGAAAAAGGCTCCCAGGCAGAGACTTATGCGACAAATAATAGTATTGCATTCTATGTGTATGGAGAAACACCGTTACCGACGGAGGATATGAAAGATTTTGTGATAGTGGATGGTGTACTCACGAAATATAACGGTCTGGGAGGAGATGTTATTGTTCCGGACGGCGTAACCCAAATTGGAAACGAAGCCTTTCTGGATTGTACGGAGGTGATAAGCGTACAAATGCCTGACGGTTTGACGGGCATAGGAGACTGGGCATTCAATGGTTGTACGAAATTGGCGAGTGTGGGCATGCCGGATGGTGTGACGGACATAGGAACTCATGCATTCGACGGATGTGCGGCGCTGGAAACGATTAAGATACCGGAAAGTGTGAAGAACATAGGAGAATGGGCCTTCTATCGGTGTAGTCAATTGACGAAACTCACAATACCGGAGGGAGTGATGAGCATAGGAAGCTGGGCATTTGTAAATTGTGTTAATCTTACGAGCTTTCATCTTCCGGCGAGTGTTTCGTATTTAGGGCAAGAGGTTTTTTCTGGCTGTGACAGTCTGGTAAGTATTTCGGTGCAAGCAGGAAATGCGGTATACGACAGCAGAAAGCAGTGTAATGGTATTATTGAAAGTGCTGAAAACAGATTAATTGCGGGTTGCAGCAGCACTGTCATTGTGGATGGCGTAACAAGTGTAGGAGATTATGCGTTCTCCGGTGTTTCCAATCTGAAAAGTATTGTTATACCGGAGGGGATAAAAAGCATAGGAGGATTTGCTTTTTCTAATTGCACTGGTCTTTCAAGTGTTACGATACCAAATAGCGTGACAAGTATTGGATCCAGGGCTTTTTGGGGCTGCACAAATCTGACGGGGATTACGATTCCAAGTAGTGTCACGAGTATAGGGAAAGAAGCATTTGACACTGGTTATTTAAAAGAAATACGGGGATATGTGGGCACTTATGCATATAAATATGCCATCCAAAACGGAATTACATTTCGGGCGATTGTGATTGATCTTCCACCGGGAGATATTGTGGACACGGGCGATGGTGACGAAGGAAAGACACCGGACGGAGATGGTGAACTGAAAGGCGGTAACGAATCGGAAGAAAAAACCCCGGTGGTGGAAACGAACACCGAGACCAAGAAGGACGGATCCGTTGTCACGACCGAAAAGACAACCTACCCTGAGGGAAATGTCTCCATGACCATCATCAGTACCTCTAAGGATCAGAAAAAACAGACACGTGTGGATATGGAGATTGATGCACAGAAAAATCTGACAAGTGCGGCAATTGACGTGTCTAAGAAGGTTGCGAAAAAGACCATGACCATCAACCTGAAGGAACTTAAGAAAATGGTGGATCAGATTGAAAAATGCAACGTGGCGTATGTGCATCCGCTTGCAGACGGCATTGATGCGGAAAGTATTCTCGCAGAGGATGTTTTGGAAGGCAGTACAGAAAACATCACCTGGTCAGATGAACTCTATGTGACTGCAAAGAAGGCCAATATCTCCATCAAAGTGACGGCAAAGGACAATAAGGGCAAAGACAAGTATTCCCTTTCCATCCAGAAAAAGGATCTGACGCAGAAGAAGTTTGTGGTCTACAGCTCTGACAAAAAAGGAAGTCCGGTGATGACAAATCCGAAGAGCAATTACGCGAAGGTAAATGCGAAAAGGGACATGACCATCAAGATTGCCTCAAAAGGCAATTACCAGCTGCAGAACAAAAAGGATGCGGCAAAGACAAATCAGAAGATCATGAAAACGGTCACACCGGCGAAGACAAAGGTTACGGTGAAACCGGGCAGCAGTACAAAGTTTGCTTTATCTGCAAAGTGTAACAAGGCGAACATTTCCAAGATCACCTACAAGGCAGACAGCAGCAAGGTCAGCGTGGCTAAAAGCGGAAAGATCAGTGCAAAATCATCCGGAACCACAAAGGTAACGGCAAACGTGACGATGAAGAACGGAGCAAAGAAGTCGATCAAGATGAAGGTATCTGTTTCGTAGAAATCGCAGATATCGTAGCGAAATCCGTAGGTATCATGGGGGAAAAATACTTTTTTCCTCCAATATCATAATACATAAAGCAAAAGGGATACTATGAAGAAGAGTCAAATTAAGAAAAAAACATTAATCATCGGAATGGTACTTGTGCTATTGGCAGGTCTTTGTTTTCTGGGATACAGGGGGCTTGAGGATTATGGTATCAGTCTAAAAGGGAAATATGAGATCAGCGTGATTTCAGCAGCAGATGTCAGCACAGATGATTCCTATGTTGTTTTGGTTGACAATATGGAGACGGTTCTTTTGCTGGACAATGCGAATCAAAAGATACAATGGCTGAAGGCAAAGCGCGAAATATGCGATGGGTATGCACAGATTCATAAGGTATTTTTCGATGAGCAAAACCGCGTATACATTGATGTCCTGCGATTTGATGAAAATTACCAATACGTAGTGGAAGAAGTTTTATATCAATATGGAACAGACGGGAAGGAAAGCAGACAGTTTGTTATTCCGGAGATTGGAACAGATAGGACAGAGTCTTCGATCAGAGGCTTTAAATGTCAGGCTGGATTTGTCTATTATTACAATGAAAATACAAAACAGTTTTCCCAAATGAATGTGGAAACCGGCAAGACGGAGCCTTACGGCAACTATGATTGCGAACAAATCGATCAGGCCTTTGCACTTGGATTTACGGAGGATGATACGATTACGCTTGCGTATGCAGATGGCACATTGGCACTTGGCTGGGCGGATGGCAGCATAGAGTCGCTGGGACAAATTGATTACAATTTTGATGAGGATGAAACCGGGATCATTGTCAATCAGTACATATATCTGGATGGGAAACATTTTGTAACAGATGGACGTTATTTTGATTTCATCTATCAGATTGTCGATAATACCCTTGAACCGGCACTCAGTGTCCCGACAGATACACTTCTTGTGCAGGATTATCAGAAGCGCATTTTGAATAATTATGGTCTGTCGGCTGTGAACAATGGAAATGGTAAGGTTTTGATTTGTTATTCGGATTGTCTGTTATACACAGCCGATATGAAAGAATTTTTGGAGATAGATAATGTTGGTGCGTATGCGTTACCTTCCGGTGTTTTGGCAGGGAAATGGTTTCGAAGCATTTTGTACATTCTGCTTTATGTGCTGGGCATTGTCGGATTTGTGTTGTTATGCGGCAGTATTATGAACTGGCGTCTGTCACTTCGCAGTAAGCTGTTCGTGATTATCATGCCCATCACACTCGGTGGAATCGTATTTGTTACTTATTACGAAATGGATGTCATCGAAAAGGATTTCAAGGCGCAGCAGTATGAAGAATATGATGCGATAGGCGCATTTTATCAAAATCAGCTGGACAAAGACACACTATATTCTGTTGCATCCTTAGAGGATGCGGACAAGCTGGAAGAAATGCGTCTGGAGCTTATGGAAAATATGAAAGATGCGAGTACCTGGAGTGATAGTGTTCAGATCAGTGTGTATAAGTATTTTGAAAACGGCGTACATTTGCTTTTGTATAGTACGACGACAGATTGTCTGTACGCGTATTCCGCACAGTATGATTTTGACGAACAGCACCGTTTGGCGGATACGGACACGTATCATTTTGAAACCAACAGTGTCGGAAGAACCGATTTGGATAGTATTACCTATTTAAGAGATGAGAACGGGGAGATTTTCGGTTTTATTGATGTATATGGCAATTTGGATAAACTAAAAATTACGCAAGATAAGATTAAGGAGAAGGTTGCGATCCTTTCCGTGATACTCGGACTTATTTTGGGCACCTTGTTATATATACTGGCATACTATATTATCCGCAATCTTCGGATTACGAGTAAAACAGTGGGTGAGATCGCACAAGGGAATCTGGATGCGCGAGTTAACAAAATCACAAAGGATGAGCTGGGTGTCATCAGCGCCGGTGTGAATGACATGGCGGATAAAATCGAAGCTCTTTTTGAGGAGCAGGACGAATTCGCAACACAGGTCATCGAGACTCTGGTTGGTACGATCGATGCGAAGGATAAGTACACAAACGGCCACTCGAAGCGTGTGGCAAAGTATTCCCAAATGATCGCGCAAAAGCTCGGCAAGGATCAGAAGGAATGTAAGCAGATTTATTATGCAGGTCTTTTGCATGATATCGGTAAGATCGGCGTGCCGGATGAAATCATCAATAAAACGGCAAGATTGGATGATGAGGAATATAAAATTATCAAGACGCATCCGGAAATCGGACATCGTTTGCTTTGCAATCTGACGCAGATTGAGAATATTTCAATCGGTGCCCATTATCATCATGAACGGTATGACGGAAAGGGATATCCGGATGGACTTGCTGGTGAGGAGATTCCTGAAATTGCACGAATCATTGCAGTTGCGGATTGCTACGATGCCATGACAAGTAATCGAAGTTACCGAAAAGCAATGCCGCAGGAAAAGGTACGCGGCGAGATCGAAAAGGGCAAGGGAACGCAGTTTGATCCGCTGTTTGCGGAAAAGATGCTGGAGGTTGATTTGGAAATTGCGGAGATCATTTATTATAATTGATGGCCGGCTTTTAGAGCTTCAAATCCTTGTATGTAGGGTTTGAAGCTTGTTTTGTTTGAGTATGATTTGTTCTTGCATATATTTCACGTACTTGGGACTGGTAGTTGTGCCGGCGACTTGATACAATATGATATATGAAAAATTTGCGAATAGAGAATCAAGGAGAAGTGCATGGGAAGGATTGTAAAAGGATACTGGTCTTGCAGCTATTGTGGTACCTGTGATATTGACGGACTGACAGATATCTGCCCAAACTGCGGTAAACAGAAATCAAGAGATGTAAAGTATTATATGAAGGGCGCTGTGACCGAAGTTACAGATGAAGAGCTTGAAAAGGCAGGCATTACAAAAGAAGAATGCGATGGAAACCATAAAGACTGGATCTGTGATTACTGTGGCCAGCTGAATAATTATTCTGCTGAAAGCTGTGTGGCATGCGGAGGATTAAGATCGGAAGCTACACGTGAATATGGAGAGGCGCAGATACATAAAGAGGAGTCTCCCTTGCAACCGGACTATCCGGGAGAAGAAAACGTGTCTATTTCTGACCGGCAGGATCTTGCGCTGCAGGATGGCATTAAAGATGGGCAGCCTTCATCTGAAAATCATATTTTGAGACTGCTGAAAAAATATAAGCTTCCGGCTGTCATGATGCTTTTTGTATTTCTTTTTATTTTCCTTTTTGCACCTGTGACAAAGACAGTGACTGTCACGGATTTCTCCTGGGAAAGACAGATTACACTGGAGCAGGAACGCACGGTAAAGGAAGATGACTGGTCTGTTCCGGATGGCGGGCGGGTGTATGATGAAAAATGGGAATTCAAAGAATACGAAACCGTCCTTGACCACTATGAAACCGTAAATGAGACAAAAACAAGACAGGTTCTTGATCATTATGAAACATCTTATTCATACATTGATAATGGAAATGGTACATTTTCTGAAGTTGCCAATCAGACTCCGGTGTATAGGACAGCAACCTATACCGAGAGTCATCAGGAGCCGGTTTACAGGCAGGAGCCCATATATGCCACAAAGTATTATTACGAGATTGAGCGGTGGTTTGATGAAGCGGTGTATTCTTCTGCGGGACAGGATAAAAAACCGTATTGGGATGAATCCTATGTCCTAAAAGAAAATGAACGTGATACAAAACGCAGCGAAACCTATATTGTCTATTATGATGATGGCAGCAAAGAGTCTGCTGACTACGAAGAATGGATCAATACGGAGTATGGTGACGGTTTTGTTTTCAAACAGAACCGGCTCGGAATGACATATTCAAAATCAGCGGAGTGAAACAACTTTTCTTTTATTGTAATAAGGACGGATTGTTTCAAGTTGATATAAATAGTAGGGCATGAAAATTCCGGCTGCTTGAAAAGCGGATTTCCTTTTCAAGCAGCCGGTTCTATGTTATGCTTATGGTACTTAAGAAGGAAAGGAAACGCGATTAAAGCAGATGGAAGGAAAGAGGATAGAAGGACTTTGGGACTGCGCCGTGTGCGGGACGAGGGCGATTAAAGCAAGGTTTGACAGTTGTCCGGCTTGCGGGAAACCGAGAGGTATTGAGACGATGTTTTATCTGCCGCAGGATTTAGATGCGGCAACGCTTACGCAGGCGGAAAAGGAAAAAACTTCCGATGCGCCGGACTGGCTTTGTGAGTACTGCGGTTCGTATAATCGTTCGGACGTTGGCAGCTGCAGTAAATGCGGTGCGGGAAAAGAGGAGGCAAAGACCAATTACGGAATGCTTCACAAGCTTACGGGGCGTCTGTTTGTAAAAAAATAATGGTGGAGAAATGAAGATATGGCAGTACAGCTGATTGCAGATTTGTATGAGTGCACGGATGCGATAAATGACGTAGAAGCACTGAAGGAGGCTGCGCATCAGGCGATTGCCTTTGTGGGTGCACAGATTGTGGAAGAATGTACGCATAAATTTGAGCCGGTTGGCGTAACCTATTTTGCGGTGATTTCCACCTCTCATTTTTCGGTACATACCTGGCCGGAATATGGGTATGCGGCAATCGATATTTTTTCCTGCAAGGATGAAGTCGTAGAGGGCATCGCAGAGATGTTAAAGCAGCAGTTTGGTGCCGGTCGTATTGTGGTTCGCACCATTCACCGGGATATCGGTGATGGAGAGATGGATAAGGATGCAAAATAGTGTCGTTTTCGGAGAACGTGAAACAAAATAGAAGAAAGAAGAAAAGGAGGTAGTGTAAGGATGGGATACAAGGTTGGTACCTTGTTGCGGATCGGTAGCATGGATGCAAAGGTTATCGGTTATATTCAGTATGTCAATCCGCAGGATGGCGGAAAAGACTGGACGGAATATCGATTAAAGACAAACAAAGGAGAATGCTGGCTTTCCTGCGATGATATTTATCAGGAGTATTCGATCTCATGGCCTGCCAATCAGGTCAGAGGGCAGATCGGACCTGAATGGCACAAGGTGGACGAAGGTGTGCAGGTGGTGAAAAGCTACGGGGGAGACGTGGATGTCGATCCGGGAGAGAGAGCAAACTTCATGGAATATGAGGATGATTCGGAGGATCACACACTCTCGGTGGAAATGTGGAGCGATGGTACAGAGTATTCCACGGGTGAGTACATAGAAAAGAGTGACATCATAGAAACCGGGTATGAAAAGCCAAAGTCTTCTTCCAATAGTGCAAGTGCCAAACTGGCAATATGGCTTATCGTCATTACATCTATTATTTGTCTTTTTGGACCTGCGCTAACCTCATCGACAGGCGGCAGGGATATGAGCAAGTATCTGAAAAACAGTTCGTATTTTGTGTATGAAACCAGCATAACGGGGAATGAAAAGCAAACGGCGACGGTATATCGCTATGATTACAGTCCGGCTACGACAGATGATGTGGCGATGCGGATCATTGATGGAATTGAAGGAAAAACGGAATCGGTCACGCAAAAGGATGATATTACCGATGCGGAGATTGCAATTTTAACGAAGAAGGAATATTGTCTGATTTATCATCCGGAGGGAGAAGAAGGCAGTGTATTTGTTCAGATTTCCGACAGGAAATATAATTATACCTCAGATAACGAACCTTACAAGAGTTCTGCTGCGGATTCTCACTGGTATAGAAGTCATTATCACAGCAGTAGCTATGCAAAGGATGCGAGCACATTTAAAAAGTCAGCGTCGGCGTACTCGATGTACGATGGAGATACGATTCACAACATCGGTAACGGATATTTTGATTCCTATTCCAATTCTGTCCGGCAGGCGAGCATCAATAACAGAAGTTCAGATGGCGGCGGCCTGAGCAGTGGAAAGTAGAAAAAGATATTTGGCAAAACGGCAAGTTAGAAATTAGAAATGAAAAGGAGAAAAAAGGTATGGTAACAGTAGCAATTGAAACATTGGTTTATCTTGTAATCGGACTTATTATGATGATGGTTGGTTATTTTCTGATTGACCTTGCCATTCCGGTGGATTTTCCGCAGGAGATCAGGGAGGGAAATAAGGCAGTCGGCTGGGTATCTGCAGGAATTTATGCCGGTCTTGGGTTTGTGATCCGTTCTGCGATCCTTTCCACAGAAATCAGTGAAGCAGCTACTCTTTTGCAGGGAACGATTGACACAGTTGTCTTTTCTGCGATCGGAATCGTAGCGTTTGTCATTGCTTACTTTGTGGTAGACATCGTGAATAAGAAGTTTAATTTTAATGTGGCTCTTAAGGAGAAGAATGAGGCAGCAGGCATCATGGTATTTGGTATCTTTGTGGGAATCGCATTTATTGTAAGCGGTGTCATTCAGTAAAATGAAAAAGAGTTTGTGTTTATGCCCGAAAATGTACATGTGCTTTGTGCGATGTTACAGAATCGGGCATATTTGCATAGTCATTTTGCATCATTTAATTTACAGATTTCTATAATGATAAAAGGGAAGCGACATGAGTAAAAAGTATAGACTTTTGATGCTGACAACGCTGATCATCTCAGGCTGTTCCATGTGTTATGAACTGATCATCAGTGCGGTCAGCTCCTATCTTTTAGGAAATAGTACGCTGCAATATTCCATTACCATTGGACTTTACATGGCAGCGCTTGGTTTTGGATCCTATATTTCCAAATTTTTTCAAAAAAATTTATTTCCGATATTTGTAACCATAGAGTTAAGTATAGGCATCGTTGGGGGCGTAAGCTCCCTTCTGCTTTTCCTGTCCAATATTTATATTTCCAATTATGCGGTGGTGATGTATCTCGAGATCATTCTGATCGGTACACTCGCCGGAGCGGAAATCCCCATCATGACAAGAATCATTGAGGCAGATGAGAATAATCTTTCTGTGACGCTTTCTTCGATTTTCAGTTTTGATTATATCGGAGGATTGCTCGGTGCCATTGCCTTTCCCCTTCTTTTGCTGCCAAAGCTTGGGTACTTTGCCACGTCATTTCTCTGCGGGCTGTTGAATATCACGGCGGCGATGCTGATTTTGTGGAAATTTGGAGAGCGCGTGGTTCATATCAGAATGTATCGCATGCTGGCAGTAGTGCTTGCGGCATGTATGCTGCTTGGCATGGTGTTTGCAGATAATATTTCGGAGTCGATTGAGGGTGGCCTGTACAGGGATCACATCATTTATATGGAGCAGACGGAATATCAAAAGATTGTGGTGACAAAGCACAGAGATGATGTGCGTCTTTACATCGATGGGAACTGTCAGTTTTCCACAGCGGATGAATACCGTTACCATGAAGCGCTTGTCCATGTGCCGATGAGCGAGCTTTCAAAGAGAGAGGATGTACTGGTCTTGGGCGGCGGAGACGGCCTTGCCGTGCGTGAGGTGCTCAAATACGAGGATGTGAAGCATATCGATCTGGTCGATCTGGATGCAGAGATGATTCGGATTTGTTCTACGAATGAAAATATTGCGGCCATCAATCAGGACAGTCTGCAGTCGGATAAGCTTACCATTCACAATATGGATGCCTATGAGTATCTGGAGCGTGCCGGGGAGCAGTACAATCTGATCATTGTGGATCTGCCCGATCCCAACTGCGAATCGCTCAATAAATTGTATTCCAATGTATTTTACCGGATGTGCGGAAACTGCCTAAAAGAGGATGGCGTGATGGTGGTACAGTCGACCAGTCCCTATTATGCCACTAAGGCGTTCTGGTGTATTAACCGGACCATAGAGAGTGAAGGATTTTTTGTGCGGCCTTATCATTTACAGGTGCCGGCTTTTGGCGACTGGGGATTTAACATGGCAAGCAGAAGCGAGCTTACGGATAATCTGACGTTTGATGTGGAGACTAAGTATCTGACGCAGGAAAATGTTTCGGCACTTTTTTGCTTTGGAAAGGATGAGACAGACAAAGACGTAGAAATCAACCGGCTCACAAAGCCTGTGCTGATGGAATATTACAACGCAGCGGTGGAGAAGTGGAACTGAGAAGCCGGGCAAGTGAATTATTTCGTTGCCACCATTTTTAACAAAATAAATGAACCAATGTTATATTTGCTTGGTAGCATATACAGAGGTGGAACATTATAATGATGTTAAAAATAATAGCAAAGGTGGTAAAAATATGAGAAAAACCTACATAGACAATATCAAGTGGATGACAGTGGTCACGGTCGTTTTGTATCACGTCATTTTTATGTTTAATGGGATTGTGACAGGCGGGGTCATCGGTCCGTTTTGTGATGTGCAATACCAGGATGCCTTTCAGTATATGGTCTACCCCTGGTTCATGCTTCTTTTGTTTGTGGTCTCCGGTATGAGCGCCAGATTTTATCTGGATCAGCACTCGCACAAGGAGTTTGTGAAGTCAAGGACCCGCAAGCTGTTGGTCCCGTCTACTTTGGGATTATTTGTCTTCGGATGGATTCTCGGCTACTACAATATGCTGATCAGCGGTGCATTTGAAAGTATGGGCGCAGTGCCGAAACCGGTTCTTTATCTGATCATGGCTGTCAGCGGAACAGGACCGCTTTGGTATATTCAGTTGCTTTGGGTGTTTTCTGTCCTGCTTGTCCTGTTTCGGAAAATAGAGAAGGATAAATTGTACAACCGGTGTGACAGGGTCAATGTGCCTGTTTTGATTGCGTTTGCGGTCGTGATATGGGGAAGCGCCAATATTTGCAACGTGCCGGTGATCGTAGTGTACCGCTTCGGCATTTACGGACTGGGATTTCTGTTGGGATATTTGATCTTTTCACATGATGCGGTCATGGACCGGTTGGAAAAATGGTGGCTGCCATTATCGCTTGCAGCCGTCATCACGGGGATTGTATTTACTGTTTTGTATTGGGGACAGCCCTATGCAGAGCATGTGGTATTAGATACATTTCCATGTAATCTGTTTGCATGGATGGCAACACTGGCAGTCCTGTCATGTATGAAAAAGTGGGGGAATTTCCAAAATGCTTTTTCCAAGTGGATGACAAAGCAGTCATGGGGTCTCTATCTGTTCCACTATCTGCCGCTGGCAATGAGTGCGTGGTATTTATCCCGATATGCAGAGGGGTTACCTGTCGTTGTCACATATCTGCTTGTCGGCATTGCTGCATTTGCGGGGGCGTTTGTTTGGTATCAGGTCATCAGCCGTATCCCATTTTTGAGATGGTGCATCTGCGGAATCGGAGGAAAAAAAGAAAATGTTTGCGGAAAATCTGTCAGAACTCAGGAAATTTCATAATATGTCTCAGGAGGAGCTTGCGGAAAAGATCAATGTATCCAGGCAGACGCTGTCAAAATATGAGACAGGGGAATCTCTGCCTGACATAGACAAATGCGTTGCTCTGGCAAATGTCTTTGGCGTGTCTGTGGATGATCTGGTCAATTATAAAAAGGATAGGGCCTTTGGATTGACTGTTCCGCCGAAGGGGAAACATATTTTCGGCATGGTAAAAGTGGGGGAAAAGGGGCAGATTGTCATTCCGGCAAAAGCGAGAAAAGTTTTTGACATCCAACCGGGCGACAATCTGATCGTCCTGGGTGATGAGGGACAGGGAATTGCCCTGGTCAAAGAAAAGGGATTGCTTGAAATGCTTCATATGGCGCAATCGTCATCATCTTGAATTTCTTTTTTGGCATCCTGCCGGTGGCGGGTAACAACGGCGGATGAATTTATAGCGTGAAAAAAGTTTCCCTCGATAGCAGTTGCAGCTATTGAGGGAATTTTTTTCAAAATATGCTTGACAAACAGTCGTAAAGGAATTATGTTTGAATAAATAGTTTGAAACTCAAACTATTAGAAAATCAAATAAAACAGACAAAAATGAAAAGAGAAAGGGAAGGTATCAACATGTTAGAAAAAGTAAAAGAGATTATCGAAGAGCAGTTAAATCTGGAGGATGTAGAAATCACAGAAGCAACACGTTTTAAAGAGGACTTGGATATTGACTCTCTGGACTTATTCGAGCTTGTTATGGCATTTGAGGAAGAGTACGGCATTGAAATTCCTTCAGAGGATCTGGAGAACATCACAACTGTCGGCGCTATCATCAAATATATGCAGGACAAAGGCGTAGAAGCATAATCAAGGTAGAGGAATTTATGAAGACAAAAATCACAGAGCTATTGAATATCGAATATCCGATCATCCAGGGCGGTATGGCATGGGTGGCTGATTATCATCTTGCGGCAGCCGTCTCAGAGGCAGGCGGTATGGGTCTGATCGGTGCGGGCGGTATGCCTGCAGAGGTTGTCAGAGAGCAGATCCGCAAGGGCAAGGAACTGACAGATAAGCCCTTTGGTGTCAACATCATGCTGATGAACCCGGAGGCAGACCAGATTGCCAAGGTGGTTGTCGAGGAAGGCATCAAGGTTGTCACAACGGGTGCCGGCAATCCGTCCAAATATATGGAGATGTGGAAGGCAGCAGGCGTCAAGGTCATTCCGGTTGTTGCCAGCGTTGCCATGGCTTACATGATGGAAAAGGCAGGTGCAGATGCCGTTGTCGCAGAAGGTATGGAGAGCGGCGGTCATATCGGATCGCTCACCACAATGGCACTTGTGCCCCAGGTTGTGGACCGTGTCAGCATTCCGGTCATTGCTGCCGGCGGTATTGCAGACGGCAGAGGCTTTGCAGCTGCTATGATGCTGGGCGCACAGGGCGTTCAGATCGGAACTCGTTTTGTGGTATCCACTGAGGCAGTGGTACATGAAAATTATAAGAAGACAGTCGTCAAGGCAAAGGACATTGATTCTACCGTGACAGGTATGTCAACAGGACACCCCGTGCGCGGACTGCGCAATAAGATGACTAAGGAGTATCAGCGTCTCGAGAAGGAAGGTGCCGACTTTATGGAGCTTGAAAAGCTCACATTGGGTGCACTCAGAAAGGCAGTTGTGGACGGTGATGTGGTCAACGGAACTGTGATGGCAGGTCAGATCGCAGGTCTTGTCAAAAAGGAACAGTCCTGCAAAGAAATCATTACGGAAATCATGGATGAGGCACAGCGTCTGCTGGGCCAGGGAGAATAAAAATGGGAAAAACAGCGTTTATCTTCCCGGGACAGGGATCTCAGTATGTAGGAATGGGAAAGGACTTTTATGAAAGCTATCCCGAGGCACAGGAAATTTTCGACATAGCCGAGCAGGCAAGCGGCCTTCCGGTAAAAGAGATCTGTTTCACGGAAAATGAAAAAATAAACATTACGGAATATACACAGATTGCGATGCTGGCAACAGAAATTGCACTTTGGAAGGTGCTGGATGCAAAGGGCATCAAGGCTGATATCACAGCAGGTCTTAGCCTTGGAGAATATGCAGCACTCGCCGCAGCTCACGTGCTTGAGCCGGAAGATCTGTTCCGCATCATCAAATGCAGAGGCAAATATATGCAGGATGCCTATCAGGTAGGCGGTGCCATGACGGCAGTTCTTGGACTTGACGGTGATACAATCCGCCGTGTCTGCGAGGAGACAGAAGGAATTGTATCTGTGGCAAATTATAACTGCCCGGGACAAATCGTCATCTCAGGAGAGCAGGGCGCAGTAAATGCGGCTGCAGAGAAGCTGGCTGCGGCAGGCGCGAAGAGATGCGTGCCTTTAAAGGTCAGCGGACCGTTTCACTCACAACTGATGCAAAAAGCAGGGCAGCAGCTTGCAGATGAGCTTGCAAAAGCAGATTTTAAAGCACCGCAGATTCCCTATATCAGCAATGTGGAAGCTACACTGGTGAAAGACAGCGCACCGGTAGCCGATCTGCTCATCAGACAGGTGTCAGGCAGTGTTTGCTGGCAGCAGACCATTGAACAGATGATTGCAATGGGTGTCACAACATTTGTGGAGATCGGTCCTGGAAAGAGTCTGACAGGTTTTGTCAAGAAGATCAGCAGGGATGTGACCTGTATCAACATTGACAAGCTGGAAGATCTTGAGAAGTTAGCATAATACAACTATTTTGAATGGATACAGGAGATGGCGGTATGGCAGAAAAGAAATTAGAAGGTAAAATCGCACTGGTCACAGGCGCAGGCCGTGGAATCGGTAAGGCAATCGCACTTGAACTTGCAGCAAGCGGCGCAACGGTAATTGTCAATTATAACGGTTCACAGCAGGCTGCGCAGGAGACCGTAGATACCATCACAGCCGCAGGCGGCAGCGCAAAGGCCATTCAGTGTAATGTGTCAGATTTTGCAGCCTGCCAGGAAATGGTACAGAATGTGATAAAAGAGTTTGGAAGAGTTGACATCCTGGTCAACAATGCCGGTGTCACGAGAGACGGACTGATCATGCGTATCTCAGAGGAGGATTACGACAAGGTTCTGGATACGAACCTGAAGGGCGCGTTCAACACGATCCGCCATCTTTCCAAGTATTTCATCAAACAGCGCAGCGGCAAGATCATTAACATCGCTTCTGTCAGCGGTGTGATGGGAAATGCCGGTCAGGCAAATTATTCGGCTTCAAAGGCCGGACTGATTGGTCTGACAAAGAGTGTGGCAAGAGAGCTGGCAAGCCGCGGCATCAATGTCAATGCGGTTGCGCCGGGATTTGTGGATACAGATATGACGCAGGCTATGGG
The DNA here is from genome assembly GCA_945949085.1 of uncultured Lachnospiraceae bacterium. Classification (GTDB taxonomy): domain Bacteria; phylum Bacillota; class Clostridia; order Lachnospirales; family Lachnospiraceae; genus CAG-194. The sequence goes on along the minus strand of CAMFDJ010000004.1, from coordinate 31,899 downwards.
AGATAAGGCAAAGGAGCAGATTGCCGGTATGATTCCGCTGGGGCATATGGGTAAGACAGAGGATATTGCGAAAACAGTACTGTTTCTGGCGAGCAGTGATGCGGATTACATCACAGGTCAGGTACTGTGTGTTGACGGTGGTATGTGCATCTGATGCAGAATGGCAGCTATTTTGAGCGGATGCATATCGTATTGTCACAGATTGTGCCGGACTGGCGGCGCATGTATGGCGCAGAAAACGAAAAATGGTATGCACGGTAAAACATTATAGATAGAATCACCGGGTTTCAATCAGGAGAGGTAACAGAATGAGTAAAAGAGTCGTAGTAACAGGAATGGGTGCAATCACCCCGATCGGAAACAGTGTAGAAGAATTTTGGGACAGCATCAAAGAGGGTAAGAAGGGATTTGCGCCTATCACCTACTTTGATACAACAGAGTATAAATGTAAACTGGCAGCGCAGGTCAAGGATTTTGACCCGACTGCATTTATGGATAAGAAGGCGGCAAGACGTATGGAGCAGTTTTGTCAGTTTGCAGTCGCCGCCACAAAGCAGGCACTGGAAGATGCCAAAGTGGATATGGCGGCAGAGGATCCTTACCGGGTCGGCGTCAGCGTCGGCAGCGGTATCGGCAGTCTGCAGGCTATGGAGAGAGAAGTCGGCAGACTGACTGAGAAGGGACCCGGCAGAGTCGGACCGCTCCTGGTACCGCTGATGATCAGCAATATGGCAGCCGGAAATGTCAGCATTGCCTTTGGCCTGAAGGGAAAGAACATCAATGTGGTGACAGCCTGTGCGACAGGAACCAACTCTATCGGAGAGGCTTTCCGTACCATTCAGTACGGGGATGCGGATATCATGGTGGCAGGGGGAACAGAGAGTTCCATCACACCGATCGGTATCGCAGGATTTTCTGCACTGACAGCACTGACAGAGTGTGAGGATGTGGACAGATGTTCCATTCCGTTTGACAAAGACAGAAGTGGATTTGTCATGGGAGAGGGATCCGGTATCGTGATTTTAGAGGAGCTTGAGCACGCAAAGAAAAGGGGCGCAAAAATATATGCGGAAGTCATCGGTTACGGCTGCAGTGCGGATGCGTTCCATATCACATCCCCGGCAGAGGACGGAAGCGGCGCGGCAAGAGCGATGCTGAATGCGCTGTCTGACGGTAATGTAAAACCGGAGGAGCTGACTTACATCAATGCGCACGGAACAAGCACGCACCACAACGATCTGTTTGAGACAAGAGCGGTGAAGTACGCATTTGGCGAACATGCAAAGAATATCAGGATTAACTCCACGAAGTCCATGATCGGACATCTGCTCGGCGCAGCCGGTGCTGTGGAATTTATCACCTGTGTCAAAGAAGTGCAGGAAGGCTTTATCCATAAGACAGTCGGACTGACAGAATGTGAAGAGGAAATGGATCTTGATTACTGCAAGGAAAGTTATACGGAGGAAGTGCCGCTTGCGCTTAGCAATTCCCTTGGCTTTGGCGGTCACAATGCCAGCATCCTGATCCGTAAGTATGAAGCGTGATATCACGTGAAAGGTATGGCAGAGAAAAGAGATGAATTTGATGTTTCAAAATATAAAAAAAACAGACAGTAACAAAGGTATTGCAGCATCAGAGAGCGGGAGTACAGCTAAGGTGCAGGAGGAAGATAAGCTGATCAAATGCCCTAAATGCGGTAAGATGGTCAGTCGCCACAAGGTGGTGAAAAACAAATACATCTGTTATGAATGCAACAGTTATTTCCGCGTAAAGACAAAAAACCGAATTAAGATGGTGGCGGATCCGGGCACTTTTGAAAATTGGTACGATGATATAGAAGATTGCAATCCTTTGGGATATGAGGGCTATGAAAATAAGCTCGCGGAGGCAAAGGAGAGAACGGGTCTGCATGAGGCAGTGACGGTAGGAACCTGTAAGATTTTTGGAGAGCAGGCGGTCATCGGTATTTGCGATTCCCGTTTTATGATGGCAAGCATGGGCCACGTGGTTGGAGAAAAAATTACCAGAGCGATTGAGAGAGCGACAAAGCTCAGATTACCTGTTTTTTTATTCTGCTGCTCGGGAGGTGCCAGAATGCAGGAGGGTATCGTATCCCTGATGCAGATGGCAAAAACCTCGGCAGCAATCCAGAAGCATGGAGAAGCGGGTCTTTTGTATAGCACGATTCTGACTGATCCGACAACAGGCGGTGTGACTGCCAGCTTTGCCATGCTCGGCGATGTCATCATTGCGGAGCCGGGAGCACTCATCGGATTTGCCGGTCCCCGTGTCATCAAGCAGACCATCGGTGCGGAACTCCCGGAGGGGTTCCAGAGTGCGGAATTTTTATTGGAGCACGGTTTCATTGACGGCATCGTGGAGAGAAAAAATCTCAAGAAAACACTATACTTTTTGATCAAATCACATCAGTGCAAGGAATGTTCCTATGCAAATTTTCATGAGAAGGTGGAATTTCATTTTGAACCTTCAGAGATTGCAAAAGAGAGAAGACTGCTCTCTCTGCCGAAAACAGCATGGGAGAAGGTAAAAGCGGTCCGTCAGGTGGAGCGTCCGCAGGCGACAGATTATATCAGGCATATTTTTGATATCTTTATCGAAGCACACGGGGACAGAGGGTATCGCGACGACAAGGCTCTCATCGGTGGTATCGGATTTTTGGGCAGTCAGCCGGTGACCGTTATTGCAGATGTCCGCGGTAAGACATTCCGTGAGTGTCAGGAGAGAAATTTCGGTATGCCGAATCCGGAAGGGTATCGCAAGGCACTGCGTCTGATGAAGCAGGCGGAGAAGTTCAATCGCCCGATCATCAGTTTTGTCAACACATCCGGTGCGTTTTGCGGAATCGAGGCAGAGGAGCGCGGACAGGGGGAAGCGATTGCCAGAAATCTTCTGGAAATGTCAGCACTCAAGGTGCCGGTCCTGTGTATTCTGATCGGAGAAGGCGGCAGCGGCGGTGCGCTTGCAACTGCTGTGGGAAATGAAGTCTGGATGATGGAAAATGCAACGTACTCCATCCTTTCGCCGGAAGGCTTTGCATCGATTCTCTGGAAGGATTCCTCGCGTGCACAGGAGGCCAGTGAGGTGATGAATATCACAGCGCAGGATTTAAAGCGCCTTGGCATCATAGAGAAGATCATTCCGGAATATGGTGGGGCTGACAAGCAGACAGAAGAGACGATTGCAAATTATATGAAAGAACAGATACAGGAATTTCTGGAAAGATACAACGGAAAATTTGGGGACGAGATTGCTAAGGAGCGCTATGAACGCTTCAGGAGGTATTGATGATGGGACTGAAAATTGGTGATTTATACGCGCCGGTTCCTGTCATTCAGGGCGGTATGGGCGTTGGCGTCAGTCTGTCATCGCTTGCCGGAAGTGTCGCAAAGGCAGGCGGTATCGGCATTATCTCCACGGCGCAGATCGGCTATCGCGATCCGGACTTTGACCGGTATCCGATTCCCTGTAACCTGAAAGCCATCGGAGAGGAAATCAACAAAGCAAGAGAGATAGCAGACGGCGGAATCGTCGGTGTGAATATCATGGTGGCAACCAGACAGTATGAGGACTATGTGAAGGCTGCTGCAGATGCGGGGGCAGACCTGATCATCTCCGGAGCGGGGCTTCCCATGACTCTGCCGGCGGTAGCACCCGACAGCCGTCTTGCACCTATTGTCTCCAGCGAAAAGTCGCTGCAGGTAATCCTGCATTACTGGCAGAAGAAATATAACAGAAAACCGGATCTTGTCGTCATTGAGGGACCAAAGGCCGGTGGACATCTGGGCTTTTCGAGAGAAGAGATCGACAGCTATACTGTGACAGGCACAAAGAATTATGACGATGAGATCAAAAAGATCATCGCACTTGCAAAAGAAAACGATCTGCCGGTTGTCACAGCAGGCGGTGTGTATGAAAGAGCGGATATGGAGCATCAGTTATCACTTGGTGCAGATGGTGTGCAGATAGCGACGCGCTTTGTTACCACGAAGGAATGTGATGCATCGGATGCTTATAAGCAGACCTATCTGGATGCAAAGAAAGAGGATATTGTGATCGTAAACAGTCCGGTTGGTATGCCGGGACGGGCAATCAGAAATGAATTTTTAGAGAGGGTAAACCGCGGAGAGAGATTTGTGGGAAGCTGCAGAACCTGTATCAAGGGCTGTGACCCGTCAAAGATTCCGTACTGCATCACGCAGGCACTGATCAATGCGGTTTCCGACAATGTAAGCGAAGGCTTACTTTTCTGCGGCAGTAATGCCTATCGTGCAACAAAGATAGAGACTGTTGCCGCGGTGATGGAGGAATTTTCATGAAAACAGTACAGATAACAGGCACAGGAAGCGCGCTCCCGGAAAGAATTGTGACCAATGACGATCTGGCAAAGCTTGTCGACACCTCGGATGAATGGATCAGACAGCGTGTCGGTATTATAGAGAGAAGAGCGGCTGAAACGGAGACTGTGTCATCGCTTGCCGCACAGGCGTGTGAGAATGCGCTTTCCATGGCAGGCAAAACAGCTGAGGAGGTCGATCTGATCATTGTGGCGACCTGTTCACCGCAGGAGCTTTTGCCCTGCGCGGCATGTCAGGTACAAAGCAAAATCGGGGCAGAAGGCGCGACGGCATTTGATTTAAATGCAGCCTGCTCGGGATTCTTGTTTGCACTGCAGACGGCAAGTGCTTATATACAGGCGGGCTTATATCAGAATGCGCTCGTCGTAGGCAGTGAAGTGCTCTCTAAGCTGATGGATTATCAGGACAGATCTACGTGCATTTTGTTTGGAGACGGCGCAGGTGCGGTGTTTGTGGAAAACAAGGAGGCTGCTACATTTGGCGACCGGCAGGCAGGCGTGATCATGCCAAGCTTTGTGCAGGGAGCAAACGGCGCAAAGGGCGATGTGCTCTCCTGCAGGGAAGGCAGATATGAAGGACATTTTGTGGAAATGGACGGACAGGAGGTTTATCGCTTTGCGACCAGACAGGTGCCGGATTGTATCAAACAGTCCATGGAGCAGATGCAGATGACAGCAGATGACATCGATCTGTTTTTGCTGCATCAGGCAAATATGCGGATCATTGATTCCGTGGCAAAGCATTTAAAGGCAGACAGGACAAAATTCCCGACGAATCTGGAGTATCGCGGCAATATGTCAAGTGCAGCGATACCGGTTCTTTTGGATGAACTTGCCCGCGCAGGCAGGATCAAGGCGGGCGACAGACTGATGCTGTCCGGCTTTGGTGCAGGACTGACTTACGGCGCATGCATGGTCAACTGGGGTTTTAAGGCATAACATGTTACTATATAAATAAAAGAACTGATAAAAAAGCAGGTGGGATACCTGCTTTTTTAGTGCAGAATTTGTCAAAATGAAGCGTCCTGAAACTGTGCCAGACTATCCTGTAATTGCAGGGCAATCCTGTCGCAGGAGTCAATCTGTGAGTTGATTTCATGAAGCGTCCCGGCAAATTTTGCAGTGGAATCCACTATTTCACCCATCCCCCGGCTGTTTGCATCCATTGTTGCCGAGATGTGTGAGATACTGTCATCCATCACTGCAAAGGATTCTCTGAGCTGCTCGGCATGTCCCGCAAATCGATTCATCATTTTGGATATTTCCGATGCGTCCTGATGATAGTTTTCTGCAATGCCGAAAAAGAATCTGTAGTCCTGCATGACAGAAGAATCAATATACTGCAAGAGCTCCTCGGCATTCCGGCTGAGTCCTTGCACTGCCTGGTTGACCATAGTACTGATCGTTTGGATTCCTTCTGCGGTACTGCGGCATTGCTCTGCGAGGCTGCGTATTTCCGAAGCGACTACCGCAAATCCACGGCCGGCGCTTCCGGCTCTTGCCGCTTCAATGGAGGCGTTTAGGGACAGAAGATTTGTCTGGCTGGAAATTGCCATGATTTCTTTTGTCAGTTCGCTGATCAAAGAGGCTTTGCTGCTCTCCTCCAGCGAGACGGAAAGCTTGTTGCGAATCTGCGTCAACATTCCAAGCGTATCTGTCTGACCTTTTTGAGCGTTTTTCTCGAATTTCTCAGCCTTTTGGCGCATATCCAGAGTGTAAGAATTTCCTTCTTTTGCAAAATCGGCTATGGCAGTGGCAAAATTCAGATTTTTAGCGGAGTTTTCCCGCAATTCTTCTGTAATCATTGTTACATCTGTGATTCCCTGAGCAAAATGCTGCAAATTGTCCGAGATATTATCTGTTTCAACATCTGCCGAATCAATATTGTCCGAAACAGTACCGACCATTGCCTTCAGCTGAGATGATTGCTCTCCCAGTTGAAGCAGGATGTTATGCAGACTTGCAGCCAGGGTAAAAACAGCCTTCTTCAGATTTTGAATCTCCATGGTTTTGTCGTAGGCTAACTTTTTATCCGCGACATTCGTCTCTCCCCTGGTGAGCTTTGATGTCTGGTCGCTAATCCATTTCATCAAGGAGTTCATCTTTGCGGATAGGAAAAAAGTTCCGGCGATCCCAACCACACACAATATGAAAACTGCGATGACCATGGCAAATAACAGTCCGGCTATCAGGGAAAATGCCTCTTTGACAGGTGAGACAATACAGATCGACATGTTGTTTAGACCCAACGGATAATAAGAATACAGCGACAGACTTTCCTGATCTTTTACCATCATGCTGCCGTTTTCGCCATTTGTCATAGCATGATATACCTTTTTCAACTGCGCAGGTATCTTGTTATAAAATGCTACTCCTTCCGCATCTGTTTCATCCGGTATGCCATAGTATTGGTTTAATACCAGAGACTGGTCGGGATGCGCCGACAGGGTGCCGTCCGAATTTAACATGAATGCATAGCCGCCTTCGGTAAATTCATATTGGTTCAAAATATTAGCAATACACTCCAAACGCAAAAAACCGATCAGTACACCGACTTTTTTTTCTCCCCTGTATATGGGTGTTCCGATTCCAAGCACGGCGTTTCCGGTGCTTATGGAAACCAGTGGTTCACATACGTATGTGACATCCTCCTTCCACGGTTTGGAGAATGCTTCTTCCCTGCTGATCGAATATCCGTGCCCTGATTTTCCGTCTGTGTGTGCCTGTTCCGTACCATACTGATTGGCAATCAGAAAATGAGACCATACATCTGTACCTTCTTTTGCCAACAGTTTCTGCAGATAGGGCTCTGCCTGTGTGTAATCTAAAGAGATAACAGCTTCCTGCATAGCGGCTGTTTCCACAACGGATACATATTTTTCAAGCTCGGTCTGCATCTGACTGCTGAGCTGCTGTGCGTAGATGATATTTTTTTGTTTTGTCTCTTTCTCCACTGAGATCAGAATATAAAAAAAGATGATCAGAAGTATTAGAAAGAAGGGGAGCAGGAAAGTGAATGTCAGATCTCGAAATAATGCGTTCTTCAATAGTTTTCTTTTGCGCATAAATGCCTCCGTAATGTCTGTGAATTTCAATTTTAGGGTAGTTTGCATATGAGATTAGTGCTATCATCAACCTGTAAAGCGAAAGTAAAATGCGTGTAAGAATCTGATTGCGTTTGAATCGTTTCAGTTGTAATTTCAAATGTGCAGGGATAAAATAGCATCAATGAGAGAATACAAACAGGTGACGAAGCACATGTGCAATCAGTTTGAGGAAAAAGCCCGCTTGGGCGGAGGTGAAACATGGTGAAGCCGGCATCCATTTTTAAAGATCATATGGTAGTGCAGAGAGGAAAAGCAATCAAGGTGTTCGGGACCGGAACACCGGGAGAAGAAATCCGCGTTTCTCTCTCTGAGAGCAGAGGCAATACGACCGTCGATCAGGACGGAAGCTGGTTCGTATCGCTCCGACCGCTTCCGGCAGGGGAAGGATTGGAGCTGAGCGTTTCCTGTCAGGGAGAGACAATTGTGATTCATGATGTGGCGGTAGGAGAGGTATGGCTTGACGGCGGACAGAGTAATATGGAGCTGCCTCTTCGCGACAGCGAGAATGGAGCAGAGGTTTGTCAGACATATCGGGGTAGTCGGATACGGTTTTATCAGGTGCCGAAATGTGCGGTTATGGATGCTGCGCAAGCGGAACAGGCGGAAGCTGCCTCTTGGAAAATTGCGGATGCTGCGAATGTGGGAGATCTGTCTGCGGTTGCTTTCTATTTTGCCTGTCAGCTGGCAGAAAGACAGAATTGTGTGATCGGTATGATTGACTGTTACTGGGGCGGCACTTCCATTGCATGCTGGATGAGCAGGGAGCAGCTTTGCAAACTGTCGGCCGGGAAACAGGTGCTTGCCGAGTATGCCGCACTGGTAGGTGATAAAACAGATGAACAGTACGATCTGGAAATGGCAGAATATGAAAAGGAGCTTCAGGACTGGGAGAAGCGCGTCGCAGCTATGCAGCAAAAGCATCCGGAGGCCACCTGGAGAGAGGTGTGTAATGTGTGCGGTCGGTTTCCATGGCCACAGCCGGCAGGATGGAAGTCTCCGTATCGGCCAAACGGACTGTATGAGACCATGATCAGCCCCATTGCTCCTTATACGCTGCGCGGCTTTTTGTATTATCAGGGGGAGGAGGATGTACAGAGATATGCGTGCTACAGCGATCTGATGCAGCTTTTGGTAAAGCAGTGGAGAAGAGATTGGGATGATTGGGAGCTGCCCCTTTTGTTTGTACAGCTGCCGATGTTCCTTGAAGAAGGACAGGAGGATGACAAAAGCTGGGCGCAGCAGAGACAGCAGCAGCTGATCGCCTCTAAAATGATACAAAATACAGGAATGGTATGTCTGGCAGATTGCGGCGAGTATGATAACATTCACCCGCTGGACAAAAAAACGCCGGGCGAGAGGCTTGCCCGTCTGGCACAGCAGATGGTGTATGAGAAAAAAGGCACTATCACACCGACGGCAGATCAGATGTTTGCGGAGGAAGAAAGCTTATATCTTACGTTTAACGATGCAGAGCAGGGACTCATTTTGCGCGATGCAGGCAGAAATGCATTTGAAATTGCGGGCAAGGATGGTTGCTTTGTGCCGGCGCAGGTAACACTTGCAGCGGACAATATGCTGCGGGCAGATAATCCGGCGGTGCCACAGCCGCGCGCACTGCGCTACGCATGGTACAACTACGGAGAGGCGATTCTCTTTACGAGGGATGGGCTGGCAGTTTCGCCGTTTTGGAAACAGCTGTGAGAAAGGATTGCGTATTTTCAAGGAAATATGATACGATAGGGAAGTGAGTTTTCCGGATAGATCGGAACCGGAAAATGGCATGTGAGCAGATGGGTGAAACACCATTTTTGCTCTGAAATAAATGTTGCGGGAGAATACAATGCAGGAAGAATTTGAAATGGAAATAGATGCGCAGGAAGAGATGGAACGGCGCAGAAGGAGCGCACAGCGCAGGGCACAGATGAAGCGGGAAAAGGAGCGGTATCTGCTGCGCATGAAGCTGTTGCAGATTGGTGTGCCGGTTGTGCTGGCATGCATACTGGCAGTCGTTTTTGTGATCAAGGGAGTAACAGACCGAAAGAGCAAAGAGGAAAATCTGCAGAGCTTTCCGGTGACAGTACAGGCAAGTGATGCCTATAAGAATATCGATTCCGAGCTTTCTATGCTGATGGAAGACGATCCTGCTGCCGGGCAGGGGGAAAAGGAAGGCGTAAACGGGGCGAATGACCCGGCGTATAACGGTAGTGATGCCACATCACAGGAAGCATTGGGAGATGGTACAAATGAGGGGGAACAGTCATCCGTGCAGAGTCAGCAGATTTCTTCGGAGCGTACATCCGGAGGTGTCTATACGGTTACGGAAAGTGATAGCATGCAGCCGGTCAGCAAAGAGGTAGTGAGCAGTGCCGCAATCTTGATCGACCGTTCGTCGGAGCAGATCATCTCTCAGCGGGATGCCAGAGCGCGGATCAGTCCTGCTTCCATGACAAAAATTTTGACGGTTCTGGTAGCTGCCGAACATGTGACAGATCTGGATGATACCTTTACCATCACCAGAGATATTACGGATTATGGATATGTCAATGATTGCAGCAGTGCGGGATTTCTGGAGGATGAAACGGTCACGATCCGTGACCTGTTTTACGGCACCATTCTTCCCTCCGGAGCAGATGCGGCTGTGGGTCTTGCGACTTATGTGGCAGGTTCCCAGGAAGCATTTGTGGAGATGATGAATGAAAAACTCAGTCAGATGGGGCTGGCTTCTACAACGCACATGACGAACTGTGTGGGGATTTATGATGAGCAGCATTACAGTACGGCTCTTGATATGGCACTGATTCTGGAAGCTGCGGTGGATGATCCGCTTTGCCGTGAAGTGCTCAGTGCACATACTTATACCACCTCTGTGACAGAGCAGCATCCGGAGGGGATTATCATTTCCAACTGGTTCTTGCGCAGAATTGAAGATAAGGATACCCATGGTGAAGTTGTGGGAGCCAAGACGGGCTATGTCGTGCAGTCCGGGAGCTGTGCCGCAAGCTACGCTGAGGATAAGGATGGGAATGGTTATATTTGTGTGACAGCCGGCTCTACAAGCTCATGGCGCTGCATTTATGACCATGTGGCGCTGTATCAGCAGTTTTTGCAGGCTTCATCGTAAAACAAGGGATTGCATTATCATGTGATCCGTGATAAAACAGATATGTTTTGGGTCATTAGATCGGTATTTTAGAAAAGACCGGTCATAATTGACAGATAGATCATGCCGGGGGAAACAGGTGAAACTCCTGTACGAGCCCGTCGCCGTGAGGCACAGTATGCTTTCCGTTCTGATCAAAAGCCACAGTTTTGAGACAGACCATTGGGAAATCCCTGAGAAGGTTGAACGGTAAGGTGCCAAGTCGAAATATCCGGGCATGGTATCCTCGTATGAGCCGCGAGCGCCGGCGGAGAGGAAAATCAATCATATTAAGCAATAAAGGAGAAAAAACATGCAGAAGAAATTCAGAAACAAAAAATTGTTTTCCCTGCTCCTTTGTATGATGCTGACTGTGGCAATGGCATTTGGTACAACAGGTTGTAACGGAAAAAGCAGCGATGAGAATGCGGCAGACGCACAGGCTGAGACTGCGTCACAGGAGTCTGTTCAGGCGGAAGAGAGCATGCAGGACGAGGTAAGTGACGATGCATCGGCACAGTCAGGTGAAGAGGATGCGCAGGAAGCAGCTACAGAAGACAGTGCAGACGCACAGGCCAAGACCGAGGCACAGGCAGACACTGACGCGCAGACAGAAGTGACAGAGCTTGGTGAAGGCCAGACAGCGTTTACGTTTGTCGTAGCAGATCAGGATGGCAATGAGACACAGTTTTTGATCCATACGGATAAGGAAACGGTTGGAGACGCACTTTTGGAGCTGGGTCTGATCGCAGGTGATGAAAGCGAATATGGTCTCTACGTTAAAACGGTCAATGGCATCACGGCAGATTATGACGCAGATCAAACATATTGGGCTTTCTATGTGAATGGAGAATACGCGCAGACCGGTGTTGATTCCACTGCTGTCACAGCGGGAGACACCTATTCCTTCAAGGTTGAGAAATAATGAAGCTCAGGACAAAAGAGCTGACGATATTTGCGATGCTCGGCGGACTTATGTATGTCTCCAAGATGATCATGGAGGTTGCGCCGAATGTGCATCTTTTGAGTGTTTTTACAGTTGCATTTACTGTTGTTTATCGCAAAAAGGCACTCTATCCGATTTATACCTATGTGTTCTTAAACGGCCTGTTTTGCGGATTTTCCACATGGTGGATTCCGTATTTATATCTTTGGACGGTCTTGTGGGCGGTTGTCATGCTTTTGCCGAAAAACATGCCGAAGTGTGTCAGACCGATTGTTTATATGTTGGTTTGCTCTGCACATGGGTTTTTGTTCGGCACCTTGTATGCACCGGCGCAGGCAATCCTGTACGGATTGGATCTCAAAGGTATGATTGCATGGATCATTGCAGGACTTCCGTGGGATTGTGTACATGGCGTGAGCAACCTTGTTTGTGGGCTGCTCATCATGCCGATTGTGAAAGTACTTACAATGCTGGAAAACTATAGCGGAAAAATGGCATAAAAAAAGGAGTGGCGTTTTCGTCACTCCTTTTTGACAAGTTCCCGACAGGTGCTGGCGCGGCAATGTATGCTAAGGCATGCTGTCAGAATCACATTTCTGCATCAAGCAGGTCAGTGTCTTCGGTGTCGCCTTCTTCGTCATCGCCTGTATCTTCGAAATCGTCAAATTCCTCATCGTCCTCTGTCGTATCGATATCATCCGTCATATCGATATCTTCGGAATCATCCGTCACATCGGCATCCTCAAAGTCTTCGTCATCATAAGAATCATCCTCTAAGATATCGTCCTCAGACAGATCATCTAAATCGTCATCCTCTGAAAGGACATCCTCCTCATCAAAATCATCAGATAATGCCTCATCGTCGGACAATTCCTCTTCCGTGAAATCTTCATCGGTCAATTCGTCATCCGATGTCTCATCTTCCTCAAAATCCATATACTCATCCTCCAGGGAAGCCGGTACTTCTGTGATGGTAGCGTGCTCTGTCAGATAGGCAAAGACTTTATCCTGCATCAGCCAGAACTGAATGCTCTCTTCTCCGTAATCTGCGATCAAGTCATCGACGGAATCGTATTCCATTTCTTCCGCATAGGCTTTCTGTGCAGCTTCATATTCTTTTTTCGTCATCTGCATATTCTGTTCTCTGGCAATCTGATTCAGCACGATCATCTGGTATACCTGGTCAAGTGCTTCCGCATCAATATCTTCAGAAGTCATGTCAAACATGCTATAGACTTCATCCACCGTATTGACGCCGAACATCTCAATATAAGCGGCATAATTCTGCTCTACATTTGCCCGGCATTCGGCAAAGAGCGCTTCAGGATAGTCTGTGAAGGTAGAGGCATCGATGATCTGCGCAAGCAGATTGTTTTCCATCTCGGAAACAGACGATTCATCATAATCGGCGACCAGCTGCTCACGGGTGGCTGTTCTAAGTGCCTCCTCAGAATCATAGCCGAGAGATTCTTTGATAAACTGATCTGTGAGCGCCGGTACGTTTTCTTCCGTGACGCTGCTGACTGTCACATCAAAATCAACATCCATGCCTGCAAATTCTTCTATCTCAGAATCTGCGTCATAGGAAATGGTAAAGGTAAGCTTGTCATCCTTTTTGACACCGGTAAGTTTATCGTCAAATTCCTCTCCGAAATCGCCATAGCCGAGGGAAATCTGGTAACCGCCTTCCTCTGCATTGGAAAAATCATAGAGCACTTCGCCTCCGGATGAGATTGTCATCAGGGCGGAAATGTAATCCCCCTCCTGTGACGGTCTGTCCACCTCTGTGTACTGCGTGTAATCGTAGAGCATACTCTCAATCTGGTCATCGACCATCTCATCCGTGATCTCATAGACGTTCTTTTCTACGGAGAGATTAGAGTAGTCGCAAAGCTGTGCCTTTCCGTATTCTTCCTCACTTCCGTAAAGTGCGATAGATTTGGAAGCACCACAGCCGGACAACAGCATGGCAGAAGACAACACGGCAACTGCCATGACACTGGTAATGTGAAATCGTTTCAAGGTCATATCCTCCTGTTTTCTATTCGTATTGACAACACGTATTTACAACAAAGCTATTGTATCACAAGAATGCAGGAAGGTTCTATACCCTAAAATGTGAAAAAAGTATGTATTTCAGACGAGATGAAGAGAAAAGGGATGCGGTAAAAGGGGTATTGTATTTTGCGTATCTATGTTATAATGAATGCAACCGGACATTTTGAAAGGAAATGATTCCGTTACCTTTCAAAAATTACTTTTTTCCTAACGAAAAGTAAAGGGGATGTATCATGACACGAAAGAGGATCTGTGTTCTGCTGGGGCAGATGGAAGAAGATAAACAGGCGAGATTTATGCAGGCATTTTTAGAGGAGGCATTTGCCGCTGATTATGATGTCTGTGTTTTTTCTATGTGCCAGAAATATCAGGAAATTGCATTGCGTGATCTGGGGGATTCCAATATCTATCAGCTTGTGAATTATGCATTGTTTGATGCAGTGGTCATACTTCTCGATACGATTCTGACTCCCGGTCTGTCTGACAGTCTGCAGCAGGATATCAGGAATTCTTTTCAGGGACCGGTACTGGTTGTTGACCAAAAGAGCGACTACTTCCCATCTGTGATGATGGATCATTACGCGCCGGTGGTTAAGCTGATGCATCATCTGATCTGTGATCACGGTTATTGCGATATTGCATTTCTGGGTGGCAAGGAGGGGCATATCCATTCCGTGCAGAGATTGCAGGCTTATCTGGATACCATGAAGGAATACGGACTGCCTGTGCCGGAACATTATGTCATGCATGGGAACTACTGGTACGACAGTGGAGAAGAAGCCGCAAGAAAGATCATTGAGGAATTCGATCATGTTCCGCAGGCCCTTGTGTGCGCAAATGATATCATGGCAATTGGAGCTTCCACAGTGTTTTCGGATCATGGATACCGGATCGGAGAGGATATCGCCATCGTAGGGTATGATTCCTTTGAAGATGGGAAAAACAGCCCGGTTTCCATTACATCGGCACCTGTCCCGGCCAAGCTGTGTGGCAGCTATTGTATGCGGTATATCGATGCCGTATTGCATGGAAAAGAGGTGGAAGGCTGTAAGTCGGAGGTTTCCATCTATATCGGTGAGAGCTGTGGATGCCGGATGAGCGAAAAGAAGATGAAGACAAATGCCAGAAAAGTATGGCGGACAAATGAGTCTTCTGCCGGATATCACTCCGACTATAATCATATCATGGAGGATCTGATGCAAAAGAAGGAGGCTTCCGATTTCTTTAATACGCTGCTTCAGTATACGTATCAGATTCGGCCGTTTGCGTCATTTTATCTGTGCCTGAATCAGAACTGGGGGAATCCGGCGGAAACGATCGGACCAGATGCAATCCGGCACGGCTATTCCGACAACATGTGTCAGATCATTTCCTGTTATGGGGATGCACAGCGTTCCGACTCCATTCATTTTGATGAGACCTTCGAGACAGAGAAGCTTTTACCGGCTTTGTATGAGGAACGCGAGAAACCGGTCTGCTTTACCTTTGTGCCGTTGTTTTTTGATGATCGCTGTTTTGGATACAGTGCGATCAGTTACGGGAACAGTCCGCACGGATATGATAAGGTTTTTGTTCACTGGATCCGTAATGTCATGCTTTCATTAGAGACATTGTACAGGCAGATGGCGGTGGACAGACTCTATCGGAAGATCGAAGAGAGTCAGACGTATGATACCCTGACCGGACTTATGAATTATATCGCATTTCAGAAAAAGGTTTATGATACCGCGATCGGCTATATGAAAACGGGACATTATCTTGAAATGATAGCAATCGATCTGAACCATCTGCGTCTGATCAATGAGAAATATGGTCGGGACGCGGGCAATGCTGCGCTGACAAAGCTGTCACAGATGATCTGTGCCTGCTTGCAAAGCGACGAAATGTGTTGCAGATTGTATAATGATGAATTTTTGATTTCCGCTGTCACCCATTCTGATGACATGCAGCGTGGCAAAGAAATTGTCAGTCTTTTGCTGGAAATGGTCGATCGCCATAATGAGAATACAGACAGAGATCTCAGGATTGAGATCAGCTATGGCATGGCAAGTGGACAGTTTTATGAAAAAGAAGGCTTCGAACAGATCATCAATGAAGCCGTTGTTGCGAAGAACCGGTCGAAAACAGCTCTGTATAAGGCAAGGCAGACAGAAGTGGTTCTTTCGCCGGAGCAGATTGCGATGGACAGGAGAGTGGCCAAGATACTGGATCAGAATCTTTTGTATTACCATTTCCAACCCATTGTGCTTTCTCATTCCGGAGAGATATTTGCCTATGAGGCTCTGATGCGGTCCAAGACAGAACCGCCGGTTTCACCGCCGGATATCATTCAGAGCGCAGAGCGTATGGGAAGACTTACGGATGTGGAAAAAGCAACCTTCCATAATGTCCTGGATTTTATTGATGAGAATACAGAGGCATTTGCCGGCAAAAAGGTTTTTATAAACAGTATGCCGGGTGTCAGACTGGATGAGGAGGATCAGGCTTATCTGAAAAAGAGGCTTGCAGCCCATAAGGGAAATCTGGTCATTGAGTTTACAGAGGAATCCGAGATGGAAAATGACGATCTGAAAAAGCTCAAGACAGAATACAAAAATAATGATATAGAAATTGCAATTGACGACTATGGAGCAGGGTATTCCAATGTCAATAATCTGCTGCGTTATATGCCGCATTTTGTAAAGATAGACCGTATGCTTCTTTCAGATATCGACCAGAATCCACAGAAACAGCACTTTGTCAAAGACATTGTAAGCTTTGCCAGAGAGAATAATATCATGACACTGGCGGAAGGTGTGGAGACCTCCGGGGAGCTACGAGAGGCAATTCGTCTGAATGTTGATCTGATCCAGGGATATTATACGGCAAGACCGAACCCCGTTCCGCTTGTACATATTGATGAAGAGATTTCAGGGGAAATGATGCGTTACAGTCAGGCAGCACAGACCACGTATGAACAAAAGCAATATATTGTCAAGGATGCGGAAAATATTTCACTGGTGGAACAGGCCCTGCACAAATTTGCCCGTATTCTGATCAAAAAGCAGGAACAGAGCGATGCGCAGATTACGCTCTGCGGTGCTACGGGATTCCGCTCCGAGATAGGCATGGTGATAGAAGAGGGATTTTCGGGCACCATAGTACTGAAGGATGTGTTTCTGACCGGCGGAAAAAATGCGCCGAGCATCATGCTTTCGGAAAATACACATGTCACATTGCATCTGGTTGGTGATAATTATTTGCAGGGGGGCGGCATCTGTGTGCCGGAATCCTCATCTCTGACGATGACGGGAGACGGCAATCTGACAATCACGCTGGAAAAGGCCCAATATTTCGGTATTGGGAATCGTCTGGATGCCGGAAACGGATTATTGTTATTCAGACAGGATGGCACGCTGACGATTCATGCGGATGGCATGAGAGGAGTCGGTATCGGCTCGGGACGCGGAGGCTGCATCAGGCTGGAGCGCGGTAAATATGAAATCAATGTGAATGGATTGCATGCGGTAGGAATAGGCTGTGCTTCGGGAGGAATGGATCTTTCCGTATGTAATTGCGATATTTCAGTATCCATGAACGTTTCAGAGGGGGTGCTGATCGGATCCTTCAGAGGAAATGCCGATTTCAAGGTGCAGAGTATTTCCGGCACATTTTCCGGTTCCGGAAAATGTCTGGTCGGCATAGGTTCTTTGGACGGGGCATACAACAGTATCAGACTGCATGAACTGAATATCCTGTTTCACATCAGGGCAAGAGAAGGCTATGCAGTGGGAAGCAGAAGAGGAGAAACCTTTGTGGAGATCGACAGATCACTGGTACGCATCCATGCAGAAGGACCCATGGTTGTGGCGATGGGGAATGCGTCCCGCAGTGCGCGGATTCATGTATTGGAAGCGGAGGTGCATTCAGACATCAAAAATGACATGGATTATGATTATGGCGCAGAGGATGCAGATATTTTCCTTTCCGGGAGCAGACCTTACTTTTTACATAATGGACAGGATTCCTTAAAAGAGCATTCTTGAAATGCTCTTTTATTTTGTGCTTTTTACAAAGATTATACAAAGATTATACATAGATTATATCCCTCCGTGATAGAACATGCATATCGGACTGTTTATTATAAACATGATAAATTGGAAAGAGATGTGAGAAAGAGCCGGAGGGATGAAGAATGACGGTGACGGTGACAAATGAAATAGAGAAGCAGATGCTGGAAATCATAAAAAACAAGGAAATCAGGGCTGTTTTCCAGCCGATCGTCTCGTTGCAGAGCGGAAAGGTCTATGCGTATGAAGCACTTTCGAGAATCACACTCAAAAAGTGCAGCTTCCATATCGGAGAGGCCTTTGAAATCGCGCAGGAAATGAATTGCCTGTGGGCATTTGAAAAACTGTGCCGGGTCAATTCCATCAAAATGGCAGCGCAAAAGCCCAGACATGCCAAGCTGTTTCTCAATGTGGATCCGAATATCATACATGACAGCAGCTTTATAAGCGGTGTCACGGGAGAAAAGCTCGAGAAGTATAATCTTGATTGCAGCGATATTGTCTTTGAGGCAACGGAGCGCTCTGCCATTAAGGACATTGACACCTTCCGAAAATCCCTGCGGCATTACAGACAGCAGGGATTCAGTGTGGCAGTCGATGATGTGGGGAGCGGATATTCCGGCATCAACCGTATTTTTGAAATCAATCCGCAGTACATCAAAATTGACATGGAGATCATAAAAAACATAGAAAAGGATGCGTGTAAGCGTTCCTTTGTGGCTGCGCTGGCACAATTTGCCGCCGATTCCCATATTGCACTGATTGCCGAGGGGATTGAAACGAAGGAACAGCTCGAGGCTGTGATTTCTCTGCATATTGATTATGCGCAGGGGTATTATCTTGCAAAGCCAAGCAGCAAATTTGAGAAAACTCCTACGGATGTGCAGAAAAACATTCTGGAGCTGAAGGAGAAATATAATAAGCCCCAATATTCTCATGCGTATTTTGATACCGTTTCCAAGCTCTGTGCGAAAAAGCCGGCAATTCTCCCGTCGGTCAGATTTTCGGATGTCTATGAGATCATGAACGACCCGAACATCACAGAACTTGCAGTTGTGGACGAAGAGGGAAAATTCCTTGGCGTTTTGACTAAGAGACTGGTGCTGCAGGAACTCAGTGGGATGTATGGCTATACACTCAACGCCCGTAAAAATGTGTGTGATGTCATGGATACTTCGTGCCTGACGGTGACACCGGATACCTCCATTGAGACGGCGTCAAAGATGGCGATGGCGCGTTGTCAGCCCTATATCTACGATTCCATCCCGGTGGTGGACGGCATGACACAGGCCTATATCGGGTTTGTCACCATCAAGGATCTGCTGTTGTCTGCAGTCAATATTCAGGTGAAACGGGCGGCCGCCTGTAATCCGCTCACAGGGCTGCCCGGCAACATCGTGATTGACGAGATGGTGGAGACGCTGATCGGCAGCAGGGAACCCTTTTCCATCATCTATTTTGATCTGGACAATTTCAAAGCATACAATGATGCCTATGGTTTTGCAAATGGAGACAAAATGATCAAGATAGTGGCAGATATTCTGCAGAAACTGTGCGGGGCAGATGATTTCTGCGGTCATATCGGAGGGGATGATTTTGTGGTCATCACAAAAGGAGACAGAACGGAAAGTCTTTGTGAGCAGGCATTTGCGGATTTCTCAAAGGATTCGCAGATGCTGTACAGCGAGATAGACAGGCAGAATGGATATATTATTTCAAAGAACAGAAATGGTTTTGTGGAACAGTTTCCGCTGGCAACATTATCTGCTGCAGCCATTACCAACAGGATGCGCACATATGAATCCATCGGCGATCTCTCGCTTGTCATTGCCAAGACAAAAAAACAGGCAAAGCAGCAGAGCGGAAACAGTCTGGTCATCACATGATTCTATTTGCGTCGGAAAATACAATTCAAAAACGACATTTCCGGTCATTTTATTCCATGATTGTTGACAATAACCACAGAATACCATTAAAATAATAGGAAATTGAAGGCGGCAGTTGAATGACAGAAAAGTAGAACCGAACAGTGCGCAGTGGCACCCAACCTTGGGCACCACTGCTTCTTTTGTAGCGAGGAAGGGAAATGGATTGGATTTTGGTGGTCGATGATGATACATCGAATCTTAGAATTGCAAACCGCATATTGAGCGGAGAGGGCATGCGTGTAAGCTGCCTGAAATCGGGAGAGGATGCCATGAGGCTTCTGCAGCAAAACAGGCCGGATCTTATCCTTCTTGATATTCATATGCCGGGGATGGACGGATTTGAAACGATTGCTGCGATACGAAAAGAGGAAGCGACGGCAGATATTCCGGTCATTTTTTTGACGGCAGACGATGACAGCAATACGGAGAAACGGGGACTGGAGGCCGGCGCAATGGATTTTATCAAAAAGCCGTTCGTGCCGGAGGTGCTTTTGCTGCGTGTCAGACACATTCTGGAGCTGATACGTCTCCAACGCGATCTGGCATATGAGGTGGAGAGAAAGACACAGGAAATCATGTGCCAGCATGAAAGGCTGGAACGGATTACCCGGCAGATTATCAGAACACTGTCCGGTGCCATTGACACAAAGGATACGTATACAAATGGTCATTCCACCAGGGTGGCAGATTATTCCAAAGAAATTGCGAGGCGTGCAGGTTTTTCCGAAAAAATGCAGGATGACATTTATATGATGGGGTTGCTCCACGATGTTGGCAAAATAGGGATTCCCGATGCCATCATCAATAAGCCGGCAAAGCTGACGGATGAGGAATACGCGATCATAAAAAAACATCCTGTCATGGGAGAAAAGATCCTGAAGAATATCACGGAGTTTCCAAAGCTTGGTGCAGGTGCGAGGTGGCACCACGAACGCTATGACGGCAAGGGATATCCGGACGGTATTTCCGGACAGGATATTCCGCAGGAAGCGCGGATTATTGCAGTTTCGGATGCCTATGATGCAATGACCTCCAGGAGAAGCTACAGGGATGTACTCCCACAATCGAAGGTCGTGGCTGAGATGCAAAGGGGAAAGGGCACACAGTTTGATCCTGATTTTGCTGATATTATGCTGTCGATGATTGCAGAGGATGCGGACTATCAGATGAGAGAAAAGTAGGAGAGAGACATGTACGAGAAGGAGAAACAGAGGGCAACACATCTTTTGATATTGCTTGTCTATACGATTTTTACATTTGTACTGGCAGGCGAAAGTATTCTTCTGGGCTGGGAGATCAGTGCTGTTGTGTTGCTGGTACTGGGTCTTGCGGCGTGCTGGGTGATTCATCTGACCGAGAAGATTCCGGCGGCGGGCTGTATCTGGATCTATTTTATTCTGACAATGCTGGCTTTTTTCTTTTACGGAATCCATGAGACGAGTATGTATGACATGGCACCAGTCATGGTTATGGTAATTATCTTATACTCTTCCACAGAGATGTACAGTATCATCAGGCTTTGTATGCTGACATACGTGCTGACGATGTGTTATGACTTTGTGTTTGTACTGAGGGGAGCCTGGGATTTCTCTCCGCTCACGGTCACGAGAACGCTTTTGCACTTTTCTCTGGTTTTTATGGCAGGATATCTGGCGAAGCTCATGATGCTAAGGCGCAGGAAGGAAATCAAAAACACGGACAATATCATCCTGCAGCTTGAGGAGACCAACCGCAGGACGGAGGATTTCCTGACCAATGTATCCCATGAGCTGCGGACACCGATCAATGTCGTAACGGGGATCACGGCCGTCCTGCTCAAAAGTGAGGATGATCCCGAAAAAAGAAGAGACATTTCTACGGTACAGAAAGCAGGGCGCAGGCTGTTTGACCAGATTGAGGATATTCTCGACTTTACGGAAATTGACACAGACAGGATCAAAGTGAGTGAAGATACCTATATGATCTCTTCAATCGTAAATGATATCATCACGGAAAATCGCCTGTCGGAGAGAGACAATTCTCTCGAGCTGATTTTTGATATTGATGCCGGGATGCCCTCCGTGCTTCTCGGCGACGGAAAAAAGATCAAAAAGATTTTAAAGCATTTGATCGATAATGCTTTCAAGTTTACGAAAAAAGGCGGTATCTATGTCAGGGTGTATGCGTTGCCGAAGGAATACGGGGTCAATGTGTGCATCAGCGTAAAGGACACCGGCATCGGAATTTCCGAAGAAGAGCTTGCAAAAATCCGCGAACGGTTTTATCAGACGAACGGCGGAAGGAACAGAAGAGCGGGCGGACTGGGGCTTGGTCTTCCGATTGTGTATGGAATCGTATCTGCTATGGAGGGATTCATACGGATCGAAAGTACTGTCGACGTTGGGACGAACGTCTATGTCAGCATTCCGCAGAAGGTGTCTGATGATGCGCCCGGTATGGTGGTGGAAAACCGCGAGAATATGTGCGTGGCATGCTATCTGAGACCGGAAAAATATGAAACACCGCAGGTGAGAGACTATTATAACGAGATGATCTCGCATCTGGTCTGCGGACTGGACATCTCTCTGCACAGGGTATTTACGCAGGAGGAACTGGAAAAGCTCACATCGATGTATCAACTGACGCATCTGTTTCTTGGAGATGATGAATATACGCGCGATGTCGATTATTTTGAAGCCTTGGCACAGAAGATCAAGATTATTGTTGTGGCAGGAGATGGCTTTGTTTTGCCACAGGGAAGCAGAGTAAAACTGCTGAAAAAGCCGTTCTTCAGTCTGCCTCTTGTGAATATGCTGAATGCGACGACAGATGAAAAAGAAGCACTGCTCAAGAAAAAACAAATGATCTGCCCGGACGTCAACGTACTTGTTGTGGACGATGAACCCATGAATCTGATGGTGGCAGAGGGAATTCTGAAGGATTATCAGATGCATGTCATGACGGCAGAGAGCGGCAGAAAGGCGATTGCCCTTTGTGAAAAGGAAGATTTTGATCTGATCTTTCTCGATCATATGATGCCGGAGATGGACGGCGTGGAAACTCTGAAGTATCTGCGCAAAATCTGTTCGGATACGGGAAAGGTGATGACAGTGATCGCTTTTACGGCGAACGCTGTCAGCGGTGCGAGAGAGATGTTTCTTCGGGAAGGATTTGATGAGTTTATCTCCAAGCCGATAGAAACGGCGGAACTTGAGCGTGTGCTGAGAAAAGTGTTGCCTAAGGTCTTTATCTCCTTTGTGGATGAAGGAAGCGGAGAGGTATCCGATCAGCAGACAAAAACCGGGGAGAAAAAGACAGAGGCACTGTTGCCGGATGAGGTGCCGGAAACATCGGCTGAATCGGTGGAAGAGGGTAAGATGGTGTCTCTTCAGCAAGGAGGAATCCATACCGCTTCCGGTATGCAGTATTGCCGGGATGACAGAGTATTTTATGAGCAGATGCTGATCAAGTTTGCCAAAGATGCCGCGCGAAAAGAAGCGGAAATTGACGGCTTTTTCCGGCAGGAGGATTATGAGAATTACGCAATCCTGGTACACTCACTCAAGAGTACGGCAAAAATGCTGGGTGCCGATTCGTTGTCGGAAGACGCAAAAGCGGCAGAGGCGGCAGCGAAGGCACATGATGCAGATTATATCAGAGCGCACCATGCAGAGCTTATGGACACCTATCAGCAGGTGACTCAGCACATATTGCATGTATTTGACCTGGCGGAAGAGAGCACTTCGCAGCCGACCGGGGAAGACAGAACCGAGATATCGAAAGAGGAGCTGCTCAAGTGCCTTTCTGAACTGAAAGAGGGACTCGAAACCTTTGAGATGGACAAGGCGGAAAAACTGATTGAGGAAATCAGCAAGGCCGTCTACGATGGGACATCGGTCGGCAAGCTTCTCGATGATGTGCGATGCAAGGTGGAAGATTTTGAATTTACCGCAGCTTCCGAGCAGGTGGAGGCGCTGATCGGGTCGGTGAAAGGTGGTGCAGCAGGATGAATCCAAAGGAAATGATACGGGATATCGGTAATCCAAACCTGAATCTGCAGGAACGCCTGTTCCGCCTGATCATGCTGATCGGTATGATTGGTCTGGCGATCGGCATCATTGTCGGGATCGCATCGGGAGAGGGCATCGGCAATACAATTGCACTTGTCATTGCCTTAGCTGTATTTGCGGCCATCACATATCTGTCTGTCTGCTATAACCGGACGCAGGTGGGAGCGGTCGTTACGGCAGTTCTGCTCATCTGTGTGGTGCTGCCGTTTAATTTCCTGACAGCCGGGGGCATTTACGGAGGTGCACCGATCTGGTTTATGCTGGGTGTTGTCTATGTGTGTCTGGTTGTGGAGAATAAGGTCAAATATGTCCTTTTGATCTGTGGTTACAGTCTGTTTGCGGTGTGCTATTATATTGCATACGCACATCCGGAGCTGGTGGTCCAGCATACGATGCAGGTGGCATATATCGATTCCATCATGACACTGATGGTTGTTTCGGGACTGACATGCGGTATGATCCTGTTTCAGAATGCAATCTTCCGTTCGGAGAATGCACTTGCAAAGAAACAGAAAAAGGAGATTGAGGAACTGAACCGGATGCAAAGCCGTTTCTTCTCCAGTATGAGTCATGAGATCCGGACACCGATCAACACCATCATCGGTATGAACGAGATGATTCTGCGCGAGGAAGTATCGGACGAGGTGGCTTCGGATGCCAGAAGCATACAGGGAGCCAGCAAGATGCTTCTGACTCTGATCAATGATATACTCGACATGTCAAAGATTGAATCCGGAAAGATGGACATTGTGCCTGTCGAATATGATATGGGGGATATGCTGTCTGACATTGTCAATATGATCTGGATAGGGGCACAGAAAAAGGGCTTGGAATTTCACATTGATGTGGACCAGAAGATGCCTTCCCGCCTGTTTGGGGATGAGGTGCGGATCAAACAGATTTTGATCAATGTGCTGAACAACGCAGTCAAATATACATCGGAAGGCTCTGTCACGTTATCCATTGCGTGCAAGCGGCAGGAAGATGGTCATGCGATGATCACGTATTCTGTCACAGACACCGGAATGGGAATCAAAAAAGAGAGCATCCCGTTTTTGTTCAGTGCGTTTAAGAGAGTGGATGAGGAAAAGAACCGCTATATTGAAGGAACGGGCCTCGGTCTTTCCATTGTGAAACAGCTCGTGGAGCTCATGGGAGGCGAGATCGCGGTCAACAGTGTCTACATGAAGGGTTCGACCTTTGTGATCACGCTGCCGCAGGAGATTGTTGGAGGAGCCCAGATAGGTGAACTCGATCTTGAGGCAAAGCATGCCCTGAATGCAAGGCAGCAGTACAAACAGAGCTTTGAGGCACCGAATGCACATGTTCTGATCGTAGATGACAATGATGCAAACCTGATGGTCGAAGAAAAGCTTCTGCGTGATACCAAAGTGCAGATCGACACCGCCGCAAGCGGCGTAGAATGCCTGAAGAAAACACTTCAGATGCAATACGATGTGATACTGATGGATCATCTGATGCCGGGCATGGATGGCATCGAATGCCTGCATGAGATCCGTAAGCAGACGGGAGGCCGCAACCTGAGTACACCCGTCGTGATCCTGACGGCAAACGCCGATGGACAGAGCAGGGCACTCTATAAGCGGGAAGGGTTTGACGGCTATCTGCAAAAACCGATCAGCGGCATGGAACTGGAGACGGAGGTTTTGCGTCATCTTCCCAAAGAACATGTCAGCCGTATAAGCACCTCCGACTTTGCCGGAGTGCTTGAGACGCCGGTTGTGGAGCATAAGAGAAAGCTGCCGCTCATGATTTCTGCAGACAGCACCTGTGACATTCCGCAGTATTTGATAGAGAAATACCAGATCGCCATCATGCCTTACCGGATTGTCACGCAGGGCGGCGAATTTTTGGATGGCATAGAGGCAGAGACAGACGGGATTCTCTCTTATATAGGAGAAAAAGGAAGATATGTGCGCTCGGTAGAACCGAGAGAGGAAGCGTATGAGGAGTTCTTTGCGGAGCAGCTTTCCAGAGCACAGTATATCATCCATATTGTCATGGCCAGACATGTCAGCAAGGCGTATGGAAATGCGCTGGAGGCCTCAAAGACATTTGACAATGTCATCGTCATAGACTCCGGTCATTTATCCAGCGGGATGGGGCTTATGGTCTTGCAGGCTGCGGAATATGCCGCAAACGGAATGGCAGCGCCGGCCATTGTAAAAGAACTTGAAAACATGAAATCACGGATTAAAACCAGCTTTGTCGTGACCAACACAGAATATCTGGCACGGTCCGGAAGAATTTCTCCCAAAATTGATCAAGTGTGCCAGGCACTCATGATTCATCCGGAGATCATATTGAAAAACAGCAGTATGAAGGTGGCTGCGCTTCGGATCGGAACAAAGGAAATTGCATGGCGCAGATATATTGCGTCTGCACTGGGTACTATGCGTGAAATCGACAAAAAAACCCTGTTTCTTACATATGCGGGGCTGACAAACGAGGAACTGGAGGAGATTGAGGAACAGGTGAAAAAGATAGTTACCTTTGAGAAAATCATCCGCCAGAAAGCGTCTCCGGCTATTTCGACGAACTGCGGACCGGGGAGCTTCGGGTTGTTGTTTATGTTGAAAGACTAGGTGTCTGCGAAACGATTTGTTCTGTATAGCAGTCTGCTTGGGATTTATGCAACTCGTACATCTGCATCTACGTATTTTCACGTTTCGCAGTTAAAAAAAGGAGATATTATGAGAAAACATATTTGGAAGATTGGAATTTTGTCTGCGCTTACCGTGTTTTTGCTGAGCGGATGCGCACGGGATGACAGTGCGGCATCTTCTGCGATCGTGCAGGGACAGTCGGATCTTGCGTATGTGCAGGAAAAGGGAACACTCACTGTCGGTATTACGGATTTTGCGCCGATGGATTACCGGGACGGGGAAGACTGGACCGGGTTTGATGCCGAGCTGGCAGAGGCTTTTGCCGCATATTTAGGTGTGTCGCTGGAATTTGTTGAAATCGATTGGGATAAAAAGACGGAACTTCTCGAAAAGGGAGATATCGACTGTATCTGGAACGGTATGACGATGACAGATGAGCTCAAGGAGACAATTTCCTGCTCCGATTCTTATCTTTCCAATGCGCAGGTGGTTGTGCTGCGCGGCGGCGAACTCGGCGAATATCCCACAGTCGAATCGTGTCAGCATTTGTTGTTTGCGGTGGAGGCAGGTTCTGTAGGTGAGTCGATCCTCAAGGAAAAGAAATATCGTTACACCGCTTTTTCTACGCAGAAGGAAGCGCTGCAGAGTGTGAGCGAGAAGAAGGCGGACGCCACGGTAATAGACGTGATCATGGCAGCTTACTATACGGATGACAAACAGGAATACAGTGATCTGGGATTTGAGATTGCGGTGAGCGACGAAACAATCTGCATTGGATTTCGCAAGGATTCCGATCTGACAGAGAAGGCAAATGCCTTTTTGAAAGCTTCTTATGAGGATGACAGCATCCGGACATTGGCAGAGAAATATGGAATTGGGAATGCACTTCTGCAATGAAATCAGGAAAGGCAGAAGTGTGAAAAGGACATTACCGGGTGATTTTTCAAGGTATAAAATTCCACCATTTACAAATAATAGTTCCACAGGAAAAAATGAAAGTAAAATGGAGGAGATACCATATGAAAGCGACAGGAATTGTCAGAAGGATTGACGATCTGGGCAGAGTTGTCATTCCTAAGGAGATCAGAAGGACACTGCGGATTCGGGAGAGTGACCCGCTGGAAATATTTACCGATAGAGAGGGAGAGATTATTTTGAAAAAATACTCTCCGATCGGGGAGATGACCACCTTTGCGAAGCAATATGCGGAAAGCCTTTCGCAGGTCTCAGGGCGGATTGCACTGATTGCAGACAGGGATCAGTTCATTGCAGTCAGCGGAGGTTTAAAATACCTTCTTGGAAAACCATTAAGCCGCGACATGGAAGATACGCTTGCCCAGCGGCAGGTCGTGCAGGCTGTCAGGGGAGAAAAGCAGTTTGTGGCAATTTCAACAGAGGTGACAGAGGATATAGAACAATTTGTTTCGGCGCCGATCCTGACGGAGGGCGATGTCATTGGCGTGGTCATACTGGCATCAAGCAGCCAGAAGGAAAAGATGGGTGAAGTGGAGAAAAAACTGGTTATGTCGGCAGCAGGGTTTCTGGGCAGACAGATGGAGCAGTAGAGAAAGGAAATAAATGGGAGATAGGAGGTCTGTTGTACGGATGACAAAGTGCAACAGCCTTTTTTCATATATCACTATCTTAATACAAGTGAAGGATTCTTTAATAATTCTTCAAGGTCTGATTTTGTGACCATTTCCTCTTTGATCTTGGCAATATCCGAAGTGTTTTGAGCTGTTATAGCGGCAAGATTATAGAACTCATCAGATGAGATAAGCATTTTGTTATCGGATAGGTAGTCTTTCATGCTCTTAAATGCGCGGATCAAAACGATGCTTTGAGAAGATGCTAATTCGCCTTTTAGTACAGCCATTAACATATAAACTCCTTGCTCTGTAAAGACAAAGGGATTGCTTCGTGACATTGGATTAATATTTGCGATCGCATTTTGCGACCACAAAATACTCACTTCATCATCAATAAGTTGAAACATAAAATCTTCTGGAAACTTTTGTTTGTTACGCTTTACCTGCTCATTCAGTCTTTTTGTTTCATACCCATAAATCTTTGCAAGGTCAGAATCCAGAATAACTTTTTGTCCTCTGATTGTATAACCGGGCAGGTTATAGACATTTTCTATAGCCTGCCATATTTTTTTGCCCCCTACCGAAAAATGATGAAACCTTTATAATGACACCAAGGTAAGAAGTTGCAGAAAAGAGGACAGAGAAATGGCAGCAGTATATGATTTTGACCGTGTAATTGACAGAAAAGGCACTTCCAGCCTGAAATTTGACTTTGGCAGAGAGCGGAAGGGTAGAGAAGACCTTCTGCCGCTCTGGGTGGCAGATATGGATTTTGCCCTGCCGGAAGAGATACTTTCGGTTCTCAAAAAGCGGATCGATCACGGGATTTTCGGATACACAGATCCAAAGGAAGATTACTATCGTGCGCTGACGGGATGGTTTTCAGAGCATCACGGAATTACGCTCCGGTCGGAATGGAATACCGTCACGCCGGGCGTTGTCTATGCGATCGCGGTTGCAATCAATGCGTTCACAAAAGAAGGCGACGCTGTCATCATCCAGCAACCGGTGTATTATCCTTTCAGCGAACTCATCACAGACAATAAAAGAAAGCTGGTAAACAGTGCTCTGATCAATGAGAATGGCAGATACCGGATGGATTACGACGATTTCGAGAGAAAAATCGTTGAAAATGATGTGAAGCTGTTTCTTCTTTGCAATCCGCACAATCCTGTCGGCAGAGTATGGAGCGAGGAGGAGCTTGCAAAGATCGGAGAAATCTGCCTTCGACATAATGTGCTTGTCTTTTCGGATGAGATACACTGTGATTTTACATATGAGGGATATCGGTTCCATCCTTTTCTCTCAGTGGATGAGCGGTTTGCACAGATTGCAGTGATGGGGACATCCGCCAGCAAATCCTTCAATCTGGCAGGGCTTCAGGTTGCCAATATCTTTATTCCGAATCCGGAATTGCGCGAAAAGTACCGGAAACAGAATGCGGCAGCAGGCTATTCGCAGGCAAATACGCTGGGACTTCTGGCAACACAGACAGTCTATGAGACAGGGGGGCAGTGGCATGAACAGCTGCGTGCCTATCTGCAGGGAAATCTTGATTTTGTGCGGGATTATCTAAAGAAGAATCTGCCGGAGATCAGGTTGATTGAGCCGGAAGGGACTTATCTGGTCTGGCTGGATTTTAGTCGCATTTCCACAAGCTACCGGGAGCTGAAAAGAATCGTGGAGGACGATGCAAAGCTCTGGCTTGATCCGGGGATCATTTTTGGAAAGGAATCTGCAGCCTTTGAACGCATCAATATCGCCTCACCGCGGTCAGTCCTTGCACAGGCACTTACGCAGCTTGCGGAGGCGGTAAAGCACAGCTTGCAGACGGCAAGTGACAACGAAGGTAGTTTTTCAAAGTTTCTTTCCCAAAATGAGGGAAAGGTGCTAAAATAGGACTGGAAATCTTAAGATGATAAGGAGGAATCCACACCATGGGAAACATCACCAGAGAAGAGGCATATACGCTGCTTCAGGAATATAATAAAGACCCGTTTCATATCCAGCATGCACTGACGGTCGAGGCTGTCATGAAATGGTTTGCGAAAAAGCTCGGATACGGAGATGAGGAAGAATTCTGGGGCATTGTAGGTCTTCTCCACGATATTGATTTTGAATTATATCCGCAGGAGCATTGCTTAAAAGCTCCGGAATTGCTGCGAAAAGCCGGTGTTTCGGAGGAAATCATCCATGCGGTATGTTCGCATGGTTATGGTATTACTGTGGGCTGCGGTGTGACGATTGATGTAAAGCCGGAGCATGAGATGGAAAAGGTGCTTTTTGCGGCAGATGAACTGACCGGTCTGATTTGGGCGGCGGCTCTCATGCGTCCCTCCAAGAGTACGAAGGACATGGAACTGAAGTCGCTGAAGAAAAAGTATAAGAGTAAAGGCTTTGCGGCGGGGTGCTCGAGAGAGGTCATCGAGCGCGGCGCACAGCAGCTTGGATGGGAGCTGGATGACCTTCTGGGAAAGACGCTGCAGGCGATGGCGGAATGCGAGGATGAGATTACCCGTCAGATGGAGCAGTAAATGCGCATCCGGATAAGCAGATAGGTGATAAATAAATGGTCAAGTGGATCAATACGCAGATGATCAGATAATGTTTTAAATGTGCAAATGTGTAGATGAGCAGATATACGGCAGGCGAAAGGAGGAATCCTACAGCCTGCCATTTTGTTATAACGACGAGGAAAATGCAATAACAAAAAAGTAAGCAGAAAAATAGAAAAAGAGAAAAGAAACAGCAGACCGGAAGCACAAAAAATGATATACTGATACATACGGGAAACAAAAACAATCACGGAAAAGGAGGAACTACTTTATGTACAATTTTTCAATGCAGATTCCAACAAAAATCCATTTTGGGAAAGGTGCCATCTCCTATTTATCAGAACTTGCAGCGTACGGGAAGAAAGTTTTGCTGGTCTATGGCGGAGGCTCCATCAAGAAAAACGGTATTTACGACAATGCCATTGCCATTCTGAAAGATGCGGGAATGGAGATTTTTGAACTGAGCGGCGTAGAACCAAATCCACGTATCGAATCGGTCCGCAGCGGCGTCGAAATCTGTAAAAAAGAACAGATTGACATGGTGCTTGCCATCGGAGGCGGAAGTACCATCGACTGCGCCAAGGTCATTGCTGCCGGAGC
This sequence comes from uncultured Lachnospiraceae bacterium, assembly GCA_945949085.1. Lineage (GTDB taxonomy): Bacteria > Bacillota > Clostridia > Lachnospirales > Lachnospiraceae > CAG-194. The sequence continues at coordinate 877 of CAMFDJ010000004.1, read as the reverse complement.
AAAGTATGACGGCGACGCATGGGATCTTGTGCTTGATGCAGGCAAGATTACACAGGCGCTTCCGATTTTTGATATTCTGACCTTATCGGCTACCGGAACGGAAATGGATTCGTTTGCTGTTATTTCCGATTTATCTAAGAATGAGAAATGGGGAACCGGTTCACCGCATATGGTGCCGACAATGTCTATTCTGGATCCGGAGTATACCTGTTCCGTTTCCAAAAAACAGACAGCTGCCGGAACAGCAGATATGATGAGCCACACGATGGAGAATTATTTCTCTATGGATAATGCGGATTGCCAGAAATTTATGGCAGAAGGACTCCTTCGCACAATGATCAAAAACGGTCCGATTGCACTTGCTGAGCCTGACAATTATGATGCCCGTGCGAATCTGATGTGGGCAGGTACCCATGCGATTAACGGTGTGGTAGGAGCAGGCTGCTCGCCGGCATGGTGCATTCATCCGATGGAGCATGAGCTGAGTGCTTTTTATGACATTACACATGGGGAAGGACTTGCCATTCTGACACCGGCATGGATGGAATATATCTTAAATGATGACACATTGCCTTATTTCGTGCAGTTTGCAAAGAATGTCTGGGGACTTTCCGGAGATGACGATTATGCGCTGGCTCGTGCCGGAATTGATGCGCTTCGGAAGTTCTTCTTTGAGACAATGGGAATTCCGAGTAGTCTGCGCGGTGTCGGCATCACAGATGAAAAGAATTTTGAAGTGATGGCACAGAAGGCCTGTGATGGTTGCAAAGGCAGCTTTGTTCCGCTGAGTAAGGAAGATATCATTGAGATCTATAGAAAAGCGCTAGCGTAAAATTTTATTCGGATTAAATGAAAAGAGAACACCACTTTGTGATAA
>CAMFDJ010000003.1 GCA_945949085.1 uncultured Lachnospiraceae bacterium | reverse complement strand
GGAATCGAACCCGTGACCTCCGCACTACCAATGCGACGCTCTACCGACTGAGCCACGATAGCAATTTCTCACCAGTCGATATTATAGCAAAGTCAAATTCATTTGTCAAATGAATTTGATAGATGGTTACATGGTGAAAAGGAATTTGAAAAGGAAAAAATGGGTATAGGGTGAAAAGATGAACCAAAATCAGTTGGTAAAAGAATATCTGATGCAGAATGAGAGAAAAATAAATGAATGGCTCAGTCATTTGGAACTGGTTTTTCTGGTGAGTTGTTTTGGTCTGATCGTGATGAATCTGACGGGTGTGACCCGATTGTCCGTCAGTGCGCTGCTTGAATTATGTCTTTTTTTTGTAGTGACTTCGGTTGCGCCTTATCTATGTTACAAACATTGCTATGACGAAAAAATAAATCGCATTGTCTGTCTGACTTGTCTGGAAGTTAATTTTTGTGCGCTGGCATGTAACGATGTCATCCGGCTGAACTTTCTGTTTATGCTGCTTCCTGTCATCAGTATTCTGTATCTGGACAGGGAATTATTTGTCAGGACATCCATGTATTGCTTTTTTGTGATGCTTCTTGTCAAAATCTGTAATTATCAGATCTGGTCAAAACAAAGCAGTGTCTGGATCGGAAACACATACCGGAGCGTTTATGAGGAGATAATAGTACTCGCTTTGGAGTACATCCTATTCTGTATCTTAGTATATGTCATGCTGCAAAAGCTGTTTGATATGGTGATATCCGGCTATAGTCTGCAACAGCGCAGTGACGGGACGATTGCACCGGCACCTGTCATCATGGCAGAGAAACAGGTGGAGGTTGCTTATAATACCAAAGGGTTGTTTCTTGAAATCAATCAGACCATACAGAATATGATCAGGGGCAAAGATAAGACATTTCATTTGGATGTGGATTATGAACTGCCGGTACAGCTTTGCGGTGATAAGGAAAAAATCAAGATGGGACTGATCAATCTTCTGTCTGATTTCCTGCAGTTTACCGAGCAGGGAGAGGTAACGCTTCGCGTGAGCTATGACAAAGGAATCCTGCCAAATAAAGGACAGAATATATCCGTCTGTTGTCATATTATCTGTTCACAGAACCTGTCTGAGGATTTACGATATGGAAATGCGATGGGGTTTGCGCTTGGAAAGAATATGATTCAGAAATTGAACGGCATGATTTTGGATAAGAGCACTGCGAAGGAGGAGAATAGGACACATTATGTCATTACATTCTTACAGAAGGTGGAGGATCAGGAAACGATCCTGCATGCCAAGCAGGTACATCAGACAGAGCAGAAGGAGCTGATTGCGGATTCCAGAAAGAAAGCACAGGATATCCTGCTTGCAAGGGAGGTAAAGGCGCTGATTGTAGATGACAGTGTGATGAACCAGAAGCTTGTGGATGCTATTTTGAAGGCCTACGGTATGATGACAAAGTGTGTTTCATCCGGTGAGGAAGCCATAGAGGAGATGAAGATCAGGAAATATGATATTGTGCTGATTGATCATATGATGCCGGTCAAAGGGGGCATTCAGACAGCCAAGGAGATCAGACAGATTGAAAACCAGTATTTTGAGATGGTACCTCTCATTGCCATGACTTCCAATCTCACAGAGGATGCCAGACAGATGTTTTTGGAAAATGGATTTACAAAGATTGTGCCAAAGCCGATCAAGGAGGCGGAAATGAGGCAGGTCATTTCAGAATGTATGTTTATTTAAGTAGGAGCAAGTATGAAAAAATTGAGTTCATTGTGGAAGAATGCGGACAAAAAGACAGGCGTATGGGCAGCAGTATTTTGTTGCCTTACGCTTTTTTCAATCGTAGCAGCGTGTGTGCCCACGTGGTACGATAAGCTCCCAAAGGTCAGTGAGTTTATTTGTGGGCAGGTTCTGTGGACAGGCTATGCAAAACAATCGGATCTGCAACTGGTGAAATGCATACTGGTAGGACTTCCGGTATTATATCTTTTTTTTATGTGCCTGTTTTGCCTGATCAGACAAAAAGGGAATCCGGATAGAGTGACCTGCGTTTTATTTGGCAGCGGTTATCTGGGCTGTCTGTTGCTTGGCATGGTACGACCGGAGATCGGCTGGCAATATGGCCTTATTTTTGTATTGTTTGTTTTGGGCTATTATCTGGGAAGAGGCGATAAAAGAGGGCTTCTGGTAATGACCGACCTGCGGAAAGCACTGTATGGAGCGGTATATGGGACACTTTCTTTTTTAACGGTACTTTTTGTGATGAGTTTTGCATTGTCGTCTGTGGCATCGCTTTGGCAGACTTACAGTTATGTGGCAGAGGTCCTTTTTGCGGTGCTTTTTTTACTGTTTGCTGCACTGTGGGGAAAGACCGACGCACTGATAGACAAAATGCGCTGGTTACAGGTTTGTTTTCCGTTTGTACTTTTGGGGATGATTCATTTCAGATATGCTTATGAAGGGCAGACTGACCTGATGGAACTGTTTTACAGTGGCAGATGGAAGCTGTTCTGTCTTGGGTTTGCCGTGATGCTGTCGGCCATCTGCATTTGGCAACTTTTGCATCGCAGGTCAGCAATCACGGTTTCGACCTTTGTCATTGTAGCCATGCTGCGCGTCTTTACGCAGCCGGATGGGATTCTGAACATAGACTTTTTCCATAATGGGGAACTATCCCTGCCGATGCAACAGCTTTCCTCTTATGGCAGATTGCCCTATCAGGGACTTGTACCAATCCATGGTATGTGTGATTACTTTTTTGGAGCGATTGATGCATTATTTTTTGATGGCAGTTATCTGGCACTGAATGCGGCAAAGGTTGTAGGGAATATTCTGATGGCAGCCTTCCTGGCAGTCATCATCTATTATTTTGTATCAGGGCATCTGCAAGGCTTATTTGTGGTGTATCTGTTTATGCCGTATCTGATTCAGACTGCCGGTATGAGATATCTGTTCCTGTTTACCATGTTCTTTGTTCTCTTTTCTACGCGTATGCGTGACGGAGTGTGGCATCTGTATGCATGGATACTTCTCTCGATTTTTGCGACTGCATGGAACGCCTCTATCGGAGGGGCAGCGGCAATTGCCTTTCTGCCTGTCGTATTATACCGCTGTATAAAGAAAATGCCCGGTCAGTGCAAAGCGCTTTTGCAGGGAAAAAAGAGCCGGAAGGCACTTACGTTCTCAGCATGGCTTTTCCTGTTATGTCTTGGAATTGCATATATTCCGATGTTTTTGCAGATCGTGGTTTATCTGGTCGATAATACAGGGACGACATTGTATGTCAACGGTATGGAAATGTTTCAGGATCTTGCGCAGGCAGCAGGCGATCTCGTGCCCGGAATCGTGGGAACACATGGCAGCTTTTTCTTAGTGAGCTTTGGTTTTGTGATCCCGTTATTGCTCTGTTTGTATTTTGCTTTTGAGAAGGGCGGAGAGGATGCAAGAGAGTATTTCGTAACGTTGCTTTGCTGCTTTTTTGTGCTGATCAATTATGCTTTTGTCAGATTCGATGAAGGATTGCGCGCTATGGTCATGGGGGTATTTTTCACACTGATCGTGCTTGTGGCACTCCTCTATGACAGAGGCGAGCGAGCATGGAAGAGACAGGATAGAAAGGAACTTTCGACAATCTGCGGCTGCTATGCGGCGTGCCTTTTTGTGCTGCTGCACCTTATGGGGACATCACCCGGTCTGACAAGTGAATCCCTCTCTCTAAAATGCGATGTACCGGGAGAGATAGAGACAACCATTCGAGGGCAGCAGGTAAAGGATCCTGTCGTCTATGTGACAGGAGAGTCTGTTCAGATGCCGGGACTGGGATGCGGTTTTGTGCAGGGAAATACGCTGGCAAGTCTGCAGAATCTGCAGTATGTGCTGGGTAGGCAGCTTGCAGAAGGAGAGACTTGTCTGGATCTGACAAATGAGATAGCCTGCAATGTCATTTTTGACAGAGATAATTTCTGGTCCTTTACATCGGCCTATAATGTCAGCAATGAACGAATGCAAAAGAAAGCAATTCAAATACTTGCGGGAGGCCTGCCGGATCTGATTCTCGCAGCGCCGGCCATTGTGTTTGATGAAACACCGTTTTCACTCAGATGTCCGATTCTGTATCAATATTTGATGGAACAGGGGTATCGGGCATACAAATATCAGAATGTGATTTATTTATGCAGAGAAAATATGGTGGAGGAAGCCAAGGAGGATGAATGGAGCTTTGCAGAGCTTATGCATAAGAAGAATTTGGGATATCTGCCAGCCATCTGGGGGAGTAGCATAGAAGCAAGGCAGCAGCTTGCCAAGGTAGAACTTCCCTGTCAGATCATGCAGACGGAGCAGGGGATTACGATTCGGTTTCAGCGTCCTGTAAGCGGAAAAGACTTGACAATGTTACTGTTGCAGCTTCCTCTTGAAAGGAAAGCAGAAAGAACGGAGGAAACTGTAGCAACCGGAACAGAAAAGGCGGAGGAAACAGTGATTACAGTGAGCTGGAAAACACCTATTTCACAGGATGGGGAAGCTTTTCATGAATTTTATGCTGATGATACCGTGCAAAATGAGATTTATGCGATTCCGCTTGGGCTAACTCCCTATTTTGGAATGACGGAGCAGATAGAAGAGATTACGATATGCTATGATGTGGAAAAAATACAGGTAAAACAGGAAGATGTGTCCTGCTACTTTGGAAAACTTGTCATGAAAGAGTAATGCATGAAAAGTAAAACGTGAAAACAGAAGCCGCAGCAAAACGCTGCGGCTTTCTTCTATCTGTAACTGTGTGGTACATTCTGCTACTGCCTGATAGTACTGCTATGGGTTTGTACTATTCATTTTGCTCCTGCGCATCTGCGGCGGCATTGATCTGTTCTTGCGCAGCTTGTGCAGCGGCATTCTGGGCAGCCTGCTGCGCAGCAGCGGCAGCGGCAGCCTGCGCCTGTTGGATCTGGAGCTGTGCCTGCTGGACGGCTGCGGCATTATTTGGATCGGCAAAATATGCCGGTGTATGCGGACAGGTTGCGGTAGTCTCAGGCTGACCGTCATCACCCGGGGCTACTTCGATGACACCGGGTACCTGATAGGGACAAGTCGGACATGCGGCCAAGCCTGTGGCAGCGCATACCGTGCCTGTGACATGAACATTACAAGTATCGGTAGGGACTGAGCCTTCGGCAAAATATTCTGTAGCCAGATATGCATCGCAAATGCCTGCAATCGGCAATTTGCCGGATTTAGAGCAAACAGTAGCTGTTACTACATTGCCCGGCTTGGTAAAGGATTTTGCCGGCAGATTTTCGTGGATACGGGACATAACAGCCTTCCACATCGTTTTGGACAGATTTTTTTCCGCTGAAGTTCCCATGGAAACGTTGTTGTCATAACCGGTCCATGTTGTGGCTGTGTAATAGGGTGAATAACCGGCAAACCACACATCCTTGTAATCAGAGGTAGTACCTGTCTTTCCGGCAATTGCAATATCACCGCCGAAATTGACAGATGCACCGGTACCCTTGGTTACCACATCTACCATAGCGTCGGTCAGCAGAAAGGCGGTAGAATCTTTGATGACCTGCCTGCTTTCAGGAACGGAATTATCAATCATGACGTTGCCATCGTGATCCAGAATCTTAGTGAACAATGTAGGTTTCATATAAGTGCCGCCATTTGCAATAGTTGCATAAGCTGCATTCAATTCCAGATTTGTGACACCTACCGTAATGCCGCCCAGTGCCAGTGACTGGGTAATGTCGGAAAAGATCTTGGTTCCTTCGCTTGTATCGACTTCTTTTCGCTCGACAAGAGTGGTAAAACCAAAATTCTGTAAGTAGTCAAAGCCAAGCTGCGGCGTGATCTGCGTCAATGTCTTGACTGCCACGATGTTCAGAGACTGTTCAATACCATAGCGCAGCGTACAAATTCCTTTGTAATTATTGCCATACCAGTTGCTGACAGGACGTCCGTCCGCATAATTGTAAGGGGCATCATTCTGTACCGTTGCAAGTGTCATACCTGCGCTGTCCAAAGCGGGGGCATAGGTGGAAATGACTTTAAAAGTAGAACCGGGCTGTCTGGTTGTGGTTGTAGCCCTGTTTAAGGTACGGCTGGCAGATTTGGCTCCGCGGCCGCCCACCATGGCAACCACATAGCCGGTTGACTGATCCTCCACCGTAATGGAAACCTGCGGCTGCGGTGTTAAATTCACCTTTTCGGAATAGACCTCATCGCCGGGACCAAGTACAGATTCCTGAAATGCCGCAATATCCTCGTAGGCTGCATCCTGCGTTGCATAGAGCAGATTATAAGAGGAACGCTGTTCTTTAAAATGAGCCTTAAACATCTCGGTAGAATAATTGACATATTCCCCGTCGGATTTCTGAATGGTAAGCTGATAATCAAGGAGCCACTCCACATGCTCGGGATAATTGGCTTCATCATTATAAACTTCATCGCAGATTCTCTGGATGGACGGATCCTGTGTGGTATAGATCTGCAGACCGCCGCTGTATACCAAATTGTAGGCCTGTGTCTCGTTATAGCCTTTCTCCGTCATAAGAACTTCGGTTACCTGATCAATCAGGGCATCTACAAAATAGGAATTGATGGATTCGGTCTCAGTTTCTTCGTTGATCGTCTTGATACGGGAATAGACATCATCTTTCATTGCCACATCGTATTCGGACTGCGTGATATAACCCTGCTCAAGCATGTGTTTCAAAACTTTCTGCCGTCTCTCTGCATTGTTATCCGGATGCGAGATGGGGTTGTATTTGGACGGGTTCTGCGTGATGCCCGCTATGACGGCACATTCCGATAGCGACAGGGAAGAAACGGGCTTGTTGAAATAGCGCATGGATGCTGCCTGGACACCGAGCGTATTCTGTCCGAGATTGATGGAATTCATGTACAGTTCCAGAATGTCCTCTTTGGACATACGCTTTTCAAGCTCAAGTGCCAGATACTGTTCCTGAATCTTTCGCTTGATCTTTACCATGTTGGATTCTTCGTTTACCCAGCCTTCAAAGACGTTGTTTTTCAACAGCTGCTGCGTGATGGTGCTGCCACCCTGTCCAAGATGGCGGGTTTTGATGGCGGAAACGCCGGCGCGGATGATAGCCTTGATATCAATACCGTTGTGCTCGTAAAATCGTTCGTCCTCAATTGCAACAAATGCATCAGACAAATTTTGAGGAATCTGGTCTTTTCCGACATAAGTACGGTTGGAATCGGTACCGACAAGCCTGGTGATCTGCCTGCCGCTTGCATCATAAACAACAGTTGCGTAACCTGTCGGTGTCACATCCAGGCTTGATATATCGGGCGCAGAAGCCAGAATTCCTTTAAACATACCAATTCCCAGACAGACACCTACAATGCAGGCTGAGAGCAGGCAGACGAGAATTGCTTTCATAAAAGTAAGCAAAAACATTTTACTGAATTTGATTGATTTTGAATTGAGCTGCCGCTGTTTTCGGCGGATACTCTTTTTGCCATAGTTCATGAACATAGCCTCCCTATTCTTACCCATTATATCAAAAAAGCATTTTAAAAGGAAGAAAAATCTTCCATACGAAGGTCTTCTTAAGGATTCTTCACAAAATGATAGGATTTTATTCCCGTTTATGCTAGGATGAAAGAAATGTACGAAATACGCAGAGAGATTGGCACAGCATCCGGGAAGTCTGGAAGAAGGATGCCGTACAAGCAGGTCACTGATACAGGTAGCCATATAAGGAAAGGAAGAACAATGAAAGTCATAAGAGCGCAGGCACAGGGCGAAATAACAGAGAAAAAATCGCGTTTTATAGCAACGATCAGACCTGTGGAGAGCAAGGAGGAGGCAGAACAGTTCATTGCGGAAATGAAAAAGAAATACTGGGATGCCAGACATAATTGCAGTGCATATGTGCTTGGGGAAGGAAATGAAACCATGCATTCAAGTGATGACGGGGAACCGAGCGGAACGGCAGGCAGACCGATGCTCGCTGTCCTGACAGGGCAGGAGATCCATAATGTTGCGGTTGTTGTGACACGGTATTTTGGCGGTGTCCTGCTGGGCACAGGAGGTCTTGTGCGTGCTTATCAGGGATCCGTTCTCGCAGCGCTTGAAAATGCTGATGTTGCAGATCAGGTGCCGCTTTTAGAGCTTGATGCGGTGGTAGAGTATGGCGATATGAGCAAGGTGGAGTATTTTATTTCGCAGCATGATGAGGTAAGGCTTGAGGGCAGTGAATATACGGATAAAGTCAAAATGATGATGTTGGTGCATCCCGAAAAGGCAGATGAAATGATACAGGCAATTGCACAGCTGACAAGCGGCTCGGCCGTTCTGACAAAGGGCAGAAGAAGAGAGGAAATCTTGTAAAGCTTCACATCGGCTTCTTTTATATGAAGTGATCTCACAAATCAAACAAGTTGACATAAAACAGAAAGACAAAAGAGAAAGTACATGGTTTCTGATAAAACCATGTACTTTTTTAAAATCATCAGTTTACATAACTATTCCTTCTTGAATCCGGCACGCTTGCGCAGCGTAGGATCGAGAATCTTTTTACGGATGCGCAGGCTTTCCGGTGTAACCTCAAGAAGCTCGTCTGTGTCTATGAATTCCAATGCCTGTTCCAGGGAAAGAATCTTTGGCGGAGAGAGGCGAAGTGCTTCGTCCGATCCGGAGGCACGCGTGTTGGTGAGCTGTTTTTTCTTGCAGACATTGATCTCAATGTCTTCTGTCTTACCGGTCTCACCGATGACCATACCGGCATATACCTTTTCACCGGGACCGATGAACAACGTGCCGCGCTCCTGTGCATTGTACAGACCATAGGTGATGGCTTCCCCTGTTTCAAAGGAGATCAGGGATCCCTGACTGCGGTAAGCCATATCTCCTTTGTAAGGACCATAACCATCATAAATGGTGTTAATGATACCGTTTCCTTTGGTATCCGTCATGAATTCGCCGCGATAACCGATCAGTCCGCGGGAAGGAATGGAAAATTCGAGTCTGGTATAACCGCCGCTGGCCGAGCCCATGCTCTGCAGTTCGCCCTTTCGGGAAGAAAGCTTCTGAATGACAGCACCGGAGAATTCTTCCGGCACATCTACGTAAGCGATTTCCATCGGCTCCAGCTTTTTGCCGTTTTCATCTGTCTTATAAAGAACCTCTGCTTTGGAGACTGCAAATTCGTAGCCCTCGCGGCGCATATTTTCTATCAGAACGGACAGATGCAACTCGCCGCGACCGGATACTTTGAATGCCTCGGTGGTCTCGGTCTCTTCCACGCGAAGTGATACGTCTGTATTCAGTTCGCGGAACAGGCGGTCACGCAAATGACGGCTCGTCACATATTTTCCTTCCTGACCTGCGAGCGGAGAGTCATTGACGATAAAATGCATCGCAATCGTCGGTTCTGAGATCTTTTGGAATGGAATAGGCTCCGGATGATCCGGGCTGCAGAGCGTATCGCCGATGTGGATATCTGCGATACCGGAAATGGCAACGATAGAACCGATGCCTGCTTCTTTGACCTCCACTTTATTTAATCCGTCAAATTCATACAGTTTGGATACTTTGACTTTTTTCTGCTTGTCCGGTTCGTGATGGTTCACAATGACAACATCCTGATTGACTTTGATGATACCGTTGTCTACTTTGCCGACACCGATACGACCGACATATTCATTATAGTCGATCGTACTGATCAGGACCTGCGTGCCTGCATCAGGATCGCCTGTCGGAGCAGGAATATAGTCAAGAATCGTCTCAAAGAGAGGTGCCATATCATTGCCCGGCTCATCCATGTTTAAAGAGGCGGTTCCGGCTTTGGCAGAGGCGAAGACGAACGGGCAGTCAAGCTGCTCCTCATCGGCTTCAAGGTCGATGAACAGTTCAAGCACTTCATCCACAACCTCGGCAGGTCTGGCTTCCGGTCTGTCAATCTTATTGACGCAGACAATAACGGGAAGCTTAAGCTCTAATGCTTTGCGCAGTACAAATTTTGTCTGCGGCATGGCGCCTTCAAAGGCATCCACGACAAGTACAACGCCATTCACCATTTTTAGAACACGCTCTACCTCACCGCCAAAATCAGCATGACCGGGGGTATCGATGATATTGATTTTTGTGCCTTTGTAAGTAACTGCCGTATTTTTGGAAAGAATAGTGATGCCACGTTCTCTTTCGATATCATTGGAATCCATGACGCGTTCGGCAACCTCCTGCCCGGCACGGAATACGCCACTCTGCTTGAGCAACTCGTCTACCAGCGTGGTCTTACCATGGTCGACATGGGCGATAATTGCGACATTTCTAATATCTTCTCTGGTTGTTTTCATAAGTATTCTCCTCATATGATCAGATAGTTTACCCAGTTTCAAACTCTTACAGTCTATCACATTTTGCCAGAAAAGCAATCATTTCGCTTATTTTTGCGATGAAATGTCAGTTTAGAAAGGGAATGGTCGATATGTTTCCGGTATATTTTGGAAAACAGCACATACATATATATAACATGACAAGAGAGTAAGGAAAAAAGATACCCTGTCATGAAGGAAAAAATTCTTGTGTAAAAAGAAGGGAGAACAGAAATGATGGAAAAAGTAATGGAAAACAACCAGGTAACAATGATGGGAGAAGTGGTAGGAGAGTTTGTGTACAGTCATGAAATCTTCGGAGAAGGATTTTATATGGTAGATATCCTGGTACCGCGTCTCTCTGACAGTGCGGATCTGATTCCGCTGATGGTCTCTGAGAGACTTCTTGATGTAACGCAGGATCTGCGCGGTCAGCTGATTATGGTAAGCGGTCAATTCAGGTCTTATAACAGACATGAGGAACACAAAAACAAACTGATTCTTTCCGTTTTTGTCAGAGAACTCACATTCATAGACACATTGGAGGAGAATGAAAAGACAAATTATATCTTTTTGGATGGTTATATCTGTAAGGAACCGATCTACAGAAAAACGCCTCTGGGAAGGGAAATAGCAGATATTCTGCTTGCCGTCAACAGACCGTACGGCAAAAGTGATTATATTCCCTGTATCAGCTGGGGGCGCAATGCCAGATTTGCAGCAGGCTTTCAGGTGGGAGACAGATGCAGAATCTGGGGCAGGATCCAGAGCAGGGAATATATGAAGAAAATCTCTGAGGAGGAGACGGAAAAAAGAATTGCATACGAAGTAAGCGTCAGCAAGATGGAGGTGGCAGATCCCCTCGGTGAGGTGATGTAAAAAGTTTCGTGAATAATTTGACAGTATGTTTTGCAGCTAGTCTGCTCTCACAGACGATTTGCAAGTCAGAAATAAATGTGATATAGTAGGCTGTAAATCAAAAATCAGTATGAGAAAACCGAATTGATACGATTCTATGACAGAGGTGCCATATGGGACAGGGAAAAATACAGATTTTTACAGGAGACGGACACGGCAAGACGCCGGCTGCCATCGGTGAAGCACTCTATGCGGCAAGTGAAGGACAGACGGTTGTGATCGTGCAGTTTCTGAAGGCCAAGACATTTTTAAATGCGGAATATATGAAGCGTCTGGAGCCGGAGATCAAATTCTTCCGCTTTGAAAAAGCGACGGAGGATTATGAAAAACTGGATGAAAACGCAAAGAAAGAAGAAAAGATGAACATCTTAAACGGACTTGGCTTTGCCAAAAAGGTGCTCAGCACAGGTGAGTGTGATCTTTTGATACTGGATGAGGTGCTTGGTCTGGTGGATCAGGGAATCATTACTGTGGAGGAACTGAAAAATATTCTGAGTGCCAAGACGGAGGATTCCACAATCATCATGACGGGTATCTCATTAAGCGATGAGGTTTGCGTTTTGGCAGACGAGGTGTCCAAAATTGAGACTTTGAATTTTAAGGTATTCTAAGTATGGCAAATGAAGTGAAATATGTCAGGATTTGTTGACAGACGGTGACAGCCGTATTATACTATATCTAAGTTCGGGGTGAAACCCTGACAAACACTATAATTTTATGATAGAGGTCGCATTTTTTATCAGTAGCTTTCGGGATGCAGCAGGTGCATGAGAACGGAAGTGAAAGGAAACGATGCCGAAAGGAAAAGTATCCTGCATATTTTTTCTTGGGCATGCAGCAAACAGCTGTATGACTGTCATCAGAACATGATGGGGAGCTATCGCAGATGAATGTAAAGTCGGCTTTCCTGCCGACTTTTTGTATGTCCGGAAGGAAAATGAGCACGAGCGAAGCGAGTATTCATTTTCACCCGGACATACAATGAGTATTTCGAAGAGCGCGAAGCGCGGCGGCTGCGAAGCAGGCGGAAATACGATTGCGGCAGGAAACTGATATGGAAACGAAGCAATTCCCACAGAAATGAAGGAGGATTTCATATGTCAATTTTCACAGGAGCAGGCGTGGCAATCGTCACACCATTTCATGAGGACGGAAGTGTTAATTACGAGGCTTTCAAAAAACAGATCGAGCTGCAGATTGCAGGCGGTACAGATGCCATTATCGTATGCGGTACCACAGGAGAGGCATCTACTCTGACACACGAGGAGCACCTTGATGTGATCCGTTATTGTGTGGAGGTAGTGAATAAGAGAATTCCTGTTATTGCAGGTACAGGCTCTAATTGCACCGAGACGGCTGTTTATCTCTCGCAGGAAGCGGAAAAAGCAGGAGTTGACGGTCTGCTTCTGGTAACACCATATTACAACAAATGTACACAGAAAGGTCTTTATGAACATTACGAAATCATTGCAAACAGTGTAAAGGTGCCAATCATTCTGTACAATATTCCGGGCAGAACAGGTGGTGTTTTGATTCAGCCACAGACTGTGATCGATCTTTGCAAAAACGTACCCAACATTGTCGGTGTGAAGGATGCAACCGGAAATCTTTCCGGAGTTGCAAAGCTGCTTTCCATGGCGGATGGCTGCGTGGATGTTTACAGTGGAAATGATGATCAGGTAGTACCGATTCTGTCACTGGGTGGAAAGGGTGTTATCTCCGTTCTTTCCAACATTGCACCGAGACAGACCCATGATATGTGTGCAAAATTCTTTGCCGGGGATGTAGAGGGAAGCCGTAAGATCCAGCTGGATGCCATTCCGGTGATTGACGGTCTGTTCTGTGAGGTCAATCCGATTCCGGTCAAGAAAGCAATGAATCTGATGGGACTTGAGGCAGGTCCGATGAGAAGACCGCTTACTGAGATGGAGCCGCAGAATGCTGCAAAACTGGAAAAAGCCATGAAAGACTTTGGCATTTTATAAGACGCGGCTGACTTTCATTACGATTTGTGCCGCGTCCAGGGCGGCGGAATGGAGATTGACATGACAAGAGTAATTATGCATGGCTGCAACGGAAAAATGGGGCAGACCATCACCAGACTGATAGAGGAAGAGGAAACTGTAGAGATTGTTGCCGGAGTTGATGTGTCCGATCATATTCAGAACAACTATCCGGTATTCAAAAACATAGCAGAATGTGACGTGGATGCAGATGTCATCATTGATTTTTCATCTGCTGTATGTACAGAGGCAGTGCTTGCCTACAGCACGGAAAAACAGATCCCTGCAGTGCTTTGCTCAACAGGACTTTCGCAGGAACAGGTCACAAAGATCACAGAGGCATCGGGGAAGGTTGCAATCTTAAAATCAGCCAATATGTCGCTTGGCATCAATCTGTTGCAGAAACTGCTGAAAGATGCAACAGCTGTTCTTGCACAGGCCGGTTACGATATTGAAATTGTGGAGAAACATCACAACCTGAAGAAAGACGCACCGAGTGGCACAGCTCTTGCACTTGCTGATTCCATAAGTGAAGCTTTGGAAGAAAAGTACGAATATGTCTACGACAGAAGTGACCGTTCCATCGTAAGGCCGAAGAAAGAGATCGGCATTTCGGCAGTGCGCGGCGGTACGATCGTAGGCGATCACGATGTGATCTTTGCAGGTGAGGATGAAGTGATCACCTTTTCCCACAGAGCATATTCCAAGGCGGTATTTGGAAAGGGTGCCGTGCAGGCAGCGAAGTTTCTTGCCGGCAAACCGGCAGGTATGTATGATATGAGTGATGTGATAGCAGCGCAGAGCGAGTAGTATGGTTTTCGTTTGATATTCACATCATAATATAATTTAGAATCAATGATTTGCGCATTTATAGAGGATAGGGTCTGCCCGGCGGATTCTATCCTGCTCTTTCTTTCATAGAGAAACAGAATTTTTTGGCGAAACAATCTATTTTACGGAGTGGATAGTACAATCTTCCGCAAACGCCTATAAGGAAAAAATGGGGGAAAACAGATGGATGAATTGGAACTGAAATACCTGCGGTCGCTGTCAAAGCAGTATCCTAACATTGCGGCTGCCAGTACAGAAATCATCAACCTGCAGGCGATTCTGAACCTGCCAAAGGGAACTGAGCACTTTATGACAGATATTCACGGGGAATATGAACAGTTTAATCATGTGCTGAAAAACGGCTCCGGGTCTGTCAGACGAAAGATTGATGAGGAGTTTGGCAATACGCTCAGTAACAAGGATAAAAAGAGCCTGGCAACGCTGATTTATTATCCGAAGGAAAAGCTGGAGATCGTGATGCAGCAGGAGGATAATATCGAGGATTGGTACAAGATTACCCTATACCGTCTCGTGCAGATCACAAAGCGAGTTTCTTCGAAGTATACGCGCTCTAAGGTGCGCAAAGCTCTGCCGAAGGATTTTGCCTATATTATTGAAGAACTGATTACCGAAAAGGCAGAAGTGCAGGATAAGGAAGGCTATTACAATGAGATTGTCCACACAATCATCAGGATCGGCAGAGCACCGGAATTCATTGTCGCGCTGTCCAATCTGATCCAGCGTCTGGTTATTGATCATCTGCACATTGTCGGAGATATCTATGACAGAGGACCCGGACCGCATATCATTCTGGACACGCTGCGTCATTATCATAGTGTGGATGTGCAGTGGGGCAATCATGACATTGTCTGGATGGGAGCGGCAGCAGGCTCTCTTGCCTGCATTGCAAATGTCATTCGCATGTCGGCCAGATACGGCAATTTAGATACACTCGAGGAAGGCTATGGTATCAACCTGATTCCTCTGGCCACTTTTGCGCTGGAAAAGTACGCAGATACAGACTGCAGCGTATTTTCCATCAAATATAATACCGACTATAATACCAAGGATCTTGGTATGGATATGAAGATGCATAAGGCAATTGCCATCATGCAGTTTAAGCTGGAGGGACAGATTATAAAACGGCATCCGGAATTCCGGATGGATGACAGACTTCTTCTTGATAAGATTGATTATGAGAAAAAGACCGTCACGATTGAGGGCAAAGAATATGCGATGCGAGATACGGATTTTCCGACAGTTGATCCGAACCACCCCTATGAACTGACCGCTGAGGAAGTAGAAGTCATGGAGCGCCTTAGACAGGCTTTTGTGCGATGTGACAAGCTGCAGAAGGATGTGTCCTTCCTCTTTTCCAAGGGCGGACTGTACAAGGTATATAATTCCAACCTTTTATACCATGGCTGTGTGCCGATGGATGAAGACGGTAATTTCTTAAAAGTCAATGTCTACGGTAAAGAATATCAGGGAAAAGCGCTTTATGATATTCTGGATAACTATGCCAGAAAAGGGTATTATGCAACCAGGGATTCAGGGGATAAGGCCAGGGGAGAGGATATTCTCTGGTATATCTGGACAGGCCCGAATTCCCCGGTGTTCGGCAAGGACAAGATGACCACCTTTGAGCGGTATTTTGTGGAAGATAAAGAGACACATGTCGAAAAGAAAAATGCATATTACAGGTTGTATGACGAAGAACGCATTGTAGACAAAATATTGGAAGAATTTGGTCTGGATGCCTCAAAATCCCATATTGTGAACGGGCATGTGCCTGTGGAGCGTAAAAAGGGAGAATCGCCGATCAAATGTAATGGAAAGCTGCTTGTCATTGACGGTGGATTTTCAAAAGCCTATCAACATAAGACAGGCATTGCAGGTTATACACTGGTGGTCAACTCTTATGGAATGCGCCTTGTCAGTCATGAGCCATTTGAATCCACAGACGCTGCAGTGCGCAATGAATCAGATATCTTTTCGGACTCTATCATTGTGGAGACCAATTATCGCAGACAGTGCATTGCAGATACGGATATCGGTCTAGAAATCAAGGAAAGCATCTATCAGTTAGAAGAGCTTTTGGAGGCATACCGAGAGGGTACTCTTGTGGAGAAGAGCGTCTACCAGTGAGAAGACAGCTGAGAGGATATCACAATCATAAAATCAAAATCATAAAAAACAGGGAAGGAACAGAAAGTTTCTTCCCCTGTTTTTTTATTACGGATTCATGGTTCTTGCATTGTTGCCGGCATTTGTAGCATTTCCGGTAGCTGCATTGTCATTGGCTGTGTTTCCGTTAGTGGCATTGTTTCCATTGTCTGTCACAGCATCAGAAACACCGTCAGCTACATCACTGACTGCGTTTCCAACACCGTCAGCCACATCTTCAACACCGTTTCCGATACCGTCAACAATGTCCCCTGCTGCAGAACCGGTATCATCGGCCACATTCCCTGCTGTGTTATTGTCTGTACCGGTCGCGGTATCGCCAGACGGGATGTTTGTGTTGTTCTCGTTAGCAGTGCCTGTGCCTACATCAGAGGTATTACCGTTACCGGTTGTACCATTTGCCGGATTTTGTGTAACCTCGTCTGCTGTATTGTTCCCGTTGTTTGTCCCGCATGCAACAAGTACAAAAGCAGATAAGGTAAAAACCAGCACGAATAAGAATGCTTTGCTCATTTTCATAATACTCACTCCTTTTGCGATTTTAAAATTTACTTGTATCAGATTTTCTGATATGTAATAATGTAACCAAAGAACATTTTTTTATACAAAATCATGATGTTAAAATTTTGTATGCATGATATGCATAGAGATTTTTTTAAAAAATACAGAAAGCGGCCGCGCAGGGAAGCGTGGGGCAGAAGATGGAGAGAAAAATGCAGTTCAGACCGTGTATCGATATTCACAACGGAAGTGTCAAGCAGATTGTCGGAAGCAGCCTTTCGGATGAAAAGAATGAGGCAAAAGAGAATTTTGTGTCCGGGCAGGACGCGGCATATTACGCAAGGCTGTATCGTGACAAAGGGATCCGCGGCGGGCATGTGATTTTATTAAATAAGGAAGGTTCCGCCTATTTTGAAAAGACACAAGAGCAGGCGATCAATGCACTTGCCGCTTATCCGATGGGGTTGCAGCTTGGCGGAGGTGTGACAGATGAAAATGCTTCCTACTATATCAAAAAGGGTGCATCTCATGTCATTGTGACATCATTTGTTTTTCGGGATGGCATCATTCATTACGAAAATCTGGACAGACTTGTCAGTGCGGTCGGCAAAGAGCATATCGTCCTGGATCTGAGCTGTAAAAAATTTGAAGATGGCTATTATGTGATGACTGATCGCTGGCAAAATCAGACGAGGACAAAGCTGACTGTGCAGGAGATGAGAGAATTATCTGTTTATTGTGATGAATTTCTGATCCATGCAGTAGATGTGGAAGGAAAGGCACAGGGAATTGAAGAACAGCTCGTACAAATGCTTGCAGAAGCGGATATTCTTCCGGTCACATATGCGGGCGGCGTCCATAACTTTGAGGATTTATGTAAACTAAAGGAACTTGGGAAAAATCGTATCAATGTAACGATAGGGAGTGCGTTGGATTTGTTTGGCGGCAATATGAAATTGCAGGAAGTTTTGGATTATGTTAACTTGTAAAAGACACATAAAAAAAGACCGGTCAGAAATGACCGGTTCTTTTTTTTAATCCGTTAAAACAATTGCTCATTCAAAACTAAATTACGTAAATTTATATTTTAAAAAGGCACATCGAAAAACTGATTAATTAAAGCTTTGTTACGTTTACTGCCTGAGGACCTTTTTCGCCGTTTACTACTTCATACTCAACAGCCTGACCTTCTTCCAAAGACTTAAAGCCTTCCATGTTCAGTCCTGAGTAGTGAACGAAAACGTCGTTTCCGGCTTCATCAGAAATGAAACCGTAACCCTTCTGGTTGTTGAACCATTTAACTGTACCTTTGTTCATTATGGCTACCTCCAAATAAAATGTATGTCGCCCCGCGACATCGTTAGAATATCACAGTGCGGCCAAAAAGTAAAGACGAACTTGAAAAGGAATGAAAAAAAGACAAGAAAAGATGACAAGACAGTTGACAAGACAAGTGTAAAGTTATAAACTTGACAAGGCAACAAAAGAAAACAGATGGAGAGAGAAAAATGGAAAAAGTAAAGAAACTACTCAACAAAATTTTTATCGATGGTCTGAGTGGTATGGCAACAGGATTATTTGCGACCCTCATCATCGGTACTATTATCTCACAGCTCGGCTCCTTTATCCCGGGCGTGATCGGAGATTACATTTATATGATGGGAAAGATCGCTTCCAGTGTGACGGGTGCAGGTATTGGTGTTGGTGTGGCTGTTCGTTATAAGGAAAGTCCGCTCGTAGTGATCTCGGCTGCAACGGCCGGTATGATGGGGGCATTTGCGAGCAAGATCATTGCAGGTACGGTACTGGTTGACGGCGTCATCACATATGCAGGACCGGGAGAACCGCTGGGGGCTTTTATTGCAGTCCTTGTAGCAGTCATGATGGGACATCTTGTCAGCGGAAAAACAAAGGTGGATATCCTGATCACACCGTTTGTCAGCATTGTGAGCGGTTCGGCGGTGGGACTGATTCTTGGTCCTCCGATTTCCAAGCTGATGATGCTTTTAGGACAACTTGTCAATGTCAATGTAGAAGCACATCCGTTCCTGGGCGGTATCGTGGTTTCTGTTCTGATGGGTATGATTTTGACATTGCCAATCAGTTCGGCAGCACTTGGAATCATTTTAAATCTGTCCGGTCTTGCAGCCGGTGCGGCAACAGTTGGATGTTGCGCCAATATGGTTGGTTTTGCAGTGGCAAGTTTCAGGGAAAATAAAGTGAACGGTCTTTTGGCACAGGGACTCGGAACGAGTATGTTGCAGATCGGAAATATTGTGAAGAAACCGGTGATCTGGCTCCCTGCGATCATCACAAGTGCCATTTTGGGACCAGTTTCGACGCTGCTGTTTCATATGACAAACAATGCAACCGGATCCGGTATGGGTACAGCAGGCTTAGTAGGGCAGATTACAACTTATCAGACTATGGCAGCTGACGGAAATGGTATGGCAGTTATGATTCAGATTATTGTATTGCATTTCCTGCTGACGGGGCTGCTTGCATTTGTGATTTCAGAAGTGATGCGTAAGGCAGGTTGGATCAAGGACGGTGATATGAAACTGGATGTATAGGATGATGGCAGCATCCTCCGGCTTCATGGCACATACAAGGATTAAAAAAAAGAAAACCTGAAGACGAGAATTGCAGTATCTCGTTTTCAGGTTTTTAAGCTTTTTGAGAAAACTAGGCTTCCTCGTTTGTTCCGTCCTTCTTCATACGCCCAAAGACAAGTTCATAGCCGTCATTCCCATAGGCAAGGGAACGGTTCACGCGGCTGATGGTAGCTGTGGAAGCGCCTGTCTTTTCTGCAATCTCCAGATAAGTTTTTTTCTGTCTGAGCATGGAAGCGACTTCAAAACGTTGCGACAGGGAAAGAAGCTCGTTCACAGTACACAAATCTTCAAAAAAAGAATAGCATTCTTCTTTATTTTCAAGTGTCAGGATTGCATCAAATAAGTGATCAACCGGATCGGATTTTAATTGCTTTACCATGTATGTGTCCTCCAATACTTTACTACTGTAAAATTTCACAGTCCTACAATATAGACATCTTATCATATTGCCACTACCGCGTCAAACAAATTTCGTTTACAAATAGTTTTAAATACTATATAATATGACACGAAGGTATGTTTGAAACGGAAGGTGGAGCATATGACGATTACGACGGATGATCTGATTAAAAGCATATTGGAAAGCTTTGACCGCATAGAATTTATCAAGTCGGATGATATCCCGAATATTGATCTGTATATGGATCAGGTGACGACCTTTATGGATGCGAAGATGAAGAGTACGACAAGGTATCCGAAGGAAGATAAGATTCTCACGAAGACGATGATCAATAATTATGCAAAAAATGACCTTTTGCCGCCTCCGTGCAAGAAGAAATATTCCAAGGAGCATCTTTTGATATTGATCTTTATCTATTATTTCAAGAGCATTCTTTCCATCAGCGACATTCAGGAACTGCTGACACCGGTTACGGAACAGTTTTTTGATGGAAAAGGAAAGGTAAGCCTGACTGAAATCTATGATGAGGTACTCGGTCTTCGAGATGCACAGGTGGAAAGTTTAAAGCAGGAGGTACAGAGTGCCTACGAGGAGTCACAGAAGACATTTTCCGATGTGGAAGGGGAAGAAAGAGAATTCCTGCAGCAGTTTGCCTTTATCTGTGTGCTCAGCTTTGAGGTGTATATCAAAAAGCTTTTGATTGAAAAAATGATTGACGAGATGCGTGAGAAGCGTCAGCAATCTGCAGGTACTGCAAAAAAGACAAAAGAAAAGACAGGCAAGGAGCCGGTAAAATAAAAGAACAGAGAGTATGGAACGGGAGTGAATTATGCCGGATACAACAGTCATTGTATTAGATCCTGGACATGGCGGAGAGAATGAAGGACTCAATTATCACGGTCTGCTGGAAAAAGATATGAATTTGGTAGTGGCCGAGTCTATGAGAGATGCGCTTATGCAGTTTGATGATGTTGAGGTTTACATAACGAATCCGGAAAAGACAGACATGTCATTGAAACAGCGCGCAGAGTATGCACAGAGTGTGGGGGCAGATTGTTTGATCAGCCTCCATTTTAATATGTCCGAAGAACATATCATGTACGGATCGGAAGCATGGATTCCGGGTAAGGGACTGGGCTATTCCAAAATGCACGCCCTGGGTGATATCTTCATGGACCAGTTTGAAGAGCTGGGACTTACCATACGCGGTGTCAAGACCAGGCTCAATGATGAGGGAAAGGATTATTATGGCATTATCCGGGAATCGGCAGAGCTTTCCATTCCCTGCGTGCTGGTGGAGCATGGCTATGCCGATCACGACAGAGATTTTCCGTTTCTGGATACACCGGAGGACTGGAAGGCGCTTGGAAACTTAGATGCGCAGGCGGTAGCCAAGTTTTACGGCCTGAAAAGCACTTCGCTTGGCACAGATTATTCCGGATATGTGAAAAATGGTTATTTTGCGCCTGAGGAAGCTGTTGGCAGCGATGTGACAGAGCCTGTAGACGCAGTTCTGATCTGGCAGGAGGGGGACCTCTTTCTGATTGGAGCAACAGAAGAGGAAAGTGAGCTTGTCTATTATGACTATAGCTGTGATGGCGGAAAAACGTGGTCGCAGCTGCTTCCGTTTGCGCGCAGCCGGACGAGGATGGAAATACAGATTCCGGAAGTCATGCCGGGCAGTCAGGTGACTGTGAGAATCTATAATGGACATTTTTTATATGCGCAGACCAATGTGATTTCCTTTTTGCCGATGGAGACGAGGGAGGAGAGCAGCGATGTGGGAGAAGATGCTGCGGGAGCTCTTCGGGTGGCAGAAGAGGGACAGGAATATGCCGGGGGAGACATAGATCTCACCGGGGAAACAGGCGAGGCAGGCACAGGCGGCGGATTTCATCGGACGGGACTTCTCTTCAGTGGATTTGGCATCTTTCTTTCCCTGATGCTGTTTCTGGCAGCCTATGCGACTTATCGTTTGGGAAACCGCGTCAGGACAGGGAAAAGAGAACGCTTTTTATTCATAGGAGGTCTCTGCGCATTGCTTCTGAGCGTGACGGCGATGGGCCTTAGCCTCCTTTTGGGGCGGCAGAACGTGGAGACTGCCACGCAGCAGAGCGCAGCGGCGCAAGCTGCAACGGAGACGGGAACAGAAGACCGGCAGATACAGGAGAACGCGCAGCAGGAAGCGCAACCGAACATTTTGATTATGGAAGGGGAAAACGGTCAGGAGGAGAAATTACCCATTCGCGAGGGTACGACGCTTGCAGAGGAAGAGACTGCCGTTATCTATGATATCGCAGAAGGCTTTCTTCGCGTACCGCTTTTGGAAACTGTTTCCAAAAATCCGTATCAGCTGTCGGCATTTTCGGGCGCAGATCTGCAGATGCAGTATAGTGGCGGGGGATATCAAATCTTACGCGGTATCGATGTCTCCAAGTTTCAGGGCAGTATCGACTGGTCCACCGTGGCACAGTCAGGGGTGGATTTCGCAATCCTGCGGCTGGGACTTCGCGGCTATGGATCGGGAGAACTTGTGATGGACGCCAGATTTTATGAAAATCTGGAAGGGGCACAGGCGCAGGGACTTCGCACAGGCGTGTACTTCTTTTCTGCTGCGATCAATGAGGAGGAGGCAGTGGAAGAGGCACAGTATGTGCTGAAAGCACTGCAGGGATATGACATCACAATGCCGGTTGTGTTTGATACAGAACCTATTTACTACGACAAGGCAAGAACAGATGACCTGACACCTGCGCGTCTGACGGCAATTACCCGGGCATTTTGCGAGGAAATCAAAAATGCGGGTTATACACCGATGATTTATGCCAATGCCAAGCGTTTTACAACGGTTTTGCATCTGGAGCAGCTAAAGGATTATGCATTGTGGCTCGCCGATTACAGGCAGGCACCTGATTTTCCCTATGCATTTTTGATGTGGCAGTTTACGGAAAAGGGAAGTGTGCCGGGTATAGAGGGGGCAGTGGACATTGATCTGTATTTTGAACCAACATCATAGGATTTGAAAAGCGTGATAAAATAGTAGAGGATAGAAGAGGAGAAGAGCGATGAGAGATCAATTGACGCAGTCTGATATCAAAAAAATGGAAGAGGAGATTGAATACCGTAAGCTGGTAAAGCGGCCGGAGCTTTTGGAATCTGTAAAAGAGACGAGGGCACACGGAGATCTGAGTGAAAACTTTGAGTATCATGCCGCAAAGCGGGAAAAGAATAAAAACGAGAGCCGGATCCGTTATTTGGAGAGAATGATCCGCAGTGCAAATGTGATAGAGGATACTTCAAAGGCTGATGAAGTGGGGATGAACAATACAGTTACCGTTTATATCCCCGAGGATGAGGAAGAGGAGACCTATCGCATTGTGACAACAGTGCGCAGCAATTCCCTGAAAAATCTGATCAGCATTGAATCACCGCTTGGAAAGGCTTTGATGGGACATAAGGTGGGAGATAAAGTGTCAGTGAAGGTAAGTGATACGTACAGTTATGAGGTGGAAATCCGTAAGATCGATAAGACGACGGATGACTCACAGGATCAGATCAGAGGCTATTGACAGAAAGCGCCCCCTGCCGGATATGAGGCAGAGGGCGTCACAGATGCTTATTTCGGAGAGGAAGCATTCCTTGCAAAATCTGTATTTACCAGATTCTCATAGGGCACGCGCTCTGAGAGCTGTCCTGCAGATTCCAAAATATTCTGTAACAGTTCGAAGCTGTCCTTTTCGAAGATCAGATCCGTTTTCCAGGTGTCCTGCTCATGATAGCGGCTGACAATGGTTGTGATGGTGGAAAGATCTGTTTCCTTAAACTGCGGCTGTATGACCTTGGCGATTTCTTCTGCACTATGCGAGTTTACATAATCCATTCCTTTTTGCAATGCATTTGTAAATTTCTGAATTATATCCCTATTTGAGTTTACATAACTTTCTTTCGCGGAAAAGCAGGTATAGGGCACATAGCCGGAGTCTACGCCGAGGGAGGCCACAACACAGTAGCCTTTTCCCATCTGTTCAAGAGAAGTGGCACCGGGTTCAAATTCAACGGTATAGTCACCCTTGCCGCCGGAAAAGGCAGCGGCTGTTGCGCCAAAATCGATACTCTGGTCGATGGTAAGATCCTTGGCCGGATCGATGCCGTTTTTCTTCAGAATATACTCAAAGACCATTTCAGGCATACCACCGGCGCGTCCGCCCAGAACAGTCTTCCCCTTTAAATCTTCCCATGCAAAATCAGGTTCTTCTCCCCTGGCAACCATAAAGTTGCCTGCACGCTGAGTCAGTTGGGCAAAATTGACTACTGTATCGCTGGTCTGACCGAGGTACGTATAAATGGTGGATTCCGGTCCCATGAAACCGATATCGGCCTCTCCGGACAGAACGGCAGTCATTGTTTTGTCGGCTCCAAAACCGGTCACGAGTGTCAGGTCAATTCCCTCCTGCGCAAAGTACCCTTCTTCTATGGCAACATACATCGGCGCATAAAAAATAGAGTGTGCCACTTCGTTGAGCACAACCTTTTGCCCGCTTTCTTTTGTATCAGCCTTACCGCATCCCGCCAGCAGCGCAGGAATCAGCATGACAGACAGCAGAACAGATAACAAGTGCTTCTTTTTCATAATACATTCCCTGTAAAAGCTTTTGTATCCAGTATATGCAGACAGGAAAAATAAGGTGCAGCCGGTTGGATTGGGATTCTATTTGGCAGGGTTTGGTATTGTCTTGCCGGGCGGAAACTGATACAATCAGTTAGATAGATAAGGACGGTAAGAAAAATGTGGATGTTACAGGTCTTGGTGTACGGTCTTTTGAAGGGCACCAGGGAAATTGTGAAGAAAAAATCGCTGGGCAGAAGCTCGGTGATCGAGGTGCTGTTTTTTTATACGTTGTTTGCTTTTTTGTTTGTGTCCGTGGATGCACCAAATGCAGGCGGCGTGGACATCCCGCATATGGGCTATATCGCACTGAAATCTTTTATCATCTTTCTGGCATGGATGTGCAGCTTCAAGGCAATCAAAAAGATGCCGATCAGCCTGTATGGCATCCTGGATCTGTCACGTGTCCTGTTTGCAACGCTGCTGGCAGTGGTAGTGATGCATGAGACGTTGTCACGCAATCAGGTGCTTGGGCTTGTACTGGTCTGTGCGGGGCTTTTGATGCTAAAGGGCAGAAACCGAAAGCTGCCCGCATTTTTGAGTCTTTGGAAAGAAAAGCAGTGCGGGAGTGAGCAAGAACGAAAGGCGCAGAAGCAGGAAACAGAAAAGGAAAATGTCCCGGTGAGACTCGTTCTTTTTGCACTTGCCTCCTGTCTGCTCAATGCATTGTCAGGTCTGATGGACAAGCTGCTGATGCGAGACATCACCAGCTCGCAGCTACAGTTCTGGTACATGCTGTTTCTGGTGTTTTTTTATTTGGTTTACATAATTATTGCGAGACAAAAAATCAATGTCAAAAGTGCATTAAAAAATCCATGGATATGGTTGCTGGCGTTGCTTTTTGTGATTGCAGACCGTTCGCTCTTTCTGGCAAACGGCAATCCGGACAGCAAAATCAGTATTATGACACTGATCAAGCAGTCAGGGTGCATAGTCACAATTCTGGCGGGTAAGTTCATTTTTCATGAGAAAAAGATCGGCTATAAGCTGCTTTGTGCAGCTGTGATCATTGCGGGAATTGTGATTGCGGTACTGTGAGAGGGTAGCATGGGCAGAAGCACAGAAATGGCAAAGAAACAGGAAAAGGAGTTTGTATGAGCATATATGATACATTAAATGACAGACAGAGGGAAGCGGTCTTTCAGACGGAGGGACCTGTGCTGATTCTGGCGGGTGCAGGAAGCGGCAAGACAAGAGTGCTGACCCACAGAATCGCTTATCTGATTGAACAGTGCGAGGTGGATCCCTGGCATATCATGGCAATCACCTTTACCAATAAGGCAGCAGGCGAGATGCGTCAGAGAGTAGACGATCTGGTGGGATTTGGTTCAGAAAGCATCTGGGTATCGACCTTCCATTCTACCTGTGTCAAGATTTTGAGACGCTATGCGGATAGAATCGGATACGATAATAATTTTACAATCTATGATGCAGACGATCAGAAGACGGTCATCAAGGATGTCTGTAAGCGGCTTTCGATCGATACCAAGCAGCTCAGGGAAAAGACGATTCTTTCCCATATTTCATCGGCAAAGGATGTGCTGGTGGGACCGACAGAATATGAGATGAGTGCGTTTGGAGATTACCATAAGCAGCGAATTGCAAAAGCATATCGGGAATACCAAAGTACGCTGAAGAAGAATAACGCAATGGACTTTGATGATTTAATTATGTTAACCGTTGAACTCTTAAAGTCATGCCCGGATGTCTGCCAGAGCTATCAGAACAAATTTCAATATATTATGGTGGATGAGTACCAGGATACCAATACAGCGCAGTTTGAGCTGATCAGACAGCTCGCCTCCGGTCACCGAAATCTGTGCGTGGTGGGCGATGATGACCAGTCCATCTATAAATTCCGCGGTGCCAATATCCGGAATATCCTTGATTTTGAGCAGTATTATCCGGAGGCGAAGGTCATCAAGCTGGAACAGAATTACCGCTCATCGCAGAATATTCTGGATGCGGCAAATGCTGTTATTCACAATAATAAGGGCAGGAAGGATAAGGCGCTTTGGACGCAGGCGGGATCAGGCAGCAGGATTCATTTCCGCCAGTTTGACAGGGCAGTGGAGGAAGCAGAATTTATTGCGATGGATATTGCGTCGCAGCATAGGGAGGGAAATGCCGCTTATCAGGATTGTGCCATCCTTTACAGGACAAACGCACAGTCCCGGCTTTTGGAGGAACAGCTTGTCCGTTCCAGCATTCCCTACAATGTGGTCGGCGGCATCAATTTCTATTCCCGTAAGGAAATCAAGGATGTCCTTTCGTACCTGAAGACAGTAGACAACGGAAAAGATGATCTGGCAGTGCGCAGGATCATCAATGTGCCAAAGCGCGGTATTGGCGCAACCTCGATTGCCAAGGTGCAGACCTATGCGGACGATAACGGACTGAGCTTCTATGAGGCACTTACCATGGCAGACCAGATTCCGGGACTGGGCAAGGCGGCAGAAAAGATCAAACCGTTTGTGTATATGATCCGCGTGTTAAAGAGCAGATTAAAGGAGGAAACCTATGATCTGGAGGAACTGGTGAATGATATTCTTGACCAGACCTCATATATGGAGTACCTGCAGGCAGAGTCCGTGGATGACATTGAAATGGAGAGCCGCGTGGAAAATATTGAGGAATTGATTTCCAAGGTAGTTTCCTATGAGGAGTCGGTGGACGAGCCTACCCTGTCCGGCTTCCTTGAGGATGTAGCCCTTGTCGCAGACATTGACAATGTAGACAGCGATGCGGACAAGGTGTTGCTCATGACCTTGCACAGCGCAAAGGGACTGGAATTTCCGCATGTCTATCTGGCTGGCATGGAGGATGGTGTATTCCCAAGCTATATGACCATTGTGTCAGACGATAAAACAGAGATTGAAGAAGAGAGAAGACTTGCCTATGTGGGTATCACAAGGGCAAAGAAGGAATTGACGATCACAGCAGCGCAGCAGCGCATGATCCACGGGGAGACGCAGTATAATCCGGTGAGCCGTTTTGTCAAGGAAATCCCCATGGAGCTTTTAGATAACAGACTTCCCTCATATCGCGTGGATACACCTGACTACAGAGCAGAAAGTCCGGCAAAGGTAATGTTCAAAAAACAACCCTTCGGACAGACAGGCGCACGCAATCCCTCGTATGTGCCTTATCAGAGTAACCCTTACACCGGTGGTGTGAAGCATGTAAAGGCGACGGACGAACGCGTAAAACCGTTTTTTACAAAAAGCGGCATGACCGGCAGTTCTCTCGGCGTTAGCACATCAGCGGGTACATCGGCCATATCATCCGGTGGAGCGGTAAGACCGGCAGGCAGTGCGCCGATTGACTACAAAGTGGGTGACAGAGTGCGTCACAGCAGATTCGGAGATGGAAAAGTGATGGCGATGGAGCCCGGTCCAAAGGACACAAAAGTGACGGTCTTATTTGATAACGGGGACACAAAAATTATGTATGCGGCATTTGCCAAACTGCAAAAAATCTAGTAGTCAGAAAAAGCCTGATGTGATATACTGGAACTGATAAAATGAAAAAAATGGCATACACTATGTATTGATGGGAAAAGAAAGGTGGACTTTATTATGAAGAATTTAAAGGTGGAAGATCTGGTTGCCATGATCAAGGCAAACGATCTGATCAAAAAAGAGGAAGAGGAAAAGGAAAAATCCAACATTCTGCTTTGGATTTTGGCGATCATCGGAGCGGTTGTTGCGGTAGCAGGTATTGCATATGCCGTATATCTGTACTTCACACCGGACTATTTAGAGGATTTTGAAGACGATTTCGATGATGATTTTGAAGATGACTTCTTTGACGAGGAGGATGAAGAAGTAGAAGTGACTCCTGTGGGCAAGGAAGAGGATAAGGAAAAGGACGCTGATTAATTCTGATATGCACGGTGGCTTTTGCGGCAGTGCAACAGGTCTTTAGTGAAGAAGGAAATTTGAAACGGGATTCCATGGGAGTCCCGTTTTCTTCTGAAATGGAATAGGGAAAGCAGGAAAGCAGGAAAGCAGATGAAAAAAGGCGAGATCATAGAAGGCATTGTGGATAGAGTTGAGTTTCCGAATAAGGGAATCATGGAACATGAGGATGGCAGGGTCATTGTGAAAAATGTCCTGCCCGGTCAGCGCGTCAGCGTGCGAATCACCAAAAAGAAAAAGGGAAGAGCGGAAGGACTTTTGCAGGAAGTGCTGGAATGTGCGGCTGATGAGATCACCGCTGACTGCCCGCATTTTTCCCAGTGCGGTGGGTGTACCTATCGCAATTATCCGTATGAAAAGCAGCTTGCGCTAAAAGCGGGACAGGTCAAAAAGCTTCTTGATCAGGTTTACATAAATCTGAATGAAGAACCTGCTTACGAATTTGAGGGAATCAAGGGAAGCCCTCTGCAGACCTGTTATCGCAATAAAATGGAATTTTCGTTTGGAGATGCCTATAAGGATGGTCCTCTTGCACTCGGCATGCATAAGCGTGGCAGCTTTTATGATATTGTGACAGTAGAGGATTGCCGGATTGTTGATGAGGATTTCAGATTGATCCTGCAGAGCGTTCTTTCCTTTGCGGGTTGGAAGGAGTTGCCGTATTATCACCGCAGCAGACAGACAGGATTCCTAAGACATCTCCTGGTGCGAAAGGCAAAGAAAACAGGTGAGATCATGATTGCGCTCATCACGACCTCGCAGCAGGGCTATGAAAGTGAAATCAGGGAACTGGCAGAAGAATTATGTAAACTACAATATAAAGGTACACTGGCAGGCATTTTGCACACGGTCAATGACAGTGTGGCCGATGTGGTGAAGAATGAGGGAACGACGCTTCTGTATGGAAAGGACTATTTCTATGAAGAGCTGTTGGGGCTGAAATTCAAGATCACGGAGTTTTCCTTCTTTCAGACAAACTCCCTGGGGGCAGAGGTTCTGTACGATACGGCAAGATCTTACATCGGCTTTCTGGGTGAGGATGGCAAACAGGATAAAGTGGTGTTTGACCTCTATTCCGGAACCGGTACGATTGCCCAGCTTATGGCGCCTGTGGCAAAGAAAGTGATCGGTGTGGAGATTGTGGAAGAGGCTGTGGAGGCGGCAAAAAAGAATGCAGAACTCAACGGTTTACATAACTGTGAGTTTATTGCGGGAGATGTGCTGAGGGTTCTGGATACCATCGAGGAAAAACCGGATCTGATCATTCTCGATCCGCCCAGAGACGGCATCCATCCGAAGGCGCTGCCGAAGATCATTCAATACGGTGTTCCGCGTATTGTCTACATTTCCTGCAAGCCCACGAGCCTTGCGCGCGATCTGGAGATCTTTGAGGCAAACGGATATCATATGGAAAAGGCAGTCTGCGTCGATATGTTTCCGGGGACGGTGCATTGCGAGACCGTGTGCCTGCTGAGTGGACCTAGGGGACGGAGTTAGGGGCCCATTTACAAAGGAAAAGGAGGATTCAAGGGTGTCAGCTCCAAAGCAATGATGAACCAAGGGGACGGAGTTAGGTGCCCATCAACAATAAAAAGGATACGATTGACAGCGTCACACCGGATTTTCTTGAGGAATGGCGTAATTATAAAGAAAAACTGAGCCCGGTGACGGAAAGGGAAAAAGGCTGATTGGCAATGTTGAGAAAATAGAATTAAATAATGACGTTCTTATCGAGCAGCTTTCCATGTTATGTGTTGCAATGCAGGAGATGGATGTTGACCGTGCGGACGGTATTGTTTCTCTACTGAAAGGTTTTGCGTATCCGCATGAATATTCGGATAAAATGAATGAACTTTATACTGCGGTTGAAGCACTCAATGCAGACGAAGTAATCAAAATTGCAAAAAGCCTTAGTTAAAGTGAAAATACCATAAATTATGAAAAGCATATTGTGAGTATCTTGAAAATCCTTATATGACGAAAACAGACGGGGAATTAGGTAATAGGAGAGTTTCACAGTATCTTTTGCGCTTGATGGTATATAAGATTCAAATGGAGAAGTTATCTGTTAAAAGAAGAGAGGATAATTATGGCAATTAGTTTTTGTGGATATGATGGAAACACACCGATTGACATGATTCGAAATGAATTTAAGGATGGGGAAAAAGTTCAGGAAATAGTGAGCAGTTACTTTACAAGTGAGGGCGCTCGTGATGCGATGTTGGCTTTGATTTTGGGGGGATGCAATAATAGTCATTTTATTAAGTATCGTTGGCCCAACAGTAATGGTAGGTCTACATGGGTCCAAGCTGTGACAAATTATATTGGAGATAACGTAGCCGCTTATAAGCCACATTTGACTACGTTCGATAATCAATCAAATGCCACACTGGATGATTTGCTGAACTATATAAACAATCCCAATACTACAATAAAGAACAAAGCTGCTTTACTTAAGGTATTAGATCAGGAGTATAAGCCTTCTTTACAAAAGGGTAGTAGCACTACCAAAATAGTTGCCTGGGATAATTGTTTGAAACACAGCAAACAAATCATTTTCTATGGCCCTCCGGGAACCGGGAAAACCCGTAAGGCAAAAATAGAAGCTGCAAAACTCGTCAGGAGTAATAAGCTAAATAATAGAGATGCATTGAATGCCGCGAAAAAAATCATGCAAGATGCAGAAGACGAAAATTATGGTCAAATTCAATTTATTCAATTTCATCCCGGATACAGTTATAATGATTTTATGGAAACAATAGATATAACAGGGCAAGGCAATGGGGATCGAATTTTTAAAAAAATTGCAAATACGGCTCGCGAAGATGCTGAGAAAAAAACATATGTGCTTATCATTGATGAAATCAATCGCGCGAATGTCTCAGAGGTGTTAGGTGAGCTTCTGTATGGTCTTGAATACAGAGATAAGTCTTTTACAACAGGGGTGTCAAATTCTGAATTTTCTGTTCCGGATAATTTGTATATCATTGGTACAATGAATACTGCGGATAAATCATTGCAGACATTAGATTATGCAGTAAGACGCAGATTTTCATTTATAGAAGTGAAAGCCGTAAAACCGAAGGCTATAGATAGCGCAGAAGAGAAAAATGGATGTTATAAAATTGAAGGCAATGAACAGGGAGATGAGAAATTCTTTTTGCGTGCAGTATTTGAATGTGTGCGGCAAGATGTGAAGAGTTCAGTTGCAAGAGGAATTGAAGCTGAAGACATAATGCCGGGAATTAGTTATTTTATAGTCGATAGTATAGAAGGACAATACGACGAGGAGCATTTGGATTATAAAATGAAACATGAATTGATACCATTACTGAAAGAGTATATGAAGGATGGTATGTTTTCGAAGCGGAAGAAAATATATGAAAATAAATCCTTGATAGAGTTGATTCAGAATAACCGGTATTTTGACAGGATAAAATCTATAGTAGAGGAAATGCAGGATGATGAAAGTAGTTCTCTGGGGAGAAGATTGGAAAGAACTAAAGACAATTGATTCATTTCAAATAGAACAATTTACGAATTGTAGTGATGATGAAGTGAATGAAGAAGAGGAGAATTTAGAAAGTAAGGATGAGGATACTTTACAGTCTAATATTACAAAATATGTTTCATCAGACTATTTTAATAGGTATTTTTCTCTTTTTGGACATGAGCCATCACCATTTAATTTGGGAATTTATCAAACGTCAAATAAGGATAAGAATAGTAGGCAGAATTTCGATAGAGAAATAGATGTTTTACGGGCCACCAAGTATGTAGGAGTTGTTCCATTATTAAAAAAGGAGATTGATAAAAATGAAGTGACAGATGATATGCCTGTAGCTAAGGTGTCATCAAGATTTCATATTTCCCCAACAGAAATGATAGAGGCAGTTCTTTCGGGAGATGATTATTATGAAAATCCGGAGATGTTAACAATACATTCGTATTCAGCCTCCGAGTGGCGTGGTTTATCAAATGAAATCAGGGAGGATAAAGGAAAAGTACTATTTGGTTTAGTAAATGGAATTGGAAATATTAATCTTTTTCGTAATGGTGAAGGAACAGAGACGGGAGCAGTTTCAGAAACAGATATAGGAATTGTTGATGCATACGGTGTTTTCGAGATCATTGATTTTGTCAGTAAAGCAAAGAAACTGTGTAAGAAAAATTTGAAAAAACAATCTCAGAGGGTAGAAGAAAATTTAAATTGCAAAGTAAAGGGAAGAATCCTCGTTCAAAAGCAGATAAAGTATAATGTTTCGAAAGGTCAAAATCAAAAAACATACTGTGCATATAATAAAATGTCAGAGGATATTAAGGAAAACCAAATCATAAAATATGCATTGCATTTGTGTCAGAAGAATCATGGTATAGGAGATGCTTTGGCGGAAGACATTCGATTTTGCTTAAATACGTTAAGAGGTGTACCGTTAAAGAAATGTAGCACAGTGGATTTTGTGGGTTTAAAAAATAATGGTGCTTTTCGACAGTATAAAGAAACGCTTAATGCTGCAAAAAAGGTAATTGGTAGATATAGTATTGCGTATTCAGATCAGATGGAAGCGACTCATAGCGAAGACAACCATAGTAAGGAAAGAACCGTTCGACTTACAAGTGGAAAAGTGTTACCGTATTTCATTGATATGAATTTACTGTTTGAATATTATTGCAGGGCAATATTTAAAAAGGCAGTAGAAGAGTATAATTTGAAAAATCAAAATATTTATCATTTACAATTTGAACTTGAAAGTGCAAAAAAAGCCAAACGAGTATTGTTTCATGTGACTGATTCATATTGGGGGAAATATGGACAAAGAAATGACGACGATATTGGGGAGGAGAATAATAATATAAAGAACCTGGAACGTTTCTTCATGCCAATATATATTCCGGATATTGTCATTACATATACGGTAAACGGTCAAGATGATAATCCTAAGGTGGCGGCTGTGTTTGACGCAAAATACTCTGATGTAGAGAAGCAAGAAAAAAGATCACGAACACATCAGATTATGTTTTATATGAAGGCACTTGGATGCGAATATGGTGGTTTGATCAGCCCTTTTGATATGTCAAATACGAAAAAAAGAGAAAATGCTGAACAGGAAAAGATGACTCTCAGCGATTTTTCTTTCTGTGATGTAATAAGCATAAATCATAAGTGTGAAGAAGGTAATCCGGATACCGGTAAAGAAGGAGACTCTATGTTGTTTTATGTTCCTTTGCTCACAGATATATCAGGACTGGATCATCCAAATGAAAAAAGAGCTTTTGATATTTATGTAGAAAGAGTGGAGACGTATCTTTCAAATATAGCAGAAGGAATCGGCAAAAAAATTAAAATGGAGCAGGAAAAGCAGTCTGGGTATGATAAAATATTATCATTTGTGGAGAACTATCTTCCGGAAAAGGTTGGGGGAAAGAATGCCAGAAAGACTTTTATTGCTGATCTTGAAAAGAAAATAAATGAATTAAAGCAGTATAATGACAAGACGATCATGTAATGACACAGGAGGAAATTAGGATGAGTAATGATGTTGTTCAAGAGGTTTTGAAAATATTTAATCGTGGTTGGAATAAACAGGTCATATTATATGGACCTCCGGGAACCAGTAAAACATATTCTGCAACAATTATTGCGGCTGCGATGCTGGCAGGATGCAGAGGCGACAAAATAAAAGATGATGAAATAAAAGATGCAATATTGAATAAGCTGCAGGAGGAAGAGAAGAAGGAATGTGAAGATAAAAATCTATATGAAGTAGCAAGTGAGTATTTAAAGTTATGTAAGAATAATTATAAGCTTGTGCAGTTTCATCCTTCCTATAGTTATGAGGATTTCGTCAGAGGTATCTCTGTAAAAGCAGGTGGAAATGGTGTGACTTACGAGGTTGAACCAAAAATAATTGAGAAATTCTGTCGTGAAAAGGGAACCAAGGTATTGGTAATTGATGAGATTAACAGAGCTCCTTTAGCATCTGTTTTGGGTGAGTTGATATACGGTCTCGAGTATCGCGGGGAGAAAATATCAACATCATATGAATTAAAGGAAAAAAATGAAGACAAGTCCGAAGAAAAGACTATCGATTTAGTCATTCCTGATGATTTGTATATTATCGGCACAATGAATACCGCTGATCGCTCCATCGGTTCAATGGATTATGCTGTGAGAAGAAGATTTGCATTTATTCAGGTAGGGTCTGTAGAGGATGCTATTTTAGGTAGTTGGGGGTGTGATGAAAAAAGTGATGATAGTAGCGTTGGAAAGAAAGCTTTGGCGCTATATAAGAAATTGATGGAAGAAGAAGAGGGGATTTTTTCCCAAAGATTTCTGGAGGATACGGAACTGGATGTGGAAGATATAAAAATCGGACACACTTATTTTTTAGGAAAGAAAAAATCAGATCAAGAATATGAAGATCAAGATTATTTAATGTATCGTATTAATTATCAAATAAGGCCAATTTATAATGAATATATCAAAGATGGAATGATTAAAAAGGAAGGTCTGGATAGATTTAAAGAAATCGTAAAAGAGGAAGGTTTAGAATGATGTGAAGAAATTGTAGAAAAGTTAGAATTAAGAGTATATAAAGGAGGCACATTCTCATGAACGAAACATTACAGACATTAAAAAACAGAAGAAGCTGCAGAAGCTTTGGACCTGACATGGTTGAGGAGGACAAGCTGTCTGCAATCCTCGAGGCCGGTACTTATGCTGCAACCGGAAAGGGCATGCAGTCGCCGATCATCATAGCGGTCACGAACAAAGAGCTGCGCGATCAGATTGCCGAGGAAAACAGAAAAATCGGCGGCTGGCAGGAGGGCTTTGATCCGTTTTACGGCGCACCGGTCATTTTGATCGTGCTGGCAGACCGGACAGTCGGTACTTATCAATATGACGGATCGCTGGTTATGGGCAATCTGATGAATGCGGCGGCAGGCATCGGGGTGGACAGCATCTGGATTCACAGGGCAAAGGAAGAATTCGAATCGGAATTTGGTAAGAAGCTCTTAAAGGAACTCGGTATTACAGGTGAGTATGAAGGCATCGGACACTGCGCACTCGGTTATGCGAAAGAGCCGCTTCCGGAGGCAAAACCGAGAAAAGAAAATTATGTTTATTTTGTGAGATAGTATTTCGGAAGAAGAAATACATAAAGAGGCGGGACAGAAGAAATGATTTAAAGAGGAAACGCTCGAAAGAGACGGAAAATTCGGTTATACATATTTTGCTTATATGTTGATACAGAAAGGAATATATTGGTAGTTTTCGACAAAAATGTCAATATAAATGTATAACAGTTGACAAAACAACAGGTCTCGTACTAATATAGAAAGGACAAAAAGAGCAGGGGCTAAGAAAATGATGATAGATTTTCATTGCCACATATTACAGGGGATTGATGATGGGAGCCATGATACAGAGGAATCATTGGCTTTGATTCAGGAAGAAAATAAGCAGGGGATTCAGACAATCATATTGACACCACATTTTTATGCCCACAGAGATCGTGTGGATCACTTCTTGACTAAGCGTGAGGAAAGATACCTGGCGTTGCAATCCGCAATGAAAGAACATCATATGGAAACTACTACCTTTTATTTTGGCGCAGAGGTGTATTATTTCGGTGGAATCGGGAAGGCCGAAATGGTGGAAAAGCTATGTATACAAGGTACTGATTTGCTCCTTTTGGAAATGCCGTTTTGTCAGTGGACAAGGGAGATGCTCGATGATATCAGGGGACTCATTCGGACTCAGAAGGTTACTGTTATCCTGGCTCATATTGAGCGGTATTTTTCGTTTCAGAAGGATAAGGGTATCATGAATCAGATATTGGATTTGCCGGTCATATTGCAGATGAATGCAGGCAGTTTTCTTGCGGGAAGTAAATTCATGGATTTTGAAGGAAAAAAGAAACGCAGGAAATGTCTGGAACTATTGGACGAGCCTGATTATCACATTTTGCTTGGAAGCGATGCACATAATATGCATGCGCGGAAACCTAACCTTGCAGCGGGCAGAGCTGTGATTGCGGAAAAGATCGGGACAGACAGGCTTTTAGAGATTGACAGCCTGGGAGAAAGGATACTGTGTCGTGATTAAAAACAAAAAAATTAAAGTCATTTTAGGAATTGTTGCTTTCTTATTGGCTTTATTTCTTATGTATATTGTTTTAAAAGCTGTTGATGACCGTCAAAGCGAATGGGATGATTATGACGAGACGGAGTATGAGGAAGCGGAGATTATATTTGATGACACAATCTATGAGCTTTTGTATCCGGTCAAGAGTTATCTGATCATGGGAACAGACGGCAGTGGCAACGAAGATGTCAAGGGTGAGGAGTATCAGGGCTCTATGGCAGATTTCCTGATGCTGCTCGTGGTGGATCAGAAAGAAAAGAAATATGGATTTTTAGAGATCAACCGTGATACCATCGCTGAGATCCCTATGATGGATCATAAGGGAAATATAAGCGGTTATTCAGATTTGATGCTTTGTACAGCACACTGGTATGGTGGCTCAAAGCGGATGAGCTGTATGAATACTGTAGATGCGGTATCCTGTTTTTTGGGGAATGTACCGATCAATGGATATCTTGCGATTCCGATGGATCATATTTCAGATATCAATCGCATTCTGGGCGGTGTGACAGTCACGCTTGAGGATGATTTTTCGGCAGAGGATCCGGCCATGAAGATCGGAGAGACGCTGAAACTGACAGATGAGCAGGCGGCTATCTATCTGCGGGGACGTATGTCAGTCGGCGACGGGGAGAATACCTCACGTATGCGCAGGCAGAAGGTTTATTTGGATGCTGCCTTTGAACAGATCAAGGAGCAGAATGCTGCGGATACAGAATTTGTAGCAAAAGCATATAAGCAGGTGATGGAATATGCCACGTCCGATATCGATATGAAGGTCATCAATAAGCTGGCGCAGAATATGGAGGAATATGAGTCGCTTGGAATTCTTCGTATTGATGGCGAGACAAAAAGAGGAGACACCTTTGGAGACGGAGAAGAACATTCCGAATTCTATGCGGATATGGATTCTGTCAGGGAGGCCGTGATGCAGCTTTATCCGCTGCAAAATACTGGAGAGTCATATGAATAGATGATCCGGATTTTACGGATGACATGAGGGAGAACTATTTAGGAAGGAAACGAAGGACATGAGTCAACAGACGGAAAAGATGCAGATGAGGCAGGAAGAGGAGATGGAGATCGACCTGCTGGAACTGTTTTTCTATTTGAAAGCTAAGCTGGTTTGGCTGATTATTGCTTTTGTCATTGGTGCATTGGCAGCAGGCAGTATTACATATTTTCTGATCACACCAAAATATAAAGCAACCTCCAAGGTTTACATGGTTTCCGCATCCAGCGATTCCATTGTGGATCTGACAGACTTGAATCTGGGTACATCGTTATCTACGGATTATGAGGAGTTGCTTAAGATCAGGCCAATCTTTGAAGAAATCATTGAGGAGTTAGAGCTTGATTATACATATGAAGAGCTTTTGGCGATGACATCAATCGCAGCAATCAATAAGACAAGACTTCTGGGTATTACTGTGGAGAGCACTGATCCTGTGGAAGCGCGTGACGTTGCAAATGCACTGGCAAATAAGGCGGTTACCTATGTTCCTGAGGTAATGGAGACTGCGACGCCGAATATTGCAGAGCTTGCAATCGTACCAAAGCAGAAGAGTTCGCCCAGTCTTGCAAAGAATACGATCATTGGGGCGCTTCTGGGCATGATTCTTGTGGCGGGTGTGCTTGTAGTCAGACTGCTTATGGATGATACCTTCAAATCTGCTGAGGATGTCGAGAAAGCATTTGGCGTTATGCCGCTTACCATTATTCCGGAAGGCAACTTAGCCGGCATTGATGATAAGGCGGAGGAACAGATCCGCAAAGAAAAGAGAAAAAAGAGCAGGGAGGGAGCAAAGGGTAATGAGTCAAAATAATAAGATTACCATTGGAAATATGCCTGAGCTTCCCTATGCGATAGAGGAAGCAGTCAACAGATTGCGCGTTAACATGAGCTTTTTGGGAGAGGATATCAAAAAGATCATGGTAGTCAGCACGATGCCGGATGAGGGAAAGAGTTTTGTTACCATGCAGCTGTGGCGTCAGATGGCGCAGACCGGTGTAGACAGTATCCTGGTGGATGCCGATATGCGTAAGTCTGTTATGGTTGATAAATATGCATTGCAGCGCGAGGATGGTGAGAAGATTAACGGAAGTTCTTATTATCTGGCGAATGATATTGCACTGGATCAGGCTATTTTAAAGACGGAATATGAGCATGGTGACATCATTCCGAATAATGACAATGTAGTGAATCCATCCATCTTGTTGGAATCCCGCAAATTTGCGGATATGCTGGATCAACTTGCTGACAGATACCGTTATGTGTTTGTGGATGCGCCGCCGTTAAATCTTGTTTCTGACGGAGAGCGCATTGGCTCCTTATGTGATGGAGCTGTTTTGGTGGTCCGTGGCAATGCAACACCTAAAAATATGGTGAAGAATTCCGTGCGTCAGCTGGAGAGGGCCGGCTGTCCGCTTCTCGGTGTGGTTTTAAACCGCGTAAAGGGTTCCGGAAGCGGTTACTATTATAAACAGTATGGCAGTAAGTATGGCTATTACGGTAAAAATTACGGTTCCGGCGATGGATACGGTTATTACGGCAGTAAGAAATAACAGGCATTGTCCGGCAATTCGGACAGATCAGTTTGGTGTATCCCGCTTCGATCAGAAACGGTGTGCATAAATAACATTTGAGGAAAGGAGGAGAAACCAATGTTCAAGTCATTTAAGAAGGTTCTTGTTGGTGTTCTTGCTGCAAGCTTAATGCTTACAAGCGTTGCTTTTGCTGCTGATGCTGCAAAGAGTCCTGCTGATGCTCCTGAGGTAACTGAGGTTACTGTAAAGAAGTCTACAGTTAAGACAATTAAAAGCGATGCCAATGTAGAGTTGAATCTGTCAAAGAGTAAAACAACTATTAAGGCAAAAGCTTTATCAAAGAAGACAACTTCTCTGGTAATCAACAGCTCTTCTAAGAAGAAAGTTACTGTAAATAAGGACGCTTTCAAGAATGCAAACAAGAAATTGGTGATTACTGTTAACAAAAACACAGTAACAT
The DNA here is from genome assembly GCA_945949085.1 of uncultured Lachnospiraceae bacterium. GTDB lineage: Bacteria > Bacillota > Clostridia > Lachnospirales > Lachnospiraceae > CAG-194. The sequence goes on along the minus strand of CAMFDJ010000003.1, from coordinate 118,258 downwards.
TCAAGAAGGGTGCATTTAAGAGCAATAACACCAAGAACATGAAGATCTATGTAAAGGGCTATAAGAAAGGCTCTAAGGCTTTCGCTAAGTATAAGAAAGCTCTGAAGGCAGCTGGATTTAAGGGAAAAGTACTCCTTAAAAAATAGTCTTTACTGAGATCATCCGGATGGGATCAAAAGACAAGGCATTTTTGCCTTGTCTGAGGTCTCATATTTTTCAAGAAGGACGCCTGATACACGATCATCTGCCGCATTTTGCAGGTTGTCAGGTATGAAGTGTCCTTGTGTCATAAGGAGATAAAGTGAGGCACACAGGGTAACATTTTTGGGAATATGAGTGAGAACGGCAGCATGAAGGCAAGTGTGAGAAAGAGGAGTGGCATTTTGAATAAGAGGATATGGCTTCAGGCATTTATGATGCTATATGATTTCTTTGCCATCATATTCTCTTATTTTTTTGCGCTTTTTTTAAGATTTGATTTTCAATTTAAACAGATTCCGGAGACGTATTTTTCAGCATACCGGATTTTTATCTGGCGGTATGCGTTGTTTGCAATAGTGATATTCTGGCTGTGCAGAATGTATAATAGTCTGTGGCGTTATGCCAGCTACGATGAACTGATCAGAGTTTTTCTGGGGACATTTCTCACGGGAACTGTTCATGCGGTCGGAATTACCTGGCTGCTTGCACGCATGCCGATCTCTTACTATCTGACGGGGATCGTGATGCAGTTTCTCATGACACTTGGTGTGAGATTTGCATATCGGTTTGTGCGTGCCATTTTTGGACGTAAACCCGGTATAAAACATAAGACGGAAAATGTTATGATCATCGGTGCCGGAGATGCCGGAACGACGATGCTGCGTGAGATTACGACATCAAGAGAAATCTCTATGCGTGCATGTTGTGTGGTGGATGATGACAAGAACAAATGGGGGCTGTATATCAAGGGGGTTCCGGTGGTTGGTGGCAGAGATGTGATTCTTGCGAAGGCGAAAGAATATGATATCGATACCATTCTTTATTGTATCCCGACAGCGACGAGGACCCAGACGAAGGAAATTCTGAATATCTGTAAGGATACCGGCTGTGACATGCGTATTCTGCCCGGTGTCTATCAGTTTGCGACAGGAGATGTAAGCGTTTCCAAGACGCGAAAGGTTGAAATAGAAGATTTACTCGGACGTGAACCGATCAGCGTAAACCTTGATATTGTACTGGGATATGTACAGGGAAGGACAGTCCTGGTGACAGGTGGTGGCGGCAGCATTGGATCGGAATTATGCAGGCAGATTGCAGCGCATGATCCGAAGCAGCTGATCATCTTTGATATTTATGAGAATACAACGTATGATCTGCAGCAGGAGCTGAAACGGAAATTCCCGGAGCTTAAGCTTGTGACATTGATCGGTTCTGTGCGCAACACGCACAGAGTGGACACGTTGTTTGCAACGTATCGTCCTGATATCGTATTTCATGCAGCAGCACATAAGCATGTACCGCTTATGGAGGACAGCCCGAATGAGGCCATCAAGAATAATGTATTTGGTACATTGAATTGTGCGAAAGCCGCACAGGCATACGGCGTAAAGCGGTTTGTCCTCATCAGTACCGATAAGGCGGTCAATCCGACCAACATTATGGGTGCCACGAAACGTCTGTGCGAGATGATCATTCAGGGGATGGCTAAGACAACGACGGGGACGGAGTTTGTGGCAGTCAGGTTTGGAAATGTGCTTGGCTCCAACGGTTCTGTGATTCCGCTCTTTAAGAAACAGATTGAGGCAGGCGGACCGGTCACAGTCACGGACAAGAATATTATCCGGTATTTCATGACAATCCCGGAGGCGGTATCACTTGTTCTGCAGGCAGGAGCCTATGCGAAAGGTGGGGAGATCTTTGTACTGGATATGGGAGAACCGGTTAAGATCGATGATCTTGCCAGAAATCTGATCAAGCTGAGCGGATATAAGGTGGATGAGGATATTAAGATCGTGTATACGGGACTTAGGCCGGGAGAGAAACTTTATGAGGAACTTCTGATGGACGAGGAAGGTCTTCAGGATACGGAAAACAAACTGATCCATATTGGAAAGCCGATTGAGTTTGATGAGCGGCAGTTTTTTGAAGATCTAAAGGAACTGAAGGAAAAGGCCTACGAGGATAGCGATGCCGGAAGAGAAATGGTACAGAGACTTGTTCCGACATACACCTATAAAAAGTGTGACAGAGAATAGTCTTCTATGATAAGATGTTGGTCATAGAAGACTTTTTGTTTTGTGATCAGCCTCGTCCCTCATAAATAGTCGGTCACGGCATACAATAAGAATGATATGACTGCAAAGCGGAAGGATTTTTGCGTGGGAAGGAGAAAAAAGCGTGGATCTATATCAGATTTTGGTTGCCTATAATCCGGCATGGACTGTGCGGGAAATCATTTTTTTTGTATTTGTTTTCATAGCAGCGCTGCTACTTGCACGTCACCTTCTCAGACAAGAGAGAATCAGGCTTTCTCAAGCAATCAGCGGGCTTTTTTTGTTGACCTTTCTTGCGATTGTGTTTGGCTCTACCGTGTTTACCAGAATGCCGACAGGACAGCATCAGTATGAGCTGGAATTATTCTGGTCATGGAAGCTCGTGGCAAAAGGAAACCGTTTTATGCTGCAGGAGAATCTGCTGAATCTGTTGCTTCTCTTTCCGGCGGGGATTTTGCTTCCCTGGGTATGGGGAAGAAAAGTGCATGTCTGGCAGGGGCTTTTGATCGGTATGGGTATTTCCCTGATGATAGAGCTCTGTCAGCTTGTGCTTGGCAGGGGACTTTTTGAGTGGGACGATATTGTGCATAACGGACTTGGGTGCATGGCAGGATGTATTCTGTGCACTTGTTTTCTATATCGTGGCAGAAACGAAGGAGATGGGACGCAGTAATGATGCAGAACGGACGGTCGGTCAAAAGAATATGACGGCAAGACTGTGAGGGCAGGAATATGAGGGGATTGCGCCGGATGCGGGCCTGAATTTCAAACGAAGCGGCATATTGGCAGCGCGAGGAGACAATGGTGTGCGGGAAGGAAAGCGGCATATGCACGCCGGAACCGGCAGTTGCATAAAATAAGGTAGAAATCTTATCGGAAAAGAGAGTGACTCTATGAAGTATCCTACTATGCACGATGATAGAAGCCCGCAGCCTTCTGTTGAAAATGTGCGTCATCTGGCGAGAAACAATTGCAATTTCCGTCAGGAAATCTGGACGGGATGCCACATGCAAATGACGATCATGGCAATTCCGCCCTGCGGTGACATTGGGCAGGAAATCCATAACGAGACGGATCAGATGATCCGGGTGGAAGAAGGTTGTGGCATGGCAGTGTTTGGGAAATGTGACAGATGTCCGGATGCCCAGATGAGGCTTAAGCCCGGGGATGTTGTCTTTGTACCGGCAGGAACCCGGCATAATATCAAAAATATCGGTTCGACAACGATGAAACTGTCATCGGTCTATGCGCCGCCGAAGCATCCAAAGGGAACTGTACATCGCACAAAAGAGGATGCCATGAGAGCAGAGTAATTTTCATGTGTGCTCCGGTTCACTTGACGCATTGTCTTATTTTATAATATAATAATATGCTAAGGTCGAAAGATGATACGTTTCATGATTGCTGGAAAGAGTATGACTTTACGACCGGCTACAGCATAGTAATTCATTGCATATGACAAAGGAAGCAAGGGAAATGTCAGATAATCGAAATCCACATGATTATGGACAACAATTTAAGATGGAATTGGAGCATGCGCTTAATACCGGAGATTTTTCACGGCTGAACCAGCTTGTCTCGGATACGGTAGGTATGGCAGTTTCAGGTGCTGCCGATCAGGTGACAAAAGCAACTGATTATATCTCGAAGGAAATGGAACAATCTGTTCATGCGGCCAGAAACGGATATCAGCAGGATGCCGGGCGGGCAAGACAGACGCAACGTGAAGAATCCCGCTCCCGCAGCCGTGAAAAGCGCAGTAAGTACGATTTCAGGACGGAAAAAACGGCACCCGGAGCCGGTACAAATGGACGGCAGTCTCAGAATAAACAAAGCAGTTGCGAGGCAGGCGTTGGAGAGAGAAGAACACTGCCTGCCAAAGCAGCCCTTTTGAAAAAGACAGGAAATGTATCAGGCACACTTTTTCAGGTTTTTGGCGGGATTGGGACAGGCCTTTTTTCAGTTGCATCGCTTGTTTTTCTGATCATTTATATTTTTATGCCATATGGGCCGATGCTGGCTTTGGCTGTTTTGTTTTTCGCACTGACAGCAGGAGCGGGATTTATGCTTGGAAGTGGTGCCAGGGTAAAGGCAAGACTTGGCAGGGCGCAGCGATATTTTGAAATTTGCCATAAAAACGGTTATATGAATATCAATCAGATTGCTGAGCAGGCTGGCAAGAAAGAAAAAGCGGTTGTCAGGGATTTGAAAAAGCTGATTGCAAACGGTACGTTTCCGCAGGGGCATCTCGATAAAGAGGAGAAATGCTTTATGCTGACGGATACAGCCTATGAGCAGTATCTGGAGGTGGACAGGCAGCGTCAACAATATCTTCTTCAGAGCAGGGAAGAGGAAAAACAAAAGCGTGAAAAAGAACTGGTAGAAGCTGCTGAAATGGAAGGCATGACGAATGAGCAAAGACAGCTACGGGCAATGATTGCCGAGGGAAATGATTATATCAAACAGATTCGAGAGAAAAATGATGCCATTCCGGGTGAGATCATCTCACAGAAACTTTTCCGTATGGAGGCACTCTTAAAAGAAATTTTTGTGAATTTGGAGAAGATGCCACAGCAAATGCCAAAGATGCAGAGGCTCATGCATTACTATCTGCCGACCACATTAAAGCTTGTGACGGCATATGAACAGTTTGACCGGATGAGTGTGCAGGGAGAGGATGTTCTTGCAGCGAAGAAGGAGATAGAAAATACAATAGACACGATCAATGATGCATTTGGGGAACTACTCAACAAGCTTTTTGCCGATACGGCAATGGATGTGACGACAGATGCACAGGTATTAAAGACCATGCTTGCAAAGGAAGGTCTTGTGGAAGGAGAATTGGAACATGTCAGATAATTTGGATGAATTGTTAAAGCAGGCACCGACCCTTACGTTTGATATGCCGGTTGAAGGGGAAGGCGCTCTGGCAGCAAAGGAAAATACACAGATGAATGTGTCTGCGCAGGAGGAAGATGAGACTTTACAGATCGTTCTGACGGATGAGGAACAGAAGATGGTAGATCAATTTGCCAGTCAGATCGATATTAACAATACCCGGCAGGTGTTGCAATATGGTGCTGCAAGTCAGAAAAAAATAGCCGATTTTTCAGAGACGGCGCTGAATACGGTCAGGACAAAAGATTTGGGAGAAGTCGGCGACATGCTGACCGATGTCGTAAAACAGTTGAAGGAATTTGATGAGGAAGAATCAAAGGGATTCCTTGGGATGTTCAAAAAAGGCGGCAACAAGCTGACGGCGATGAAGGCAAAGTATGATAAGGCTGAAGTAAATGTCAACAGAATCAGCCAGGCGCTTGAGGATCATCAGATTGTTCTTTTGAAGGACGTGGCGATGTTGGACAAGATGTATGAGCTGAACCTCAATTATTACAAAGAACTTACCATGTATATTCTGGCGGGTAAAAAGAAACTGAAGGAAGAGCAGGAGGTACATTTGCCACAGCTCGTTGCCAAGGCGGATGCCAGCGGACTTCCTGAGGATACACAGGCTGCAAGAGATCATGCCGAAATGTGTAATCGGTTTGAAAAGAAGCTCCATGATCTGGAGCTGACCAGAATGGTTGCATTACAGATGGCACCACAGATCCGCATGATTCAGAATAATGATACGGCAATGTCGGACAAGATCCAGTCAACGCTTGTCAATACCATACCGCTCTGGAAGAGCCAGATGGTGATTGCCATCGGGCTGAATCACTCCACGGAGGCTGCGAAAGCGCAGCATGAGGTCAGTGATATGACGAATGAGCTGCTTCGGAAGAATGCACAGAATCTGAAGATGGCAACGATTGAGACAGCGAAAGAGGCCGAGAGAGGCATTGTCGATATTGAAACGCTCAAGGAGACCAATCAGACACTGATCTCCACCTTTGATGAGGTTGTGAAGATTCAGCAGGAGGGCAGAGAAAAACGCCTAAGTGCAGAGAAGGAACTTCGAATCATCGAAAAAGAAATGCACGATAAATTGCTTGAACTGGCGCGGTAGAAACAAAACCGGCAAAACAAGCGGTTGACATAATACAAATCCGGTTGCGTTGTTATCGTGTGAAAAATGGAACAAGGGTACATGACAGAAAATGGAAAAACAGCATGAGCGCACAGCGCTTCTCCTAGGGGAAAGCACCGTAAATAGTTTACATAACAAAAGAGTAGCAGTGTTCGGTATCGGTGGTGTCGGCGGATACGCGGTGGAGGCGCTTGCAAGAGCGGGAATCGGACATTTGGATCTGATCGATAAAGATGAAGTGGATGTGACAAACATCAACCGGCAGATCATTGCCACGCATGAAACGGTTGGGCAGCCGAAGGTTGAGGTAGCAAGGCAGCGAATCCTTTCCATTAATCCGCAGGCACAGGTGACAGTCCACCAAACCTTTTATCTGCCTGAGAACGCAGGCAGTTTTGATTTCTCCGTATATGATTATGTGATAGATGCGATTGATACCGTGACAGGCAAGATTTCCCTGGTCATGCAGGCAGAGCAAGCCGGGACCAGGATCATCAGTGCAATGGGCGCAGGGAATAAGCTCGATCCAACGAAGTTTGAGGTGGCTGATATCTATCAGACGAGTGTCTGCCCGCTTGCAAAGGTTATGCGCAGGGAACTCAAAAAGCGTGGTATTCGGAAGCTCAAGGTGGTGTATTCCAAAGAGCCGGCGATTTCGCCTGCGGGACAGATGATGCAGGAGAGAGAAGTGGCAAGTCAGAGACCGGTGCCGGGCAGCGTATCCTTTGTACCGTCTGTCATGGGACTGATCATGGCCGGGGAAGTCATCAAGGATCTGTGTCAGTAAAAGCCCCCTCTTTGGGTCTTCAGCGATGCGAATAGAGATGTGCAAAGTGATAAAGGCAACCTGAATAACACGATTGAAAAGAACGGTGGTGGAATACATGCGTAAAAATCAACAGTCGCAGTCATGCTGTGATACTTGTGTCAATTATGTCTACGATGAGGATTATGAGTGCTATTGCTGCGAAATGAATCTGGATGAGGATGAGATGGCGAGATTTATGGCAGATTCCATGCGGGACTGTCCTTATTATCAGCTGGATAATGAATATCTGGTGGTGCGCCATCAGATGTAGCATAGAATGGAAAAAGCAGATTCCGAAAAAGGAATCTGCTTTTTTAACCCTTGCGCAGGGATTGTTTTATATGATCTTAGCCAAAAATGATTTCAATCGTTCGCTTTGTGGATGATCGAATATCTGCTGCGGGGTGTTATCCTCGACAATCCTGCCGTCATCAATAAACATGACGCGACTTGCCACTTCTCTTGCAAAGCCCATCTCATGTGTGACGATGAGCATTGTCATGCCGCCCTTTGCCAGATCCTTCATAACCTCCAGAACTTCACCGACCATCTCCGGATCGAGTGCAGAAGTAGGTTCATCAAACAACATGACATCAGGGTTCATGCAAAGGGAACGCACGATGGCGATACGCTGCTTTTGTCCGCCCGATAACTGACTCGGATAGGCAGATGCCTTGTCGGGAAGCCCGACGCGCTCCAGATACTGCATAGCCATCTTTTCCGCTTCCTTCTGAGACATACCCAGAAGCTTGATCGGACCGATTGTCAGATTCCGCAGAATCGTCATATGAGGAAACAGATTAAAGTGCTGGAATACCATGCCGATTTTCTGACGGTATTTATCAAGATTTAACTTTTTGTCTGTAATATTTTGTCCCTCAAAGGTGATGGTGCCGTCTGTAGGCATCTCCAGGAGATTCAGAGAACGCAGGAACGTCGATTTTCCGCTGCCGGAAGGGCCGATGATGACAACAACTTCACCTGTTTTGATCTCTGTATCGATATGATCCAAAACAAGTCCGCTGCCAAAGGATTTACAGAGACCTTTGATTTCAAATAATGTATTATCGCTCACTGCTTCTCAGCCTCCTCTCCAGTAGCTTCACAAAGTGCGTCATGATCATAACCAGAATCAAATATATGATTGCAACAGCGATCAGTGGCATGAAGGCTTCGTACGTACGACTTCTGATGATGTCGCCGCCCCTTGTCAGATCCATCAGACCGATGTAACCGCAGATGGAAGTTTCTTTTAAGAGTACGATAAATTCGTTGGCAAGTGCCGGCAGAACATTTTTAAATGCCTGTGGCATAATGATATAGTACATTGTCTCCGGGTAGGAAAAGCCAAGGCTTCGACCTGCCTCAAACTGCCCGTTGTCGATGGACATGATACCGGAACGCACAATCTCGGCCACATAGGCACCGGAATTGATGCCGAAGGAAAGAATCGCAACCACAATCTTGCTCATGCTTGTCGAAGCAAAAATGACATAATACATGATCAGGAGCTGTACCATGGCAGGTGTGCCACGTATCACGGTCAGATAAACATTGCAGATCGCATTGACAAATTTGAGCTTGCCGGTTTTGTCATAGGTGGACCGCACGATCGCAACCAGGAAACCAAGCAGGATACCAAGGATCGCTGCAAAGAGTGTGATCAAAAGTGTGGTACCAAGTCCCTGAACCAGATACAGATATCTGTTATCGGTGATAAAATTATTTTCAAAGCTTAAGATAAAATCATTCATGGAATTTTCCTATTATTTTCTGACAACAATGACCTGAGTAGCTGTTGTGTAGCTGTCTGTAAAGTCAATGCTCTTTAAACGGTCTTCTGTAACGGTCATGCCGGCAACACCGACATCTGCTTTGCCGGACTGAACGGCATTGATGATGGAATCGAATTCCATATCCTCGATCACGAGCTCATAACCAAGCTTGTCGCATACTGCCTGTGCCATCTCTGCATCGATACCGACGATCTCATTCTGATCATAGAACTCGTATGGCTCAAAAGCAGCATTGGTAGCCATGATCAGCTTGCCCTTGGAACGGTCAACGTTCTCGGGAGAAACGTATGGGCAGGTTCCCTTTGTATCGTCGCCGATATAGTTGGCAATGATCTGATCGAGCGTGCCCTCGGATTTCAGCTCTACAAGGGCTCCGTTGATAGCCTCTGTCAGATCCTTTTTGTCTTTGGAAACGCACATTGCATATTCTTCAATGGCAAATTCCTCATCCAGAATGGTAAGGTCAGCATTCTTTTCTACAAATGCTTTGGCGGGCTGCTCATCGATGATCACGCAGTCAATCTTTCCCTGCTTTAATGCCTGAATGGCGTCATTTCCTTTGTTGTAACGCTCGATGGTGGAACCTTCGCTCTCATAATCGCTCGCATAGATGTCGCCTGTTGTACCAAGCTGTACGCCGATAGTTTTGCCGGGCAGATCATCAATGGAATTGACTGTGTTTGGGATTGCTTTGGAACCACATGCCGTCAGTGCTACTGTCATGACAGCAGTAAGTGCCAGTGCTGTGATTTTTTTGCTTCTTTTCATAACTTTCTCCTCCTCTGATCTTTCTGATCATAGAACCTTGATAGACTCTATGTCGCCAAATAGTATAGCAGAACAAAGCCGGTAATACAAGAAAGGAATGGAATATTTATGCACGTTTCGGCATACAAATACGGAAAAAGGAAAGAAAAAGTCTGATTTGTATTTTATCGTGGAAAAAATAGGCGAAATACGTTACAATTTAAAAGGATAGAACATTTTGTTGATACACATTCATCATTCATAAATAAAAGGGAAAGAATCCCGGGTGTGAGAAGGGAGTCGTGGAAAAATGATTTTCAGATGTAAAAACTGTGGAGCAAATGCCGTTTTTTCTCCGGAAAAGCAGGCAATGTACTGCCCCTACTGTGACAGTATCGACAGTGAAGAGATTGCGGCGGGAGAAGGCATGAACTTCTGTATCAACTGTGGCGGTGAGCTGCATGCAGGGGATTACAAATCAGCCGTGAAATGTGAACATTGCGGATCCTATGTCATTTTTGAGGAGCGTACAAGCGGTAATTATGAGCCGCATCTGATCCTGCCGTTCAAGCTTGGCAAGAAGGGGGCGCAGGAGCTGATCAAAAAAGAATTCGGCAAGAAACCGTTCCTGCCGGATGACTTTCTGTCAGAAGCCAAAATGTCTGAAATGGAAGGCAGCTATGTGCCGTTTTTCATGTATGATTATGCATGCCGGTATCAGCTGAATGCACAGGGGAAAAAGGTGCGGACATGGCGGAATGGAAATACGGAGTATACGGAGACTTCCATATATGATATTTATCGTGATATGGATGTGGATTTTGAGAAAATTCCGGTGGATGCTTCCATTGCCATGAATGATGAGATGATGGATCTGATGGAACCGTATGATTATGCGGCACTGGCAGATTTTCAGACAAAATATATGTCGGGCTTTCTGGCTGAGAAAAATAATATGTCAGCAGAGGAGCTTGAGACGCGCGCCCGCGCCAAGGCAAAGAAGGATGCGGAGGCACTGATGGATGAGACGCTGACAGATTATACGGCTGTTACGGAAAAAAGACAGGATTTAAACCTTGACCGGACGCAGACAAATTATGCGCTTTTGCCGGTCTGGAGCTATACATACACCTATAAGGGGCAGACTTATCCCTTCTATATCAATGGGCAGACCGGTAAGATGACCGGTAATCCCCCCATCTCCAAGGCAAAGGTGTTTGGGTATGTGGCTACCGTATTTTTGGGGGTGCTGGCAGCAGGCGGACTGTTCAATCTGATTCTGGGGGTACTGTGATATGAAGAATTATTTGAAAAGATTTAGAGTGTTATTTATCATACTTGCATGTATGCTAGCTGTTTACGGAGTACTTTTCTTTGTGAAGGGAAACAGCAAATCGTATACAAGGACCAATACATCCTGCAAGACGGAGGAGAGAGTGTTTGATTACGGGGAGCTCCTGACTGACGAGGAGGAGGAGTCTCTCAGACAGCTGATTACGCAGCGGGAGCAGCAGATTGGATGCGATATCGTGCTGGTAACGCTGAATGAGCCGGTTGGAAATGATATGTATGCGCTGATGAACTATGCGGATGATTTCTATGATGACTATCAATTCGGGTTTGATGCACCATGGGGAGACGGAGTGCTTTTAGTGGACAACTGGTATAGCTACGGCGATTATAACGGAGATACCTGGATGAGTACGTCAGGCAGAGTGGAGGATCGATATTCTTCCGCCATGATCAATGATGTTCTTGAGGATGTTTTTGCGGTGGTAAATGACAATCCGTATCAGGCATATACCCGTTATGTCAATGACATTTATGAGGATATGTCGGTTGGTAAATTCGGTAGATATATGCTGACAGGGGTTACGATTTTTGTGATCGCTGCCATTGTGACAGGCTTTTACCTGATGATCAATCTGGCTGCTACCAAGACCAAAAAGACAACGACGGCACAGACTTATGTGGTCAAAGGAGCCTCAAACCTGAGGGAACAAAAGGATACATTCGTGACAAAGCATGTCACGACCAGAAGAATTGAATCTTCCTCATCGGGGGGACATTCCGGTGGCGGCGGGCATCACACCTCCAGCGGCGGACACTCTCATGGAGGCGGTGGCGGACACCATTGATTTCTGAACCTGTCAGACTGTCAGAAAATGCGTGCGAAAAGGATGCATAGGGTTTATGCAAATGCAATATTGAGTGCTTCCGAGATGGTAAAGCTGAGCCTTTTAATCGTTTCATCAATATCCTTGTTGGTGACAAACATATTGTTGAGCTGCTGCAGGGTTTGTTGTACACTGGCATTGTCGTAGTCGATATAATCCGCTCCTTTTTCCATGCTTTCAAGAGCACTTCGGACAATGGTGGCGGCGTCGACTACGGTGGGAACACCGATTGCAATGACGGGAATGCCGAGGGTTTCCTGTGTCAGACCAACGCGGTGATTGCCGACCCCGGAGCCGGGGAGAATGCCGGTATCTGTCAGCTGAATTGTTGTGTTAAGCCTTTTGGTGCTCCTTGCGGCGAGCGCGTCGATCACGACCATCAGATCGGGAGAAGTCTGTGTGATCACACCTTTGATGATTTCAGCTGTCTCCATACCGTTTTTTGCCATGACACCGGGGGTAAGGCTGCTGACTAAGTGCATTTTCTCTTTGCGATAGGCAGCTTTTCCGTATTCGCGGATGATATGTCTGGTAATGCAGAGATTGTCTATAACGGCAGGACCGAGTGCGTCGGCTGTTACGTCCCGGTTGCCGAGACCGACCACAAGGATGGAAAGTTCGCCTGCAAGCTGCGGAATCAGCTCCTTCAGCTGATGGGAAAGCTCGGTGGCAATTGCCCGGTGATAGCTTTCATCAGGCTGTGCCATCTCCGGTGCTTCCATGGTAATATAATGCCCCATTGGTTTTCCTATGGCACGTGCCCCGTTTTTGGTACTGATGGTAACGCTTGTAATATGTGTTTTGCTGTGTTTGTGGTACTTCTCTGTGACTTCTACACCGTGGATGCCGCTTCCCGGCAGTGCAGAGGAGTTTAGCATGGTTTCATGGGCTTCTACAGCCAGATCGGTTCGAATGGATTGTGTCTGCAAGTTCGTTCCTTCCTGATCATCGGATTTTCTATATCAGTATGTGAATTATCTGCAATAATATACAAAAGAATGTGGAAAAAAGTATTGACAAAAACGAAGAAACAACCTATTATAATATGCGTGTGTTTACATTAGACTGTCCGTGTCCGGCGTAATGTGACACGACAAAGAACAAATTGTACAACATTACATGGGAGGTGTGGATCTTGGCTAACATCAAATCTGCAAAAAAGAGAGTTTTGGTTACAAAGGTTAGAACCGAAAGAAACAAAGCAATCAAATCAGGCGTAAAGACAGCCGTGAAAAAAGTTTATGCAGCAATCGATGCAAACGATAAGGAAGCAGCAGCTAAGGCTTTAACAGAAGCTACAGCTACTATTGATAAAGCTACTTCAAAAGGCGTTTATCATAAGAATACTTCTTCCAGAAAAGTTTCTCGTTTAACAAAAGCTGTAAACAAGATGGCATAAGAATAGAAAATTTAAAGTAGTATCAACATGGAAAGCATCGGGGTCCCGTCATCCCCGATGCTTTTTTGTAGCGAGGAAGGAAAATGAGCGCGAGCGAAGCGAGCATTTGGTTTTAGCGAGGCAGGCACGAGCTTTCACTTGTGAAAATGCTCGTATTTGCCGAGTGTCTTCCATCGAGAAGAAGCGATAGCGGATTCGAGATGGACCCGAGTGTACAACGATTCATACGGCTGTCTATTTCCGCATACACTATGAATATGTGGAGAGAGGTGGACAGCTATGTACCGATGGAAAAGAAGGATGCTTTATCAGAGAATAGGTATTTTGCTCACAATGGCAGGATACCTGTTCTTTTTCTTTTCTATGGCAGACAGCAGGCTTTTGATGATGCATTTGCAGCTTCCTCTCATTACCTATCTGCAGGAAGGAGACCGGCCGGCAAGGAGTTACATGGTGGAAATGGGAATACAGGTAACGTTGCCGCTTACCGTGTATGGCAGTCAAGTACAGGGATATCAGATCCTGACGGAGGATATGGAGACGCTGGAGAATCTTTTGGCGTGGCAGGAGGCTCAAAAGCCGGAGCAGGGAAAAGAACAAAACAGGCAGGATGAGCTGAAACGTCAGATGGAGCAGGAAAACAGGAATGCGCAGGGGCGCGTCTCTGACAATCAGTTACAAAAGCAGAGCGAAGACGGAGAACAGACGGAAGAAGATCGGGCGGAAGAAGAACAGGCAGAAGACCAGACAGAAGACAGGGAAGAGCAGCAGATGTCAGAAGAACAGGCAGAAGACCAGACAGAAGACAAGGAAGAAGACCAGACGGAAGCAGGGCAGACGGATGATGCATTTGCAGTGGCGCAGGCACCTGCAGTGACCATAAATTTGGAGGCTTACAAGAACTTCGATGCGCTATTGGAAAATTTCTATGTGATTGATAAAAGTACCTATATTGATGCGTCCGAGCTTGATGTTGAAAGACTTTCCCGTACGGATCTGACGATTGAAAAAAGCACACAAATGCCGGAACCGGAAGAAGACTATTCCAAGACCGAAAATCCACAGATTCTGATCTATCACACGCACTCACAGGAAGGATATGCCGACTCGATTGCAGGGGATGAAAACAGTGGTGTGATGGGAGCCGGAGAGGAGCTTGCAAGGCTTCTTACGCAGGAGTATGGATTCAGAGTGCTGCATCATTATGGAAAGTATGATGTGAAGAGCAGGGATTATGCTTACGGTGAGGCGGTAGCAGGACTGGAACAGGTACTTCGTGATAATCCATCCATAGAAGTGATCATTGATCTGCACAGAGACGGCGTGGATGATGGCACACATCTGGTCACGGATCTGAATGGAAAAAAGACGGCACAGGTTATGCTGTTCAACGGTCTCTCCCGCACCAGGAAAATCGGAGAGATCGCCTACCTGAAAAATGAGAACAGGGCAGGCAATCTGGCATTTTCCTTTCAACTGCAGACAAAAATGATGGAGTACTATCCGGGACTTGCCAGAAAGATCTATCTGAAGGGATTGCGTTACAATATGCACTACAGACCGAGAAGTCTTTTGATTGAACTCGGTGCACAGACCAATACAGAGGAAGAGGCAAGAAACGCGCTGCCGCCACTCGCACATTGCATTGCAATGGTTTTAGATGGGGATGCTGAATGAAGATGTGTCTTGAAGAACCATCAGGGATTATGCTATAATTTCCGAGTATGAGTGTATATTATCAGACTCGGAGGAATGAGATGTCGACGATAGATCAGAGTAAAATCAGAAATTTTTGTATTGTAGCCCATATCGATCATGGAAAGAGTACCCTTGCCGACCGAATCATCGAAATGACCGGACTTTTGACAGAGCGCGAAATGCAGGCGCAGGTTCTTGATAATATGGATCTGGAGCGCGAGCGCGGTATCACGATCAAAGCGCAGACAGTGCGTACCGTGTATAAGGCAAAGGATGGGGAGGAATATATCTTCAATCTGATCGACACGCCCGGACATGTGGATTTTAACTATGAGGTCAGCAGATCGCTGGCGGCGTGTGACGGTGCGATCCTTGTTGTAGATGCTGCGCAGGGTATTGAAGCACAGACACTTGCCAACGTGTATCTGGCGCTTGATCATAACCTGGATGTCTTTCCGGTGATCAACAAAATTGACCTGCCAAGTGCCGATCCTGAGCGCGTCAAGGAAGAAATCGAAGATGTGATCGGAATAGAGGCACATGATGCACCACTCATTTCCGCTAAAAACGGTATTGGTATCGAGGATGTCTTAGAGGCGGTTGTACAGAAAATACCGGCACCGACAGGAGATCCGAATGCGCCGCTTGCGGCACTGATTTTTGATTCAGTATATGATTCCTATAAGGGAGTCATAGTTTTTTGCAGGATTAAGGAAGGATGCGTGAAACGGGGCACACAGATTCTGATGATGGCAACAGGAGCAAAGGCGGATGTTGTTGAGGTTGGATATTTTGGAGCAGGACAGTTCATCCCCTGTGAGGAGCTTTCGGCCGGTATGGTTGGCTATATCACCGCATCCATCAAAAATGTGCGTGATACCATGGTCGGTGACACGGTAACAGATGCACAGAATCCTTGCAGCGAGCCGCTTCCCGGATATAAAAAAGTGAATTCCATGGTATACTGTGGCATGTATCCGGCAGACGGGGCCAAATACCCGGAGCTTCGGGATGCATTGGAAAAGCTGCAACTTAATGATGCAGCACTGCATTATGAGCCGGAGACATCCATTGCACTGGGATTTGGATTCCGGTGCGGATTTTTGGGACTTTTGCATTTGGAAATCATTCAGGAGAGACTGGAACGGGAATATAACCTTGATCTTGTGACCACAGCGCCCGGCGTTGTGTATAAAGTATATAAGACAAACGGTGAGATGATAGAACTGACAAATCCGAGTAATCTTCCCGATTTTTCTGAGATCGATCATATGGAGGAGCCGATTGTCAGTGCGGAGATCATGGTGACAACTGAGTTTATCGGGTCAATCATGGAACTGTGCCAGGAGAGGCGTGGTGTCTATTTGGGCATGGAATATATGGAGGAGACGAGAGCACTGATCAAGTACGATCTGCCGCTCAATGAGATCATTTATGACTTTTTTGATGCCCTCAAATCCCGTTCGAGAGGATATGCATCCTTTGATTACGAACTGAAAGGCTACCAGACTGCAGAACTGGTCAAGCTTGATATCCTTGTCAACAGGGAAGAAGTGGATGCACTTTCCTTTATTGTGCACAAAGACAGTGCTTATGAGCGCGGACGCAAGATGTGTGAGAAACTGAAAGAGGAAATTCCCAGACACCTGTTTGAGATTCCGATTCAGGCGGCTGTCGGCGGTAAGATTGTGGCAAGAGAGACGATCAAGGCCATGCGTAAGGACGTTCTGGCAAAGTGTTACGGCGGAGATATCACGCGTAAGAAAAAGCTTCTGGAAAAGCAGAAGGAAGGTAAAAAACGTATGCGCCAGATCGGTAACGTGGAAATCCCGCAAAAGGCATTTATGAGTGTCCTGAAGCTGGATGATAAGAAATAAGACAGTTTTGTATGGTAGAACCGCTATATGAGTGTGGTGAGAGAAAAACATGGAACAGAAAGACCTCAGCTTATATCTCCATATTCCATTCTGCGCAAAAAAATGTGCATACTGCGATTTTTTATCAGCCTCCGCAGATAAAATAACATATGATTTGTATATTCAGTCTCTGCTCGGTGAGATAGATGCTTATCGCGGAAGTGCACTTTCACAGCGGAAGGTCAAAACTATTTTTATCGGAGGCGGTACACCCTCCATTCTGCCGGCAGAAGCTATTGCAAAGCTGTTACAAAAAATAAAATCTGTTTTTCATATTTCCGACAAGGACTGGGGAACGATCGAAATATCAATGGAAATGAACCCGGGAACCGTCACATATGAGAAATGTCTGCAGTATCGCGACGGTGGAATCAACCGGATCAGTATTGGTCTGCAGTCAGCGTGTGATGAGGAGCTAAAGCTTCTTGGCAGAATCCATGATTATCAGACATTTCTGGATACCTTTCAGAGTGTCAGAAAGGCCGGATTTGAGAATGTGAATGTCGATCTGATGGCGGCTCTGCCGGGGCAGACAATCCACTCTTATACAGAGTCTCTGCAAAAGGTGATTGCACTTTCCCCGGAGCATATTTCCGCGTACAGTCTGATCATAGAAGAGGGTACCCCTTTTTTTGAGAGATACAGGGAGGGCGGAGAAGCTTTCGGGGAGCTTCCTGATGAAGAGACAGAGCGGCGTATGTATCGCATAACACAAGAGATGCTGGCAGGTGCAGGCTATGGACGCTATGAGATTTCCAATTATGCGAGGAAGGGGAGAGAATGCCTGCATAATGAGGTGTACTGGAGACGCGGAGACTACTTGGGATTGGGACTGGGTGCGTCATCCCTGATCGACCATATCAGATACAAAAATGAAGAAAACCTAGCGCAATATCTGAGTTATTGGAAGGAGAGACAACAGGAAAAATTGCAGGATACATCACGGAGAAAGAATAGCGAGAGATCCTGTCATAGTCATATAGTACCGATTTATGACGAATATTATCAGACGGAATTATGTAAACTTACTGCAGAGGATGAAATGGCGGAGTTCATGTTTCTGGGACTTCGGATGATGGAAGGTGTCAGTCCGCAAGAATTTTTCGCTTGTTTTGGCAAGGACTTGATGGATGTCTATGGAAATCAGATCGAAAAACATCTGTCACTTGGGTTGCTTGCCTGGAAGGATGATGAAACTGAGGTATGTCATACGGATGCATATCATACGGATGCGCAGTCGGCTAATACGCGACAGGTGGATATACAGCATACGGATTCTCGACAGATAAATGCAAGGCAGTCATACCGAAAGGAAAACGGATATCAGCAGGAAGGCAGACTTTGCCTGACACCGGATGGAATTGATGTCAGCAATGCAATATTTGTTGATTTTTTATAAGTCCGGGCGATATTGCAAGTTGAGAAGGCGTGAGAAAAGCATGTGAAAAATGAAACTTGCCTTGCGTTTCATTGTGTGAAATTGTATAATAAAATTATGTGTTACAGAGGCCAAACCCTATGCATAGAATAATATAAAATGTATTTGGAGAGGTTTTCTTGCAAACGTTTCAAAAACCCCTTTCTGATGAGGAGGAAGCGCATTATCTGCAGCTTCTCAAGGGTACGGACCAGGCTCAGAAACAAGAAGCCAGACAAATACTGATTGAACGGAATCTGCGTCTCGTGGCACATGTTGTCAAGAAATATCAGAGCAGCAATGAAGATCCGGAGGATCTGATCTCAATCGGGACGATAGGACTGATTAAGGCGATACAGACCTTTGATGACAGTAAGGGAAGTCGGCTTGCAACCTATGCGGCCAGATGTATAGACAATGAACTTTTGATGATGCTCCGCATGAAAAAGAAGAACGCAAGGAATGTTTCCTTCTATGAACCGATTGGCACGGATAAGGAGGGAAATGAGATTAATCTGCTGGATGTCACACTTGCCGAGCAGGAAGATTTTGCGGATTCGTATGTCAGAAGCGAGGAGCATAAGAAAATCCGTTATCTGGTAGAGCATGTGCTGTCAGGCAGGGAACAGCAGATTATCATCATGCGCTATGGACTGCTGGACGGAAAAGAAGTCACGCAGCGTGAGATTGGGGAAAGAATGGGTATATCCAGAAGCTATGTGTCCAGGATCGAAAAAAAGGCACTCCAGACACTGAAAAAAGCTTTTGAAGATAATGAGTAATGTATTAATTCCTGTGATGCAGGAGGAAAAGAGAGGTACAAGGGAAATGGTTACACTTCAGGAAATCTTAACCGTTGGGTACAACGCGGGGGCTTCCGACGTTCATTTGACAGTAGGTATTCCGCCTGTTATGCGTTTGCATGGACGTCTTATCAAGATGGATTTTCCGACATTAACACCGGAGGACACACTTGAAATCTGTCTGGATGTTCTGAATCCATATCAGAGAGAAAAATTCGAGGAAAGAGGAGAATACGACTTATCAGTTGCATTTACAGGAATCGGTCGATATCGTTGTAATGTCTTCAAGCAGAGAGGTTCCATTGCACTGGCACTTCGTACCATCACAGATGACATTCCGGATCCGGAGAAGCTTGGCGTACCGAAATCCATCGTAGATCTGTATCAGAGAAAACGTGGTCTGGTGCTTGTGACAGGACCTACCGGTAGTGGTAAGTCAACAACACTTGCTTCTATTCTGAATAAAGCAAATGAAAACAGAGATGCACATATCATCACGCTGGAGGAGCCGATCGAGTATGCACACCGCCATAAAATGTCTATGGTAAACCAGCGAGAGATCGGGCAGGACTCCCTTTCATTCAATAATGCGCTGCGCGCTGCTCTTCGTGAAGACCCGGATATTATCCTGGTAGGTGAGATGCGTGACTTCGAGACAATCAGTATCGCAATCACAGCGGCAGAAACAGGACACCTTGTTTTCTCAACACTACATACCGTGGATGCTGCCAGTACCGTCGACCGTATTATCGACGTATTCCCTGAGCATCAGCAGCAGCAGATCAGAGTACAGCTTTCCAACGTTATTGAGGCGATCATTTCGCAGACTTTGATTCCCAATATCAACGGAACAGGACGTTGTGCGGCATTTGAGGTTATGCATGCCAATTCCGCTGTCCGCAACCTGATCCGTGAAGGAAAGTCACATCAGCTGGATTCCATTATCCAGACCAGCAAAAAAGAGGGTATGATGACACTGGACGATTCGCTGCTTTCTCTATATATGCAGCGTAAGATCTCAAAGGAAGATTGTATCCAGTTCTCACGCGATCCGGAGAAGATGAAGAATAAAGTATTCTAATTGAAATTGTAAAGTAATATTGGTATGATAGGAAGCCGACTGCAGTTGCAGTCGGCATCTTTTGTATGAGGATAGAGGGAGATATGAGGCGTAATAAGAATAAGTGAGTCGTATGATTTGCATATATAGGTAATTAAGTATTTTGATAATATACATCTTGATATATTGCTTTAGTATATTATGTATGTTATCATAAATATATGTCGTATGGAAGAAAACAGAATAATAGATATATTCTCAAGAGAAAAAAGATATGAACAGTCTTATACGGAAAAGATAAAGGAGATAATTGCGAAAGGAAAGGAAATCTATATGTGCTTTATCGCCGATGAAATCGAAAAAAAGGGAATAGAAAAGGGAAGGAAAGAAGGATTGGAGAAAGGAATGGAGAAAGGAATGGAGAAAGGAATGGAGAAAGGAATGAAGAAAGGAATGGAGAAAGGAATGGAGAAGGGGCTTAGTGCGCTGGTTGCCTCCTTAAAGCCTTTTATGACTGACTTTCAGCAGTTGTATCAGGCGGTCATAAAAAACGAGATTTATCAGAATGTGACGCAGGCGCAGGTAAAGAAATACTACTGACAGATTGAAATATTATGTGATCTGCTTTTTATGTATTGCGATAACATATTTTATATGCTAATATGAACATGCGCCGTCTGGAAGAAAACAGAATCAAGAATGCAAGAAAAAGATAAGATTGGAAAAATCCTTGAAGATTACAACGATGTCTTTGCAGATATATATAACACATTGGTGTTCCATAAGGAATATCTGGCAGAGGAGAATCTGCGGGATGGACCGACGGAATCCATCTATAAGGCAGCAAGCGGTCGGCTTGCCGGTCAGCAAAGGGATATCCTGAAGTGTTATATGGAGAACTGTCTGAGTATCGTATCTCTCGGAACGGAAAATCAGGTTACGATAGATGCTGCAATGACGGTGCGCATTATGGGATATGACTATTCAGAATATAGAAGAATGTTGCAACAGAAACAGCCGATCAGACCGGTGATCACAATTGTACTTAATTTCAGTGACCGGAGATGGAACAAACCGAAGAGTCTGTTTGGAATGATGAACATTCCTGCGGAGCTGAAAAAATATGTGCAGAATTACAAAATAAAAGTCTATGACATTGCTTTTTTGGAGGACGAAGTCATTGATCGTTTTACCAGCGATTTTCGTATTATAGCGCGATTTTTTAAGGACAAAAGATTAAATCGTAATACAACATTGTATGATGACCGGACTCCAATCAGGCATGTGGAGGAAGTACTGCAATTCATATCAATATTCTCAAGGGATAAGAGATATGAACAGGCTTATACGGAAAAGATAAAAGAGAAAATTGCGAAAGGAGAGGAAATCTATATGTGCTATATCGCCGATGAAATCGAAAAAAAGGGAATAGAAAGGGGAAGGAAAGAAGGAATGGAGAAAGGAATGGAGAAAGGAATGAAGAAAGGAATGGAGAAAGGAATGGAGAAGGGGCTTAGTGCGCTGGTTGCCTCCTTAAAGCCTTTTATGACTGACTTTCAGCAGTTGTATCAGGCGGTCATAAAAAACGAGATTTATCAGAATGTGACGCAGGCGCAGGTAAAGAAATACTACTGATCTTTCCTGGAAAACATCATTCATATAATATCTGAAATCAACTCAAAAATCTTAAATCATATTTATATTTTTGTCTTATCATATCGATTATTTTTCAAACAAAAAGGAAGTAAAAAATAAAGGATAAAAAGTAAGTGGCAAAAAAGGCATCTGCCACTTACTATTAGGCAATTGCATAAAATTGGAGGAGTAAATATGTATCATGCAATATTATCCGGGGCATTTCATGGGATGGAAAGTTTTTTGGTGCAGGTGGAGGTTGATGTATCAAATGGTATTCCCTGTATGGAAATGGTCGGCTGCCTCGCCAGTGAAGTCAAGGAAACGAAGGAACGCGTGCGTGTGGGTATAAAAAACAGTGGTTATGAAATACCTGTCAAGAGAATCACGGTCAGTTTATCACCAGCGGATATCAGAAAAGACGGTAGCGCTTTTGATCTGCCGGTAGCACTGGGGATACTCGGCGCTTCTCTATTGGAGGAAAAGGAGGCAGCGCAGGGAACAAAAAGAGAACAAGTGATATCGGAAGAAGCTGGGCAGAGACAGGTAGTAAGTCAAGAAGAAAAACAGGAACAAAGAAAGAAAAAAAGAGAGGAAGAAAGAGAGGAACAAGAGAAGAATGCCGCAGAAGGACAGAACCATACAGAAGAACAGAAACAAGAGTATGATAGCTTGCGTTATGAAAAGAGTAAAGTAGCAAATGTAATTGTACTTGGAGAACTCGGACTCAACGGCGAGGTAAAGAGCGTAAGAGGAATATTGCCTGTTCTTTTAAAGGCGGCAGAAGAAAAAATAACAAACTGTATTATTCCCTATGACAATAGGCTTGAAGCATCCAATGTAAAGGGGATGCGGATTTATGCAGTAAAGAATCTGCAGGAGGCGTTTGTGTCATATTGTGACGTTATGAGACAAATGTGTGATTTTACAAAAGGACAGAATAACAACAGGTCAAATCTGCATAGCGGCATACTTCGTGACAGAGAGGATTATGACATATGTGTCATAGATGGAAAGGATATACAAAACGATAGCTTGGGAATAAGCGAGATACAGTTACCGAGTGAGATGCCATATTCTGAGGATGCCTGTATGCCGGATTTTGGTCAGGTCTATGGACAGGAGCATGCAAAGCGAGCTGCGATGATCGCGGCTGCGGGCTTTCACAACCTACTGTTATTTGGACCACCCGGGAGCGGCAAATCCATGATTGCACAGCGTATTCCCACCATTATGCCAAACATGTGTTATGAAGAGTGTCTGGAGCTGACAAAAATCTATAGTGTGGCAGGGTTGCTCGATCATAAAACATCGCTTGTTACGAAACGGCCGTTTTTAAGTCCGCATCATACTGTGACTGATACGGCACTCATCGGTGGTGGCAGTATGCCCAGACCGGGGATCATCACATTGGCACATAAGGGGGTTTTATTTTTGGACGAGCTTCCGGAATTCGGAAGAACCAAACTGGATTTGCTTAGACAACCTTTAGAGGAAAAGAAGGTACAGATTTCCAGAATGTTTTATACCTGTGATTATGCTGCTGATTTTATGCTGGTGGCAGCCATGAACCCCTGCCCGTGCGGTTTTTATCCTGATCGAAACAAATGCAATTGTCGGCCGTTTGAAATTGAGCGGTATTTGCATGCAATCTCCGGTCCACTGCTGGATCGAATTGATCTGAGCGTAGAAGTAGGGAGGATGAAGTGGGATCAAATCCACGGACAGGAAAAACAGGAAATGGACTCTGCACATATGAAGCAGAAGGTATGTGATGCCATTGGGCGGCAGCTCAAAAGGCAAGGGAAGTATAATCATGCACTTTCCGGGGAAGAAATTAAGAAATATTGCAGTCTGACGGAAGAGGCACAATTGTTTTTACAGAGATTTTTTGAAAAAATGGAGCTCAGTGTCCGTTCTCTAAACCGCATCAAAAAGGTGGCAAGAACCATTGCTGACCTGGAAGGTGCAGAAATGGTCTCACAGATGCATATCAGCGAGGCAATCATGCTGAATAAGGGACTGGAGAGGCTTTCGCGAAAGAAGATAACAGAATAAGTAGTGCTGGAGGTATATGTAAGAATATGAGTAACACATGTTATGAATGGAATATTTATGAAGCTTGGCTGAATCAGGTGCCGGGGATTGGAAGGCAGAAGATGAAACGATTTTGCATGCTGGGAATGGATTGGAGAGATTTCTATCTGACCGGAGAGGAATCGCTTTGCCGGCTCATCACAGAGGCGTACCGGTATACAGGTAAGAATGTGGAGATAGACCAAAAGGATCAGACGAATCAAGAATATGATCTGCCTCATATGAGAGGTTTTGGAGAGAAAACAATACAGAGGGACTGTGAGGCAATCGTGGAAGCGAGGGGGCAAAACTCTCCGGAGTGTCTGTATGAAAAGATGATACAAGATAATATACATTATGTTAACCAACATAGAGCAAACTTTCCGCAAAAACTACGAGAGATTCCGGATTCGCCATATGCCATTTATGTGAAGGGCAAACCTTTTCAGACAGTGCAGCCTGATCAGGCAGACCAGACTAATCAGGCAGACCAGACTAGTCAGGCAGGGGTGCCTGCAGTTGTGGCAATCATTGGTGCAAGGATGTGCTCCGAGTATGGCAGATATGTGGCACATCAGATGGGACAAGCTGCTGCTGAGCTTGGCATGAGCGTGGTCAGCGGTCTGGCAAGCGGTATTGACGGCATTGCGCAGAATGCAGCCAGACTTGCAGGGGGAGAGGTGACGGCTGTCCTGGGATGTGGTGTGGATATCTGCTATCCGAGTCAGAACAGAAAAATCTATGACGGTATACTGGAGATGGGACGTATTGTGAGTGAATATGCGCCGGGGACTCTGCCGGTTGCACAAAATTTCCCGCCGCGCAACAGAATCATATCCGGATTATCGGATGCGGTTGTGGTGGTGGAAGCAAAGAAGAGAAGCGGAACGCTGATCACTGTGGATATGGCTCTTGAGCAGGGAAGGGATATCTATGCGGTACCGGGGCGACTGACTGACCCGATGAGCGAGGGCTGCAACAGGCTGATCATACAGGGAGCACAGATTGTGGCAGATCCGGTGGAGACACTACTGATGATTCGAGATGAAAGTTTACATAACATCACTCTGAAAACCAAGAGTGGGAAGGAATTACGGCACGACGGGCATTTTGCATCAGAAGAAGCAAAATGGACAGGGAAAAATGAGGCTTCAGCAGAAAGTGATACATTCGGAGAAAGTGGTTTGCAAGGAGAACCTGATGCGCAAGGAGCAGATGAGACGTCAGAATATGACACAGCAGGAGAAGCCGGTGTGCCGGATAAGAAAAATGTGTTAAGAGAGAATGACAGTACGGGGATGGAGAAAGTCATTTTGCAGGCACTTGATATACACCCGAAATCAGTTCAGGAGATATATGAATCGATTTGCCTACAGACAGAGATATCCCTGTCACAGCTGCAAAATAAGTTGCTCTGTATGGAACTGACAGGGCAGCTTTTGGAGGTGGGAGGGCGATATGAGAAGAAGTACCAGACTACCTGCATAGAGTGATTTTTGTGATATAATTTGAAAATAGAGAAATAGAGAAATAGAGAAATAGAGAAATAGGAAGATCAGAGGACGAGAGATATGACGGGTATCATAAACTTTTTGCTATTTTGGGGGATGGAAGTGCTCACGCTTTTCCATACACTTCGAAATGACAGCGCAAAAGCGCATCGGGTGCAAAATGAGGCAGCATGGAAACACCACAGGGAAAGATATATGGAAAGGTACAAGGAGCAATGCTTCATTGAACGGCAAAATCTGATGACTGACATGGTGTATGGGAAGAAGGCAGGATTCCTTACCGAGAGATATATGAAGCACTATCAAAATGCGGATGGCAGTCTGCAGGCGGCGGGAAATGCCTGTGAGATTATTGCACTGTATAACGTAATGCATGCGCTTGGGAAAAGCGGATTGGATTTTCCAAAACTGCTCATGCAATTTGAGAGACGCGGTGCGATGCTACATGGGAATTTTGGCACTTCTTTGCCTTCCATATGCCGATTTTTAAAGAAGGAAGGATATGACGTGAAAGTGATTTTTGCAGAAAAGAAGTGGGTTGCATCGTCAGGTCAGATAAAAGAATCCGCGAAGCTCGCAAAGCTGTCGAAACAATATGACTGCTTTCTCTTTGCCGCGTGGAATCATGCGGGACATCCGGGCGAAGGACTTCATACCATGTGTATTACAAAAACGAAAAAGGCTGAAAGCGCAAGAGAAACATTTGTGGTACATAATGACTATACTGCTGATTTGCAGGGAAATGCGGCAAAACAGTATCATTTGAAGCAATACGAAAACTTGATGGAAGCTATGGTTTCTTATAACAGCCGGAAGGGAAAACAATCAAAACCGGTCTGTGTGATTGGAATCAAAGCGCCTCAGAGTTCGGCAATATAACAATTGCAGAAAACAGGGTAGATGCGGTATACTGTTAGTGGAAATGAGGGTATATATTATGGACGAAATGGATAAAAGGAAATCAAAGAAGTAATCGAGTGGTGTGATGAGAAAGGGCATAGCGAACACGAAATTCTGGAACTGATCAGAAGAATTGTCGATGCGAAGCCGAGAGAGGAAAGTAAAACAGATGTTTGATCTGCAATTTTATCAGGGAAAAAAGGTTTTTATCACCGGGCATACAGGTTTTAAAGGCTCATGGATGTGTCAGGTGCTTGCCGGGGCAGGTGCAATCGTGACCGGATATGCACTGGAGCCGCCGACAGAACCGGCATTGTTTGAATTATGTAAACTAAATGAGAAGGTGCGCTCTGTCCGTGGTGACGTCAGAGATTTTGCATATTTAAAGCAGGTATTTGATGAAGTACAGCCTGAGATTGTGATCCATATGGCGGCACAGCCGATTGTGAGGGAATCTTATGTAAACCCGCTATATACATATGAGACGAATGTCATGGGAACCGCCAATATTTTGGAGTGTGTCAGACTTTCCGACTGCGTCAGATCGTTTTTGAATGTGACCACAGACAAGGTGTATCACAATGAGGAGCGGATGACCGGATATAGAGAGGAAGAACGTCTCGGCGGATATGATCCGTATTCTAATTCCAAGGCATGTTC
Organism: uncultured Lachnospiraceae bacterium; assembly: GCA_945949085.1. GTDB lineage: Bacteria > Bacillota > Clostridia > Lachnospirales > Lachnospiraceae > CAG-194. The sequence goes on along the minus strand of CAMFDJ010000003.1, from coordinate 91,370 downwards.
TGAGCTTGTGACGGCAAGCTATCTGGATGCTTTCTTGCGGGATCAGCAGGTCGCCGTCTCAACGGCAAGAGCGGGTAATGTCATCGGCGGTGGTGATTTTGCCAGGGATCGCATTCTTCCGGATTGTATCAGAGCAGTGGAAGCCGGGCAGGAGATTATCGTGCGTAATCCACATTCGATCCGGCCATATCAGCATGTGCTCGAGCCGGTCATGGCCTATCTGATGATCTGTCAAAGGCAATATGAAGATCCGACGCTTGCAGGAAGTTATAATGTCGGACCGGACGATATCGATTGTCTGAATACAGGTGAACTCGTGACATTGTTCTGTGACTCCTACAATAATTATGTAAACCAAAAAGGGACAGATACCAATCAAAATCCGGAGCAGTATTACGGACAGGATCACTTTGCATCTCATGGGAATTACAGGGCAAACTGGACGGATCGCAGTGACAACGGTCCGCATGAAGCGAATTTCTTAAAACTGGATTGTACAAAGCTGAAACACACCTTTGGATGGGAGCCGCGCTGGCATATACAGCAGGTCATGGAAAAGATCGTGGAGTGGGAGTATGCCAGAATGACAGGAGCGGATGTGGCTGCTGTGATGGAAGAGCAGATTGCAGAATATCTGAAGGCTTGACGATAAAGAACGATAAGGGACAATAAAGAACGATAAAGGACAATAAAAGTTAAGAGAGGATTTTATATGTTTGAGGAAAAGACAGAGCAGCAGGCAAGAGAGGAAATACTGCAGGCTGTCACAGCGTATTACAAGAAATATCATAAGCCAAAGCAGGAATATCATGAGGGAGACAGAATTCCTTATGCCTCACGCGTCTATGATGAGCAGGAAATGTGTAATCTGGTGGATAGTAGCCTGGAATTCTGGCTGACCAGCGGCAGATATACCAGGCAGTTTGAAAAAGAAATGGCAGCGTATCTGGGTGTCAGGTATTGCAGCCTTGTCAATTCCGGTTCCAGTGCCAATCTGCTGGCATTTATGACACTGACCAGTCCTTTGCTGGGAGAGCGGCAGGTAAGACCCGGAGATGAGATGATCACTGTGGCTGCAGGCTTTCCGACGACCGTGACACCGGCCATCCAATACGGTGTTGTGCCGGTGTTCGTGGATGTGACCATCCCACAGTACAATATTGATGTGTCACAGCTTGAGGCAGCACTTTCTGAGAAGACAAAGGTTGTCATGCTGGCTCATACACTGGGAAATCCCTTTGACCTTGGCGCTGTGAAGGCATTTTGTGACAGACATGGACTCTGGCTCATCGAGGATAACTGCGATGCGCTTGGCAGTACCTATGAAATAGACGGACAGGTGAGAAAGACAGGAACCATTGGTGATATCGGCACATCAAGCTTTTATCCGCCGCACCATATGACAATGGGAGAGGGGGGCGCTGTCTATACTGATCAGCCTCTCTTACATAAGATCATTCGCTCCATGCGCGACTGGGGACGCGACTGCAGCTGCGAATCCGGACAGGATAATAAGTGCGGACACCGTTATGACGGACAGTACGGACTGCTTCCACAGGGATACGATCACAAATATGTGTATTCACACTTTGGATATAATTTGAAAGCAACTGATATGCAGGCTGCCGTCGGCTGTGCGCAGCTTGCAAAGTTTCCATCCTTTGTCAGCAGGAGAAAGGAGAACTTCACCTATCTGAAAGAGGGAATGGCGGGTCTTACGGATTACTTTATTCTGCCGGAGGCGTGTGAGCATGCGGATCCCTCCTGGTTCGGATTTATGTTAACCTGTAAAGAAGGCGTGGAGCGCAAAAAGGTGGTATCTTACCTTGAGAATCACGGTGTGCAGACGAGAATGCTCTTTGCGGGGAACCTCACAAAACACCCTTGTTTTGATCAGATGCGGGAGGAAGGAAAGGGCTTTCGCACAGTCGGAGATCTTGCCAATACAGACTATATCATGGAGCATACTTTCTGGATCGGTACCTATCCGGGCATGACAAAGGAGAAGCTGGACAGAATGCTTACACTTTTGCATGAGGCGGTGGGCAGGTCGTGAGCCAGAGATTGGTGTGTACGCGATGTGATACTACGGTGTGCTCTAACATGCGTCAGATCAGTATGTGAGAATAAGTGTCAAACAAAACATAGAAGCGAAGATATTGTTAGAATATGTTAGAACACAAAGGAAATATAAGAGAACAAGAATAAAAGTGTGTATAGGGAAAAGGAACGGGAGAAACAGATATGAAGGTAGTCATCTTAGCCGGTGGATTCGGCACCAGATTTTCAGAGGAATCCAGTTATAAACCAAAACCGATGATCGAAATAGGAGATAAGCCAATCTTATGGCATATTATGAAAAGCTATTCCTACTATGGCTTTCATGAATTTGTCATCTGTGCGGGATATAAGCAGCATATGGTGAAAGAGTGGTTTGCTGATTACTATCTGCGCACCTCGGATATCACCTTTGATTTTTCCAAGGGCGGCAATGAAATGATTATGCATAATATGCACACCGAGCCGTGGAGGGTGACAGTCGTTGATACGGGATTGCATACCATGACAGGCGGTCGTGTCAAGCGTATTCAGGAATATGTGGGTGATGAGAGATTTATGTTAACCTATGGTGACGGCGTCTGCGATGTCGATATCAATAAACTCGTGCAGTTCCATGTAAGTCACGGAAAGCTCGCGACACTGACTGCGGTCAGACTCAGGCAGGAGAAAGGGATTCTGGATATCGGAGGAGACAATGCGGTGCGTTCCTTCCGTGAAAAGAATGCAAGTGACAGTGCACCGATCAATGCGGGCTATATGGTGCTTGAGCCGCAGGTGTTTGATATGATCGACGGTGATGACACGATTCTGGAGAGGGATACTATGGTAAAGCTGGCTGATCAGGGGCAGCTCATGTCCTATGCCCATACCGGATTCTGGCAGTGCATGGATACCAAGCGCGAGAAAGATATGCTTGACCAGCTCTGGCTTGCTGACCAGGCACCATGGAAGAAGTGGAAGGACTAACTACATTCATTCCGACTCATTTTTTTCTTTTTCTACGACGCATATTGACATTTCTATTGGGAAAGACTATAACGAGTTATAACAAGTTATAACAAAAAAAGAGAGTTATAACAGGCTATAACAAGTTATAACAAAAAGAGAACTGAAACAGAAGAGTCAAGTAAGAAGGAAAGGGGTATATTTTGGTTACAAATTTAAAAAAAGAGGATAATCCTTTTACGTTGCAATTCAGCTATATTCCGCCTCAATATGTCACAAGAGAAGCACTCATCTATTCAATAGAACAAGATTTAAACAGAAAAGTCCCTACATTTAGGGGGTGGTTTCTTACCGGAGTAAGAGGGTGTGGAAAAACGGTTCTTATGGCTGATATCGCAAATAGAATCAGGAAATCAGATCATTGGATTGTGGTAGACATAGAAAATCCGAAGAATAATCTGATCGCATCTTTGGCGCGCGGATTATATAGAGAGAATAGTTTAAGGAAAATGTTTGTGAATGCAAAACTGGATCTTTCAGTACTCGGTCTTGGCGTTTCTATTGAAAAAGCGGAGCTGATTGCATCAGATGAATATGATGCTTTGTATATGATGCTTCGGATATTGAAGAAAGAGAATAAGAGGATTTTGGTAACCATTGATGAGGTGACATATTGCGAGCAGATAGCAGACTTTTCTCATTCATTATCTTCATATGCCAGAGCAGATTTTGATATCTACGTGCTTATGACAGGTCTTTTGCAAAATGTGAATGCAATAAAAAATGATGCATCACTCACTTTTTTATATAGGGCTAAATTGGAAGAATTAGAACCGTTGAATACGACAGCGGTCATACATTCTTATATGCAGGTGTTTGAGATAGAGCGTGAACGAGCGGAACAGTTGGCATGGTTTACCAAAGGCTATTCGTTTGCCTTTCAATTGATGGGATATCTCGTTTGGGATTCCATATGTGAGACCAATGAGATTCATATGGAAACTATTTTGCCGAAATACGACCAGTATCTTGCGGATTTTGTCTATGGAAAGATATGGTCAGAACTGGCTCCAATGGAAAAAACTGTGTTAAAAGAGATGGCATGTACAAAGGATAAGAGGGTGCAGGCGGTAAGAGAAAGACTTTCCATGAATTCTTCAAAGTTTGCGGTATATCGAAGCAGATTGATTGAAAAGGGTCTAGTAGATGGTAGAGAGTATGGCAAGGTAACATTTACACTTCCGCGATTAGAAGAATTTATCCTGTCTGATGGAAGACAGTTTTAGGATATCATATGAACCGGCATAAAGGAATGGAAGGACTAAGAAATAAATGAAGGTTGTGATCACAGGACCGACCGGTGCGATCGGGATGGCTTTGATTCAAAAATGCATAGAGAGAGACATACCGGTGCTTGCAATCTGCCACAGGGAGTCGACACGTATCAGACAGTTGCCAAAGCATCCGCTGGTGACTGTCATGCAAATTGACTTGTCCGAATATGAAGCGTATGCACAGATGTGCGAGGCAGATGCTACGAAGGATGAGAAGGATAAGAATGAAAAGCTTTTGCGGGCATGGAGCAGTCAGAACGGAAGGATAGAGCCGGAGAATCCCACACAAAAAGAAAATACCATATTCATCCATCTAGCATGGAATGGCACCACAGGAGCAGCCAGAAACGACACCGCGCTGCAACTGAAAAATATTCAGCACACACTGGATGCGGTCAGACTGGCGAAAGCGCTTTCTTGCGATACTTTTATCGGTGCCGGTTCTCAGGCTGAGTACGGCAGAGTAGAAGGGAATATTACGCCGCAGACACCGACGTTTCCGCAAATGGGCTACGGCATTGCGAAGCTTTGCGCCGGACAGATGAGCAGGCTTCTTTGCAGTCAGCTTGGCATCCGGCATATCTGGACGAGGATCCTTAGCGTCTACGGCCCTTATGACGGGCAGCAGGCAATGCTTCCGACGCTGATCAGCAAGCTTGCAAAGGGAGAAAAAATGCCTCTGACAAAAGGTGAACAGATCTGGGACTATCTGTACAGTGTGGATGCAGCAGATGCCATTCTGGCACTTGCGAAGAACGGAAAAGATGGTCGTGTCTATTGCCTTGGCAGCGGAGTGGGAAAACCTCTAAGAAGCTATGTCGAGGAATGTGCAAAAGCAGTATGGGAATATAGAACAAAGAACGACCGGGATCAAAGAGAGCGCGAGGCGTCAGAGAGTTTTGAGGAGTTTGTGCAAAGCTATATAGGATTTGGGGAGATTGCTTATCATCCACAGCAGACGATGCATTTGTGCGCGGATATTACGGCACTTCGGGAAGATACGGGATACGTTCCGGATACAGAGTTTACAAAGGGGATTCGGGAGACGGTAGAAGCAAACTTGCAAAAAGAAGAATAAAAAAGGATTCACAAGCTACTTACGTCACATAGGACATGTAGCAGGTGAATCCTTTTATTCTGTCATTTTGTTAATTTTCTGAGTTTGTAGGTACCGAAGCATCGGGTTCTTCCGCGGCGAACTTCTTTTTTCGATAGTGCATATAGCCGGCCAACGCGCAAAGAAGCAGGAATACCACCCAGGATGTGCGCTGGATGACAAGGTACCAGTTGGTCTTTTTAGGCGGATCATATTCTAAGTGGATTTCATGTTCGCCTTCCGGTACATAGATCGCATGGAAGGCATCTGCCAGAGCCACGCTCTCTGTCTGGGTGCCGTCCACATACGCTTTCCAGTTGGCATCATACGGCATGGCGAAGCTTACAATGGCATCTTCAGGCATGTCAATATGACCATTGATTGTATCGTTGGTGAAAGCATCAATAACAAGAGGGTGCGCACTTAAATCATCATACAATTCGTAGAAAGCATCTTTGTTGAATACACATAGGGTCAAGATTTCTTCTTCGTTACTTCGTGCATAATCGGAGGCATCAAACTCAATATCTACAACATCTCCTTCTTTGTATTCGCCAACATACTGAAAATCAGCAAGCATAAGGTATACCATACCGGTCTTAGGAACTGTGAAGTGGAAACGGAACAGTCCTTGACCTTGCGGAGTCATGGTTAAATTGTAAGAATAGTCAGTTAATTTGTTCTCTGTTGTATCATCCACATGGTAGACAGGATATACAGAGATGATATCATCAGAACCATTCATTACATATTGGAGTTTAGACCAATAATCATAAGGAGTAGTGGTGTCTTCCTGCAAAGCGACTGCTGAAGAGGGCAGTGCATAGCCGAAAGGCAGACAATAATGATTCTGCAGGATATAATTATCCCCCTGCACGGCAATCAGTTCGTAATTATCATAGTCTTCCGACATTTCGGACATGCCAAAACGTGTCATAATCAGATAGCGATTGCAGCCAAGCGCGTTGCCCATCGGTGTAGCGGAAAAGAAATTGACAAGTGCATTGCTACTTGTGCTACAGCCAATCAAATTTGCATAGTTCTTCTGATAAGGCGTAATGGAACCGGCGGCAAAAATATGATTGGATTTGATGTTCTGTGTATAAGGATAATTCTGATTAACCGGAGACTGAATGGAAATTCGTTCCAGTGAGTTGTCGATATCCTTTGTTTCACGTAAATAAGTGACGGCAGGTTCTATAATGGTTAAAATATCCGTCAATGTCGGGCTTTCATTTGCTAAAATGAAAGAATTAGTAAGCATCTCGAAGCAGAAAAGCGCAGTGCATAAAGCTGACAAAACCACTCTGCGGCTTTTCAGCAAGCGATAGCATAACTGCAGGATAAAATAGGAAAGTAATAATACCATGGATATTGCAAAAGAAGTCGTCAGCGCACCGGTTTGTTCCGAGCAGAAAAAGGAAACTCCAAATACCCCGCATGTCAACAAAAATGCCAAAGACAGTCGCAGGGGAGATTCTTTTCTGATCAGACAGATGCTGTCATAACAAATGCCGGCTGCTGTGAAAGCAAGCAGGAATGAAAATCTGTTAGGTACACCGTTCTGATAGTGCAATCCGTTAAAAATGAAGTTGAGTACAGACTCATTCAAAGTAACGAACAATAATCCCATGGAAAAGAGAAAACGCAGTTTATCTTTTATGGAAACATGTTTTGCAATCAGATATACAGCAATCAAGAAGACGGGCAGGATGCCAAAATAGATATTGGCATTTCCCTCATTCCAAGAGATATAGAAGGAATCCGGCAGGAACAGTAGCTGATTGATGTAATAAGTCCAACTATCAAAGAAATAGTGCGCAGGCAACAGGGAAGCTGCTGCTCCGGCGGCTTCGCCTGCAGCACTTCCTATCTCGGCACCATAGGTAGAGGCATTCAGTGCAGTCAATGTCCCGAAAATAGAATTTGCGCATAACAGCACCATTCCCAAACTTGACAGAGCAAATCGCAGCCCTTTGCGTACAAAATCCTTAAAGTCTTTAAAATCATAGGTAAAGAACCGGATGACCAGATAAAAGCAGATAAACATTGCAATATAGTATTGCTTTGTTATGCACAGACCAAGGAAGAAAATATAGTAGCGTTTCTTGCCTTTGATCATCAGATAGTCCATGCCCAGCATAATAAATGGCAACAGAAGCAGACCGGTGTACCAGCCTGTATTGTTGAACATCATGATCACATAGCTGCAAAGACTATAAGACAAAGCCGCAATCAAGGTACGCACATCACGCTTGTCGGCACGTTTTCCATGAAGGCGATGTGTCAGATAGAACACAAAGCATGGTCCAAGCAGTGAAATTGTCAGAATAGTGCGCAACATGATGTACAATGGAATGGCATGGAGCGGGAGAATGCGATACAGCAGAGAGCCAGAATTGGCTTTCTGATATCCACCGCCTCCGTTCCAGACATGTGCGTGAGGTGCTTCTTTGGCTGTTCGGGCAGAATTGATAATGGAAGGAAGCTCAATCTGCACACCATCCCCCTCAAAAAGCGTATAAGTGCCAAAGGGTTCCGTATTCATGTACACCATGAGGGCAAGGAACATGAAAAGCGGTAAGAGGAAGGAAAGCAGGTATACATAGTTATCCCGACACCAGGAGGTAAAGCTGCAGAGCAGTCTGTAGGCAGTTCCTTTCTCGTCATGGTGTGGCAGAGGTATCCACTTCCTGCAAAGCGCAACAGCACAAAGGATCACCAGGCTAAACAGACTAAGCCATAGCCCAATCGTAAATGGAATGAAGTGATAGCTGACACGAACCTCATGGGAACCGGAATCAACAGGAACAGCAAGCTGTCCTTCAAAATCATATGCGATATCCACGCGTTTTCCGTCAACAGTGACGGTGTAGAAGTCGGAATACGGCAGAATCGTGAGCAGTGTGGACGAAGCATCAGTATCCGTCTGTATTTGAATGGTATCACTGCCGCGATACATAATGTTGCATGCGGCAGCCTGCGTCTTATCGTGAAGCTCCTGCATGACGGCATTGTTCAGATAGTATGCATGGAAAGAAAACATTCTGTCTAAGGAAAGATCCAAAGGATCTAAAAGGCGGAACGTATATTCGCTTCCCCATTTAACGTTATCATAATAGTCAATGGTGGGAGAGGAAATATATAATTCCCCATCCTTTGGTGCAATAAATTTAAATTTCAAGCTGTAATAATAGGTAAAATCCAGACTTTCAATTTCTTCACTGTATTGTTTGGAAAAACCGTAAATCTGATTACCCAGATCACTGATTTTGACTGTGTCCGGCATAGAGGCAGACACAGAGGGTGTGATGTTGGCATCCGTCAAGAGTTCCTGCGAGGCACCGAGCGCTTTGGCAACTGAGTTGATACGGGTTACTTCCGTGGAGGTATCAACCACATTTTGCAGTGAACCTGTAACGGTAAAGGCGGTAGGAAATGCAAATTTGTTTTCGTATATGGTATAATCTTCCGTTTTCGCAACCTGTGTAAAGTGATTGGTATTGGGAGATATATCCTCATATGCAGTTGTGCAATACAGATACCGCAGTCCGGAAAGGCTGTCATAAAGCGGAACGGCAGGAGTCGTGACGGTATGCGAAAGAAGCGGATTGCTGCCATACCGGGAAAAAAGGTGATTCATATTGGTGTCCGGAGTTGCCTCCTGCATGAAGACCTCGCTACGACCGGTTTCCAGAGAACCGGCATATTCAGAGTCAGAGGTATTTGTCAGTACCATTTCCAGTGTGTTTCTCTCTTGAGACAGACAGTACTCATTCTGATAGGCATTTGCCAAGAGCTCTAATACACCAACGGATACCAGCAGGGTATAGAATACCTTCCGTTTGATACTGCCAAGGCGGAACAAAAGCACAAAGATGGTATAGAGAATCAACAGATCTATCGTCATGTTGACAGATGAAAAATTTGGAAGCGGATCTGCCAGATTCAGTGCGACCATGGCAAGTGTAATAGGAAGTACACAAGCAACAAGTACCCTCCAAAGCGGAATATCGCGAATGGCATAGAACGTATCAAATGCCATGATCAAAAGCACAAAAAGGTACACAAAGGAAAAGCAGGTAAACGACGTTTCTCTGCCAAGCATAAGCTGCATCAGCATATTCGTGCTTGAATATGTCAAAAACAGGATAAAGAAAAGCAACAGCACACAATCTGCAATTCTCTTCTTGACAGGCAGGTTCTGATTCAGAAAATGAAGCGCGATCAAAACAAGCATAATGCTCCCTATGTAAAGATTACAGCCATAAGAGGCAGTGGTGGCATAGGAAGGTGTGTTATAGAAAAAGTGCTCTAAAAAGAACGTGCCAAGCTGTGTGATGGTATAGGGCTGTGGCATGGTAAATGCGGAGATTATGTTGCGATAGAGACCGATCATTCCCGGGATCACAGTGACAGCGCTCGTGCAAAGGGCACACACATCCATAAGGAGAAGTTTTGGAACACCGGTCAGAGTTTCTGTTGCATGCCTGTTTGAAAAAAAGAAATATAACAGGAATGACAACAATAACACAATGATGCCCAAATAGAAGTTACTAAAAAGGCATAGAGACAAAACAATATAATAGAGCTTACCGGATTGCCCGACGAGGATGCGCTCTAAACCAAGCATGAGCAGGGGGAAGAGCATGAAGACATCCAAGAACATGAAATCGTTGTACTGCACCAGCGCAAAGGAACTCATGGCATAGCCAAGAGGGAACAGCAACAAGGTAATATCATACTTGCTGCCACGCTTACCGATCAGTCGATGTGTCAGGTAATACAGAAAAATAGGGGCGCTGAGTGCAATGCGCAACACGGTAAGAACAGATAGGACGCCGACGGCCGCAGACTGGTCGAATAATGCGGCAATCAGAGTGAAAGGGCTCGCCATAAAGAATGCAAAGGAAGAATACAATTCGCCTCCTGTCGTGCCCTGTAAGGAGAAGAGATGGAAATCTCCGCCGCGTAACTGCGTGACAAACTGTGTGAAAACAGGGAGATTATTCAATGCTCCGTCGACAACAAACATACAGTTATCGCCAAATGGTGCAAAACCAAAGGAGAACATAAAAAAAAGCAGGGCACAGAAGGGGATCAGAAATGCGGCAAGGTATAAGGTGTCATTGACGATCGGTTCCTCCCACTTCTTATTGCCTGTGTAGAACGGCTTGAACTCATCCTGATAATCATCTTCCCATTTGTCTATATGAAAATTTGGCAAAATATTGATCTTCATAAAAATCTCCATTCCGCCGCCTTTCAGTTGGCGGCACAAATAGTAATGAAAGTGTTTCAACCCTCTACGCTGTGCTGTAGAATAGTTTGCAAGAAGCTACACTACAAAGCACGGGAGGAGGAGTTGTAAAAACTTTCTTCGTTTTAGACAGCATAAAAATCAGTGTAAGTTCTGCCTTTTCAAGCACAAATGAGTGGTATTACGAATCCGTACACTAAGAATTGTTTAAGCGCCTTAGTTTAATTGTGTGGCAGTTCAGTCAATGGCTTCTTATCTTTTACGAAAGGAGTCTGACTATGAAAGTTACTTATCAAACCTGTTGTGGTGTCGATGTTCACAAATCTTTTCTCGTTGCCACAATCGTCAAAACCACCGGTGGTATTGAGCCTTCTTACCAAAAGAAGCGCTTTTCCACTTTCAACAATTCAATTCTTAAATTCAAGCAATGGCTTCTCGACAATGATTGCCATGATGTCTGTATGGAATCCACAGGTAAATACTGGGTTCCTGTCTTTAATCTTTTGGAAGATGAAATCAATGTTGTCATTGCCAATCCTAAATGGGTAAAGGCGGTGAAGGGCAACAAAGATGATGCCAAAGATTCTAAATGGATTGGAGATTTGTTCCGTCTTGGACTTGTCAGAGGCAGTTATGTTCCTTGTAAGAAAATCCGCATTTTGCGAGAATATACAAGGTATCGCTATAAATTAGTTTCCTGCCGTTCAAGTGAAAAGAATAGATATCAGAATGCTCTTACTGTTTGTAATGTTGCATTAGATTCAGTTGTTTCCGATATCTTTGGGAAGTCATCCACATCCATTATCGACTATCTGCTTGAACAATCGGGTACATCCATTAACCACGAAGAAATCGCATCTAAGCTTCTTAGGAGCCTCAAATCCAAAGAAGATGCTGTTATAGAATCCATCGAAGGATATCAGATGACTGATGCCCAAAAATACCGTATGCGCCTCGTCCGCGCACATATGGATTATATCACAGCTGAAATCAATGATGTTGATAAAATGATTGAAAATATGATTTCTTCTAATCCTGATTTTGAAAATGCTGTCCAGTTCCTCTGTACCATTCCGGGTGTCAAACGTGATAGTGCAATCACTATCATCTCCGAAATCGGTACTGATATGTCTCAGTTCTCAAGTTCCAAACGTTTATGTTGCTGGGCTGGTCTTACACCAGGCAGCAATGAATCTGCTGGTAAGAAGAAGTCTGTTCGGATTACACGTGCCGGTGTCTACCTCAAACCTGCATTAGTACAATGTGCTCATGCAGCCGTAAAATCTGATAAATCTCCTTACTACAAAAAGAAATATGATTCTCTTGTCAAACGCCGTGGCAAGAAAAGAGCCATTATCGCTATTGCCCGTATGATTCTTACCGCTATCTACCAGATGCTGTCTACTGGTGAGCAGTGGAATCCGAGCGATCTTTACAAAATCGATATGCCCATAGCTCTTGTTGAAAAGCAAAAGGCAAAAGCTATCAAGCAAGCCAAGAAACTATTACAACGAGAAGGATTACTTCCTCCCGATGAACCATTAGCTTCTTGATATAATTTCCTAACTCTATAACACTTCAAAAAGTTGCCTGCCTTAGACAGCTTATTCAAGTGTGCCAAATTTATGTTTTTCCTCTACTTTCTTTCACACTAATACCTCCGCACAAATCATTTCCTATAGCAAACACTCGATTACGATTTCGAAAATCCTATCCCCCCAATATAAGTATCTCCTTGCTGGTGTTGAAGTACTATTCTTCAAGATAGTCGTTTCCGTTCATTCCTTTCAGTTTTCGCATCTTTGCGCTGCTTTACCACAACAATAATTCGTCATATACTTCAATAATACCATATAATAATAGCATTGGCATAGCTTAATGTCAATATAATGCTTAATTATTGCTTATTATTCCTTGCATTTAGCATTTTATATGCATTTGGCGTTTTATAATACTTTCCGATAAAATATCATTGCCACCTCATCGCAATACTTGTTTTATCAATCTCATCATTTTATAATAAAACAGACCGTACAAAACTCTTGTAAAGAACAGCCCGATAAAGGAGAACAAAAGATGCGAATCAAAGAGAGAAAGCCATATCAAACCGCCGACTTTATTGGCAGAAATCCGAGCGCAGAGATTTCCAGACAGCAGGAATGTCAGCAAATCCTGAACCATTATAATGCATTTCACGATGCATGCGTTTTGGCAGCATCTGACCAAAAGAATAATGAATATGCCTATGTGACGTATCTGCAGGGAGATCCGGGAATCGGCAAAAGCTTTCTCTGCCGCAGGATGCATCGCACCTTCCGGGAAAAGTATGAAAAAGCTTGCATTTCCATTTACTATGACCTGCAGAGCCGCGAACAGACCGATATTGCATGCTATCTCTTCGACCTTGCAAAGGCCTGTTGCCAAAGCATGCAAAATGCACACCTCTTCCCCAGATTTTCTGCGGTCTTCTCGCATTATCAAGAGCTGCGCGGTCAAGAGGCAGAATCGATTGAAGTCGAGACAAAAACGGCTGCCATTTCCCAAAATGAGTATGTTTCCATCGCCTCCAAAGCCCTGTCTTTTGTCCCCGGTATAAGCGATATGCTCGATACGGCAGGCTCTGTCTCCGACCTTGCAGGTGATCTCTATCGCAAGGGAGCTGATGTCTATTTAGCACAAAAATACAAACAGGACTTTGCCCTGATTGACTGCCTGCCCATAAACAACATGGAGGAGCATCTGCTGCATTACTTCATTCTGGATTTTGTGGCATGGCAGGAAGAATTGACCAGAAAGAAGGGCAAAGAAAGACCCCATACCATTTTCATTCTCGATACGCTCGAATGCAGTGCCTATGAAGATCATAAGCACGACGACTCGGATTCCTATTTATCCTGGCTCACAGGAAAGAACGGACTGATCCATTATCTGCCAAACACCTTCTGGCTCATTGCGGGTCGTGACGAGATTGATTGGACCAAATATGATGCGGACGATATCCATTCTTCATCCGGGCATAAGGTACAGACTTCCTTTGATACGCTTTCTGTCAGACAGGCAAAAACAGACGATATCCGTTGTTATCTGACGGATCCGAAAAAAGGGAATGGCATACCGGAAGAATTTGCCGACTACATCATGGAAATGGCGGCAGGCTACACCTTCAAACTGGAGCTTTGCGTCGACACCTATTTCAAAATGGCAGGTTTCGAGCAGCAAATGGGTGGCGCAGCTCTTTCACTCAATGATTTCAAGGAAGTTCTGTCCGGAGACGAACATAAAATAGCGATATCCAACCGTTATATGCTGTATCTAAGCAAAAAAGAGACAGCGCTACTTGCCACCCTGGCCTGTCTGGAGGTCTGGACGGATGAACTTCTACGCCAATACATCTGGAAAAATGACATTTCCGCTCTCATCAACTACCAGGATTTCATAAAAGGAAATCTCATTTGCAAACAGGCCGGTCTTCTGTCTTTGCAGGGGTTGGATCATAATGTTCTGTTTGGCACCTGCAGCCGGCAATCCGCACGCCAATTCAAAGAGCAGCTCTATTCCCACATGCAGAAAAAACTGTCCAACAAGAATGCTTTTTTGCTCTTTTATGCGTACTGCAACTGCTGCATCCGATGCAAAAGTGAAAGTGATCCAAATCCGTTTTCATTTGATCATACGCTCTGCGCTGCACTCGAACAAGCACTGCACTATTTGCTTTTCAACAAGAAATATGCCCTTTTGAAAAGTCTTGCAGAAAAACTCAGGATGCTGGAGAGCGGCGTTGACGCACTGATTCCGTCTTTCCTTTCTCTCTTGCATCAGGATGCTGCAAAAACCTATCCTACCGCGTCAGAAGTAACCAAACGCTTTCAGGCATTGTCTTTTGAAAAACACTCTGATGCGCAGGCTTTATTCAGCGTCTGGCTCTCCTTTTATGACAGTTTGACAGAGAACTATTACCACTACTGTCTCTATATCGTCCTGCAAAAAATCCGCTCCGTCATGCCTGAGGATATTCCCACGTCTCTCGCAGGTCAGTTGGACAAGAAAGAATTTCTTCTGCTGACCGACTCAGCGGCTAAGCGGAACGAGTGCGAAAGAATGATTACTGTTCATGAGGATCTTTTTCGAACTGCTAAGAAGTTGCAAGCCGAAGAAGGGGGATATGAAAATCAAGTAAAGGAATACGAAGACACAACGAGGTTCTATCAGCAAAAAATAGAATATCTGATTCCGGACTCTGTCTCAAATGCCGATTCTCTCAAAGAAAAGACCGAAAGCTTCGTTAAAAGAGCGCATGAACAAAGAGATGAAGATTCCATTCGTTGGTTTTGCCGCCACTATATCAATACCCTTGACGATTCAGAAGAAGAGCTCGCTGCTTACCGGCACTATCTGGATCTCTATGAGCAGTGCGACAATTCTGCCCCTCTTGATCAGGCGCGGCTGTATCATATGCAGATGAACTATCATTACAAGCTGGGAGACTATGAAGAAGCTGTTTCATTTGGTCTTAAATGCATCCGAATTATGTTGGAGGAATATGGAGAAGATGCTTATCAGAGCGATTATCTTTATGATTCCATCGAAAAAATTTATTTCACGCTTGGTTTTAACTTATGCAGAAAAGACATTTGCACTGATGAAGATCTGGAACGGTTCACTATGCTATTCTCTTATTATAAGAATCAGTTACAAATATATAAGCAACATTACAACAAAGATGATTTAGAGAATGTTGAAAAAAAAGAAGCCGAACTATTAGAGGGTTTTGAAAAAAATGATGCCGAAAAATTAGAAGAGGTAACTGTTCATTTAGACATGCTCCTTAGATATTATACTATCTGATACTTTCTGTCTTTTCCATATGTAAAAAGTGAGAACACGATCCCCCATAGGACACAATCTCATGGGGGATCCAAATCAGTTTTTGAAAAACTATATTCTTTTCTTTCAAATATTGTAACAATAGCCACACTCCGCGTGTTTCAATTCTCCTCCAATGATTTGAGCAATCACATTATGATATACATGTATTCCAATACATTTGCCCCCAGCCGCATCATAGCTGACAAGCAGTGCATGATAGTTTTTCCCCTTTCTCATTGCATATTTCATCTGTTCTTCCGAAAAATGAAGCGTATTTTTCACAACACTTTTTGTAGTATGGGTCTTCACCTCAAAATAATCCTCTGTGATGATGGTTCCAACCTCATTTTTGCCATATATGGCAATATCAAATCCCGCCTGCTTATATTGCTCTGTATCAGGTCGTATCACCTCGTAAGTAAGCTGTTGGTCAAACAAATCGTTCCGGAATTCTCCAATCTGCTCCTGCACATTCTTATCCTCAAACATTGCTTTTAGCTTCTCAAATGCAAATAATTCTCCGGCAGTTCCCACCATCCTTCCAAAGTCTTCCGCTTCTCCTCCATAGCTTTCCAGCTCCTCTTGCGTAAACCATGCATCGTTTAAAAACACATCATTTGAAAATGAATCCTGCTCCTGACAGTTTTCCTGTCTGGCAATCCTTTCTCTGAGTTTTATCATCTCAAGTTCTCTATCTTTCAACTCTTTTTCTGTATCGGCCAACTTTTGCATAGTATCTCTGAGATTTCGGCTCAAAGCGGCAACTGCTTTTGATGTCAGAAGCTTTGCTCTCCCCTCATCCGAACAATATTCGGGAAAATACATTTTTGCCTTATCATCTTTTTCCAGACTGCTTTCAATCCATTCTGCCAGCTTTGCACATCCAATTTGAATTCTTTCCTCGAGAGAATCCATTTTATAATTATGTATGACAGAATTAGTGAAATGTCTGATCAATTCTGCCACATTTTCATCTGTAAATGATTCCAAATCTCCTTTCTCCAATTCAAATTCCTGTGCTACAAGCTTTTTTCTATACTCTTCCATAGATCGATAACCCAAAAACGATTCCGATATTTCTCTGAGCAATGCATCCGTGATTTGATCTTCCTTCACATCAAGATGCGTATACACCGTTCTGTATTCCTGAAATTCATTCGGATACTGACTGGGATATATTCCAACCTCTCCACTTCTAATCTGCACCCTGTATCCTTCTATTTTCATACAGGATCTGTAAAGACGGTTTAGCCATTCCATTGCATCACGAGCATCCGGAAAAGAGCGGAGAATTGGCTTTATATTCTTGATGATGTTTTCCAGTCCGATTTCATAGATTTTGTCCTGCTTTTCACAATATCCCTTTAAAATCTCAGGCCAGTTTACCTCATGTTTTGCTGTGAAATATTTCTGTTGCTTTGCAATCAGCCAATAGACATCCTCTTTTTCAGTTTGGGAATCTGCGCTCACAAATCGAAGTTTTGGTTCCCAAAGAGCTTTCATTCCCTGATCCGTTTCAATGATTTCTTCCTTTGCAATAATCCGGTAGAGCTCATCATATATATGCGCACTCACCCAACTTTCTGACATTTCAGCATGCTCCTGCCACAAAGGTATCCCAATCACATTCCAAATTTTTCCGTAATTGTTTTTTACCAAAAAACATAACAGCTTACCCGAAACGGCTTTCCGGTGTGCGCAAAAGTCAGATTGTCATCCGTCAGCGTGATGCGGATGCGAATTCCCTCCTCAAAGGAAACATCCTGTGCATTCTGAATCAACTCCATCACCCACCTGCGCGCCTGATTGAGAGAACTGGCATTCCTGATCCGTCCCATATGCTGTAAGATTTTTGAAGTAGTATTTTTCAAGATAGTGGTTTCAATTAATTCATTGATTTTCTGTATATACGACATTTTTCCACCCCATACTATAACGATCCGCTACATTCATGCCGCTTCCGGCGCATCCTCCTTCGGACAGATTTCCTCCCTGAAACAATATTTCAGGCATTCGATGTAATCGTTTTGCAGCTCATAATATACGCGCGAAGTGATCGGTCTTTTGCAGCTCCATTCGTCGTAATAACACCCCTGAAATTCTCCACCCATCCTTTTTGTGATTTTTGGCAGCTCTGCAAAGGCATCTTCTTTATCAAAGTTCCGATACATTTCCCAAAAATCCTCATATTTTTCGCGCATTTTCTTTGTGGCAAATTGTTCAAAAAACAATGTGCAGATTTTGGTTTTGCTGTCAAATCTCTTCTGATACGACGCAAGCCGCCCCATGCAAAAGTCAAGATATTCCACACCGGAGATGAGTCCCTTCTCAAAGGCAAACCGTACGAATTGATCCTTTTTCAACTGAAAAAACCGAATTTGCCTCGGAATGATCCAATACGATTGTCCGCTCAAATCATATCTTTCTGAGCCATTCACCATTTTCAGCGCGTCATCAACTGATAAAAAAATCGTTTTTCCGCTCTTTCCATCGCCTTCAACATCTGTCAGCAAAAACTTACAACGCAGCGTCTCCCTCGTCATATTTTCTTTTCCCAAAAGTTCAATCATCGTTGCTTTTCTCATCATTGTTCCTCCTTATAGTATTCATATTCCATCATTAACTTTTATGATGTACCTTTATAATATAGTAAATATAATTTTATGTCAATATCTTTTCGTAAATTTACTGTTTTTTATTACATTTAGCATTTTATACATTTATAAATCCATCTTTCCATAACTTATCCAGCAAAGATCAGTGCTCCTAATACCTTTCACATCTTTGATTATGAGACTGATTCAAAATTTATCCCAAAGAAATACTTTCTTTTTTTATAGCACTATGTTATCTTATAAGTACAACAATATAACTTTTAGAAAAGAGGAATCCATATGCGAACCAAACGAAATGACCCAAGCAAGCTATTTGCATCCGAATTGCAATATCTGATCAATAAGAGCCGCACTGATGAGGCATTCCGCATCACAGAAAGTGCCATCGCACAAAATCCGGGGTTACAGGAATGCGCAGACAACAGACTCACGGGCAAAAGTATTGCGCTTTTGTCCGGAAAAAGCCAGCGTACCATGAGCACATATGTCCGGGGAGATGTCATCCCGTCAGCCAAGACTCGGGATGAGATTCTTGGCGCAATCGCCAAAGCCATCGGCAAAGAACCAAATGCCCTGTTTGATGATATTCCTGTCATCAATCTCGACGATTTCACAGAGGAAAGAGAAGACGAAAAAGCCGCACGAAAGAAAGACCTGTGTGACTTTTTCTGCTCCTTAAACGAATCTGCCCAGCAGTATATTATGGAACATTTCGATGCGTTCCGGTATGCGCTGGAGGATGACCTGTATCTCACAATGGCATTCCCCGAGCTGCCGGAAAGAGACCGGAACTATTTGCTTTCCCTGTTGGATCGTTTTGTCCCGCGCTTTGAACAGATACAAAACATCCTCAACAGGAAAAATAATATCAAGATGACACTGTATCACGAAATGACATATCAATATCAGGCCAATCAATTCCTGCAGCAGACCAATCGAAAACGCACCGGCAATGTGCTGCTTTCGCAGTTTGAAAAACAGATAGCCGAAACAAACTTTTCCTTTGACAGCAATAATCTTGCCTATCTGCTCCATGTTGAGCCACAGACCTGGTATTTTCTGTATGCCTATTACAGATTGCGCTGTTTTGAAATACAGGAAGTATCCGCTGATCACGCAATCGATCCGACCTTATGCAGTCTGATCTCACAATCAATTTATCAGTACATCGGTGATAAGTATGGTCAGATCATGCATAGCAGAGCGCCTTTGATTCGCGTGGAACAGCAGTCAGGCCGACATTGTCCGGATTTATAAAACCGAAAGTCTGCCCGGCATTTGTATGGAGTCGATCCTCCAGCAGATGCCTGCAGGCTTTTTTGATATCCTCCCGTGTGATTACATTTTCCGGTCTGCTTACTCCGTCCCTGGGGTCTACTTCATTTTCCGGTCTGCTTACTCCGTCCCTGGGGTCTACTCTGTGCCTCATGCAAAGCTGCGCGATTGCTTCTTCCACCAGATTCCTCATTTCTCTCGCGTTTCCAAACTGCGCCCGATTTTTTCTTTTCTTCTGTTCAATATAGGTAAAAATATATTCCTTACTGGCGTTATCCAGACGATATCCATAGCCCTGTGCCATCCGGTCTGCAATTTCATAAAGCTGTTCTTTGTCATAATCCGCAAATGGAATCCTATGACGGATGCGCGATGCCAATCCGTCATCCAGCCCCAGGAATGCTTCTACCTCCCGCATATACATGGCAAAAATAACTGTGACATCCGGATATGCCTCCATATATCTGACGAATTCCCTCAGTGCCTCCGTCACAAATCCACCGCTCTCCTGATTTAAGAAAAATCCCGCCTCATCAACAAAGAGATAACCGTTTCTTGCCGCATCAAACGCTTTTGCCACAAGCGGCGCCGTGTGTCCGACAAACGAGCCGACCAGATCCTTGCGCGATACAACCACGAGAGGCTTTTGTTCTCCTTTGATCTCAGATAGCATACGCGCAAGAAGAGAAGCGCAGGTGGTCTTTCCTGTCCCGGGATTGCCCGCAAATATCATGTGATGATGGAGCCCGGCAATTTTATGATTCCTTTTCTCCTCATAGGCAAGCGCTTCCATTTTGCGCGCCAGCACTTTTACCTCTGCAAGTCCCGTCATCTTCATAAGCTTTGCCTTCGCGCTTTCTCCTGAAGCGCATTTTTGCCAAAACAGGTCAATCAAATCTCTCTGTCTGAGTATTTTTTCCTCTTCCCCTCGTTCCATCGCTGTGACCAGGGCAATCTGTAAGACCCGTTCCAGAAGCTCCTCGTTAAATACTTCTTCATACTTTTTCCGCAGCAGCTCTATCACACCACGCACTGTCAATCCCTCCTCCAGCGTATAGCCATATGCCGACAGCATATGCTGCATCAGCGCCGCATAATAGTCATCCTGAAGCGGTTCCAGAAACAAAGGTACATACCCCAGCTTGAGAATCAGTGTCTGTACCCAGCTTTTTGTGTAATCCGCAAGTGATATGGTCACAAACGTTTTCCTTGTATCTGCCACCAAGATACTTTTATACTGTTCATCCGACACCGATATATTCTGACAACCGCAAAAGCAGATGGTATCCTGCTTTGGAAGAGAGGATGCGACAATGACTGCCGATGACATATTGATCCCCTTCACAAGCTCCGTCTGCTGCCGCAGATCGATGCAATGTACTTTGGGATCTCCCACGTCCTCTTCCATCGCATCCCATTCGGTCAGATAGACTGCCGCTTTCTTTGCCACATTGTCATCCTCCGTCACAAGGAGCACACGCTGCGGGCATGTCATATCGTTTTGTTTCAGAAATATCTCCACCTCCTGCAGATAGGGAATCTCTTTCATCTCCCAGCTGCTGCGGATCGGACTCATCGCTCTAAGTGTCTCAACGACGAATCCCGGGCTCACCACTGTGTACCCTGTCTTTGTCATGGGAACCAGCTTTTCAAAACCGGTTATATATGTTTCCTTTTCTTCTATCATTCTGCTTCCTCCTCAATCAATAGTCTGACGGCGTGTGCCATATACGCTTTGCATTGCAGACGGCTGACCACCTGCATGAAATACGGATCGTGGCTGATAAACTCAAACAGCTTATTTTTCAAAAGCTCTCTGTTCTGCAGACCATCATAAAATGCATATAAGCAATCGATACACTTTGTATAATGTGTCACATATTTTTGGTTTGCTTTGGTGATTTCTTCCATATACGCGGCGAGACATTTCTCAACCAGATATTCCTGCGGCTGATCCACAAGATACGTCAGCGATTTCGCATGCTCCATTCTTTTTTTTAGCAAATAAGAAAACCACTCCTCTTTGATGGCATCATACTTCCCTGTCGCCCAAAGCCGCGAATTGTTGTCACTCAGCTCCACGAGTCCTTCCGGTTTATCCAGCTGTTTCATCAGCTCCTTACACTGCAAAAATTTTTCATGCAATTTTCTGGCGTTTTCTGATGTCTGCACCATAGTGTGCTCCATATAATCTGCCACATACTTTTGTTGTCTGACGGTAAGCTTGTCCACAAAATTCACGTCGTCACCGCTCCACTTGCCGGCCGCTATCCGTCGCAGGCGCTCCCTTGTCACACCGCAATGATGGAATCTGTAATGATTGGCGAATTCCCCGGCTATCTGTTCAGACTTGATCGTCATACCGATTTCGTTCTCATTTATCTCATACTCTGCTCTTTTATAAGCCTTTAGCATATCATTCAGATTTTCCCATCCTCTGCAGGTGACAAGCTGATCCCCATCGATCCGGAAAATGTGCTCGGGATGCTCCTGCAGATAGGTCAGAATCTCGGGCTCAAACTGCTTTTCCTTTGCATATCGCAAAAAACAATCTGCATCAAATGTGATGGTTATTTTTTTAACTCTGTCCATGATGGCATCGTCCAGCTTTCGGCTGCTTTTATTATATTTAGGAGGATTGGAGCACAGTACGATCATCCATCCCGCAGGCAGCGTGTACCTGCCGATATTTCTTGTCTGCAGGAAAGCCAGCATGATGGGAAATATGGATTCTGCCATACAGGCAAACTCATCGAGCAACAGAATGCCCTCCTCCTGCCCGGCCTGTACCTGCTCCTGTACTGCTGCTATGATCTCTGAGATGGTATATTCCGTATATTTTTGCCCATCCGGAAGGTTTTTGATCACCGGAAGCCCCAGGACGGAGTTTCTTGTGTAATGCGTCAGACTAAAGGAGAGAAATCCGATCCCTTCTTCCTGTGCAATCTCTCTGCAGATTTGCGTCTTACCCGCTCCCGGAGGACCTTCCAAATAAGCCGGCAGTTGTGAGGTGAGCGGTATGATCTTTTGTCCGTTCTCGTCACGCATCCGGTAACTATGTAACATATGCCTGAGCATGTCTTTTGCCTGTTCAATTGTGTTATTCATTGCTTTCCTCCTGTTTTTCCAATTCTTTGTTATATGCCCAGACCGCGATCAGATAAGGCAGAACCCGATACGTCCCTTCCTGCCCGGCCTGCTGAATGCATTCTCTGATATCTTCCTTCCCAATGATATTGGCATTTACGGCTTCCCGAAAAAATGTAATGGAATCTGCCAAAACAATGCTTCGCAGAATCGGGATCCTGTGCTCACTTTCCATCCATTCCTTCGTATTATCCCGTTCCATTTCAATCGTTTGCACGATTTCTCCCATCTGTCTTACATCATCTTCTTTTAATTCGGAATGTCTCATACGTCTGTTCGGCTCAATTAGATTGGCAAGTAACGTGATTCCTTCTGCGTTTTTCCTGATTCTGAAACGCTCTCCATAGTAAAAATGATATTCTTTGAAAATGACTGCACGCGGAAATTTGAGGTTCTTACACGCAAAAATCCGGGCAGATAAATCCAGGAGTGTGCTTTCAGCCGGTATGCCGACATCCCTCATTACTTTTTTCAGTTCCTGCTTACTCCTGTTCTTTAGCATGAAGCCACCGGCCAGAAGTGCAATCTGTATTGCTTTCTCTCTGAGTAGTTCCTCCTTTTTACACAAAATCATAAGCTGCTCCAACAGGCATTTTACCCGCTCACAGTTCGTCGCACATGGACAAAACAAATACAAAGTCTCATTCATCCGGGAAAGCATTATAGAAATATAATCCTTAAGAATCAATTCCTGTCTTGTTACCTGCTCTTCCAAAAACAGTAAAAGCAGCAGATGCAGAAGTCTCTGATCTGTCTGCCACATTGCCTCCTGATTCGGGGTTTGCCCACTCGAAAACGGTCTTCCCGCATCCGGTTTGTAATGCTTTGATTTTTTAATCCTCCCGGCAAATTCACGAAGCTCACTTGTACTTTTATACAAGATGTCGCGTTTGTGATTCTCGCAGCTGTATGAATCAAACAATTCCTGCATGGTTTGCATCGTTTCCATCGTTTCCATCCTGTTCCTCCTTCCCTGCCGGATTCCCGATCACTGCCTTTTCGATCCATTCCGGAATTTTGTTTTCACACGCCCCATAATAAAGCAATGGGTTGCACCTGTCAGGCGGTCTGTCCGGCATCACAAACAGGACCGGATAATCCGGCTTCTCCTCCGGGCAAGTTCCATATCCGTCAGTGAGATAGACAAGCAGTTTCGGTGTCACCTGCTTCTGTTTGCGAATTTCTTCTATGCGGCGAAAGACCGGCTCAAAGCTTGTTCCCCCATTTCCCCTAAGTGCAAGCTGATCTACTGCCAAACTGTCGCCCCGCCGAAAATGTTGTTCTTTCTGAATCTCACAGTCACACTGCAACAGATACAGTTCTCCGTCTTCTGACATTGCCATGTACTCTGCCCACAAGGCCTCCAGCTCGGTCAGAAAAACAGACATGAGACGTCCCGCGCAGGAACCGCTTGTATCGAGCGCCACAAAAACGGTTCCTTTATATAACTCCTCTCTTTCTTCTTCCTTCGGTTCCAACAGCGGCACATCCCCATACAGTGAAAGACCATATTGATACCATGCATGGTCAAACATTTCATCCTCTTCCTTTTCCGTGACTTCCCGCTCAAAAAAACGGCTTAACCAGACACGAAAATCGATTGGATCCTGCCCCTTTTTTTGTGCCGTAAACAACGCATCTCCCCGTTTAATGCCGAATATTTTTCCGCTCTGCAACTTTCCTGCGTCCATCATTTCCCGGACCATTTTCCATTTCTCTATCACCTCCTTATGATGCACAAGGTTTGCCATCTCCCCTTTCCCCTCTGCTTCCGCCCATCTGCTCTTCCAAAATGCGTGTTCGTCCGTTTTCATAATGCGATAATAGTTTTCTGCTCTCTTTTGAAATCTCTTATTTCTATGCACTTTGTAATAACTCCTGTGGCTGACTGTTTTTCCCGCTATTTCATTGCAGATTCGAAGAACTTCGTCCTGCTCTTTTGTCAGACGCTGCTCTTCCAGAAATCCAAACTCTCTCATATAGAATCTGACTTCCCTGTCCATAAACAACCATTTCCCCTCCTGACATCCATAGCTGTCTTCTTCCGCCAGATGGTCCAGGATACAATGCATCACAAGATGCAGAATATGCGCTCTGAGTGCTGCCATCCCCCTCTTTTCATATATCTGCTGTACCCACTTGGCATTGTATAACAGGTTTTCTCCGTCTGTTGAAACAGGTATTGTAAAAGGCACTTCGCTAGGCTGAAATATTGCTACTGCCGAAGCAAAAAGCGGTTCGCTCCACCTGATTTCGGCAAGCGCCCTTCGGATGATTTTCTCTGCATCCGTCATCATACTTTCCTCCTTTGAACAATCATCCATGCACACAAAAAACAGACCGGAACCATGTAATAAATGTAAAATCTACTTCTATTACATCTGTTCCGGCCTGCCACGTATTACCGAGCTGCACTGCGCACAGATTCTATGCTGTTATGACACATAGTTGCACATTCCGGCAACCAATGTATATGGATCATGCTGTCTGAATCAGCCTGTCTGACAATACAGTCTTAATTCCTGCTCTTTGAATCAGCCTGTCTGACAATACAGTCCTAATTCTTGCTCTCCAAATCAACCAGTCTAATTTACGGAAAATTCCAGATAAGGACCTGACATCATCTGTCTGCAAAGATCCTCCCATGAAACATAACCGATCATTTCATTCCCCTTGACATAAGCAATCGAAAGCTCGCCATTGACTCTGGCTTTCTGTCCGATCAGCTTTTTCTGTCCATGCGTCACATACACACCTTCCCTGTTTGTTTTTTCCACAGCATGCGCCTCCTTTTTGCACACGGACTTGCGCCCATATCTTTTTCGATATCTACATAGTATCTGATATGGCGTAAAATGTCAAGTATAAGTTTCTATTTTGTATTTAATAAATTTAATTATGTAACAAAAACCATTCTTTTCCTTTCATTTTTCTTTCCGCATTTCAAAAACTGTCGAATCATCACTATGCCTCAGATTCCTCACTCAAACCACTCATACTTCTCCGTTGCCTGATTCTTCCATCCCTTCCCATTCATCTAAAATCCCATTAAGCGGCATAAGGTCAATCACAAGCTCGCCCCCTGTCATCATAAGCGGAACCGTGTCCGAAAGGGGATGAATCTGCGGCAGAAAATCATCCTTTGCAAAGTCGTAAGTAATCAGGACTCTCTTATCCGGATCAAAAATCCAGTATTCCTGCACGCCTGCTTCCCCGTATTTCTTGACCTTCAGGGTCATATCCTTATTGCGTGTGAACGGCGATAGTACCTCCAGCGCAAACTCGGGCGCACCAAAGATACGACCGTTTTGCGCCTTACCACGATCGCACAGCACCAGAAGATCCGGCTGCACAATCGTCCTCTCATCCTTGTCCAGTTGCACATCAAGCGGAGCCTGTATCACTTTACAGTGCTTCTCCTTTTCAGAAATGTACTGATATATTTTCATTTGAAAATAGAAAATAATCTCCTGATGCGAAATCGTAGGTGAAGCCATGTCATAAAACACGCCGTCTATCAGCTCCACTCTCTGCTCGTCCGGGAGTGCAAAATAGTCCTCTGCCGTATAGCTGCCCTGAAGCGGATATTTCTGACCCATATATCCCGCACGCAAAAATGCTTTTCCGCGATAAATATTCTCATCACCCAAAAGCACTCTCTCAAGGGCTTCCATGGTTCTTTTGTGCGGCTTTTTGGTATCCCCGGCAAAGATCTTCTGTATCGTCAGAATCGGCAGACCGGTATACTCAGATATCATTTTGAGGGTGTACCCCCTCTGCTTTTTGATTTGTTTCATTTCTTCTAACGTCATATCACTCATATTTTTCTCCCAGATCACGCACTATCCGTAAATATATTCTTGCTTTGTTTATTATACATTTTATAACTATATTAATCAATATGTTTTCTTTATATTTGTATAGTATTTAAAAATATCATGCCTACTTGTTTTTGCTTAGTTTTTGCTTAGTTTTTTTTTGATTTTACCTATAAAAAATGCATTTCACAAATATTATAGGTATTTTTTCGCTTCATACTTCTTTATTCCTCGTCAATTAACCTATAAAACATATCAATTGTCAAATTCTATAGGTATATTCCTGCTTACTTGACCTCCATGTCCTCTGACTTTACCTACTAAATTTAAATACAGGCATGTTTTATGGGTATACCTCCATATTTCGCATTCGTCAGGACAAAAAATAACTTGAAAGCCTAAAAAACTAAAAAACCGCAGGATATCTCCATATCCTGCGGAAGTAATATCATGAAAAGAATCATGTAGTTGGACAGAAAAAAATTTTTACCAATTCTCAAATATTCTTTTGCGCAACGACAACGATGTCTGCGGATGAAACTTTCTGGCAAACAGACAGCCACGATCCCTGGCTTCCATGATCTTATCGTAATCCTCCATATCCAGATAACAGGGCGAAGCACCGTCTCCCTTCGACCAGTCCATATAGCGAAGCTCCTGCTTTACAACATGACCACGCCACTTCTCATTGTTCATCAGGATTGTCTGGAAGAAAAATTCCTCCGGCACCTGACACTTTTTCAGATCATCCCAGAAATCCCTGTGGGATGAGACGTAAGAGACCACGTAACCTGCTGCCTCTCTGGGCAGCGAGATATAGACAAGACCTTTGTAAATCCGGGAGGCGTCAAACGCTCCGATCCCTTTTCTGTCGATACCGATCAGTTTTTGCAGTTTCACCGTAAAGTCCTGTATCAGCCACAAAAGCTTATTTTTTACATTGCGGTCCTGAAAAAAATTGTAATAACGGAATCGTTTGGTAACCGTCTCAGGAAGCTCACCCGGACACATATAGTCCATATAGACGGCATCCCTTCGCTCACCCAGAAACAGTTCGTCCAGTCTATCGGGCGAAACGAGCGGATAATCCTCTCCTGTCAGCAGATGCAGATAGGAAACCTCCTGATCCTCAAGTGCCATGCAAAGGAGCTTTAAGATTGCACGAACGTGCGCAAAGCCGCCCCATTTGATATCATATTCCCGCACAGCCCTGCAGCCCGGCATCTCATTCAGCTGTGCGATATTCTCATCCGTAATCGTTTTGCTCTTAGTGTCCACATGAATCAGGCAGAGCCCTTTTCTAGTAAAAAGCTCTGCCAGTTCCTTTAGCGATTCATAATCTTTATATGCCGTGATCAGATATGCCTGTTTCATACATCCACCATTAAATCTTTTCTCTCAGAATCTCCAACGCACGCTCCAGCTGATTATCCGATCCGTCATCCAGATATTTTTCGTAATCAAGCTCCAGCTCCTCATCCGGCTGTATGCCGACCTTATGAATATCATTTCCCTTAGGGGTGTAATAATGGCTGATCGTCAGCTTGACGGCAGAGCCGTCCGTAATGCCAAACACCTTCTGCACAATTCCCTTTCCAAAGGTCGTTGTGCCAAGCAGTGTTCCCACACCGTAATCTTTGATCGCTCCTGCCAGAATCTCAGATGCGGAAGCGCTGTTTTCATTGACCAGTACTACCATCGGTACATCAATCTGATGCGTTCCGTCACATTTATACTCTATTCGCTCTCCGTTCTTATCCTCCGTGTAGACGATCAGTCCTTCCGGCAAGAGCTGTCTTGCAATCTCCACTGCTGAGGCAAGCGTGCCTCCGGGATTACTGCGAAGATCCAGAATCAGTGCCTTCATACCCGCATCACGTGCACTCTGGAGTGCCTCCGTAAACTGCCCGGTAGTGACATCCTCAAACTGTGTGATCTGGATATACGCAATATCGTTGTCTTTCATTTCATAATTAACGGTCGGTGCTTCCACCTTGCGTCTTGTGACGGTAATCTTCAGATAATCAGACTCCCCCCGCCTGAATATCGTGAGAATCACATCCGTGTTCTCTTCTCCCTTGATGAGCGCAACCACATCATTTGTGGTCATCCCCTGGACATCCTTTCCGTCAACTTCCACAATAATATCTTCTGCCTTAAGACCTGCTTCTTCCGCAGGGGTTCCCTTGATAATACCCGTCAGTTTACAGTACTGCGTCTGCTGGTCAAATCCCACATAGGCTCCTATACCATAATAAATCCCCTGTGTGGATTCCTTGACCTTTTTCATTTCTTCCTGTGTGTAATAGGTAGAATATGGGTCATCAAGCGCCTCTACGAGTCCCTTATAAAGACCGACCTCCAAATCCTCATTGGTCACATCTTCCAAATAGTAACTTTTCAGACTGTCCTCTAAGAGCTTAATCTTTCCTTCCACTGATTTTGTCAGAACCGTATCAGATGAGGCTGTAGCCTCCGGCGTACTGCTGGCAAGTCGCGCAACAGGTGCATATTTATTTGTGATCAGATACACTGCCGCGCTGATACAAAGAGCAGTCAGCAGTCCCATGAGAAAACCATTCAGGAAAGAAAAACTCTTCCCCTTCGTCACATTGTCTGCTTTTGTATGATCTGTATTTCTATTTTGCTGCGTTTCCGGCATTTCATTCATGCTTCATTTTCCTTTCCGGTCTCTGAACGGCCTGACTCTGAACCGTCACAAAATTACAAATAATTCCAAGGACTGACATAACTTCCATTCAGACGGACACTGAAATGCAGATGCGGACCCGTAGAACGCCCTGTGGAACCGACTGCTCCAATCTTATCGCCCTTTGTCACATTACTGCCCGTGGAAACATACAGTGCGGAAGCATGCATATAAATGGTATACAATCCGCCACCGTGATCGATCATAATATAATTACCCATAGTTGCACTATAAGCTGCCGCGATGACCACACCATCTGCTGCTGCCAGAATAGAAGTACCGGTAGGTGCCGCCATATCAACGCCGTTATGGAACTGCTGTACACCTAAAATGGGGTGTATACGGTTCCCATAATCATCTGAAATCCTGGTGTAAGAAGGTGCCGGCCAGCAGAACTGTCCGCCGCCGTAAGTTGGCCTTTCTACATCATTCTCCGAAACACTGAGTCTTTCCCTCTCAGCCTTTGCTGCAGCAACAGAAGCCTCCAGCGCCTTAATGGTTGCATCCTGCTCCTTGATCATCTGCTCGTATTCCGCAATGGCTTTTTCTTTATTGTCGATATCGGTCTCGTAATCCGTAATCTCGTTTCTCTTTTTCTCAATCAGACCTGCCATCTCCGACTGCTCTGCTTCCACATCGGATTTTGTCTGCTTGAGCACTTCTCTCTGCTCTTTTAATTCTTCCTCCAGCTTGGCGACCTGCTGCTTGGTCTCCTGAAAATATACCAGCATATCTCTGTCATACTCGGAAAGCTGTTCAATATAATCCGCTTTGTTGAGCATCTCGCTGAAGCTCCCGGCTCCCAGTAAAATCTGCAGATAGGAGGTGGAACCATGCTCATACATAAACTTTATGCGGATCTTCATATTTTCATACTGGGCATCCACATCTTCTTTTGCCTTTTTCAAATCTTCACTTGTCTTTTGTACTTCCGCTTCCTTTTGTTCCAAAAGAAGCTCTACCTCAAGCAGGTGATTGGACACATCCGTCATCTGATTATCCAGCTCGATCACGGCATTGGTCAGCTTATCCTTTGTCTTCTCCAACTGCTCCTTTTTCTCCTGCATGGCATCGAGGCCATTCTCCAGGGCATCGCGTTCTTCCTTTGCCTGTCCGATGGCATTTGTATCCTCATCAATTTTTTCATTCAGACTGTCAATTGTCTGCGTTGCCATAACGGGAAGCACTGCCGACATACACAGCACAGCTGTCATCAGGGCGGCTGCCGCCTGTCTCCATTTTCTTCTCATGTAAAACTCCATTCCAAATCCATTTTTTCTTTCACTGCAACATACTCTGCATCATCAGACTCGTATATGCTTGCGCACTGTCGAAAAGCTGCCCAAAAAGCCGATACCGATACCAATCGCAAGTGAGATTGGGATGAGCGTCGCAAAAATCTGATCTGCCGTCATAAACTTCAGAAGCTGGGACAACATCGGGAATCTTCCCTCCACATACTCTACAATATTATTGTACAGGAAATATAGAATAGCCAGTGGAACCAGCGATCCAAATGCACCGATCAGCATACCCTCGATCACAAACGGGGCACGGACAAAAAAGTCGGTTGCACCGATATATTTCATGATACCGATCTCATCCTTACGAACTGAAATACCGATCGTGACAGTATTGCTGATCAAAAAGACAGAAACGGCAAGCAGAATCAGAATGATTCCCATGGAAACATATCCGATCAGCTTATTCATGCCGGACAGCGTATTGGCAGTGATTGCCGAATAATTGACATCCCTGACACCATCGAGCGACTCCAGATATGTGACCAGATTATCCTGCATGGAAACATCACGCAGATATACCTCATAATTATCGGATCCCTTGATCGGGTTGTCATCGCCAAAACCGTCCACGTATTCGCCCAGGTAGTCCTCTTTAAAAGATTCCCACGCTTCGTCTGCAGAGACAAAATTCACTCTTGATACCTCGGAGCGCTTCTCGATCAGATCGCCGATCTCCATCATGCGTTCCTGACTGATGTCTTCGTCAAAGAAAACAGTTACCGCAACACCCTCCTGCGCTGCCTTTACCATGTACTGAAAGTTGGCAACAATCGCATAAAACACACCAAACATCAGCAGACACGCACTGATGGTTGCCATGGACGCGAGCGAATACCATTTATTACGGAAAATATTCGCAATTCCCTGTTTGATTGTATAAATTAATGTACTAAATCTCATCGATGTATGTACCTTCCTTCTCGTCACTGACAACGACGCCTTTATTCATGGTGATCACACGTTTCTTCATGGCATTGACGATTTCCCTGTTGTGTGTTACCACAAGAACCGTCGTTCCTTTTTCATTGATCTCCTCGAGCAGCTTCATGATCTCCCAGGAATTCTTGGGATCCAGATTACCCGTAGGCTCATCAGCCAGCAAAATCGGTGGGTTATTGACAAGTGCCCTTGCAATTGCCACACGCTGCTGCTCGCCACCTGAAAGCTGTCTGGGCTTTGCTTTGTACTTGCCTGCAAGACCTACCGTTGAAAGGATAGAAGGAACATTGCGCTTCACCTCGCGGGAAGGAGTCTGTACAATACGCTGTGCAAATGCCACATTTTCATATACATTCCGATCCTTCAGCAACCTGAAATCCTGAAACACAACGCCGAGCTTTCTTCTGTATTTTGGGATCTGTCTGTGCCGCAGCGCTGCGACATCCATATCGTTCACTGTGATTTTTCCCGATGTGGGAAGTAATTCGCGCAGAAGCAGCTTAATCAAAGTGGATTTACCCGATCCGCTGTCACCCACAACAAAAACAAACTCCCCGGCATCAATATGCAGGCTCACATCATTCAGTGCAGGTGCTCCCGTAGAATATGATTTGCTGACATTTTCCAATGTAATCATGATAAATGAACTCCTTTTTGTTCCTCCGGATTAGTATTCAAAACTTTCCATATATTTCATATATTTTACAACCATCATCGCAATCTTGAAGGTGATCGCATCCTCAAATACGCGCAGATCGAGACCTGTACTCTTCTGCAGCTTATCCAGACGATATACCAGCGTATTGCGGTGAATGAACAACTGGCGTGATGTCTCCGAAACGTTCAGGCTGTTTTCGAAAAATTTATTGATGGTGACAATCGTCTCCTCATCAAATTCATCCGGGCTCTTATTTCCAAAGATCTCCCTGATGAACATCTTGCACAGCGGCAGAGGCAACTGATAGATCAGACGCCCGATTCCAAGCTCTGAGTATGCGATGATCTCTCTCTCTTCAAAGAAGATACGTCCAACGTCAAGCGCCATTTTGGCTTCTTTATAAGAACGGCTGACTTCTTTCAGTTCCCCTACAATACTGCCATAGGAGACATGTACACCCGTTGCACCCTCTTTTTCCAGACCGGCAATGATATTTTTGGCAATACTCTCCATCTCCGCCTTGGGATTGCCCTCAGTGACTTCCCAGACAATGATCACACTGTTTTCATCGACTGCCGTAACAAAATCCTTGCCTCCGTTGCCGATAAACTCCCGTACATTCTCTACGGAATTGATATCCTTGCCTTCCTCAACCTCTACGATCATAACCGTCCTAGGCGCTTCCAGCTTGATATGTAATTTCTTGGAACGGCTATAGATATCAACAAGCAGGAGATTATCCAAAAGCAGATTCTTGATAAAATTGTCTTTATCAAACCGCTCCTTATATGCCACCATAAGACTCTGTACCTGAAATGTCGCCATCTTACCGATCATGTAGACATCCTCGCTCGCCCCCATAGCAACAAGTACATACTCCACGGTCTGCTCATCATAAATCTTGAAAAACTGATATTTAGATACCTCCTGGCTGTCCGCCGGTGATTTCACAAAATCAATAACGGCAGAAGAACAGTCTGTCTCCGGTTCTGTCGTAGCTGCCACTACATTGCCATCCGTATCAACGACCAGAAAATCTACACGTGAAATTGCCTTAAGTCCGTCCAAAGTATTCTGCAATATCTGATTTGAAATCATACCCCTTCTCCTTCTCATTATACATTTTTCACAAAATCAAATACCCACATAATTGCCTTTTGTACATTTGTTTTTTTATTTTAATACAATTCCACAAAAAAATCTACCAATTCCCCATATTTTTTTATGCATTTTTGTTTTAAAAAAGAATCTCGCTTGCGAGATTCTCGCGCCGAGCGCGGTCGCTTTTGCGACATGATTCCTATCGCGCGAGTGCGCATCCTTCGCGGAGCGTTTTGTTTGATAGGAAGATTCCGGAGGAATTTCCTATCAAACAAAAATGACTTTATGCTCCCAAACCCTCATAAAGTCATTCTGCTTTTTCTTCTGTATCTGTATTCTGGTCATTCTGATATCTGCTGACCTTTCTGGCAAACAGCTTCCGTACCATAAATTCCCTCAATCTGGTAAAAGGTCCGCTTGTCAGCTTCTGATGCACAACCTCATCCTTGAGCATCAGCCAGATATCTGCACTCAGTTTCATGTGATTGGCTTCAAAAAATGCTTCCCTCTGCGGCGAGCTGATATTAGAAATAATCACGTTGGGCGTCTTGACATTCATCTCATTGACCAGATAATCTTCGTCGCACTCCTGTTCGGCGAGT
This sequence comes from uncultured Lachnospiraceae bacterium, assembly GCA_945949085.1. GTDB lineage: Bacteria > Bacillota > Clostridia > Lachnospirales > Lachnospiraceae > CAG-194. The sequence continues at coordinate 57,639 of CAMFDJ010000003.1, read as the reverse complement.
TCTTCTAACGAATAACTGCCTATGATCCGAAGATTCTCCTCATAGCTGCCAAGCGCCTGCTGAAGTGCCAAAAGCTGTGCCTTCGTTCCGGTAAGCAGATAGACAGTCTTGCGCAGCCGGACAAGTTTCTTCAAAAATTCCTGCATAAACTCATCATTATCTGTCTCTCTGATGTTATTGCGGTTGGCAATATCACCCGCTCTCAAGATGTCACTGTCTGCCACCACTGTCATGTCAAGACTCCCCAGAAAGCTGCGAAGCTCTTCTGATTCCTGCGCAGCCATCAGACCTCTTGTGGTAATATATGCAATTGTGCTGAATTTCCCGTCTCCCAGAAAGCGATCCACCCTCTTCATCTCTTCCCTGAGGGTGTACACCTTGATTCCCACGCCGAGTACTTCTATCTGTTTCATGTTGACCACCCGTAATTGCCCTGCCCACAGGTCCAATTCGCTTTTGTCTTAATTATTCATCATGAAGTTGACTAATTTGTCAATGTCTGCCGGTTCATATGCCAGAAGCTCAAGCTCATCAATCGTACCGTCCGAAAAGATCTTTGCCATAGATACATACTGGGACAGCTTTGATTTCAGATTCAATCTGTCACCTTCTCCTGTTACCAGCTCAACCTTTCCTTCACAGCTGTCAATTACTTTAAAAAACTTTTCAATATCTGTAATATTCTGAACCTTCATCTTAAAATCTCCTTCTTAATTATTACTGTTAGTATAATTCAATTTCATACAAAAGAAAAGCATTTCCTGCAGAATTCATCATAGTTTCACAATTAGAATACCAGACTCAAAGGGAATACTGCCTGAGGCTGTTACCACTAAAGGAGCGTAATCCCGTCCTGCCCAAGTAAAATTTTTCTTTCTTTATATAATCTGCCCACCGCGCGTTTGAATTCATTTTTGCTCATGGACGCAATCTCTCTGATTTCTTCCGGAGAAGATTTATCGTGCAGCGGCAGCCTGCCACCATGCTCTGCCAGCAGATCCAGCAGCCTCTTTGCATCCTCGTCCATCTGCAGATGTGCCTTCTGCCTGATGGAAAGATCCAGCTTTCCATCCTCCTTGACTGCTGTTACCCTGGCCGTAACCTGCTGTAGCACCTTACACTCGGATACATATTCCTTTTGCGGAATCAGTGCCGAATACTGATCATCCACCGCCACAAATGCCCCAAAATTACTGCTGATCTCGTAGACGGTACCGGTCACTTCATCGTCCTTCTGATACGGACTGTCAGTCTGCAGATACGGGTAAATTTTCATCGTAGCGCAAAGCCGCTCGCTCTTATCCAGGTATAGTGCCACAAGTACCTCATCACCCTCTCGCACCGGAGTTGTCTGCTGACGAAACGGCAGAAACAGATCCTTTTCCAGTCCCCAGTCCAAAAACGCACCTATCTTTCCGGTCGCTGCTACCTTAAGGCGCGCCACCTTCCCCATTGTCAGTTTTGGTTCGTTTGTCGTTGCAATCGGTCTGTCTTTGGAGTCCTTATATAAGAAGACCTCTATCGGATCCCCAATCTCCAGATCGTCAGGCACCTGTTTTTTGGGGAGCAATACCTTCTCCTGCGTCTGTTTCATCGATTCTGCCAGATAGACACCGAAATCTACCTGCTTTATCATAACAAGAATCTGTTTTGTACCAAATTGTAGCATGTATATCCGTCCTTTCTTTTTGTGTCGGCTCTATGTTTACTGTGTATTTGCAGCTCATGTCCTGCTAATCGCTGCCCCTGACTGCCCGGAAGCAGTTATATTGTTTCGTAAAAAGCCACGTTTGCATAGGCTTCTCCGGCCTCATTACAGAGGGCAATCCCAATGCCATCCTCCATATGATAAACGTGCGGATACATGGCATCTGCGAGCACTGCCGATTTATGATAGCTGGCGCGCATTCGTCTGATTGCAAAATCCTGTGGCAGAAAATCACAGGCAATCGCCACGTATTGCCCATTGTTCACATGACCATTGCTGTCCAGATGATGCCTCATCACCGTGACCGGCGCAAGCACCTCTTGCTCACCCGTCAGTTTGATCTTACGCGGGAGATATTCCATCTCCAGTTTTGGCTCCGTCACATACGAAGCAATCATTTCCTCCGTCGGTCTTTCAGGTGTCATGCTCTGTGTATTCATCAGCGTCCACATGGAATTGGCTTTTGCCAGCATCTGTCCGTTTTCATCTGTCATGCAAAAATTACGAAATCCGAAGCACCCCTTGAAATCGTAAGGAAATGTCCCGATCGTCACTTTCTGACAGACATCAGGATACTGCAACACATCAATCTGCCAATAGCTCATCAGCCAGATCATGTGCTTTTCTTTCAGATAATCGATTCCAAGTCCCAGATCCTCTGAATGAAAAGTCGAGCAATCCTGAAAATAATCCAGTAAAGCCCGCAGACTGAGTCTGGCACTACTGTCAGATTCACTATATCGAATTCTGCTGTCAAACTGATACATCTGCTTTCTCCTCCGGTTCCTTCCTCTTGCATTCGTAATTCCGCCTGCTTCGCAGTCGCCGCGCTTCGCGCTCTACGAATTACTCATGTACGCTCGGGTGAAAATGAATGCTCGCTCCGCTCGCGCTCATTTTCCTTCCTCGCTACAAAAAAAGCCGTAGAATACGGGGATTCTACGGCTTAGCTGGGCTACAAGGATTCGAACCTTGAAATGACGGAGTCAGAGTCCGTTGCCTTACCGTTTGGCGATAGCCCATCAACAAAAGCTAGTATATATCATCTCATTTCAAAATGCAAGCACTTTTTTAAGAAATCCGCAAATTTTTCAACGCCGCAGTTTTTCAAATGAAACGGCACACACATTCGGCTTACTTTGACGGAAATGAAATGCATCTTCAGCAAAAAAGGCAAAAAATCAGGCTCTCTCCAAAATGGAAAGAGCCCTAAGGACAACCTCCTACACTTCGAACATCAATTCTCCGTAAGTCGGGATCGGCCACATTTCTTTGTCAACGATCATTTCCAGCTCGTCGCAGGGAACGCGCAGTGCTTCCATGGCGACTATGACATGATCCTTATAGAAAAATGCTTTTTCTTTTACATTTTCGATTTCTCCGGCCTTCTTTTCAGCTGCGACCAGCTGCTCCAGGGCACTCTGTGCCTTTGCCAGCTTCTCATTGGCCTCTTTCAAAAGAGTAAGCTGCACAGAGGAATCTGCGCCTGCATTTCCGACTGCAACAGCGGTATCAGCCAGCATTTTTACATAGCGCACGCAAGCAGGAATAATCTGCTTTCCGCTCATTTCAATCATTGTCAGTGCTTCAATGTTAATTGTCTTGGCATATGTCTCATAGATGATCTCTTCGCGGGACTGAAGCTCAGGTTTGGTATAGATACCGAATTTTTCAAAAAGTGCTACCGCCTTATCGCTGGTCAGAGTAGAAGCAGCATCAATCATAGTCTTTAGATTCGGAAGTCCTCTCTTTTCCGCCTCTTTGACCCATTCCTCGGAATAGCCGTTTCCGTTAAAGATGATGCGCTGATGCTCTGTCATGTATTCCTTGATCAGATCATGCACTGCCATATCAAAATCTTCCGCCGTCTCAAGCCTGTCGGCAGCCTCGCAAAAAGCCTCTGCCACAATGGCATTGAGGGTCGTATTCGGACCTGCAATCGAATCGGAGGAGCCCACCATACGGAACTCGAATTTATTTCCCGTGAAGGCAAACGGCGAAGTGCGGTTCCTGTCGGTCGCATCCTTTTCCAGATCAGGAAGTGTGGAAACGCCCGTCTCAAGCTTTCCTCCCTCCAGGCACGAATCGGCACTTCCTGTCTCCACAAGCTGTCTGACGACATCCTCTAACTGTTCTCCCAGGAAAATGGACATGATGGCCGGCGGAGCTTCATTCGCTCCCAGTCTGTGATCATTTCCCACATCAGATGCAGACTGGCGAAGCAGATCTGCATGTCTGTCTACCGCTCGCATGATACATGCCAGCACCAGAAGGAACTGGATGTTTTCATTTGGTGTTGCACCGGGGTCAAGCATATTCACACCGTTATCGGTTGTGATCGACCAGTTATCATGTTTACCGGAACCGTTGACACCGGCATATGGCTTTTCATGCAAAAGACATCTCATACCATGGTGCACCGCAACCCGCTTCATGGTTTCCATAACAAGCTGATTGTGGTCAGCCGCAATATTTGCAGTCGCATAAATCGGCGCAAGCTCATGCTGTGCCGGTGCTGCTTCATTGTGCTGTGTCTTAGCCGAAACACCCAATTTCCAGAGTTCTTCATTCAAATCCTTCATATAGGCACCGACACGTTCACGGATGACACCAAAGTAATGATCCTCCATCTCCTGTCCCTTTGGGGCAGGTGCGCCAAACAAAGTTCTGCCGGCAAACATCAGGTCCGCTCTCTGTTTGTAAAGCTTTTCATCCACAAGGAAATATTCCTGCTCGGCACCCACTGACGCAACAACCTTGGTCGCTTCGGTATTGCCGAACAGGCGCACAATGCGAAGTGCCTGCTTTGAGATTGCCTCCATGGAGCGCAACAGCGGTGTCTTTTTATCCAGCGCCTCTCCCGTATAAGAACAAAAAGCTGTCGGAATACACAAAATGACACCCGTTGACGTTTCCTTTAAAAAGGCCGGAGAAGTGATATCCCACGCCGTATAGCCACGCGCCTCAAACGTGGCACGCAGACCTCCTGACGGAAAAGAAGAGGCATCCGGTTCTCCTTTGATCAGCTCTTTACCGGAAAACTCCATGATCATCTTGCCCATTTCATCCGGGTTCGTAATAAAAGAGTCATGCTTCTCCGCAGTGATGCCTGTCAGAGGCTGGAACCAGTGTGAATAATGGGTTGCACCGTTTTCTACAGCCCAGTCCTTCATTGCCTTTGCCACCACATTGGCTGCCGTCATGGAGAGCTCACCCCCCTGCTCCATGACCCCGGTCACTTCCCGGAAAACATCCTTTGGCAGCCTCTCCTTCATTTTCCCAAGTGTAAAAACGTTTTTCCCAAACAGTTCTTCCACATTACATGCTTCGCTCATTTCCATTCCTCACACTTCTCCGATGACCCGCAAATTCCTATGTCTGTTATCGGAATATTGTAATATATCGTTCTATCTGTGCATTATATCATCTATTCTTTTCTTTGCAAAGCATTTCCTTTTCACAAGAACAGCAAAAAAAGAGTCCGGCATCTGATTCTCAGATACCGGACTCTCTTGGTTTATGTATATTTTATTGGGGGGCTAAGGAAATAACAATCCTTTTATACTTCAAACATCAGCTCACCGTAGGTCGGAATCGGCCAGATTTCCTTGTCGACGATCATTTCCAGCTCATCGCAAGGTGTTCTGAGTTCTTCCATCGCTGCCTTGACGGAATCCTTATAGAAGAATGCCTGTGCCTTGACATCTGTCATTTCACTCGCTTCCTTATCTACTGCGATCAGTTTTTCAAGTGCTGCCTGTGCGGCTGCAAGTTTTTCATTTGCAGTAGAAAGTAGCTTAACCTGTACGGATGCATCTGCTCCGGCTGCCTTGATGGCACCTGCCGTATCAGCCAGGGTCTTTACATATTTCACAACTGCAGGAATGATCTGCTTACCTGCCATGTCGATCATGGTCAGTGCCTCAATGTTAATTGTCTTTGCATAGGTCTCGTAAATGATCTCCTCACGGGACTCGAGCTCAGGCTTTGTATAAATACCGAATTTTTCAAACAGGGCAACTGCCTTATCACTTGTCAGTGTAGAAGCAGCCTCAATCATGGACTTGATATTCGGCAAGCCTCTCTTCTCTGCTTCTTCTACCCATTCATCTGAGTATCCGTTGCCGTTGAAGATGATTCTCTGGTGCTCTGTCATGTACTCCTTGATCAGATCATGTACGGCATCATCAAAGTTCGCTGCCTTCTCCAGTCTGTCGGCAGCCTCACAGAATGCCTCTGCAACGATGGCATTGAGTGTGGTATTCGGACCGGCAATAGAATCCGCGGAACCAACCATACGGAATTCAAATTTATTTCCTGTGAATGCAAAAGGTGAAGTACGGTTTCTGTCGGTTGCATCCTTCTGCAGGTCAGGCAGCGTGGAAACACCGGTCAGAAGTTTACCGCCCTCTAAGCAGGAAGCTGCGCTACCGGTCTCCACAAGCTGTTTTACCACATCCTCAAGCTGCTCGCCAAGGAACATGGAAATGATTGCCGGAGGTGCCTCGTTTGCTCCGAGTCTGTGGTCGTTACCAACATCGGATGCGGACTGGCGGAGCAGATCTGCATGTCTGTCAACCGCACGCATGATACATGCCAGAACCAGAAGGAACTGTACATTTTCATTTGGCGTATCGCCCGGATCAAGCAGGTTTACACCGTTGTCCGTGGTGATGGACCAGTTGTTGTGTTTACCGGAACCGTTGACACCTGCATAAGGTTTCTCATGCAGCAGACATCTCATACCATGTTTCACTGCGACTCTCTTCATTGTCTCCATGACTATCTGGTTGTGATCTACTGCAATATTTGCTGTCGCATAAATTGGTGCAAGCTCATGCTGTGCCGGTGCAACCTCGTTATGCTGCGTCTTGGCGGAAACACCTAATTTCCAGAGTTCTTCGTTCAGGTCTTTCATGTAGGCACCAACACGCTCACGGATAACACCAAAGTAGTGATCCTCCATCTCCTGTCCTTTCGGAGCAGGTGCGCCGAATAAGGTTCTGCCTGCGAACATCAGATCAGAACGCTCTTTATATAATTTCTCATCCACCAGGAAGTATTCCTGCTCAGGTCCGACAGATGCCACAACCTTTGTCGCCTCTGTATTACCGAACAGACGCACAATACGAAGTGCCTGTTTGGAAACCGCCTCCATGGAACGAAGGAGCGGAGTCTTTTTGTCAAGTGCCTCACCTGTGTAAGAACAGAAAGCAGTCGGAATACAGAGAATCACGCCTGTGGATGCCTCTTTTAAAAATGCCGGTGATGTGATATCCCATGCTGTATAACCTCTCGCCTCAAATGTGGCACGCAGACCCCCTGAAGGGAAGGAAGAAGCATCCGGCTCACCTTTGATCAGCTCTTTTCCGGAAAACTCCATGATCATCTTGCCCATTTCATCCGGGTTTGCAATAAAGGAATCATGTTTCTCAGCTGTGATGCCTGTCAGCGGCTGAAACCAGTGTGTATAATGGGTTGCTCCGTTTTCTACAGCCCAGTCCTTCATTGCTTTTGCCACGACATTAGCAGCTGCCATGGAAAGCTCACCGCCCTGATCCATGACCTTTTTTACTTCCTTAAATACATCCTTCGGAAGACGCTCTTTCATTTTGCCGAGCGTAAATACATTTTTCCCAAAAATTTCTTCTACATTTGTCAATTCGCCCATTTTGTTTTCTCCCTTTCTTTTTTCTTTCATGACTTGGACAGACTGTATTGATGCGTAGATGCCGCTCATTTTCCTTCCTCTTGCATCTCGATAATCCCGCTACTTCGTAGCACCGCAGCTTCGCTGCTTCTGATTATCTCGATGTACGCTCGGGTGAAACCAAATGTCCGCTTCGCGGCCGCTTGGTTTCCTTCCTCTTGCACTCATAATTCCTGTCGCTTCGCGCCAGCCGGTGCTTCGCACCTCTCCGAATTATTCGTGTACGCTCGGGTGAAAATGAATGCGAACTTCGTTCGCGCTCATTTTCCTTCCTCGCTACAAAAAAAGTCCTGAACCAAACGGTTCAGGACTTCGTCGTCCAAATCAATTATTTTTGAAAGTTCACTTTCGTTGCATTTACCATACTCTTATTTTTCCAAAAAAACAAGTACTTTTTTGGAATTTTTGATTTTTTATAAAAGAATATCAAAAATGTATGTGCAATTTACCGAAAGCTTTGTGCAATCTGTGCATTACTCTGCCTTTTTGCGCAGAAGATCATATCCGTCTGCTTTTCCCTGCAAGGTCACACGAAGCTTTTGCTGCGGATGCGGTGCACTCTCCTGTTCCTGCCCTTCTTCATTCACAATCCGAAGCACCGTCACAGCCTCGTTTGTGCCATCCGGCTTCATCACTTCAATGCATTCTCCCACGCTGAACTTATTGCGCTGTGAAATGCTGACAATAACACCCTCCGGACATTCCTCTGTCTGCTCAATAATTCCAAGATAAATATATTCCTGCTCATAGGTGTTGCTGTCATAGATCTGCGTATTTTCATCCGGCTTTCCAAAATAAAAACCGGTTGTAAACTGTCGGTAGGTGCACTTGGAGATTTCCTCCCTGCACCACGGCAGGATTTCCTCGTATTTCTGCGGAGATTCCAAATACGCGTCGATTGCCTTGCGGTAGGTTCTTGCCACCGTCGCCACATAGAGAGCCGTCTTCATCCGCCCCTCAATCTTGAAGCTGTCGATTCCCGCATCTATCATCTCCGGGATATGCTCAATCATGCACAGATCCTTGGAATTGAATATATAAGTGCCTCTTTCATTTTCATAGACAGGCAGATATTCCCCCGGTCTCTGTTCTTCAACCACAGCGTATTTCCACCTGCACGGATGTGTACAGGCACCTCTGTTGGCATCGCGCCCCGTAAAGTAATTTGACAGAAGGCATCTTCCGGAGTAAGAAATGCACATGGCACCATGAATAAAACTCTCAATTTCCATATCCGCCGGAATCTTCTGGCGAATCTGCTTAATCTCCTTTAAAGACAACTCTCTTGCACTGACCACGCGTTTGATGCCCTGTTCATACCAGAAACGGTACGTCATATAATTGGTATTATTGGCCTGCGTGCTCAGATGAATGTCCACATTCGGACAGTTCTCCTTTGCCAGCAGGATCATTCCCGGATCCGATACGATCACCGCATCGGGCGCCAGCGCGGCAAGCTCCCTGAAATAAGCAGCTGCCTCTTCCATATCGTAATTATGCGCCAGAATATTTGCCGTCACATGCACCTTGACTCCATGTGCATGCGCAAAGGCAATTCCCTCGCTCATATCATCATGCGAAAAATTTTTGGCTTTCGCCCGCAGTGAAAAAATTTCACCGCCGATATAAACAGCGTCCGCTCCAAACATCACAGCTGTTTTCAATACTTCCAGGCTGCTCGCCGGAATCAAAAGCTCTGGTTTTTTCATACTGATCCTCAATTCTATTTCTTGACTGACAGCGCGATTCCATCCCCAAGCGGAATGATCGAGGTCTGCAAAAGCGCATTATTTTTCAATTCATACAGATAGTCCCGCATCCTTGTATGGATCGTGCGGTTTCTCCTGGTCACAGCATAACGCGATTCAATGACATCCCCATCCTGCAGAACGTTATCTGACAGCAGGACACCGCCTGTTTTCAGAAGTCTCAGCACATCCGGCATAAAATGGATATACTGCCCTTTTGCCGCATCCATAAAAATCAGATCAAACTGCTGCTCCTCCTTGTCTGCCAGCGATGCAAGGATTTCGGCCGCATCGCCCTCCAGCAAAGTGATCTGCTCCTCTTTTCCGTTTTTTGCAAAATTTTCTCTTGCCAGCGGAATTCTTTTCTCATATTTTTCGATGGTCGTGATATGACCGCCGTCCGGCATATACTCGCTCATCAAAAGCGCAGAAAAACCGATGGCAGTCCCAACCTCCAGAATCTGCCTCGGTTTATTCATAACCAATAGTGTTTTTAAAAAGCTCTGCATTTCCTTCCGGATGATCGGAACGTCCGTATCAAGTGCAAAACGTTCAAGCTCCTCCAGATAAGCGGGCATTTCTCTCTCCAGTGAATTGATATAATCCACATATCTCTGTTCTACGATCATTTTTTCCTCTTTCTGCCGTGTAACCTGCCGGTTATCTATCATTCGCTTTCATCCTGCGCTGCTTCGCCATTTCCATCCTGCGCGTTATCACTGTCCGCCTCTTCTGTCACATCAGATGTCTGTGATGCTTGATCGGATGCCTTCGTCTGTTCCTCCGACTCCTCCGTCTCTTCACTGCTTTCTGCCATGACCGCCATCATTTCAGACGCCTTCATGGAAGTATTGAGCGTATAAATACCCGGTTGCAGCTTCTTGTGGTATTCCGAAAGAAGCTCCTGCACATAAAACACTCTGGCATCGTCAATCAGCCCTCTTTTTTCCAGCGTCTTCCCGATATCCAGGGCACTATCCTCCAGCTCCACCGCAATCGTGATATCCCTTCCGGGCGAAAGCTCTTTTGCGGCATCACAAAAAACCATATAGCCAAAATGATAGGAATACATGGCAATCCTGTATATCATGACAACGACGATACAGGATATCGCCAACCGGAACAGCATATTCAGCACTGCTCCCAATACCTGATTTAACTTCATAAACAGCTCCTTATCTCTTAGAGATCCAGATTTGCGACACCCACAATCTCTGTTGTCACTTCCTGCAGCATCCTGCAATATGCCAGCTCGGCAGCCAGAAACTCCTGCACAACCGGATTTTCCCGGAAAGAAGCATATTCCCTCGTAAACGAATCTGACATATCCATCAACTGATCCGGATACGTTTTTGTCTGCAGTTCATAATTTCTTCGTCTGAATTCATTGATCTGGCGACACAGTTCGCAATCCTGCTCGACTCTGTGCCTCACTTCATCGTATTTTTGCGCCACCTCAGAATTTCTGATTGCACTTTTCAGCTGTTCTAATTCGTTTCTAACCTGTAACATATTTTACACTTCCATGATGATCGGCAGAATCATCGGTCTTCTCTTTGTTTTCTTCCAAATATAATCATTCAGGGCATCCTTTATCTGATTTTTCATTCTGCCCCAGTCCGTGACATTGCGGTCCATACAGCCATCAAGGACATCTGCCACAATTTCTCTGGCTTCCTCCAGCAGTTCGTCGGATTCTCTCACATACACAAATCCTCTTGATACAATATCCGGACCCGAAATCACAATGTTATTATCGCAATCCAGTGCTACCACAACGATCAGAATGCCGTCCTCAGCCAGATGCTGTCGGTCACGCAATACGATATTGCCAACATCACCGACACCGAGACCATCCACAAAAATACTGCCTGCCGGCACCTTCCCGGTTACCTGTGCACTCTCCTCGCAAAGCTCCAGCACATCGCCCGAACGCAGAATAAAGATATCATCCTTGTCGATACCAAGCCCTTTGGCAAGATTAGCCTGTGCGATCAGGTGGCGCAGCTCACCATGTACCGGAATCGCATATTTGGGCTGCACAAGTGAATAGATCAGCTTGATCTCTTCTCTGCAGGCATGTCCGGATACATGTGCATCCTGAAAAATAACATCAGCACCTTTTGCATACAGCTCATTGATCACCTTCGATACCGCCTTCTCATTACCCGGAATCGGGTTGGATGAAAAGATGACTGTGTCAAGCGATCCGATTGTAATCTTGCGGTGCATGCCGCTTGCCATTCTGGAAAGTGCTGCCATGCTCTCTCCCTGACTTCCCGTCGTAATGATGACAGTTTTCTCATCGGGATAATTTTTTAAAAGTTCAATATCCACCAGTGTGTTATCCGGAATATTAATATACCCAAGTGCAGTCGCCGTCTCAATGATATTGACCATGCTGCGGCCCTCTACCACAACCTTGCGACCATACTTATAAGCCGTATTGATAATCTGCTGTACACGGTCAACATTGGACGCAAATGTCGCAATGATCAGACGCGTATTCTGATGCTCTGCAAAAATATTATCAAAGGTCTCTCCCACGGTTCTCTCTGACGGTGTGAAACCGGGACGCTCTGCATTGGTGCTGTCGCACATCAGTGCCAGAACACCCTTTTTGCCAATTTCCGCAAATCTCTGCAAATCGATCGCATCACCAAATACCGGTGTGTAATCCACCTTAAAGTCACCTGTATGCACCACGATACCTGCAGGCGAGTAGATTGCCAGTGCAGCCGCATCCGCAATACTGTGATTCGTCCGGATGAATTCTACCCGAAGCTGTCCCAGATTGATGTGCTGCCCGAACTTCACCACTTTGCGTTTGACAAGTTTCTCCAGACCATGCTCCTTTAACTTATTCTCAATAATGCCGATCGTAAGCTTGGTGGCATAAACGGGCACCGGGAGCTGCTTCAGCACATAGGGGAGCGCTCCGATGTGATCCTCATGTCCATGCGTGATGATAAATCCCTTGACCTTATCCGCATTGTCCTGCAGATATGTGATATCCGGGATTACCAGATCGATTCCGAGCATATCGTCTTCCGGAAATGCCAAACCGCAATCCACAACAATAATACTGTCTTCGTATTCAAAGGCAGTAATATTCATACCAATCTGCTCAAGTCCACCCAGCGGAATAATCTTCAGCTTGGATGAACCGGTCATTTTACTCTTATTCAATTGTCTTTCCTCCAAAAATAGTTCAATACTTCATTTCATAAAAAGAAAAGGAGACTAATCCTCTTCCACGAACTCGATATCGTCCAGCAGATTCTCGAATACTGCTGCCACGGCATCCAGCTCTCTATCATCAGAGACGACCTCATACGTGCTGTCCTCTCCTTCGTCCTGTGTGACATCCTTCAAAATCAGCGCCTGCGCGTCCCCGTCCTCCTTGTCTGTGACAAGAAGATAATCCACGCCGCCAAGCGTTGTCTTTTCCAGCACAAACAGCTGGATTGCTTCCTCTTCCGTATCAGGTGTAAATGTAATTTTTTCCATTTCTCCTTATGCCTCCTGATTCTGTTCCTGAAAACGCAAAAAATCAAGATACCCCTGCAAAATAAAGGAAGCGGCAATCGCATCTACATACTCTTTGCGATTCTCACGCCGGATGCCTGCCTCCATCATAGTCTGATCTGCAGCTACGGTCGTCAGTCTCTCGTCCCACATAACAACCTCAATTCCAGTACGGCGAAATAAGGCATCTGCGAATTCACGGGATTTTTCTGCCCGCTCCCCCTCTGTCGCATTCATGTTCTTAGGCAGTCCGACTACAAATTTTTCCACCTCGTAAGCCTGTGCGAGCTCCTCTATGCGCGCATACGTCTGCCGCAGTTTATTCTCCGATTTTCTCCGAATGATTTCAAGACTCTGCGCAGTCAGAAGCAGCGGATCACTCACCGCAACACCGACTGTCTTTGAACCGAAATCCAGCCCCATGATTCGCATACAGATCCTCTATTTCCAATGATTATTCTTGATGTATTCCTTCAGCATCTCCTCGACGATCTCGTCGCGCTCCACTTTCATGATCAGACTTCTTGCGCCGTTATGACTGGTGATATAGGTCGGATCTCCCGACATGATATAGCCGACAATCTGATTCACCGGGTTATAGCCTTTCTCACTCAGTGCTTCATAAACCGTAGAAAGTACTTTTTTGGCCGCTGTTTCCGGCTCAATTTCTACTTTAATTACCTGTGTTCCACCCAAATCCTGCATTGTAACACGTCCCTTCTGTCTCTTCAGCCTGTGTATGGAATCTTTGTTTTTTCCGTTTTTTGCTACTCGATATGTGTCATCTTAAAAGAATTCATTTCCGGTTTGATAAATTCATTATCCAAAGGCTTTTGTGACTGTACAAAATCCTCTACATCTTTATCGATAATGACCTCTTTTTTCAGAAGCACATTGACTTCATTGTAAATCTTTTTGTATTTTTCCGATGAGGTAATGGAGAGAAAAAGATCACTGATATTCCGATTCTTCCCATTTTCATAATATTTTGTCTCTTTGGTATCCAGATAGTAGTAAATCTCGTGTATGGTCTCCTGGCCGGTCAGCGTATCACGCACTGTCTCATCAATACGGATCGTTCTGTCGGAACTCTCCCCGTGGATCACAATGTTACCCCTCGTGGTCGGATTGATCTCGGAACCAAATGCCAGTCTGGTGAGCTGTGACTCGATCAGCTTCAGATAATGATCCACCTGTTGACGTGACACGGCTGCTGCGGGACTTACCGACCTGCTGCCGATTTTTGCATTCTCCAAACCAATACTGATGCCGATCTTCATGATATAATCATGCTGTGCCTTTCTGGTCTGTACCTGCTTTTCCAGTCTCGCATTCACTGACGGAAGTCCGATGACAAGCACGCTCTTTAAAAACTTGTACTTCAGCGCGGTAATCTCCTGTACCTTGGAGGTTGACGGCATATCCGCAAGTCCTGCTTTCTTCGTAAAATTAAAGCTGTCCTCTCCGCATGTAATAACAAAATTCTGCGCATCCACCCTCAGAATCAAATCACCGTTTTCGGAATTCGTCGTCTCAAGTGCCATTTCAATCTCAAAGTCGACATCCTTCGGAAAATGCTCTGCGATCACCTGCGCCGTTTCTTTTGAAACACGGTCAATTTCTGTGATCTCTTCCTTCGTATATTTCATTGTAACCACCCCTATTACCTTTGTTGCCCTGTACCCCATTCCATATTACCTTTTATTTTCACAGGACAATCCTAGCTGTAGTATACCATCTTTTTTAAGGAAAAACAACGCAAAAATTCCTGCCAGAAAAACTGGCAGGAATCTCCGATTTACAGATTCAATTGCAGTATGTATTATACTGTATAGTCCTTCAGGACAGCCATAACATCTTCTGCGCCATCTTCTGCATGGATGTTTAAGTCGATCGGCTTAGATAAATCCAGACTGAAGATACCCATGATAGATTTTGCATCGATTACGTATCTTCCGGATACCAGATCGAAATCGTAATCAAACTTTGTAATGTCGTTTACGAATGATTTCACTTTGTCAATTGAATTTAAAGAAATCTTAACTGTCTTCATTTTGAATTACCTCCTTGTTTTTTAATACCTTCGTCTATTATACTAAAGGAGCGAGTTTTAAAAGTCAATACGAAAACCCTACAAAAAAAAGCGAGGAAACAGATGAAAAGTGTGGCACTACACAACCTTGGCTGCAAGGTAAATTCTTATGAAATGGATGTTATGCAGCAATATTTACAAAATAGTGGATATGAAATTGTGGATTTTAACCAAAAAGCAGACATTTATATCATTAACACCTGTACCGTAACCAATATTGCAGACCGAAAAAGCAGACAGATGATCCACAAGGCAAAGCACAAAAATCCTGATGCCATCGTAGTGGCGGTCGGCTGTTATGTGCAGACCGGCGGAGAAAAGGCCCGGAAGGATCCCTGCATTGATCTGGCTATCGGCAACAACCGCAAAAAGGATCTTGTTCCACTGCTTGAAGCATTTATCAAAGAACGTGAAACAGAGAAAGGTGTATGCCCTCCCTCTCGCGGCGACTGCGTGATCGACATAAACCAATCGCAGGACTATGAGGAAATGCAGCTTGTCAGAACTGCGGAACATACCAGAGCCTATATCAAAATCCAGGATGGCTGCAATCAGTTCTGCTCCTACTGCGTGATTCCCTATGCACGCGGCAGAGTACGCTCCCGGAAACCGGAAAATGTCATAACCGAGATACAGGGGCTGGCGCAGTCCGGCTACAAAGAGGTCGTCATCACCGGTATCCACTTAAGCTCTTACGGACTGGATTTCCACGGCGAAAGCTACAATCAGGTCTTTCAGGCAGGACAAATGACACCTGATGATTCGTTCAAAGCGGGCGCAGACGAACTGCTTTTGCTGCTTGGGCAGATTCAGCAGATTGACGGCATCACACGCATCCGGCTCGGTTCTCTGGAACCGCGTATCATCACAGAAGATTTTGCCAAAGGTCTCTCGGCTTTTGATAAACTCTGCCCGCATTTCCATCTGTCCCTGCAAAGTGGCTGTGACAGCGTTCTTGCACGGATGAACCGTCAATACCGGACATCCGATTTTTTAAAGAGTGTTGAAATATTGCGCGCCGCCTTCGATCGCCCCGCCATCACAACAGATGTGATCACAGGATTCCCCGGTGAGACAGAGGAGGAATTTGCAACTACCGTCGATTTTCTGAAACAGGTACAATTTTTTGAGATGCATGTTTTTCCCTATTCAAAGAGAGAAGGGACAGTTGCCGCCGGTATGCCCGGTCAGCTGACCGAAAAACAGAAAAAAGAGAGAAGCAGCGTTCTTCTGCAGATGGACAAGGAAGCTTCCCATGCATATCGCTGTTCTTTCCTTGGCAGCGTCCTTGAAGTGCTGTTTGAACAGACCGTTACCATAGATGGGGATATGTATCAGATTGGCCACACCCGTAATTATATAAAAGTCGCCAAAAAGACAGATGCACCTCTTGCCGGACAGGAAATTCTCTGTTCCATTTCCGGTTTTCTCGACAGCGAAACTCTGCTTGCAGAATGATCGCCTGCATAACAGAAAAGCTGATGTCTTCTGCCACCCGGCAGAGGTCATCAGCTTTTTTATCATCGATATACCACGACAGTATCACCATCCAGAATCACAGTTCTGCCGTAGGGAATGATCGTTTCTGTATTTCTCACAATCAATGCGATCAGCTCATCCTCCCCCAGCCCCAGCTCGCCTATGGTTTTCCGGCACCAGGGATGCTTTTTGTCAATCATGATTTCTTCCAGTTGTTCATCTTCCGACGGCACATAGGGCGGCACACTCAAAATCAGCGTATCCTCCGGCTTGATCACCGTCTCTCCCTTGGTAATAATGCTCTCATCCCCTCTCTTGATCATGATTGCCAGCGAACCATGCGGCATTGCCACATCCTTCACCTTCCTGTTCGACCAATTATGCCCCGGCGGTATGTACATGCGCATCAGCTGCAATGCTGTCTCTTCCTGATAATCGTTGAAGGTCTTTTGCACATCTGCATTGTCATCCACCATTTGAAGCCGATGCGCCGCAAAGGGCAGCAATCCGCCCTGCAGGGCAACGGAAAAAAGTGTTACGGTAAAGACGATATGAAACAGATCATGCTGCATATGGATTCCTGCCGCTACAGCCATGATGGCAAAAACAGAGGAGGATGCGCCGCGAAGTCCCGCCCATGAGATCAGCAGACACTGTCTGACATCACACCTTAAGGGCAGGAGCAGCGCAAATACCGCAACCGGTCTGGCAACAAGTGTTAAAATGACCACAATTGCCAGTGCCGCAGGAATGATCTGCGGCATCTGATGCGGATAGCTGAGTAATCCGATCAAAAAGAAAACAAGTATCTGGGACAGGCTGGTCACACCGTCAAAAAACGAAATCAGAGTGTGCTTGTTACCGATTCTGCTGTTTCCAAGCATGATGCCGCACAGATAAAGACTCAGGTACGCATTGCCCCCGAGCATACCCGCCAGTGCAAAACAAAGCAGTACCATGGCGATCATAAAAATCGTATCCAGTCCATCGGATACCAGATTCGTCCGTGAAATCAGCCTGATTGACAGAAAAGCAATCAATATGCCCACAACAATGCCGACCAGAATCTGAAGCAGGATCATAAGCACTATATTTTCCGCTCCGGATGTTCCGGCAACGCTGATGGCAATCATTGTCAGCATATATGCCACCGGATCATTACTTCCACTCTCTATCTCCAGAATGGATGCCGTTCCGTCTTTCAGATTCAGCTTCTTTCTGCGCAAAATAGCGAACACACTGGCTGCATCGGTGGAGGAGAGAACCGCCCCCACCAGAAAGCTCTCGATCCACGTCATCCGCAGTAGCAGACAGCAAAGCAAAGTCGTGACTGCTGCCGTGACCACGACCCCAATCGTTGAGAGTATGATCGCCTTTCCGGCTACCGGTTTTGCCGCACTCCATTTCGTATTGAATCCGCCATAGAACATAATGAACATCAGGGCGATGGAACATGCCGTTTCAGCCAGTGAAAAGTCATCAAACCGGATTTTAAATATGCCGTCGCAGCCAAATAGCATTCCTATAAACATAAACAGAATGAGCGCCGGCAGCCCGAAAATATCGGAACATTTTTCTGCCACAATGCAAAGTATGATAATAATTGCAATCCCTAAAACATATCCTGTCATCTATTCCTCTTTTCTTTTTCATTTTCCGGAGTCATCTTTTGCCTTTGCACCATTTGCCGCAAACATATATCACATGAGCAGGTAAATGAAATATGCCAGATAGCACAGCAACATAATGATGCCCCATTTTCTTCTCAGCTCCATTGTTTTCCATACGGAGACCCACAATAAAACTCCTGCGCCCACGGCAACAAAACCATCTGTCAAAAAGCCTCGCTCATAAGGCACAGGTGTAATCAGAGCTGTTGTGCCCAAAATGAACAATATGTTAAAAATGTTACTTCCCACAATATTCCCTATGGCAATATCGGCATTTCCCTTTCTGGCCGCCGTGACAGAAGTGAACAGCTCCGGGAGTGAGGTGCCCAGCGCCACGATTGTCAGACCGATAAAACGCTCTCCAAGCCCAATGACACTCGCGATTTTAACAGCTGCATCCACCGTGATATCACTCCCCCAGACCACAATGAATCCGCCAAGCACTGCGATTCCCAAAAGTACCCATATATTTTGGGTAACCTCTTCACTTACTTCCTTTTCTTTTTTTGCCAAAAGAAACAGGTATGTCAGATATCCCAGAAACATGAGCAGGAAAATGACTCCTTCCATTCTGGAGATACACATTCCAGTATAGCCCATGAGAATCAGAATAGCGGTGGCCACCAGCATATAAGGGATCTCTATTTTGAGCGTGGATTTCCGGATGGCAACCGATGTCATCACACCCGTAATACCCAGAATAATCAGAATGTTTAAGATATTACTTCCCACTACGTTTCCGATGGCAATATCCGCTGTTCCCTTCAGGGCGGCTGTGATACTGACAGCCGCCTCCGGCGCACTTGTTCCCATTGCCACAATCGTCAGTCCCACAACCAATTGGGGAATCCCAAGCTTTCTCGCAACTTTGCTCGTTCCGTCCACAAACCAGTCCGCTCCCTTCACCAGCATGGCAAAGCCGAGCACAAGTAAACCTATCTGTATCATGATCATTTTATTCACCTGCCCTTCTATTTATATGACTTTTTTATTTTCACTATCCGGAAACTCCTGCATCTGCTTACTGAGGGCCGCCGCGGTCTGTACATCCTCATTTCGCGTTTCCTCCATCCTTTCCGCTTCGGAACCATCCGTGTCATCCTCTTGCACAGGTCTTCCGTTTTCAATCCACCATCCCCAGATACCTGCTGCCACAACGGCAACGCCTAATAAACCTACAAATATATTCTGAACCATATGATTACCTCACTTTTTTCATGCACAAATAAGCATACACTTCTTCGGGTATGCTTCACCAATTCACAAATTACTCTTTTCCCTTTTTTGTACGGAAAATAACCTATGTTTCCATAGGTAGGTGATGGGTATCAGGTTCAGATTCGTTTTTTCCCGTCTGAATTCTGGATATATTGAACGACACGTTCTTCCTGATAGAAAGGATAGACTTGTAAGACTTTATTGCCCACAGAAAACCTGCCGGGCTGCATCGCAAAAGAAGGAACATTTGCCAGTTCACAGGCGCGTGGCAGCTGTCGACCTGATGCCATAAGACGGCCGGTCGCTCTCCACGCAGTGGCATCGCGATGCACGCCAAGCATCTCAGCTGTACACAGATGAATCTCCTCTATCTCGGCACAGGCGCAGAGGGATACCCCTTGCGTGGCAAATCCCTGCTCATCACAGGATAAGGAATTGCCGTAACCGGCAGTATCAAAGACATGCTCCGGCAGCGAATCTGCTTTGACAAGATCAAAACAAATCCCCATACACAATATAAATATCGTAAGTAAAAATGCCGGCACTCTACGACTTTTTGCGCGCATGCTGCTCCCCCTTTCCTGCTTCTTTGTTCTACTTTTGTTCTTATTTCATTATAGCTAAATTCCACAATATGGCAACTCGAAAATGTGAAAATTATTTCCCATAAATCCGGCGCAGCTCCAGCTTTTCAATAATACCGGTCACAGTGACACCGGGATGCGTCGCATACATTCTGCATACGCTTTTCTTAAGGGTCACACCGCTTGCAAGGCGCATAAC
The DNA here is from genome assembly GCA_945949085.1 of uncultured Lachnospiraceae bacterium. Classification (GTDB taxonomy): domain Bacteria; phylum Bacillota; class Clostridia; order Lachnospirales; family Lachnospiraceae; genus CAG-194. Next base: position 37,703 of record CAMFDJ010000003.1, on the reverse strand, counting down.
CGGAGGCTATCACTGCCTCGCGCGTGTCCGTTGTGACCTTTTTGTTCTTTTCCTTCATATCCGACACACTGCTGCATGACGGATCATGGAATTTGTGTGTATTCGTATTCAGTATATATGTTTTCTCTGTAGCAGTTGAATCTGTGACATTGGAATATGCACCATTTGCAGCAGCGGCATTTTCATTCTCTGTCCTTCTGTCCTTTTCCGGATTTTGTCCATATTGCCCTGCATATGCCGCATCCGGCAGGCTGCTTCCATCTGCATAATCAATGAGAATACCCGGCTGGACATTATAGACAAACACATAAAAACAAATGCCCTCTCCTTCATCTTCTACGGATTTAGCCTCCATCGTGACACCGGAAGCCACTAAGTTGTCTCCCTCATAAATCGGTGTCACTCTGTATAATACATGATTTTTGCTGCTTTTGAGATAATCCGCCACCCTGTTTTCAAAGGGCAACATACCCTCCACATTGAGATAACGAGTTCCCGTGATCAGATTCTTCTCGTTTGCATTTTCTCCCGCAAGCTGATAGCCAATGAGGTGACATCTGTTGTATAGATAATTGCCGTCAATCAGATCATTGTATTTCACAGTGTGCCAGCCGGATGGCCTGACAGACCCAATCTCACCGCGTTCCTCCGTCGGCATTTCCTCGCCGCAGAGGTTTGCATACGCCTCACCGCAGCGACCAAGTTCATCCAGCCTGCTGTAGTTTTCAAAGGGCGTTGTCACCATATCATCCTCATCAAAGAGTGGCTGGTTTTGATTGAGTTCCACATAGGAGTTCCCTGTATAAGCCGGTACCAAAGACAGATCAAAGAGAAATTGGGCTACATTCTCCGTGCTGCTTTCCTCTTGTACCGCATTCCCCTCCGGTGGCTCTGTCTGTTCTTGCGGCGGCTCCTTTTCCGTTATCTGCGTGCTTACGGGATTACTCTGATCTGCTTCTGTCTGAGCCACTTTCCGATAAGCTTCCGGTTCTGTTTCCCCACTCAGTACCGCTTCATGATCATTCTTTGATGCATCCTGTTTCCCTGTCTGTGCAAATACACCTACAACAAGTACTGCCAGCACGATCCAAAGCTTTCCCTTATGCTTTGCACCCTTATGCTTCATAGCCTCACATCCTCGTCCACCATCTCTGATCCATACAGGATATCACATTCTATTGCTTACTCTGACATACCTGCAAAATTTTGTCAGCCGCCCCTTTTGCGCCGCTGCAGCGCCTAAAACCATCTGCAATCTGAGCCGCATTTTCCCGATAGCTGCTATCGGCCAACACCTTGTCCACCGCTGCGGCAATGGAAGATACATCGGTCTTTTCCAGCTTCAGACCTGCGCCGAGCTGACGCACGCGCTCTGCGACACCGCCCTGCTCCTGTGTCTGCGGCATCATGATCAGCGGGACACCAAAATACAGACTTTCATTGACGCTGTTCATCCCACAGTGAGAAAGAAAGACATCTGCCTTCTGCAAAACAGCAATCTGATCCACATGCGTCTCCACTGAAATATTCTCCGGCAGATTCGCGAACTTGTCCGCAGAAACCAGCTGGCCGACAGACAGGATGACCTGATACTCAGTCCCCGTGAGTGCTGCAATACAATTCTGATACAGCGTCATCAGATCATTATTGACGGTACCCATGGAAATATAGACCAGCTTATCCTTCTTCTTTCTGATTTCCCCTTTCGCAGGGCGGATGGAAGGTCCCACAAAGGCATATTTATCCGAAAAGGTCTCGGAGCACGGTTGAAATTCCGGTGAGGTATACACAATTGTGTTGGTATTGTCATCATTCTGCATCAGATCGAGAATACTCTTTACCGGATATCCCTTGTCCTGCAGACGTTTGATTTCCTTATTCACCTTCGGCATGGAGAAGAGCATCCCAAACAGTTCGCCGATGCCCCGCTTCATGATCTTTGCAGAATACTGGTTAAATGCAAAGGTAGTGGTCGAAGAGACAAAAGGGATACCAAGCTTGATGGCTGCCGCCTTTCCCCAGGTTGCCATAGAATCGGCCACAATGCAGTCCGGCCGTAGTTTCTCCATATCGGCACAAACCTTATCGTCAAGTGCCAGCGTCGTATCCACAAGAATTTTTGTCGAAAATGCCAGATCTTTTCCGATGCGTGTTGCATCCTTTTGCGTCAGCTTCTGCTCACAATCGTACTCGTCACAGGATACAAAGGTTGCTCCGACCTCTTCAATCTTTTCGCGCATACTGTTATAAGAATAGTAAAGCACCTGATGACCGCGCCCGACAAGCTCCCGCACCACGCCAAGAGTCGGATTCGTATGTCCTTGTGCCGGAATACAGAAAAATACAATCTTACTCATTCCGGCTCACCTGCCTTTCTGCGTCCATTGCCGAAAATATCTGTGCAATATACTGTCCTTTCTCCCCGATTTTGACCATCCATGCGTACTTTCCGTCTTCCGATACCATATGTGCGTCTCCTTAGTATGATTCATATGATTGATATCATTTATTTGATTCATCATACCGCTGCTTGAGAATGACGTCAACTATATGACAGTTTACCCCAAAGAGAGCGTTCTGTTATTCCAAATGATCATGTACCGTCTCAGTATACCGTGACCGCAATACCCTCGGCTCCCGGACCTGTATGGCTTCCTATCGCGGTACCGACATATATCTGATTTTTTAAAAAACTCCGGTAATGAATATCTCAATGCCGATTCCGATCAGGATGACGCCACCCAGTATCGTGGCTCTGCCCGCGAATCTTGTCCCGAACTTCTTGCCGATGATAAGACCTACGATACAGATGACAAAGGTCACGGCTGCAATGATCATGGCACAGATAGAAGCCATGAGAAAGCCGTATTCGGCGATGGTAAATCCAACCGATAAGGCATCTATGGAGGTCGCTATCCCCTGTACAAACAACGCGAAAAAGCCCACCGCAGGCTTTTCCTCCTCACCGGAAGGCCGGATGCCCTCCTTCAGCATGCTACCGCCGATAAAGGTAAGGAGAAGTAGCGCAATCCAGGGTACAAACTTTTCGAACACCACAAAATACTGCATGATCGTGTGCACCATGATCCAGCCGAACATTGGCATGGCAGCTTGAAAAAAAGCAAATACACCTGCGATTCCACACATTTTTTTCTTCTTCATAGCCGGTTCATGCAACCCGTTTGCAAGTGACACCGAAAAAGCATCCATGGCAAGCCCCACACCAAGTAACACACTGTTGACAAAAAACATGACATTCCATTCCATTTTTCATTCCTCCTGTACCTACGCATTAAATATCTGCGCTTGTTTTCCTTCCTCATTCATCTCGATAATCCCGCTACTTCGTAGCGCCGCAGCTTCGCTGCTTCTGATTATCCCGATGTACGCTCGGGTGAAAATGAATGCTCGCGTTGCTCGCGCTCATTTTCCTTCCTCACTACAAAACCCAAGTACAGCGCCAAAGCTATACTTGGGTTATTATTTGAGAACGGACAGACTCCATGCATAGTTTCAGCTATACATGAGTCTCGCAATTTAAAACAAGCCAGACCGGTGGCCAGTATGTTGACTTGCTACGATATACGCTTGCTACTCCCTCATGGGTTTTTTATTGATAGTAATTTATCATGATTTGCAGGGCTTGTCAAATCTTGTTGCTGTCATATGATTTACGACAAAAACTGTGCCGGCGCTGTCACAGGCATCTCACTCCTCCTCGAGCGATACAAGAGAGCCGTCCGTCTCCTCGGCGACGCGGTTACCTACAGCAAACTTTTGCTCCTTCATCACTTTTTTGCTGACTCTGTATTCTTTTTCAGCCCCCTCCTCATCTACAGCACACACCAGCTTATCGGCGGACTCCGGCACATCCTCAATCCGGCTTACCGTCTGCATATGCTCCGAGAGCCGTTTATCTTTTGCCGCACCGATCACCATCCCAATGCACATACCGATCGGCAGACCCATACACATGCCCATCGCAATATTGTCAGGATACCAAAGCTGCCCAAAGGTCAGTCCGATTGACATACCGAAACACATACCTATGCTCATATACTGAGAGGAATACTTTTGTACTTTCTTTTCAGTCGCTTCTTTTTTGTCGTTCTGATCCATTTTGTTCGTTTTCTTCATTTTCTTCATTTTCTTTTCCCTCTGTTCTTCTTTTTATGGTGCCTTCTGATTCCATCATCTCTTCCTGGAGTCTTTTTAATTCTCTCCCCGAACATTTCTTCTTTCAGCCTTCCTTCTTTCTTTTTCCGAAAAGACAGCTTCCCGTAACATTCTATTGCTTTACAATCTCCCTGAATACGGTGTCCCTGTCATACCGGTTTTCCACAAAACCGGGTATCTCCTTGATGGATCTACAAAGGCTGACGCTGAATCCCGTCAGAATCTCCCCCATCTCCTGCTCGGAGTAGGGGCATCCACCGGTTACCACAAGTGTGGCCAGACCGTGTACAACAAGCCACATATCGCGAAAGTACCGGTCGGCAGCCTGCTCATCGATATGATATATCTGCTGCAAGGACTGACGCACCAGATCCCGGGAATGATGCATTGCATCCATCACACTGCGTCTTCCCTCTTCCGCCTCTGTCAAAAACAACAATCTGTACAATTCCGGTTCCTCTTTTGCAAAACGGATATATTGCATGCCAAATCCGTAAAACGGAATCGGCATCTTTAATCCCTTAGCCACATAGCTGTCATACAGTTTTTCGGCAGCAGCGTGCACTTCACGCTTCGCCTCATCGATCGTGTGAAAACAGGTGAAAACCGGCTGAGTCGAGACACCGAGCTGTGCTGCCAGCGCTTTTGCCGTGAGTGAATCAATGCCATTCCTTTGCACAACGCACACCGCCGCTTCAATCATTTCTTCCCGCGTAAACTTGTTTTTAGGAGCCATCCTTTCCTTCCTTTCCCTGCTGATTTTTCTTCTGTTCCTTACAGATTTACGATATCCTTTCGCCACTTTCCACTGCCTTATAGGCAAGTTCCTTGATTCTCTCAACCATGCTTTCAATCTCATCCACGCCGGCACTGTTCTCCTGCGTAGCTGCCGTCACATGCTCAATTGCGTTGTAATTACCCTGCGTGTTTGTATTCACCTGTTCCATACCTTTTGCTACTTCGCCGCTCTGCCGCCTGATATTCTCAACCGTCTGATCCATTTCCATAATCTGGTCTGACATGCGACTGTTGGAAGAGGTGATTTCGGCCGTGGAATTGCCAACCTCCCGAATACGTTCCATACCGGCTCTTGTCAGTTCCACACTCCGATCCATGACACTGACTGCATTCTCGGTATGATGTACAGTTTCCGTCACAATATCCCCAATATCATCCACTGCAGCTCTTGTCTGTTCCGCAAGCTTCTGAATCTGACCGGCCACAACTGCAAATCCCTTGCCATGCTCACCCGCTCTTGCCGCCTCTATGGAAGCGTTGAGTGCCAGGATATTGGTCTGATGAGAAATTCCGGTGATCACTCTGATAATATCCAGAATTTCTTTTGAATTTTCACCGAGTTGCCAAATGATGTCCTTACACTCCCCTGTACTGGCATGGATCTGTTCCATACTATGTGTCGCATCATCCATCTTCTCCTGATTTTCCTGTGTTCTCTCACTGATTTGCTTTGCAAGCTCGGCAATCTGCCCGTTCATGGTTCCAAGTGCAGTCAGACGGGCATTGATGTCCTGTGTCCTTGTGTTGATACCTGTAATCTCTTCCGTATTTTCGCAAAAACTCTGTAATACACTGCTTGTCTCCTCTGCAATCTGGTTGTTTGCTTTCATAGATGCTTCTGTGATGACAGACAGTTCCTTTACCATCTGAAGCAGCTCATCCGACGTCTGTCTGGAATTCTCCTGCATCAGTTTCATCTCATGCATGATTCTTTCCTGCGCTTCGGCATCCAGCAGATTAGACAGCATTCCTGCAGTTCTCTCGCAGAGCATGGTAAAAATAGCGGCAATGGCAATCAATACCATGGCTCTTGGCACAATTCCATAAACGAACAGTTTATATAAATTGGTAAAGTTTTTGTCGGGAAGCGTGTTTAAGACAAAATCAAGCCACTGTCCCACAGAAACTCCTGTTACCGACAAAACCGTAGTCAGAATATTCAGCCTCTTTGAAAAATAGAGGCTCGCAATTGCAATGGCATAAATGTACAGAAGCACAACATGATATCCCAACGTGGATGCCGCGATTGTGACAAAAGCAACTGCACAGAAGATCAGAACATATTTCACATAACCTTTCTGCTGTCTGCATACACACACAAGCAAGGTAGGAATCCACAAAAGCACCGCACCTGTCACATAGGCCAGCGTCATAATCCCCATGTCAACCACAAAAATACCAATGACATTGAGCAGATAAACCAGCGTAAAAATAAAAAATGTAATTCTCATTACCTTTGCAACTGCTCTGTTTGCCTGCTTTTCATTTTGAATCAATACACTACTTTTTTCCTGCATACCAGTTTTCTCCTTCTTTAGATTGCATTCTCATTTTTGCCGTTTCCCTTATCCTTCATTCTCACCTGATTTCGAGATACCTATTTCCGCCGCACGGAATCACAATCCATTTCTTCCGCTTTGCAATCCTCATACTCCTTGCGCGTGCAGCAGCGATAGAACACGCTTTGCGAGTTCTATCAGCTGATTAACGGTCGTCAAATGCAATTATGCAAGCATATTGCTTTTTCCTCGTCGTTATAACAAATAATAGCTTATAATATATATCGTCCGATATATATTATAAGCTATTATACTGCACACCTCAGAAATGTCAACCTTGTATTTACTTCCCTATTCAATTCTTATAAATACTCATATATGCTCCATTACCGGTAATTTTCTCTGACCTCACAAACGCCCATGTAGATGGCATTTCTCTGCGGCGTAATGCCACTTTTATGAAAGAGATCTCTGACGGTCACAAATTCATAGCCCTGTTTTTTCAGTTCCGGAATGATCACCTTAATCGCCTCAACGGTATTTGTATTGTCACACATATCATGCAACAGGACAATGGCACCCGGATTTGCATCATGAAGCACTCTGTCAATTCTCTCCTGCGCCGTAACGGCGGGCACCCAGTCCTCACATCCGTATCCGCAGATGAATCCCAGATCAATGAGATCATACATTTTCTGATCGTAGTCAATGAACGGCGGTCTGAAAAATTCCGGTTTCTCCCCGGTAATCTCTTCAATCACGTCAGTGGTATACCGAATCTCCTCCACAATCTCTTCTCTGCCAAGTCCGGGCATGGATTGGTGCGTTTTAGAATGATTTTCAATCGAACATCCCATGTCATGCGCGCGTTTCACCAGATGTCTTGTTTCGTCTGTGATCTGCTGTCCGATGAGGAAAAAGCTTGCTACCACCTCATTTTCCTGCAAAATGTCAAGTACCTGATCTGTAATTCCGATGGTTGGTCCATCATCAAATGTAAGTGCAATCATTTTCTTGTCAAACATTTCTCTTTCTCCTTCCGACTTAAGTGACATACATGATTTGTCAATTATTTCTCATTTTGAGTCGCTCCTGCTTTGGTGTGATGCCTCTCCATTTTTTATAGGTCCTTATAAAATGGCTGGCATCAAAAAAGCCTGTCTCAAGAGCAATTTCATTCAAATCGTAATCTGTATGTAACAAATAATCCTGCGCCTTATTCAGTCTGATATATGTAATATATTCCCCGCAGGAACGCCCGTAGCACTCCCGGAAAAGCTTTGCAAAATGCGAGTAACTCATATGGCACATATCTGCCAGCTTCTGAATCTCCAGCGGCTCACCGGAATGCGTGTCAATATATTCCAGAATATGATAAAAAGCATCATTTTGATTTAAATGCCCACCGGTTACCGGAGCACTGTCCTTCTCCATCTTCCTTGCGATCTCTATCAGTATCGTGTAAATGTCAGCCTGAATCTGTAAGCTGTAAAATTCCTTTTTTTCCTGATATTCATTCACAATCTGCCGGATTTGTGCATCTATTTTTGCAAGATCCATCTGTTCCTTTTTCAAAACAATGCAAAAATCGTTCTCCTGCGTCCTTCTGATAAAACAATCGTACATTTGGGAGAGAAAAATCCGGGGAATATGGATTGTATGAATATCAAATCTCAAGACGGCATGCTCCGCAGGCGCCTCATCTGCCTTTGCAACCGCATGGAGCTGCAATGGATAAATATAGCATAAATCCCCTTCCTCAAGGAGCGCTGTCCGGTTGTTACAGGTGACGGCAACCTTTCCCTTTGTGATGTATATGATCTCACTGTAATAATGCCAGTGCAGCGCTGAACCAATGTAATCCGTAAAAATAATGTCATATGGCCGATTTGGCATATCAATGTACTCGAACAATTGCATCACGTGTTCCTCCCTTTCTCTATCCTATCATTGCACTGCCATGACAGCAAGACCAAATAATAGATTTGTACAATTTTTCATTCCCTTTGTCATAGAAAAATCTCCGGATTTCATTTAAGATTGAATCATCAAGTAAAAAACTGATACTGCAGCGCTGCATAACCTGTAATCAGATGTATCATGAATACGGAAAGGATCGAATCATTATGGAAGCAAAAAATTTTCAGGCACATTTGGAAAACAATCTGATTCCATTCTGGAACAAATTAAAGGATGTGAGGAACGGTGGTTTTTATGGGTATGTTGACAGTGACGGCTCGCCTGATCCCAAAGCTGTGAAGGGTGTCATTCTCAACAGCCGAATTCTGTGGTTTTACTCTTCCGCCTATCAGCTTCTCAAAAAGGAAGAGCTGCTCCACATGGCAGACCATGCCTATGCTTTTCTGGTGGATCACTGTCTCGACAGTCAGTACGGCGGTGTCTACTGGTCACTGCATTTTGACGGAACGGTATGCGATGATATCAAGCATACGTACAATCAGGCATTTGCCATTTATGCCCTGTCTGCCTACTATCTGGCAAGCGGCAAAAAGGAGGCTTTAGACCATGCCTATGCGCTTTACCGCATCATCGAGGAGAAATGCCGTGACAGGGACGGTTATCTGGAGGCATTCCAGTGCAATTTTACACCCGCATCCAATGAGAAGCTGTCTGAAAACGGTGTTATGGCAGAGCGTACCATGAATACGCTGCTTCACGTTCTGGAGGCATATTCAGAGCTGTACCGGGCAGACCACTCCGATGCTGTCGGCGATTCCATCCGCAGCATTCTGGATCTGTTTCAGGACAAGGTGTACAATCCCGAAAAACAGATTTGTGAGGTTTTCTTCGACATGGACTATCACACGCTGATCAATCTGGAATCATTCGGTCACAATATTGAAGCATCGTGGCTGATCGATCGCGGATGCAGTGTTCTCGATGACGAGGCATATCAAAAGAAAATGCTTCCCATGATAGGCGGTCTGGCCGAGGCGGCATACCGCAATGCGTTTGACAAAGAGCAGCATGCCTTGAATAACGAGAGAGAAGGTCAAAAAATTGACAGGCAGAAAATCTGGTGGGTACAGGCAGAGTCCGTGATCGGCTTTTATAATGCCTATCAAAAAAATCCCGATCAGAAAGAATACCTGCAGGCAGCAGAGCAGATTTGGGACTTTATCCGCCGGCATGTCATAGATGCAAAGAGCGGTGAGTGGATTGAAAGCATACCCGCAGACAATCATCCCGACCCAAAGCAGCCACTGGTACATCCGTGGAAATGTCCGTATCATAATGGCAGAATGTGCATAGAAATGATACAGCGCCTGTCATAACGGCAGAATGTCCATAGAAATGTTACAGTGTCTGTCAAAATGGCAAACACAGGAATCAGCACAATCAACAGCAGCAAACAACAACGATCTGAAATGAACTGTATTTCAAAAGGAGCGAAGGAGCGAATACGATGCAAAATCCGGTAAATGCAAATGCAACACCTAAGGCACGAGAACTTTTAAATTATCTGTCCGATATAGCAGGAAAAGCAATTATTACAGGGCAGCATACGCAGACAAATCCCATGGAAGAAATTTCCTATATCAAAGAAGTGACCGGCAGAGAGCCGAAGCTGAGAGGATTTGAACTGCTTGCCTACTCACCCAATATCAATTATGAAAATGCTGACGAGGCTTGTCTGACAGAGGTATATGAAAATCGCGATACATTGCAGACAGCCATGAAATGGGCAAAAGAATCAGATGGCATTGTGACCTTCACTTTTCACTGGTTTTCCCCGATAGGAGGTCATGATAAAAGCTTTTATGCCGAAAATACAGATTTTGATGCAACGAAAGTTTTGGTAGAGGGTACAAAAGAGCGGGAGGCATTCTTCCATGACATGGATGTCATTGCCGGGTACCTCGCCACGTTCCGCGATGCAAACATTCCCATTCTGTGGAGACCGTTTCACGAATCATACGGCACCTGGTTCTGGTGGGGCGCAAAGGGACCGGCGGTTGCAGGCGAGTTGTATAAGCTGATGTACCATTACTATGTGGATGTGCATCATCTCGATCATCTGCTGTGGGTATGGAATTGTCATCTCCCGGAGGGGTATCCGGGGGATGCCTATGTGGACGTGATCTCCACAGATATTTATCCTACGGAGTATGCCGCTACCGATTATCAAAAGGAGTACCTTGAACTGACTGCTGCCACCTCAAAGAATAAAGTTGCTGCGATTGCGGAGGTCAGCTATATTCCCGACATCCACATACTGGAGCAATCACATACACCATGGGCCTATTATATGACATGGTCAAAGGAATTCTGCATAGGCGAACAGTATAATTCCACAGTAAAGCTCCAAGAGATGTATCAAAGTGAGTATTCCGTCAAAGAGGGAGAAAGATAATCCCGTAAAAAAAGAAATCCGTCATACCAACACTGTTGCTATGGCGGATTTCTTTTTTCATCGTTGCGGACACAACGGAAGTTCATTTGCAGCATTTTCCGATAAAGCAGCACGCCCACGACATCAGCCAGAAACCAGCCGATCGGTATGGAGCACCAGATTGCGACTACGCCCAGCGATGTATGCGGCGCCAGCGTATAGGACAGCAGCACCCGCGTCCCGAGGGAGATGATTGTAAGAAGCAGCGAAATATGCGGTTTGCTGATTCCCCTGAAATACCCGTACCAGAGGAACAACATACCGATCCCCACATACATGGCACCCTCAATCCTCAGATAGCGTACTCCCTCAGCCAAAATCCCGGTCTCACGGGCATCCACAAAAAGCTGCATCAAATTCCCAGCAGAAAGAAAAATCAGGCAGGAAATGATCACGCAGAAAACAGCTGATGTCACAATGGATATGCGTGTCCCTCTGCGAATGCGCTCCGTTTTCTGCGCGCCATGGTTCTGCGAAACGAACAGGGAATATGCATTTCCAAACTCCTGCGCCGGCATATAGGCGATCGTGTCAATCTTCACAGCCGCGGCAAATGCTGCCATGATCACCACGCCAAAACTGTTCACCAGCCCCTGTATCATGAGAATGCCAAAATTCATGACAGATTGCTGGATTCCGGTTGCAAGATCATTCAAAATAATCTCTTTCAGTCTCTGCGGATTCCATCCTGCTCCCTTCCTATGAGACCCAAGCAACGGGAGCTTCCCCCAAGAGTAGACTGTTATTCCGATCCCCGCAACCGCCTGTGCAATGACGGTTGCCCACGCAGCGCCGCCAACTCCCATTCCAACTCCCATGACAAACACAAGATCCAGTACGATGTTCATGACAGAGGAAACAGCCAGAAAGATAAGCGGCACAACAGAATTCCCCATCGCCCGGAGCAGATAGGAAAAGAAGTTGTAGAGAAACAAAAAGATGATTCCGATAAACACGACTGCCACATATTCACGTGTCATTTCCATCAGTTCATACGGCGTCTGCAAAATATTCAGTATAAACTGCATACCCGGATAAATCACCAGATAGATGGCCGCCGATACTGACAGAATAAACCAGAAGGAAAGCCGGATATCTTCCCGCAGCCTTCCTTCATCGGCGACACCATAGTCGGCTGCAAAAAACGCTCCGCTTCCCATACAAAGCCCGATGATGATCGAAGTGATGAAAATCATCAGCGTGTATGCTGATCCGACAGATGCCAGTGCCCCGAATCCGATGCATTTACCGACGATCAGCGTATCTATCAGGTTATAAATCTGTTGCAGCAGATTTCCTGCAATCATAGGCAGAGAAAAGAAAATAAGCTTCTTAAAGATGGGACCTTCCGTTAAATTTATGTCTTTCATCTGTTTCTCTCCACCGATGTTTCCTGTATCTTCTAAACTGTCCATTCTCCAAATCTCACATTTTCCTGCTTTTCTCCGTGTTTCCCGATCATCTTTTCCATCCATATCATATCATACCACGTGTGAAACTTGTATCCGCTGTCGTGAAATGTTCCCACAAGACGAAAACCCATTTTTTCATGAAAATGATAGCTGTCGTTGCTAAGATGAACATCTTCTCCTTTGGGCACCGCTATGCAGGCGTTCATATTCAATACCCCGATGCGCTGCAGAGAATTTTCCAGCGCCTGATAGAGAATTTTCCCGACGCCTCTTCTTCTTGCATCTTCTCTGACATAAACGGTCACTTCTACAGACCAGTCATATGCCTTCCTGTTCTTGAATTTACTGGCGTAGGCATATCCGAGAATCTCCCCTGCCTCAACCGCTTTTATGTACGGCAGCATCTTTGAAATGTCCTGTATTCTGCCCTTGAATTCTTGCAGGGAAGGCACTTCGTATTCAAATGAAACCGCCGTATCGCGAACATACGGTGCATAGATTGCAAGAAGTTCCTTCGCATCCTCCAGCGTTACCCGTTCAATTTTCACTGTTGGTCACCTCACATTTGAATCTTGGTATTTTTTATTATATTCTCATTTGAGAGAATTGCAATTCAAACAAAATATTCCACTTCACACTTGCGGCAGCAATGTTTTCTACTATGTTGAGCGGTCACAGATGTATTTCTGCCATCCTCACAAGAAATATTTTTCAACCATTGTCTTCACCACCAGCATATCAATCGGCACTTGGCTCGTTTCATATGTGACAAGCAGTCTTTCTCCCGGATAGATTCCCATTCTAATATAATGATTCAGCTTTTTAATTGCTTTTTGACAATACTCTGCGTTGTCCATCATTCCAAAATGCTCCCAGATGTATTCCTTTCTGTTTGAAACATTTAAAAGTGTAAAATCCGGATAAATACTTCTCCCTGTCTCCGATTGTAGTGGATATTCATATCGGTATGGGACTCCCATCATATATAACTTATCTGCAATCAGCTTTTCAGATTTAGAGCGTACTCGCTCTCCTTTTTCTGAAAAAAGTTCCGGCATATCTGCCCCAAAGTCTTTTCCTTGATATGTAACGCTTTCCCACAATCTTACATACGTTTCATCATCTACTTCAAGAGGTTGAATTAAAGTTTTTCTATCCCTTGACAAAGAACTGTAAATTTTCCTGTCATCTAATCTTTCTTCTCCTGCCGCGTCCAGTTGTCCTTTTAGAAAACGGTCAATCTCTGTTTTTTTGTTCAAATACAAGGATAATAGCTTCTGATCATAATCCCTTTGTGCAAGCGCCTTTATCTCATCCATCTTTTTCTTCGAAATATACTCCCCGATTGTGTCATCAGAAACGAATCTTTTATAAAACTGCGGTACCCCTTTGTTATGTGCAATCCGAAGCATTCCTTCCGGTGCATGACTAATTCGTTTTTCTAAAATCCGTATTCTGTTTTCCAATTGCTCTCGTTCTATTTGCAATAGCTCTATGTACTTCTTCATTTTATGTTACCTCCGTATGTAGTTGTATTTGTAGTTGTTCTTGTTCTTTCTATAGATAACCGAAATCCCCTGTTTCATATCCCTCCTTATTTACCTATATACTTTCTCTATTTGTCAGTTTTATAGGTACTTTAACTCCTATTTTGTGACATCCATCCCGATTTTACCCATAAATAATACCGTTATTCTCTCCTTATAGGTACTTTCCGCTCTTATTTTGTCTCATTCCTCTTTTCTTTACCTATAGATTATATCGTTATGCTATCTTTATAGGTATTTTTATCTCTTGTTTCATATAATTCAAGCAACTTTCGGCCTATTTTACCTATAAATCAGACTAAATCCTTTGTTTTATAGGTTATTCCTATTACTTTATCTTATAATTCATTATGAAAATACCTATATAATTCCCTATCTAGTCATGTTTATAGGTATCAAATCAAATAAATGCTGTCTTCTGTATCGTCTTTGTATCGTCTTCTGTTTTGTCACAAAAAATTTTTCATACAAATCCGATTTTAAACAAACAATATGGCTATTGTATCCCACGAAGCGACAACACATGCAAAATACAAAGGTCATTTTGATAAGCTGCAAATGCTCAAAAATGAATCATGCGCTTCGAATTTAAAAGATTTAGGCGTATATTATGAGGAATCAATTTATGAATAATATGAATTACTTTGAAATACTTTGAATTGAGATAGACATTCCCCGCGCTATTTACGGCGCGGGGAAATGCTTCATTTGGCACTATTGATTGTGATGCTATTGATAATAATATTATCACTCACATCCTACTCATTGTTGATCGCTGCCTGTGCGGCTGCAAGTCTTGCGATCGGTACGCGGTAAGGAGAACATGACACATAGGTCAGTCCAACCTTGTGGCAGAACTCAACGGAAGAAGGATCTCCGCCGTGCTCGCCGCAGATACCAAGCTTGATGTTTGGACGCGTCTTGCGACCTTTCTCTGCTGCCATCTGAACAAGCTGTCCAACACCGGTCTGATCGAGACGTGCGAATGGATCGGATTCGTAGATCTTATTCTTGTAATAATCGCCCAAGAATTTTCCTGCATCATCACGGGAGAATCCGAAGGTCATCTGGGTCAGGTCGTTTGTACCGAAGGAGAAGAATTCAGCTTCCTCTGCGATTGCATCTGCGGTAAGGGCAGCTCTCGGAATCTCAATCATCGTACCGATGTGGTACTCGATATCGGAGCCTTTCTCCTTCTTGACTGCCTCTGCTGTCTCAACGACTACATCCTTAACAAACTTCAGCTCTTTCTTCTCTCCAACGAGTGGGATCATGATCTCAGGCACGATATCATAGCCCTTCTCATTCTTTACCTCGATTGCAGCTTCCATAACGGCTCTTGTCTGCATCTTGGCAATCTCAGGATATGTAACCGCAAGTCGGCATCCTCTGTGTCCCATCATCGGGTTGAATTCATGCAGGGAATCACAGATCTCCTGTACTTCCTCTGATGTCATCATCATCTCTACTGCCAGATCATCAATGTCTCCCGGATCGGTCGGTACAAACTCATGAAGCGGCGGATCTAAGAAACGGATTGTGACCGGCTTGCCTTCCATTACCTCATACAATGCTTTGAAATCGCTCTTCTGGAACGGAATCAGCGCATTTAATGCCTTTTCTCTCTGCTCTACCGTACGGGACAGGATCATCTGACGGATCTTCGGAATACGCTCAGGGTCAAAGAACATGTGCTCTGTACGGCAAAGTCCGATGCCTTCTGCGCCAAACTTCACTGCATTTGCCGCATCTGCCGGTGTATCCGCATTGGTGCGTACCTGCAGCTTCCGATAGCGGTCAGCCCACTCCATGATACGTCCGAAGTTGCCTGTCACAGCAGCCTCTACTGTTTTGATATCTCCCAGATAAATCTTACCTGTGGAGCCGTCCAGTGAAATATAATCACCCTCATGCAGCACATGGCCGCCGAGTTCAAATACCTTTTCTGCTTCATTGATTGCAATGTCACCACAGCCGGATACACAGCAGGTTCCCATACCACGTGCTACAACGGCTGCATGGCTTGTCATACCGCCGCGCACTGTCAGAATACCTTCTGCCGCATGCATACCCTCGATATCCTCCGGAGATGTCTCGAGACGAACCAGAATGACTCTCTCGCCCTTCTCCTCATGTGCGGCTTTTGCTTCCTCTGCCGTGAAATATACCTTACCTGCCGCAGCTCCCGGAGATGCCGGAAGTGCCTGACCGATCACTTCACCTGCCTTGAGAGCCTCCGGATCGAATGTCGGATGCAGAAGCTGGTCAAGCGATTTTGCCTCGATACGTGTCACAGCTTCCTTCTCTGTGATCATGCCCTCATCTACCAGATCGCAGGCAATCTGCAATGCAGCCTGAGCGGTTCTCTTACCGTTTCTGGTCTGCAGGAAGAACAGCTTGCCGTCCTCAATGGTAAATTCCATATCCTGCATATCTCTGTAATGTGCTTCCAGCTTCATGGCGATTTCCATGAACTGCTTGTAGCACTCCGGCAGATCCTCCTGCAGCTTGGTAATAGGCTGCGGTGTACGGATACCTGCAACCACATCTTCACCCTGTGCATTGATCAGATACTCACCGTAAATGCCCTTCTCACCGGTCGATGGATTACGGGTAAATGCCACACCGGTACCGGATGTCTCTCCCATGTTACCGAATACCATCGCCTGTACATTGACCGCAGTACCCCAGTCACCCGGAATATCATTCATTCTTCTGTAAACAATTGCTCTCTCATTATCCCAGGAGCGGAAAACCGCTTTCACAGCTTCCATCAGCTGTACCTTCGGATCCTGTGGGAAATCCTCTCCCATTTTGTCCTTGTAAATTGCTTTGAATCTGGCAATGACCTCCTTTAAGTCATCTGCAGTCAGCTCCATATCATACTGAACGCCCTTCGCCTCCTTGATCTCATCAAGTACTCTTTCAAACAGAGACTTCGGAACCTCCATAACGACATCGGAAAACATCTGGATAAATCTGCGGTAAGAATCATACGCAAATCTCGGATTGCCTGTCTTTGCGGCAAATCCCTCCACTGCAATGTCTGTCAGACCCAGATTTAAGATGGTATCCATCATACCGGGCATGGACGCACGTGCGCCGGAACGAACAGATACAAGTAATGGATTTTCTGTATCACCGAATTTCTTGCCCTGTTTTTCTTCCAGCTTAGCGAGCGCTGCAAAAATCTGATCTTTGATATCATCAGAGATTGCTCTGCCGTTATTGTAATAATCCGTACATGCCTCTGTTGTGACCGTAAAACCCTGTGGAATCGGAAGTCCCAGATTTGTCATTTCTGCCAGGTTTGCTCCTTTTCCGCCGAGAAGGTTCCGCATATCCGCATTACCTTCCTCAAACAAATAGACCATTTTTGACATATTGAATGTCCCCCTTCGTTTGCTTAGTTTGCTACATATGCCTGCGCATACATCTATACAATAGTATAACACTTGTCCGTCCCGGGCGCACGTTTTTGTTCATGCCTAAACATACAAATTTTGTCCTTTTTTTTGTTGAAATTGCCGGTATTCAATGTTTGATTTGCACAGGAAAAACCCAATTTGCACAAAAGATTGACAGATGCCAGGTTGCAAGCATGGCACGTCGCCTCAACTGTGTCAAATCCCAGTTCTTCATGCGCATACGAAAGGATTGCGCGGCATACCTCATATGCATATCCCTTTCGCTGACATTCCCTGCGCACCACAAATCCCAGCTGCGGATTCTCCTTCTTTGCAATCATATCAAGGCCCGCACGCCCTATGATCTTTCCTGTATGCTTCTCCTCAATGATCCACATCCCAAATTCATAGAATCCGTAATGATTTTTAATGTAATCTTTTGTATATGCCCGCTCCTGATCCGGATCCTCATACAGATTCTCCATATACGCGGTGACCGACGGATGCGCATAGATCTCGTAAAGTGTATCCACATCCTCCACTGTAATTTCGCGCAGACAACACCTTTCCGTTTCCAAAATACGCCATGGTTTTCCCTCAAAGCGCAGAATCAGCTTATCCAGATACGCGTCCGGTATTTCCTCCAAATGCTCGAGCACATACGGAAAATCATCCATCTGATACGGAGGCTCTTCCGGTGCCGGTGTTGTCTGTGAGTGCTTTCCCCCGGCAGGCATTTTCTCAGCGCAAGGCATAAGTGGCAATGAAAGCACCACATATCTGCCCGCAGCCTTTGCCTCATATGCTTTTTGCAGTTCGTCCGTGATATAAAGTGAGCGATATTCCCTGACCATGGTTCTCTTTCCTTACTGTCTGATATTGTGATAGCCGCTTTCGATGCTTTTGTTTTCCTCATGTGATTACAGCTACCACATATTTTACTTTACCTTTTCCGTATTTTCAATTACACTAGGGAATGAAATGTCTGTATGAATTTACAGGTAAACACACAAAGCGGAGGTAAATACTATGGCACAAAATCCTATTGTAACCATTACAATGGAAAACGGTGACGTGATGAAAGCGGAACTTTATCCGGAAATTGCACCGATTTCCGTAAACAACTTTATCAGCCTGATCCAAAAGGGCTACTATGACGGACTGATCTTCCATCGCGTGATAAACGGCTTTATGATCCAGGGCGGCTGTCCCGACGGAACAGGCATGGGCGGTCCGGGCTATTCCATTCGCGGAGAATTTTCGGCAAACGGCTATGAAAACAATTTAAAGCACACAGAGGGCGTTCTTTCCATGGCAAGGGCAATGCATCCCAATTCAGCCGGCAGCCAGTTCTTTATCATGCATAAGACCTCTCCGCATCTGGATGGTTCTTACGCTGCCTTTGGCAAAATCACCGAAGGAATGGATGTCGTTAATAAGATCGCGACAACCGCAACCGATTATAACGACAGACCGATCGAAGAGCAGAAGATCAAATCCATGACTGTAGAATGCTTTGGCGAAACATATCCGGAACCTGAAAAAATGGCATTTTAAAGGATACAAACAGGAATTATGAAAGAGTGTCGTTTAGAAATAAATGCTACACAGATGTGGTGCATTCATAATTTGTTCATATTTTATTTAACAACATTTAATTTACATAACATGTTTTATCCATTTCTGAAACATATACTAATATCAGAACAGCAGATAACACGTTATAATATTTTATAGAAACTTTTTCATAATACATGCCAGATAACAAAAGTTGTCTGGCATCCTCCCTTTCTACAGTCTTTTACAAGAAAAACGGATGCGCAGCGCATCCGTTTTTCTTGTCTGTCTTGCCCGGTTTTCTTTCTCTGTGTCATTTATAAAGGCTGCACCGAAAAGTGCAGCCTCCGCATTTTGAAAATTTTGAAATTGTATCTCGAAAAATCCGGCAGGTCATATTAAGCCTGTCCAACTGATCCGAATAATTCCATTTTTTCTTTTACTTTTGCCTTGATAGCATCAAAGCCCGGTGCCAGAAGCTTACGAGGGTCAAATCCCTTGCCTTCCAGATCCTTACCTGCTTCAATGTATTTACGTGTAGCTTCTGCGAATACTAACTGGCACTCTGTGTTAACATTGATCTTAGCAACACCGAGGTCGATTGCTTTTTTGATCATGTCATCCGGAATACCTGTACCACCGTGAAGTACTAATGGAAGATCTCCTGTTTTCTGCTGGATAGCATCCAGAACGTCAAACTGAAGTCCTGCCCAGTTTGCAGGATATTTGCCATGGATGTTACCGATACCTGCTGCCAGGAAGTCTACGCCAAGATCAGCGATCTGCTTGCACTCTGCAGGATCTGCGCACTCGCCCATACCTACAACACCGTCTTCTTCTCCACCGATTGAACCAACTTCTGCCTCGATAGAGATTCCCTTATCATGAGCTGCCTGTACAAGCTCTGTTGTCTTTGCGATGTTCTCATCAATTGCGAAGTGAGAACCATCAAACATGATGCTTGAGAAACCTGCTTCGATACATTTATAGCAGTGATCATATGAACCATGGTCAAGATGAACTGCTACAGGAACTGTGATGTTCTGATCCTTGATCAGTCCGTTAACCATACCCATAACAACATCATAACCACCCATATATTTGCCTGCACCTTCAGATACACCAAGGATAACAGGTGAGTTACATTCCTGAGCTGTTAAAAGGATTGCCTTTGTCCACTCTAAGTTGTTGATGTTGAACTGACCAACTGCATAGTGGCCTGCTTTTGCTTTCTTGAGCATTTCTGTTGCTGAAACTAATGCCATTTTTTAATACCTCCGTATTTTTATTTATTAACACCGGACAGTGCTTGTCCATGCGTCTTTCCTCGTTATTATAACGCAACTTTTTTTTAAAAGAAACAGTAAACTTTATTTTTTCGGAAAAAATATAAAAAAAAGTGTATTTTATCTGCCTTGTGGCACAATAATCTGAAGCGCCTGTTTCTCATTTGAGATAACCACCTCTGTCTGATAACCGCCGAATTCCCCGTCGAGTGTCCATGCCACAGGCTCGCTGCTCTCAAATGTGATGTGCGCAGTTTTAAAGCAGTACATACACTCTGCATCAATATTTCCGCCCACCAGAGCCGCCATGATCTGATTCAGTTCGATCACATTTTTGGGCTTCTTGATCAAGGTCACCTCAAAAACACCGTCATCCAGCTCCACATTCTTGCCGGTAATGTTCTTAAAGCCTCCTGCCGAGCGGGAATTGCTCACCATGCCGTACATAAAGTCCTCTTCTATCGTTTCCCCGTCGCTTGTCACCTTCATATGATAACAGGGATACTTATTCAGTCTCTTGGCACCCTCTAAGATATATGCCAGATGTCCAAGCACATTTTTGACATGCTGATCCGTCTCATAGGAAACATCGGTAAACAGACCAAAGGCTGCAATATACACAAAGGTGTCATCATTAAACGCACCAATGTCGCAGCCGAAACAATTCCCTGCCACGATATTCTCTGCCGCTCTGATCATGTTGGACGGAATCCGTAGACTTCTGGCAAAATCATTGGTGGTGCCTGCAGGAATATACCCGATCGGTATCCTGTAAGAGCGCTTCATCATGCCTGTTACCACCTCATCGAGCGTTCCGTCGCCCCCGCAGCAGGCCAATATCTCAAACTTATGTGCTTTTTTCAGGGTGGCCTCAATGGCATCCCCCTGCTTCTGGGTAGGGTGCGCAGTCACCTCGTAACCGGCTTTCGTAAAAATATCTACGATATCGAGAAGATTACTCCGGATCCCCGCCTTGCCTGCATGTGGATTATAGATAAACAGCATCTTTTTATCGTCCATACTTCTTCCGCTCCTCCTTCACTGTAAAAACAGATAACGCCCGGGCCAAGGCTTATTCCTGTCCGCTCAGATACCGTGCAATACACTCCGTCGCCGCAGTCTCATCTTCGCCTTCCGCCACAACAGTCACCTCTTCACCGTTCCCAAGATTCAGGCTCATCATCCCCATAATACTCTTCGCATTGATCTTTCTGTCTCCCACATGCAAATAAACACTGCTGTCAAACATACTCGCCTTCTGTACCAGCACAGCAACAGGCCGCGGCTGCAATCCCGTTTCCATCTGAATTGTCACTGCTTTTTTAATCATTTTCCTGTCCTCCTATTTGGGTGTGTCATGTCCGATTGTTTCCGCATACTCATTGATTTTCCGTAATCTGTGGTTCACCCCCGATTTTCCGACCGGAGGGTCCAAAAGCTTTCCCAGTTCCTCGAGCGAGCTTTCCGGATTCTCCAGCCTGACCGTGGCCATCTCCCGCAGCTGATCGGAGAGCTGATTCAGTCCTCCATGCTCCTTAATATATTTGATGGCAGACAGCTGGCGCGCCGCAGCACTTACCGTTTTATTGATATTGGCAATCTCACAATTCACCTTACGGTTCACCATGCCACGCATATCCTTCACAATACGGGTATTTTCAAACTCCATCATTCCCTGATGTGCCTCTATGATATTGAGGAAATCTGAGATATGTTCTCCTTCTTTTAAATAGACAACATGATATTTTTTTCGCTGCACCATTTTGGCTTCCAGTCCAAAATCCTGCATCAGTCCGACAAGCTGCACAGCCTGCTGCATCTGACTGCAGACAAGCTCCAAATGATAGCTTTTCTCCGGATCACTCATTGAGCCGACCGACAGATATGCACCGCGCAAAAAGGCTCGTTTGCAGCAGCTGCTCCTCAGCAGCCTTGCATCCGTCACATAACTGCCCTTTCCACTGGCAAATGACGATGCATCTATCTTCAGCATTTCAATCAATCTGTGCAGCGATTCCTCCTGCGATCCATAGAGCAGATAAGTCATACCACCCTTTTGTGCCGGGTGATACCGCACCGTAAGATCCGCGCTGCTTCCAATGGTCTTTTTCCATAGAGCAGCCCCTCTCTTTGCCACAATCCTGTTTTCCGTCTGTATCTTCAGAACCCGCTCCTGCCCCTGCAGTTCCATTCTTCCGCCAAACTGTACAATGGCTGCAAGCTCTGCAATCTGACAGTGCCTCGCACTGCTGCCCGAAGATAACAGTTCTTCTTTTATTTTCCCCGAAAAAGACATTGCATATCCCCTTAAAAATCACCAAGAAAAATAACTTCCGGCTCCAGCAAGACGCCAAACTGTTCTTTCACACGCTCCTGTGCCTCCTGTATCACATCACGTACATCCGCAGAGGTTGCGTTTCCGACATTGATGACAAAACCGCAATGTTTTTCCGCAATCTGTGCACCACCTATGCGAAAACCTCGCAGCCCCGCATCCATAATGAGTTTTCCGGCAAAATATCCCTCCGGTCTTTTGAAGGTGCTGCCTGCGCTCGGATATTCCAGCGGCTGCTTTTCCCTGCGCATGGCATTGAAGGATTCTCCTTTTGCCTTGATTTCCTCTGCATTTCCTCTTTTGAGCCGGAGACAGACCCGCGTCACCACAAAAGGGCGATTTTTGATGATGCTCTGCCGATATCCAAATTCCATGGTCTCACAGTCAAGTTCCATCTCTTCTCCCTCCCGGCTTAATACAGTCACGCTCTGCACCACCTGCTTCATCTCGCCGTCATAGGCACCTGCATTCATCACAATGGCACCACCCATACTGCCGGGAATTCCTGCTGCAAATTCCAGTCCGGAAAGACCATTTTCTGCGGCAACTGCGGCAACCCGCGGCAGCGGTGCTCCCGCTTCCACAATCATCCGGTCACCAGTGACTTCTATCCCTGACATACCGCTTCCAATGTTTAAGATCACGCCCTGATATCCTTTATCTCCAACCAGAAGATTACTTCCTTTACCAACCACAAAATATTCCTGTGATACCTTTGCAAAATATCGAACCAGTTTCTCCAAAGCCTGCGCGGAGGGCACCTGTACAAAAATTGCTGCCTCCCCTCCGGTACGAAAAGTAGTATGTCTGCTCATCGGCTCTCCTAACAAAACATTCTGCTCGGAAACCGTATTTTTAATAAATTCCAGTATAGACTGATTCAACTTTTTCACCTGCCTATTTGCTCATTTTCCTTCCTCGCTACAAAGAAACTGCCCTCACATATAGGATATGCCCGGGCAGTCATTCTATGTCAGCTTTATTGCCGCTTTTCTCATGCCTGCAGAATCTTATCCCAGCACCAGCTTTGCAGCGCCATAGATACCTGCATCGTTGCCAAGGGTGGCCAGTGTGAACTTCACATCTCTGCTGCCATGGAAAACAAGCGGTTTGTAATTCTTTTCAATATAGGAAAGCAATACCTCTCCCGCTTTGGATACGCCTCCGCCGATTACAAAAGCTTCCGGATTGACAACACCTGCAACTGCTGCCAGACCTTTTCCGAGATACGCTCCGAACTGCTCCGCGATCTCTATCGCAACGGCATCTCCTGCCTTCACGGCATCCCACACATCTTTTGCACTGCACTGACCCTCTTTTAATACCGTTTCGTCTGTGCTGCCTGCAAGTCTCTTATTCGCCAGATTGACGATACCGGTTGCAGAAGCATACTGCTCCAGACAACCCCGATTGCCGCATCCGCATGCCTGCTGCTCGTCATCCTCCACATGGATATGCCCAATCTCACCGCCCGCGCCCGTAGCACCGGTGAGCATCTTGCCTTCCACAATAATACCGCCGCCGACTCCGGTTCCCAGCGTGACAACCACCAGACTGTTATAGCCTTGTCCGCCGCCCTTCCACATTTCACCAAGTGCTGCCACATTGGCATCATTTCCTGCCATGACCGGCATATCCAGAAGTGCCCCCAGCTTCTCATTGACATTGAATACATCCCAGCCAAGGTTAACGCAGCGGTGCACGATTCCCTTGCTGTCCACCGGTCCCGGCACGCCAACTCCGACTCCGGCAACCTCTTCCTTTGCAATATTCTTTTCTGCCATTTTATCCTCTGCAGCCTTTGCAATATCGGGAAGTACATTTTCCCCGTTATTCTCTGTACGTGTCACGATCTCCCATTTATCGAGCACATTTCCCTGCACGTCAAAAAGTCCCATCTTGATCGTTGTTCCGCCAACGTCAACACCAAAACAATATTTTTTCATTTTGTATTCTCCTTTAATCTGTCTTTATCCCTATCCTGTGATTCTTACAGGCTGCACCAACTTCAGACGCATTCATTATTCGTCTTCTCTGCCCTTTGCAAGATTTTCCTGCACGCGCTTATACAGCTCCTGTGCCGCATTATACCCCATCTTCTTCTGGCGATGGTTGACAGCTGCAGATTCGCAGATCAGTGCCAGATTTCGTCCCGGTCTGATGGGAATGGTATGGCTGGCAATCTTGTTGCCGAGATATTCCACATATTCTTCCTCCAGACCAAGTCTGTCATATTCTTTATCCTTACTCCAGTCCTCAAGACGAATGACAAGATCCACCTGGCTTGTCTCCTTGACACTGGAAATACCAAACAATGTCTTGACATCCACAATACCGATACCGCGTAGCTCGATAAAATGCTTGGTGACCGCCGGCGCACTTCCCACCAGTGTATCTTCGCTGACCTTGCGCAGCTCCACCACATCATCCGTCACGAGACGATGTCCACGTTTGATCAACTCCAGCGCCGCCTCGGATTTACCGATTCCGCTCTCACCTGTAATCAGAAGTCCCTCACCGTAAACATCCACCAGTACACCGTGCACGGAAATACAAGGTGCCAGCTTGACATTCAGCCAACGGATAATTTCAGCTGTAAATGCGGAAGTTGCCTTCTTTGTCATCAGAAGCGGAATCTGATGTTCAATCGCTTTCTGCAAAAACAGCGGATCAGGCTGCAGCTCACGGCAAAAGATAATAACCGGAATCGGGCAGGACAAGAGCTGTTCATAAATATCCGCCTTGCGATGCTGCTCCAGAGAATTCATATAGGTATATTCCACAAATCCGATGATCTGCAGACGCGTTGCCTCATAATGTTCAAAATAACCTGCCAGCTGCAGAGCCGGTCTGTTGATATCGGGCTGAGTGATCTTAATGCCCTTCAAATCAATCTCAGGTGTGAGATTTTCAAGTTGAAATCTCTCAATGATTTTTGTGATGCTTACACTTGCCATGTTTTGCCTCCCTTGCCTTCTTCTGTGCGTATGCCATACTTTGACAATATTGTAACATTACTCCTTGTGAAAGTACAGATAAATTTCGTTTGCGCAGCGCTCGTTGATCTCCGGAATTTCCATAAGTTCCTCCACTGTTGCCGCTTTGATCTGTGAAAGAGAATCGAAGTGCCGCATCAGGGCTTTCCGCCGCGCCGGTCCGACTCCGCTGATCTCATCGAGCACTGATTTCACGCTGCTTTTACCGCGCAGGGACCTGTGATATTCTATGGCAAATCTGTGTGCCTCATCCTGCACACGCGTGATCAGCTTAAAGCCTTCCGAATGCACGTCAATCGGCAGCTCCCTGTTTGCGAAATAGAGTCCTCTCGTTCTGTGATGATCATCCTTTACCATTCCGCAGACCGGAATCGATAAATGCAGTTCCTCCAAAACCTCGAGCGCAATGTTGACCTGTCCGCGTCCGCCATCCATCAGCAGCAAATCCGGGAACTTTGTAAAGCTGCCATACGCATCCTCTTTGTTGTTCTTTTTATTATCCGCCTTCTCATCCAGTCCATGTACAAAGCGCCTCGTCAGCACTTCCTTCATACTGGCATAATCGTTGGGTCCTTCCACGGATTTGATCTTAAATTTTCGATAATCACTTCTGCGCGGTTTTCCATCCACAAAAACAATCATGGAGCCCACCGATTCGTATCCGCTGATGTTGGAAATATCATATGCCTCGATACGTCTGGCATGCTCTATTCCGATCAGATCCGTGATTTCCTTCACTGCTCCTGTCGTTCTCTCTGCTTCCCGTCTGATGCGCTCTTTATCCTGCCCGATCACAAGCGCAGCATTTCTGGCAGCAAGCTCCACCAGCTTTTCCTTTCCGCCGATCTTCGGCACAACAAAACGCACCCTTCTTCCTTTGCGCTGGCTCAACCATTCCTCTAAAAGAGCCATATCTTCGATCTCCCGGCACAACATGATTGTACCCGGCAGATATGGCGTGCCTGCGTAAAACTGTTTGACAAAGCTGCCCAGAATTTCCTCCTCGGTATGATCGGCAACATGTGTCATATAGTAGTGTTCGCGACCGATCAATTTGCCATCCCGCACAAAGAAAACCTGTACAACCGCGTCCTCTTCGTCCCTGGCAAGCGCCACGACATCCTTATCCTCGCCGTCGCTGTCTGTGATTTTCTGTTTTTGTGCCACTGCAAGCACACTGCTGCGCAGATCACGGTATCTGCCCGCCTCCTCAAACTCCATGTTTTCAGAAGCCTCCAGCATCTTCTGCTCCAATTCTTTCAACACAGCGCTGTAATTACCGTTCAGAAAATCGAGCGCTTTTCTGACATTTTGCGCATATTCTTCCTTTGAAATCAGACCCATGCACGGCGCATCACACTGCTTCATATGATAATTTAAACAGGCTCTGTTTCTTGCATCAGCGCCACCCGCAGGCAGTTCGCCGGTCTCAAAATCCTCCTCTGCACGCTGTCCGGTAATCTTCCGGTTACAGGTACGAATCTTATAAAGCTTACAGAGCAGGTCAATCGTATCCTTGACACTCGCTGCACTCGTGAATGGCCCGAAATATTTGGATTTATCCTTTTTCATCAGACGTGAAAAGAGGACCCTGGGATATTCTTCTCCCAGAGTCACCTTAATATAAGGATATGTCTTATCATCCTTGAGCATTGTATTGTATTTCGGTCTGTGCTCCTTGATCAGATTATTTTCGAGCACCAGAGCTTCCAGCTCTGAATCGGTCAAAATATACTCAAAATGATCAATCAGTGATACCATCTTCTGTATCTTTGCCGTCTTCTTGGTGCTCGCTCTGAAATAGGAGTGCACACGCTTATTCAAATCTATGGCCTTTCCCACATAAATGATCGCATCACTCTTATCATGCATCAGATAGACACCCGGCGAATGTGGGAGTTTGGCCAGTTCTTCCTGCAAATCAAACATGCTGCACTTCGTTTTCCTTTCCCTGCAGTCCTTATTCCTCGTCGTCTTCACCGGTCACATCCCCGTGATCGTCTGCCTCTTCTGCCACTGTTTCTTCTTCCCGGCCGCCCTGCTGTGTCTGATTCTCTGCATCCGGGCAAGACTTTGTATCAACACTTTCCCCGGCAGACTCCTGCAAACGCTTTTTCTCATCCTTCACGATCTGTCTGAGCTTTTTCTCCTGCTCGCTGGCGGCTTCTTCCTCCTGCGCCTCAAGAATCACTTCTACCGCTTCTTCAATCGGCACCACTGAGCCGTCCTCATTACGGCTGCCCGCCTGTCCGATCTCATCACCCAGCACAACAGAAAACTGCTGTTTTTTCTCTTCCTTCTGCTTCTTATTCTTTTCTTTATCTTTATCTTCGCCTTTCGGCTCCGGAATACCTTTTTCCTTGCGGAATATCTTCATGAACTCCTTGCCTGTGATGGTCTCCTGCTTGATCAGGTGTGCCGCAATCTTATCCATGACAGCCCGGTTTTCCTTCAGCAGCTTCTTGGCCTCTTTGTAGCAATCCTTGAGGATCTTCATAACCTCTTCATCAACTGCCGCAGCCGTCACATCCGAACAGTTCAGCACGGTTCTTCTGTCCAGATACTGGCTCTCAACCGATTCGAGCCCCATAAGTCCAAACCGTTTTGACATACCATATTGTGTGACCATGGCGCGCGCAATATTCGTTGCACGCTCGATATCATTGGAAGCACCTGTCGTAACCGTGTCAAAAACAATTTCCTCTGCGGCGCGCCCGCCCAATAGACCCACGATCATATCGTGCAGCTCTGCCTGGGAATTGAGGTATTTTTCTTCTTCCGGCACCTGCATGACATATCCCAGGGCACCCATGGTACGAGGCACAATCGTGATTTTTTGTACCGGCTCGGAATTTTTCTGCAGAGCGCTGATCAGCGCATGTCCTACCTCATGGTAAGAAACAATGCGTCTTTCTTCCTTGCTCATAATGCGGTCTTTCTTTTCTTTTCCGACCAGAACGACCTCGACTGCATCAAACAGATCCTTCTGGCTGACAGCTTTACGCCCGTTCTTGACAGCATTGATAGCCGCCTCATTGATCATGTTGGCAAGATCTGATCCCACAGCGCCGCTCGTAGCCAGCGCAATCTCCTGCAGATCCACTGTTTCATCCATGCTGACACCCTTTGCATGCACCTTCAGAACATCCACACGTCCTTTCAGATCCGGTTTATCCACAATGACACGTCTGTCAAAACGTCCGGGTCTCAGGAGCGCTTTGTCCAGGATTTCCGGTCTGTTGGTGGCTCCGAGGATCAGGATACCCTTGGAAGTATCAAATCCGTCCATCTCGGAAAGCAGCTGGTTGAGTGTCTGCTCTCTCTCTTCATTTCCACCGCCGTATTTGGAATCACGACTCCGTCCGATCGCATCTATCTCATCAATAAAAATGATACAGGGCGCATTCTTGGTTGCTTCTTTAAATAAATCTCTGACACGGGAAGCACCCACGCCGACATAAAGTTCAATAAAATCAGAACCCGCCAGAGAGAAGAACGGCACATGCGCCTCTCCTGCCACTGCCTTGGCAAGCAATGTTTTTCCGGTTCCGGGAGGACCGACGAGGAGCGCTCCCTTCGGCAGTTTCGCACCGATCTTGGTATATTTTCCGGGGTTATGCAAAAAGTCCACAACCTCCTGTAAGGATTCCTTCGCCTCGTCCTGACCTGCCACGTCTGCAAAGGTCACACCTGTTTCCTTCTGTACATAAACCTTGGCATTGCTCTTGCCAACGCCCATTCCCATACCGCCTGACATCTTTTTAAACAGGAAACTGAGCAGAATCCAGACAAGCACCACCGGAAATACATAGGTGAGCAGGATAGACAGAAGAAAACCTGATTTATCCGGAATCTCCTGCTTGTATTCCACATCATGCTCACGCAGAAACTGCGGAAGTGAATCATCATTCACAAGTCCTGTATAATAGGTGACATTCGGTCTGACACCATATAAAGCAAACGGATACGATTGCTGATCTTCCTGTTTCTCATCCTTTGGGTAAATCTCGATATCATCCGAAGTAAGCAGAACCGATTCCACCTCTCCCTTTTCCACCATATCCAGAAATTCACTGTAAGAGATTTCCTGGCTGGAGGAACCTGAGAGCGACCGCATCAAAAAACTCATGCTCAGAAGCGTGATCAGCGCTGCCAGAAGCAGGAGCATAAAGCTCTGACGTTTCTGCGGTCCTCCCTGATTACCGCTGCCATTATTTCCATTATTATTGCCACCGGAACCGCCATTTCCGTTATTCGAAGGTCCCTGATAATTCTGATTCTCCATAATATCTCCTTTTCTCTATACACCATAAACAGATTATAAAGTTTTGCTCCGGCAAAATCAATACGGTTTTGTGTGAAATGAATGTGTCGAATCTAAAAGTTTTGTGAAAGAAATCTAAAACAAACCATGATTTTCCCATTGATTTTGCCTTTTATTTTTTGTATGATAAAAAGGTATGATACTTACTGCGCCAGTCGCAGTGGACGGAGGAACTTGTTTTTTTATGACAAAAATCGGATTTGATAACGACAAATACCTGCGTATGCAGTCAGAAAAGATCAAAGAGCGTATTGCAGCCTTTGGCGGCAAGCTTTATCTGGAATTTGGCGGCAAGCTGTTTGATGATTACCATGCATCCAGAGTCCTTCCCGGATTCAAACCGGACAGTAAGATCAATATGCTGGTACAGCTCAAAGACCAGGCTGAGATTGTCATCGTCATCAATGCAGCAGATATTGAAAAAAATAAAATGCGTTCGGATCTGGGCATTTCCTATGATCTTGATGTTTTGCGTCTGATTGATGCCTTCCGCGGTTACGGTCTGTATGTCGGCAGTGTCTGTCTGACACGCTTTAACGGTCAGCCAAGCGCCATTGCTTATCAGAAAAAGCTGGAATCCCTTGGCATGAAGGTATACAGGCATTATCCGATCTCCGGTTATCCTTCCAATATCCCTTATATTGTGAGTGATGAAGGATACGGAAAGAATGACTATATTGAGACAAGCCGTTCTCTTGTGGTGATCACCGCGCCGGGACCGGGAAGCGGCAAGATGGCTACCTGCCTTTCCCAGCTTTACCACGAATACAAACGCGGTATCAAAGCAGGTTATGCCAAATATGAGACATTTCCCATCTGGAATATCCCGCTCAAACACCCTGTCAACCTTGCCTACGAGGCGGCGACAGCCGATCTGAACGATGTCAACATGATCGATCCGTTCCATTTGGAAGCATATGGAGAGACTACCATCAATTACAACCGTGATGTGGAGGTATTCCCTGTACTGCGAGCCATGTTTGAGAAGATTATGGGACAGTGTCCGTACAAATCACCCACAGATATGGGTGTCAATATGGCAGGCTACGGTATCATTGATGACGAAGTAACGCGGCAGGCCTCCAAGCAGGAGATCATCCGCCGCTACTACAATACACTCTGTCAGAAGAGACAGGGAAATGCGGATGACGAACAGATCTTAAAGCTTGAGCTTCTGATGAAACAGGCTGAAGTTTCTGCCGATGACAGACCGGTCATCAGCGCAGCCAAGATCAAAGCCGAAACGACCGGTGAGCCGGCGTCCGCTATCCAGTTACCGGATGGACGTATCCTGACCGGTAAGACGAGTGAATTGCTCGGCGGCACATCCGCCATGCTCCTCAATGCGTTAAAGGCACTTGCAGGTATTGAAGATCATGTTCAGCTCATCTCACCGACAATCATCGAGCCGATTCAGAATCTGAAGGTTGGACATCTGCACAGCAAAAATCCACGGCTCCATACAGACGAGGTACTGATTGCACTTTCCATCTGTGCGGCAACAGATGAAAAAGCAAAGCGCGCCATTGACCAGCTGCAGAATCTGAAGGGATCCGAGGTGCACTCCAGCGTTATCTTGTCACAGGTAGATATGAATGTTCTGCGCAAGCTCGGCATCAACCTGACCTGCGAACCGGATTACCAGACGCAGAGGCTGTATCACCGATAATACAAGGCGTCAGACATCCATTTTTCTTTGCTTCTGTCAGCAGAGTCTGATTATATTATAAATAGAGAAACAGAAAGAGCGAAGCTGCTCCCCTAGGGGAGATTTCGCTCTTTTTTCATTGAGAAAACATTATCATAAGGAGGTTTCACATATGGCAGTCAAATATGTATTTGTAACAGGAGGCGTTGTCTCCGGGCTCGGCAAGGGAATTACCGCAGCCTCTCTGGGACGACTTTTGAAGGCAAGGGGCTACAAAGTCACCATGCAGAAGTTCGATCCCTACATCAATATCGACCCCGGCACGATGAATCCGATCCAGCACGGAGAGGTTTTTGTCACAGATGATGGTGTGGAGACCGATCTGGATCTTGGACACTACGAACGTTTTATTGATGAAAGCCTTGACATCAATTCCAATGTCACAACAGGAAAGGTATACTGGAGTGTCCTGCAGAAGGAACGTCGCGGTGACTATGGCGGTGGCACTGTCCAGGTCATTCCACATATCACAAACGAGATCAAAAGCCGCTTCTATCGCAATTATACCGATGACGATATGCGCATTGCCATCATAGAGGTCGGCGGTACGGTGGGCGATATTGAGAGTCAGCCTTTCTTAGAATCGATCCGTCAGTTCCAGCATGAAGTCGGACATGACAATGCAATCCTGATCCATGTGACGCTCATTCCATGGCTTTCCGCTTCACAGGAGATGAAGACAAAGCCGACTCAGGCCAGTGTCAAGGAATTACAGGGTATGGGAATCCAGCCTGACATTATCGTCTGCCGCAGCGAGCATCCTCTGGACCAGCAGATCAAGGATAAAATCGCATTATTCTGCAATGTGCCAAATACATGCGTCCTGCAGAATCTCGATGTGGAATACTTGTACGAAGCACCGCTTGCCATGGAAAAGGAACACTTGGCGCAGGTGGTATGCGAGCGTTTACATTTGGAATGCCCCGCCCCCGATTTATCCGACTGGGAGAACATGGTTGAGCAGCTCCGCAGTCCCAAGCACGAGGTAACCATTGCGCTCGTCGGAAAATATATCCAGCTTCATGATGCTTACTTAAGTGTTGTGGAAGCCCTAAAACACGGCGGCATCTTCATCAACACAACCATCAACATCAATTGGGTGGACTCTGAGCTTGTCACCAAAGAGAATGCGGATGAAATTCTGGGTGGCGCAGACGGTATTTTAGTGCCCGGTGGTTTTGGCGACAGAGGCATCGACGGAAAAATTCATGCTATCACCTATGCACGCGAGCATCAGATCCCATTCCTCGGTCTGTGCCTTGGTATGCAGCTTGCCATTGTCGAATTTGCAAGGAATGTACTCGGTTTCCATGATGCACACAGCGTAGAACTTGATCCTTCCACCACACATCCTGTCATTGACCTCATGCCGGATCAGAATGGTGTTACGGATATCGGCGGAACCTTAAGACTGGGCGCCTACCCCTGCGTGCTGAGCCCCGATTCCAAGGCATATGCTCTTTACGGCGAGCAGACCATCCATGAGAGACACAGACATCGCTACGAGGTCAACAACGATTACCGCGCAGCACTGACAGAAAGCGGTATGAAGCTGTCAGGTCTCTCTCCCGACGGCAGAATCGTGGAAATGTGCGAGCTTCCGGACCATCCGTTCTTTATTGCCACACAGGCACATCCTGAATTTAAATCAAGGCCGAACCGCCCGCATCCACTGTTCAAGGGATTTGTGGAAGCAGCACTGCAAAAGAAACAGGAACAGGCATAAAACAAAACTCATGCCGCAAGGCGCACCACAAAAAAGACGGTTCCGATCCGGGAACCGTCTTTTTCATGTCATAACACCAATTCTTCTAATAAATCTGGAACATATTGAGTTCACCTGTCAGCTCGTCAGAAACACCATACAATCTTCTGGTAGCTTCCTTGATCTCGCTGATCGTTGCAGATAACTCTTCTGCAGAGGCTGCCGTCTCCTGCGTTGCAGCTGCATTCTGCTCTGCGATTGCGGAAAGACTTTCCACAGAACTCATGACCTGATCCTTGGCATTGGCCAAGGTCTGTGTATTATTTGCAATCGAATCCACACCTTCGATCGTCACTAAAATACCATCATTCACTTTATCAAATACCCGTTTGGTCGCATCCACCTTATCAGCCTGCAGACCAATGATCGCATCGACTGTATTCATCGTCTTAACAGCCTGTTCGGATTCTTCCAGAAGATTTTTAATAATCCCTTCAATTGTCTTTGCCGACTGGTTGGACTGTTCTGCCAGATTCTTAATCTGCTCTGCAACAACCGCAAATCCGCGTCCGCTCTCTCCGGCTCTGGCAGCCTCGATAGAAGCATTCAGAGCAAGAAGGTTTGTCTCATTGGCAATTGATGCAATCAGCTCTGTTGCCTTGTGGATTTCCTGTGCAGACTCGTTTGTGGTATTTGTCTGCTGATAGATCACGGCAATCTGCTTCTTCACCTTCTCAGAAATACCCTCCAGATCCTCAACACTCTCCACACCTGCCTGACCTGCCATCTTCATCGCGTCCGCATTGCTGATCAGGTTCTGTACTGCCATAGAAGTCTGCTCGATTCCTTCTCCGATCTGAATCACCGCTTCCGATACATTGGCTGTCTCAGAAGCCTGTGCCGTAGCACCATTTGCCATATCAGTCATAGATCTTGCCACATCATCACTGGCATTGCTGGTCTGATTTGCCATCTTATCCAGTTTCTCCGAAGCAGCCACAATGACATCGGATGTAGTGCCGATCTTGGCAATCAGTTTGGCAAGTGAACGGAGTACTTCATTCGTATGTCTCGCCAGATTACCCATTTCATCTTTTCTGTCCAGATCGCGTGATGAAAGCGCTGCCGTCAGATTTCCTCTTGTGGCTTCATCCAGCACATCAATGGAACGATTCAAAGAATTGACAATCTCCCATGTCACAAACCGGATCACAACAGCCGTTATGACCATCAGTACAATCGTGCTGATAACCAGATATTTACTGATCTTTCCCAGCGCCTCCGCCTGCAGTGCACTCTTCAGGCCGATATTACATACCAGCAGGTTACAAACCAGTGCAATCAGCATCGGTAAAAGACTGATGACGAGCATTTTTATCTTTAGCGTAAAAAATCTCTTTTCTGCCAGCTTACCATCCTGTTTTTTTTCGTTTCCCATAATAAACACCTCGTTGTCTCATTCTGTAAGTTCTGCTATGTAGTTATGAAGAAAAAGCCCCATCTTTTTCCTACATATTTATATCCATTGTAGCATATGTTCCGGGAAATGAAAAGAGCAAAACCAGCCAAAAATCTCCTGTATCATACCGCAATTGACATTCTGCCGGAAACTCAGTACAATAAACACCGAAAAAAAGCAAAAATGTTACAGAGGTTCCTCACATGAAAACCAAAAACGCCTTACAGCTTATGCTGGCTTCTCTTGTATGGGGCATCGCCTTCGTGGCGCAAAGCTCCGCAAGTGCCTATATCAGACCCTTCTCCTACAATGCACTACGCTGCTTTCTCGGTGGGCTTACGCTGCTACCGCTCGTACTTTTGCGCCAAAAAACAAATCCCTCACAGATTGAAGCGCCATCCGGCAAAGCGCATACAACAGCAAAACCGTATCTGTGGCTGATCGGCGGTATCTGCTGCGGTGTCTGTCTTACCTTCGGCAGCGTACTGCAGCAGATCGGAATCGGTCAGACAACGGTCGGAAAAGCCGGTTTCATCACTGCGCTTTATATTATTTTCGTACCGATTGCCGGCGTTCTTTTTCTGCATCAAAAAATGACACCGCCCATTGTTGCAAGTGCCATTCTGGGATTGATCGGTATGTTCCTGCTCTGCATCAAGGAAGACTTTTCCATCGGAAGAGGCGACTTTTTTGTATTGCTTTGCTCGTTTGCTTTTACCGCCCATATTCTGGTCATTGATCACTTTAGCGAGAGCGTGGACGGTGTCCTGCTCTCCTGTGTCCAGTTTTTTGTAGTGTCCCTGCTGTGTCTGCCCGTTATGCTTCTTTTCGAACGCCCGACACTGTCTCAGATCCGGGCTGCCTGGCTCCCCATTGTCTATGCCGGCGTGATGTCCTGCGGCGTAGGATATACCCTGCAGATTGTCGGGCAAAAGGGTGTCAATCCAACGATTGCCTCTCTGATCCTGAGTCTGGAATCGGTTTTCAGTGCTCTGGCAGGCTGGGTGATCCTGGGACAGAAGCTCGCTTTCCGTGAAATCTGCGGCTGTATCATCCTGTTTGCCGCCATCCTGCTGGCAACAGCCAAGGATTTCCTGCGCAGCCCGTCGGTAGAAAATGACCGGAAATGACATATGCATGACAGATCATGCCGGCAGAATCACTTCCCCTTCCATGGTCACAATACGGTTCCTGCCCTGCATTTTTCCTTCGTAGAGCATATCGTCGGCTTGTTTGACAATGCTGTCAAAGCTCTGCCCTACAATAGTCCCATTCATACCGACTGACATTGTGACTTGAAAATGCTTTTCTTCATATACAAAATCGATTGTCCGGATTTCCTCAAGCAATACCTGCATCTCCTGCTTCGCCTGCTCCAGTGGTTTTTCAAAAACGAATAAGAATTCCTCTCCACCCCATCTGGAAACCATTCCTTCATCGTAAAAATGCTTTTTCATCACATCAGCAAGTGTCACAAGCACCATATCACCGCATTCGTGTCCGTATTCATCGTTGATCTTTTTAAAGAAATCGATATCCCCAATGGCAACTGTCACACGATTCTCCTGATATTTATCGCAAAGGGCGATCTTTCCGGCAAGGAAATCACCGCATGCCCTTCTGTTAAACAGACCTGTCAGCGGATCAGTCGTGATCATCTCCTTCAGAGACTTGCTGACGATAGATGCATAGCGCCCCATCTCTCCAATCTCATCCTTGCGCACAAGCACGCTCTCCGGCATCTTTTTTGTGAAATCTCCGTTTGCCAGATACCCCATATATGCCATGATGGCATCCAGACTGGTTACAATCTTCTGCCCTGCTGCCATACAGCACATGAGTCCGACAAAAATCACCAGAAAACCCACAAGAATCGACTTTAACATACTGGAATAGACCGATTTCATAACGGCACTTGTTGTCTTACCGGCAAATGCCATCCCGACAACCGTTCCGTCACGATTGAGCATCGGCACATAGTATCCGTAATAACTCTGCCCGTTGATTATCAGATCGTGCGAAAAGTATTCCCTGTTATGTTCAAGCACCCACTGGGCAGTGTCAAGATCAGCCGTGGTCCCCGTAACGCGGTTTCCGGTTTCATCCACAATTGTCGTCAGGATACGTTCACTCCCATAAAACAGCGTGATATCCATATTGTAGGATTCCTTGAGCGCATCAATAATCGTATAGTCCCCGGAAAGTACCCTGTCACCCTTTTTCAGGATGCCGTCCTCCATCACATAATCGCCGGGCGCGATCAGGGAATAAGTATTATAGACAGAATGCGCAGCAACTGATAATGCCTGCCCCACTTCCTGTGTCATCCCGTCAATCAGGGAATTGGACGAAATAAATACCAGCATGCACCCCAAAAGCAGCGCCGGGATGACCGTAATCTGAATCCATGTGGTCCGTATGCTCTTTTTCCTGTTCTGTCCTGCCTGTATTTTCTTCATCCTGTTTCTCCCACTGCGTTTCCCTTTTCATTGTACAACCCTTACATATCGCACCATTTTCTATTCAGGACCACTCGTCCCCGTAACCTGCAAGTTCAACTGACAATCCATGATGTCTGCGTATATCTCCGGATCTGCCACCCGGAATCTGCATCCCCCGAGCTGTTTTTCAAACATCTCCTGTACTATATGCGGCTTGCGGATCAATGTTTCCTTCTTTTGTTTTGGCAGCTTCTTGATGGCATATTCAAGCCGCGCCGCCTCCGACCAGTTTTCGGCAATAAACACTGCCTCCACACCGGTCATCCGATGTGATTTTGTATATCTGGCACATTCTTTTGCCTGCTCGTAATGCTGCGTGAGGCGTTTTTTCAAATCCTTTGTGATCCCTGTGTAAACGGAATTGTCCTCACAACGAATCATATATACAAAAGCTTGCTTCATTTCTTGACATTTCCCGTCTATGTTTTATACTTTTATCTTGGCGCTTATGATCGGCATTCGTCGCTCGCGATGAGCAGACTTCGTCTGTTCCCGCTCGCCCCAACTCATTATATCATAAGCTCCGCTTATGATCGGCATTCGTCGCTCGCGATGAGCAGACTTCGTCTGTTCCCGCTC
>CAMFDJ010000002.1 GCA_945949085.1 uncultured Lachnospiraceae bacterium | reverse complement strand
AATCTACGGACAATCAAGCAGATCAATATATGGTCAATTTATGAGATCAACAACACCGAACTTTTTTAACATTTTTATCAAAAAAGTTCGGTTTAGCGGTAATTTGAGATACTATGCGATTTCTTCCGAATTTTTCTTAATTTCGGCCACAACTTCCATAATACGCTTTGCAGTTCCCATATCGTCTTTGAACAGGGTTGTGATACTTCCAACAGAACGGAAAGGTTCTTCCATAAGCACCTTATTATCATCAATATTGCCGTTGACAACAATATAATCAACGATCAAATTGACAAACCGGATCTGATTGATATTTAATCTTTCCTCCGATAAAAACTCACTGAATGCTTCATTTACTGCCTGTCTGTCAACG
The DNA here is from genome assembly GCA_945949085.1 of uncultured Lachnospiraceae bacterium. Classification (GTDB taxonomy): domain Bacteria; phylum Bacillota; class Clostridia; order Lachnospirales; family Lachnospiraceae; genus CAG-194. The sequence goes on along the minus strand of CAMFDJ010000002.1, from coordinate 204,373 downwards.
CCTACAATTTTCCTGACAAGCCTACCTATCGGCGTATTTCCATACTCCTTCTCGTAATCCTTCTTTGTGCCAAGGTCATTCCATAAGATCTTTTCCAGTTCGTCTAAATCCTTTTGTGATAATTGCTTATTATTGCGCAACTTGTATACTGACATATTATCTTTATGTTCCTGCAAATAGAATTCAACCTTTTTACGGTAATCTTTTAATTCATTTCCGGCATAGATAGGCGCTCCTTCCGTCGAATCGATAATGGAGTCCTCAAAATTTGTATAATATACTTTGCGTACAATTTTGTCTAAATACTGTATTAATTCCCGCATCGCGATTCTTACTGTATCAAGCTCCAGTATATTGGTATTATCCCAAAACTCCGTTGTCTGAACCTTTTCAAGAATATCCTTATGCGCTTTTACCTGTGGGATTGTATATTTATGAGATAACAATTCTGCTGTCGTCACCACAACATTTACCGGCTTTTGTATATTCTTACTCTGCAACATGCCAAGATCGATGCTGTACATGAGATAATCAAATCTGCGCACCAATTCATCTTCCTGCTTTGGTTTGACCAAGGGTGAAATATGTTCCTTGATCTCCGAAATCTGAAGAGTCTCCAAGCTATCCCAATTAGACAGAGTGCGATACATCTCAACATATCTGAGATGCCGCTTTACCATAAAGCTGTCATTGTTCAGTTCAACAACTGCCTTATTCAGCTCATCAACCAAATCCGCACGATAATCCATATATTCTATTTCTGATGTATATACCGGTGACTGTAATTCGCGACAGATTAATGCTTTCGTATTATAAATCTTTTCTGACAGAGTTTCCTGAATTCCGCTCTCACTTCCATTTTTATTTACTCTGAAATATTCAAAGTTATTGCAGAAATCAAAAATAAGGAATCTCTCCTTGTCCATTCCGATTCCCAACAAATCAGGACACAGTCTGGTACCTCTGCCTATCATCTGCCAGAATTTTGCATAACTGCGCACTTTCTTAAAGAACACCAGATTCAATATTTCCGGTATATCGATGCCCGTGTCCAACATATCTACTGATACAGCGATCTGCGGCATTTTCTCTTTTGTACTGAACTCATCTATCAAGGAATCTGCATACTTTATGCTGTAATCTATCTGCTTGATAAAGTCACCGCCACACTCCGGAAACAGTACATTGAACCGTTCTACAATCGCCTCTGCATGCAATCTGTTTTTGGCAAAGATTATTGTTTTGCCAAGCTTGTCCCCGCCTTCAATCTTAAGACCTTTTTCCATCAGTTCCTTGAGCACTTTATCAATGGTGTCTTTGTTAAACAGCCATGTATTAATTGCAGAACTTGAAATATCCTCCTCAACCAGTTCATCATCATCAAAGGTATTCTCGTATTCTTCCTTTTCTTCCTCAGAAAGATCATTGTAATGAATACCGTCTTCCATGATTTTTGTCTTATACTCTAACGTAGAATAATTGACAAGATATCCTTCTTCAACTGCCTTTTCCAATTCATATGCAAATGTTGGAACACCTCTTTCAAGATCAAATACACCATATGTATTTTTATCGATTTCATTTTTTGGTGTAGCCGTCATTCCCAATAGAAAACCGTCGAAGTATTCAAATATCTCCTGATACTTTCTATAAATGGAACGATGCACTTCATCACAAATGATCAGATCAAAATGTGCCGGGGAAAAAAGTCTCTCCCCAAATTTATTCTTCTTTTCATCTATCGCATTCATCATCGTAGGATAGGTAGAAAAAATCATTCTTGATGATTCCGGATCGTCCTTACTGTCTAGTAAGTTACAACAGGAAAGATCCGGCAAGAGATTCGAATAATTGTTTTTTGCCTGCTTTACAAGTGCTGTTCGATCTGCAAGGAACAGAATATTTTTTACATAATTGTGTTTTCTGAGTACATCGACAATACTGATACTGACACGTGTTTTACCGGAACCGGTTGCCTGCACAATCAGTATTTTTCTATGTTTCTTTGAAATCGCATCACATACAGCCGTAACTGCCTCTTTTTGATATGGTCGGTTTGTGATGGCATCATTTATTTCTATGTTTTCCAGTGGTATTCTCTGTTTTCTTCTATCAATTTCCAATTGCAGTTCTTCCTGCGTGAATATACCCGCAACAGCTCTCTTGGAATATCCGACATAATCATTGGTATAGAAAAATTCAAATCCATTTGTTGTAAAAATAAGCGGTCTCTGACCATACTGATTCTGCAAACAATCTGCATATAACTTCGCCTGCTGGCTTCCCACAATCGTATCAACAGATGCTCTTTTTGCCTCTACCACGGCTAATGGAAGATTGTCTTTTCCCCACAAAACATAATCGACATATCCTGTTCCCGTTGCATTTGGCATACCTATCACAGGTTCTTCAATGGTACAATTTCTTCCTATCACCCATCCTGCTTCCTGCAGTTCCACATCAATATATTTCTTTCTTGTCTCCGCTTCACTTATCGTATCAACATGAAATTCTCTGGATTTATTATGTTGCTTTCTCCCTTCTGCCATTTGCCTGCGCAATTCTTCATTCTCAACCAGAATCTTTGCAAGCTTCTTATCCTTTTTGCTGAGATCATCATAGAGCGCTTTTAATTCTTCCGCTTTGACTCTCTTCTCATCTCCACTGGCTAAAACAGATTCATCAAAAGAATGCTCTTCATATTCCTCTGAATACGAATAGTCAATCCAATCACAGAATTCAAAAAGATCTCTCAGCGCAACAATTGCATCATCTCTTTTGATACTGCTGTTCGTATGTACCGCAACATTTCCAAGATGAATCACAAATTTCAACATAGGAAATAAACGCGGTTCAATAATATCTCGGAAAGTACGTTCATGTATCAAACTGGAAATGTTGTCCTGATAGGGAAGCCGTAAATCCGCATCATATGAAAATACAAATCTGACAGCCAATTCCAGCGCTCTTCTCGATAAGATTGCACAATTGGCCGGTGAAATCATCAGGCTTTTTTCTGCTTCCACCGCCTGCTGCGCAAAATCCGAATATTCTTCTTTCTCAAGTAAATAATCAAAATTCGTCTCCATACTTTTCCCTCTTGTTATTTCGATATTGACCTGATCGACCTGACTATTTCTGTCATTGTTATTCAACTTTAATTGCTTTAATCTGTTCAATCACAGCATCCGCAATATTACAATCCCGAAGAATCATTTCAACTTCAGCAAGACACTCATTGTAAATAGATTGTTTGTACTTGCGAATTCGTTCTACCTTTGCATCATTTTGTTGCTTTAGGAAAGCCTCTCGCTTTTCTTTATCTGGATTTGCCTCCAGAATATATTTCTTTATCTCGTTTTTTTTCTGCATAGAATAACAGACAGTTAACTGACATCTCTTTTCCTTTATAGCATGATATAGTTTCAAAATACGTTCACTATTAATGCCTTTTCCATTGAATCCCTTCTTAAATCCCAATTCCGAAAAACAGACAACACAGATTTTAGAGGGCTTATTGATACACTTGACAGCATCTATAATTCCTTCAAGCATAATCTGATTGGCGGTCACTTTAGGAATGCTCTTTTCCAGAAATTTTTTGTTCCCATTATATTCCATCAGACACCGATATGAAGAATTCCTATCCGATGAAGTGGATGGACCTGAACCGGAAATCCATATGATAATGTGATTTGCATATCTTTGCACAATATCTGATATGGTCACATTTTCAAGTCTTTCACTCTGATAACCAATTTCATATTTTGAAACAATGCTATGTTCACCTGGCACATATGTAGATTCACTCTCATGAAATGTTTCTTCATAATCGTTATCATCATCTTGGAAACAGCAATTGTCTTCGTTTTGTATACGTTCAATTGCAACAATCTTGTATTGACAAATCTTTCCATCACCACCTGTAATGGCAATCGTATCTCCTATTCGTCTTCCAAGTATCGCTTTCCCCATCGGCGAAATATCACTGATCGTTTCACTTCCATTTCCACCATGCTGCAGCTCTGTGTGCGCATAGTTTTTTGTCCTATAGCCCATAGTTGAATAAACTGTTTTGTTTTCAGTGGTAATCAGTGTAAATGAAAAATTATCGCCCCTGGTGTAATCAAATACGGTAATGTAATCCCCTATTTTTACAGTATTTTTTGATTGCATTTTTCTCTTTCCTATATTTTGTATTGTATTAATGTTTTTAGATCAATTTTGATTTGTCGACTTGTTTCGTAAATGCTGCAAAGTCATCTATCACTTCTTTTGGTGGTATTGGAACCTTAACAGCCGCCAACAATGGTAAAGAAATCTGATTTATTGCAACAGCAGTTTGAAACCTAATCTGTTCTCTAAATGCATCCATCTGAAAGAACGCAAATAAATATTCATATATATCACTTCTTACAATCGTCATAAATGTACCAAATGTCATATTCTCATCTAATTTTGGTATCATAGCGACCTTACCAACTAGTCTTGCACTACCATTTCGGTTACACATCAAAATATCATTTTCCTGAACATATTTGTCTGGAGAAATCTTCTTTGTAACCTTAACCAAGTCTTCTAAATCAAATACATTACCTTTTATATTACTTGAACGTAAAACTATCATTCCTTCGTCAGCAACATCTTCAGGCGAATATGTAATACCTTTATTCAAAACAGCTACTTCTTCTATAGTCTTTACTGGAAATCCTTTTGGATTTAACATTGGATCTCCAAACAGCTCGACAAATCGGGCTTTGATAAGGTCATCTAAGGACTGTATTTCTTCATTTCGCTTGCTTACGATATTGCTTGTTTTATCAAGTATATCAACAATCGCTTGTTGTTCTTCTAATGAGGGCAACTCCATTTCAACTTTTTTAAGGTATCCAGCCGATATATTAGGCTGAGCTCCTCCTACACCATCCTTAACAAACTTTTCTTTCTGGCTTCTAAGAAAATAGTACAAATATTCTGGAATCACTTTATCATTTTTCTTAAATGCAGCACATGCTTGATTAGTACATGCCGACATCTTCAGAATAGAAGTTGCTCCAATAGTTGCGCCATACATTGCTATTAAAACTGTATCTACTTCATACATCTTTGCGGAAGAATTTTTCAAACCATCTTCTGTAATAAAATCCTCAACTTCAAATAAATATTCTGTTTTTAAATCACCTGTTTTTACCCAATGTATATCTCCACCATAGTACTCTGGATGAGACTTTGATGGCGTACCACCAGAACCAATTTCAAATATATCTCCAAGCTTTACTCTCATCTACATCATCCCTACAAATCCGAATTTGTTTTATTTAAAAGTTTCTTCAATTCCGCCAATTCATTCTGAATCTGGCTCTCAATTTCTTCAATTCTTCCAATAATGACATCTGTCGATTCATATTCAACCTTTTCGTATACTACTTCTTTATATTTATTAATCGACAAATCATAATCGTTCGCTATAATCTCATCTTTTGAGACAAAGAAACTTTTATCAGTTCTTTTTCTGTCTTTCTCTGCCTCAAGGCAATTATATCGCTTTATAATGTCAGGGATATCATTTTCAGTAATTTCCTGTCTCTTATCGTCCAAGCTGAATCCATCGGCTTTCATATCGTAGAACCATACCTGATCCGTTCCGCCGCTTCCGGTCTTTGTAAAAATCAATATAGCTGTCGAAACACCCGCGTATGGTTTAAATACTCCACTGGGCATAGAGATGACTGCATCCAGTTTGTTTTGCTCCAATATTTCTTTCCGAATCTGCTTGTGTGCGTTGCTACTGCCAAATAATACACCGTCCGGAACAATGACAGCCGCACGTCCACCTTTTTTCAATATTCTGAGAAAAAGTGCCAAGAATAGAAGTTCTGTTTTCTTTGTCTTTGTTACCTTTAATAAATCTGCTGATACCGCTTCGTAATCCAAACTCCCTTTAAAAGGCGGATTTGCTAATACAAGCGAATACTTTTCATTGTCAGTATTCTGCTCCGAAAGGGAATCCCTATAAGAAATATTCGGGTTATCAACACCGTGAAGCAGCATATTCATCGCACCAATTCTGAGCATGGTTCTATCCATGTCATTCCCATAGAACATGGTATTATTGAAATGTTCTCGGAGCTTGGCATTAAGTAGCATATCTCCATGATTTTTTCTAAGATAATCCTGTGCTTCAATCAAGAAACCGGCAGATCCCATTGCAGGGTCTATGATAATATCGTCCGGTTGTGGTTTTACCAGCGCAACCATCATCTTGATGATATGTCTAGGCGTTCTAAACTGACCATTTGTACCAGCGGTTGCAACTTTCGATAAAAGATATTCGTAAAGATCCCCTTTGGAATCTTCATCACCCAGCTCTAATTTATCAATACCATCCACAATTTTTGTTAACATTGCTGCAGTTGGTATTTTAAAAATAGCATCTCCCATATATTTGGAATAGGCAGAATCTCCATCCTGATGCAGATTCTTAATAAATGGGAAAACTCCGTTTTGCACCACACCATACATTTCATCGGCCGAACCAAGATTTTTAAATTTACTCCAACGATATTTCTGACAATCTCCGGGAAACATTGATTCAAACGGTACGCCGAGAAAGTTTGCTTCATTTTCCTTTGTTGTTTCTACGTCATCTAATTGCTTAATAAACAGCAAATAGGTAAATTGTTCGATTACATCTAAGGGGTTTGTGATTCCACCAGTCCAGAAAGTTTCCCATATTCTATCTATTTTGTTTCGTAATTCTCCCGTAATCATATATCTGCTCCCTCCCAAAAATTACTTTTATTTTACCACAAAACAATACTTGTTCCTATCAGAAATATATAAATTTTGGCTTCGATTCTGAAATCTACCTCGTCACAGCCAACCATATGATCAGCCCAATCATAATGATAGTCCCCAAAAGCTCATTGATTCCATACCCAATCAGCAGAGCAACAATATACCAAATCCAAAACTTTCCGCCGGAACCATTCGAACCACCACTTCTGCGACCTGACGAATAGCCACCACGACCTTCTGTTCCATCGTATATGCAACCGTTATAATGAAAACCGTCGCCGCCACAATCAGGACAATGTCTGTCATATTCACTCATTTGTTTCCTCTCTTTCTATTTGCGCTGTCACCTTGTAAACTTGTAATACCTATTGTACTCGTGCAATGTCCAATAAGAAGTACTCAATTGTCACATTTCGCAACCTTTCACAAGTACTTAAGCTAATACCTTCTTCTTTTGTCCGTTTTTCTGCAATCGTAGCACCGTAGAATTCTCTGTATTCGCGTTTTTTTGCCTGCGGGAATGCTTTTACTTACCGGTTGCAAAAGACCACCTTCCTCCCACGAAAAAGAGCACCGGATTTCTCCGATGCTCTTTTTCGTGGCTATTATATTCCTTTATGCATAATTTCAAGCATTTCCTTTGGCGTAACAATATAGGATTTTGCAGGAAAATGCTAGATAATTCCATCAATCAATATCTACACAGTATTTTGATCGAACCTGAATTTTGGTCGTGCTAAAACTTCTCGGTACTCTGCTAGTATTTTATCACTTAACAAAGGAATCAAATCACCCAAAAGTGCCTCATTAGCAATTTGTCCTGGAACAGACTGAATTTTTAACATTGCGGAGACCAATACATTTGTATCTATTACTGCATAATACCGAATCGCATTGCCTCCTGTTATTTTGCCTTTCTAACTGCCTCAATTTCAGAATTTATTTCTTCCAATGACATTTCTGAAGTACCATTTTCCATCGCTGCATTGCTTAACTCCTGAAGGGCTCTTGCTGCTCTTTCCGCTTTATAATCGTTCTTTGGCAATGTCATATTAAAAGGGACACCGTTTACCATTACCGATCTTTTTAAAAACATTCTCACCGCAGTAGACAAATCAATTCCCAATGCATCATAAACAGCAGTTGCCTGATTTTTTAATTCATCATCAATTCTAACCTGTACTAATGTAGTTGCCATATCAAGTACCCCTTTTTTATTTGTTTATACTTCAATTGTACTACATTGAATGACATTGTCAATCAAATATGATTCATATTTAAAAATTATTCTTATTGATTATACGCAAAAGAGTATAAAGTAATTCATGTTATTCAGGAACCTGACCATACCGTATTGGATACCTAAAATGAAAAACTCTGTGCAATATTTTATACTACAAAAAAGAAAAAAAGACCGCATCATCTGCAGCCTTTCATCCATATCGTTCTTTTTTCATAATATTCACTTTTCACGCACTGATCTGTGCGCCGGTGTTGCCGTCGACAACAAGTATTTCATCGATGTTGACACTCCCCATGCCTAAAGGCAGGGGATTCTTGGTGGCTGCCGAAAGCATCGGCTGACCAGTTCATTTCTGATAGGTCGTACCCCAAGTTAGGGCTATGCCATTAGCCCTCGTAGAGCAGAGCATATAGCTCTCTACGCAGTTTGTCTGTTACCAACAAACTCAGTTGAGTTTTCTATATTCATGGCACCCAAAATATCTCTATGGATATGGAAGCCACATTCACAGGTATAGTTCCTGTCGTCGGCATGGTGCATGCTCCCACAGACAGGGCATCTTTGGCTTGTATGCGCCGGGTTTACATACTCAACTGCTATGCCTGCCAGTCTTGCCTTGTATTCTATAAACTGTGCAAGCCTATAAAAAGACCATGTATGCAGGCTGTGATTGTTTTTTCGACTTTTTCTTGTCGCAGAGCGGATGTTTTGAAGCTGCTCTAATTTAATGACCTTGACATTGTGTGCCACTGCTGTTTTTACAATATCGTGACTGATCTTATGGTCTATGTCCCGCATGGTGCGCTGTTCCTTGTCATTGATCCGTTTGACTGCTTTTATCTTCTTGGAAGTCTGTAGCTTCTTGCGAAGATACGCATAATGCCTGCGCATATATTTATTCTTGCGACCATTACCATAGAACTTAACGCTGCCGTCGGAGCAGTAGCTTACTGCCGGACATTTAATACCTAAATCAATACCCATGACGTTGCCATCTGATTTAAGTTCGGGTTCTGCAACCTCATATACGATCTGAGCTACAAGTACATGATTTTTAATGACGATTCGCATAGTTCCAAACTTTGCATCAGAAAATAACGCTTTCTGCCGCTCAGTCAGTTTCACAGGAACGGATATGCGCTTTGATCTGCCACTTACCATTACCGGAAATTCGATACAGTTATCTTTAATCTTATAATTCTGATTATTGATGTAGCAGCAAGGTTTCCTCAATGTCGGCAGATTTGGCGCAGTCACTCTGACGGGAGAGCCGTGTTTTGCAAGACTCCTGTTTTTAAGGACAGCCTTATGACAGTATTTGTAGTGCTTCTTTACAATGGATCTTGCATCACGGATGCACTGGTTTTTAAGTGCACTTGGGAGATCAGCGCTAACATCGGCAGTAGTAGTCTTTGCGATGGAATGACCGCTTACGGTATCAGAAACAAGGCCATTCACAGTATTTATATACTCTGTCATAGTCTTTTTGATTAGGTTTTTCTGGTATTCAGTTGGATATACTTTCACATTTTCGGAAAGCTGCATGATATCACCACCTAAACATTTTTCTGATTCTCGATATACTGTTTGGTTTATATTCTTTGCGTATATTATATAACTTAACGCTATATAGTTCAACTATAAAATAGATAATTTAGACTTATTTAACAAAAAACAAAAAGTCGCCTTATATCCCCATTACTGAAGCAAGGGGCTTTACGGCGACATCTGGTAAAACATAATATCCTCCTGTTCTGCTTCTGAGCCGAAAAAGAGGAAGTCATTCCGCTGTGGTTGAAAACAAGCAGCTAAAATCTTTCATCCTCTCGCACCACCCGCAAAAGGAGCAGTACACCCTCACCGACCGAAACGGTTGCCACCAGGCCCGGCAGCACTTCATTGCTGATGCCGTACTGGTAATCACAGGTTATTTCGCCGCCATCTAAGGGGTATTTTGCATTTGTAATGTGGATATCTCTCGCCACGCCGGAAATATTGAGCAGGGAGAAAAAGGAAACTGTATCATCCACAGACACCGGTGTTTTCCCTACCATCTCCATCTCGGAAAAGTCATCCACCAAAACAGCATGGCATCCTTTGCCATGTAACATCTGTAAAACGGACAGATTGCCGAGCGTATGGTCCAGTCTCCCGCCGACGGCACCAAGCAATAAGAAGTCACGGAATCCACGCCGCAGCGCCTCTTTTGCAGCAAAAAAGGTATCGGTGTCATCCTTTTCGCAGGGCAAAACGATGATCTCCGGATGCTGCTCCATCCATGCGTCACTGCGATGCCCGATTTCACACTGCATGTTTGCATCCTGTCTTTTCTCACAGGCCTCCGGCATCGGGTGGGAATCAAAGTCACCCACAATCAAATCCGGCGTGACCTCAAGACCTTCCTGATGATACAGGCCACTGTCACAGCATATGATAAAATCATCTTCTTGCAGATAGCTGCGCACTCTCTCATATTGTGTTATTTTGGCACCGCCTATGATGACACATCTACGCATCTTTTCACTCCCTTTTTATGCTGCCTGCATTGTTTCTACATTGTTTCTTCATAGTATCTACCCTAAAATTTTGTCCCTCTGTTTGCCCTGACACTTCTATCATATCCCGGCCCTGTTTTGCTTCCTCCGCACTTTCTGCCTTGCAAGTTATGCATTCTCGGCTTCCCGGGCGAATTCTCCCCGGAGCGCAAAATTATGCTGCATCGGTCCGCTTCCCCTGCCAAGATCAAGCCCTGCCGAAAGCGCTCCTGAAATGTAGTCTTTCGCACGCTGTACAGATGTTTCAAGAGAAAAGCCCTTTGCCAGATTGGAGGCAATGGCACTTGACAAAGTGCATCCGGTTCCATGTGTATTGGGCGTATCGATACGCCTGCCTGAAAACCAGACAGCTCTCCCGTCAGCAAAAAGAAGATCATTTGCATCCAAAATGGCATGTCCGCCTTTGAGAAGGACTGCGCAGCCCTGCTTTTTCCCCAGCTTTTCTGCTTCCTTCTTCATATTCTCCGCAATTTTCCGTGCTGCCTTTTCCATATCACCGGAATCATTTATGGGCATGCCTGCAAGAATTTCCGCCTCCGGAATGTTCGGTGTCACGACTGTTGCGATTGGCAAAAGCTCCCTGATCAGTGCCTCCACGGCATCTGTTTTGAGCAGCGACGAACCACTCGTTGCCACCATAACGGGATCGACCACGATATTTTTTGCCCCGTAATAGCGCAGTCGTTCTGCTATCGTCCCAATCAGTTCTTTGGATGCCACCATGCCGATTTTGACCGCATCCGGGTAAATATCCGCAAAGACTGCATCGAGCTGTTTTTTCAAAAAATCAGGTGTCGACTCCAAAATCCCTGTAACCCCTGTCGTATTCTGCGCCGTCAGAGCCGTGACCGCCGTCATCGCATACACGCCGTTCATTGTCATTGTCTTGATATCTGCCTGAATCCCTGCGCCTCCGCAGGAATCACTCCCGGCAATTGATAGTGCTGTTTTCACGTATTCTTCTCCTTTTTCCATCATGTGAATTAAGGTGATTGCGAAACTCCAATATAGATGATACAGATGTACAAGACACATAAATCCTAAGCAGGCCGTGTGATTTGCCGGTACTTGGCGAGGTTCTGTCGAGCCTTAGTACCGCTGCAAATCAGTCGGAGCGTGAGCGCTCTGCGGGGATTTGTGCGGATTGTACGATCTGTGACAAATAAGAAACTTGTTTCGCAATCACCCCGTCATGTGTATTTCACATATCCGCTTCAAAAAAACGCTCGCGAACCCGTTCTAAATCTCTGAAATCTGTCAGGTACAAATCCGCGCTCTCCTGCATTTCCTTCTGACAGGGTTCACTCGCATCAAAAATACCGACAGTCATAAATCCGTCTTTTCCTGCAGTCTGCAATGCATGCAGCGCATCCTCAAACACGAGGGTTTCTTCCTTTTTCGTGCCGAGGATCTTTTGGCATTCCCGGTAAAGAAAGGGTTCATCCTTGCCATGTCCCACTTCATTGCAGGTCAGAATCCGGACAAAATATGCATCCAGCCCGCATCTTTCTAACGCCGCAGTGGCAAGAGAAGGATGCGAAACGGTTGCCACGCACATCCGCACGCCTTTTTTCTGCAAAAATGCAAGAAGCTCCCTGATGCCGTCTTTGGGTTCTGCCCTATATCGGTAAAAGTCTGCCACGATTTCATTGACATCACTGACGATTTGATCCTCTGTACGCTCTATCACATAAGTTTCTTTGATATAGGCAGCCGCCTGTGAAAGCGTCATCCGGCTGACCTTCTCGTCAAGATCTGCTCTTGGTCTGACGCCATGTTTTTTCAAATAGTCGGATGCGATATGATTCCAGATATACATGGAATCCAGAAGTGTACCGTCCATATCAAAAATTGCACCCTTTATCATACTTTTATCATCTCACTCGAAAGTTTTTTCAGCATGCGGCACTCATCTTCGATATCTTTGCTGGCAAAAATGGCAGAGACAAGTGCAACACCGCAAATTCCGCTACCCGAAAGCTCCATTATATTATTTCGATTGATACCGCCGATTGCAACCACCGGAATGGAAACGCTCTCGCAGATTTTCCGCAATGTCTCATGGGAAACGTCCATCGCATCTGCCTTGGTCGAGGTTGAAAAGACCGCTCCCACACCGAGGTAATCTGCCCCTGCTTCCTGCGCTCTGACAGCCTGTTCAACTGTCTGCGCAGAAACGCCGATTATCATCTCATCTCCCACAAGGCTGCGGACATGTCCCGCCTCCATATCTTTTTGTCCGACGTGGACACCGTCCGCTCCGCATTTTATGGCAAGCTCCACATTGTCGTTGATGAGAAAGGGCACCCCATAGTCATGGCAGAGTGCTCTGATGGCAAGCGCTTCCTCTAAAAAATCCTCCTCGGATAAATCCTTTTCTCTTAGCTGCACGCAGGTGACGCCGCCCTTTAAAGCGCTTTCCACCTGCTCATAAAAAGTCTGTTCTTTAACCCAGCTTCTGTCCGTCACAGCGTACAAAAGCATGGTCTCTTTGCTGCATCTCATCTTTTCTTTCCTCTTTTCACTCCTATTGCAAGATTCAGTCCGGCAATTAGCATTTCATCTTTCTCTATCATGCATTCTATCAAATAATTTGATATTTCGCATATTTTTCCAACACATCACCTCTGATGTGACTGACCGCATCAATGATGTAATTGCGATAAGTGGCATTTCCATCTTCCGGCGCCAGCCGTCCAAAAGCAAGCTCGCCGCAGACACCCATGGTTGTGACCGCAGCCGCAGCTGCGCTTAGTACTTCATCCTGATTGGCACAGACAAACGCCGCCGTCAGGGCAGAGAGCTGGCAGCCCGTTCCGGTAACCAGACTCATCATAGGATTACCGTTAAAAATGCAAAATGCCCTGTCAGCGTCTGCAACAATATCTATGGCGCCCGTGATCGCGATAACCGCTCCTGTCTGCCTTGCAAAATCTTTGGCAAAGGCGACAGCCTCCTGCAAATGATCCTCCGTCACCGCGTCGCTGCCATCCGCATCCACGCCCTTTGTACTTCCGCTTGCGCCGGCAAGTGTCTTTATCTCGGAGATGTTGCCACGGATCACGGAAAAACGGATTCCCCGAAGCAGCGAGAGCGCTGTTTCTGTCCGAAGCTTTGATGCGCCTGCCCCGACCGGATCGAGCACGGTGGGATGTCCCAGCGCATTTGCCTTCTTTCCTGCTGCCAGCATCGCCGGAATGGTACGCTGGTTTAATGTGCCGATATTAATCACAAGTCCGCTGCAAAGCGCCGTGATCTCCTCCACCTCTCCAATATCGTCCGACATGATTGGAGATGCGCCACAGGCAAGCAGGATATTGGCACAATCATTTACTGTTACATAATTTGTAATATTATGGATCAGGGGCTTTTTGCCCCTGACATTTTCAAGCATTTTCCCTAGCATAGTTCTTTCCTCATACGATTATTTTCTGCCATGGTTATGTAGCAGACTGTACAATCCACATCTAAGTTTTTGAAGTTTTCGCAAGCACCTATGATTTGCTGTAATTCATGAATTATTTCGCGATCATTTGTCGTGATCGACTATCACATCCGGTTACTCTGCAAGACTGTCCAAAATCCCCGTTCTTTTCACCGCTCCAAGCAGAATACCTGATAAAATCGCACCGGCTGCAGTGGAGATCAGGAAAGGAATGATATAGGCATAAAAAGCAACCTTACCGCCATCTACACCCATAAAGAATATGGCAACCGGATAGGCACAAAGACCGCCGAGCACAGCTGTGCCGAACACTTCAGCGACCAGCGTCAACGGAATATTTTTTTTGAATTTGTATGCAAGACCGCAGAGCAGGGCGCCAAACATGCTGCCCGGAAATGCCATCAGGCTTCCAAGCCCCAGAAGGTTGCGGATCAGGCTTGCCGCAAAGGCAACAGACACGCCATAAGCAGGACCTAACACAACCGCACAAATGATATTGACCATGTGCTGCACGGGCGCACATTTACTTCCCAGAACCGGGAAAGAGATAAAACTGCCTACTACGGCAACTGCACATAATACACCTGCAATACATAATTTCTTGGTTTGATTTTTCTTCATTTTGATTTTCTCCTTTGAAATAAGTGGTAAGCGGCAATCACAGCGTCGCTCCCAAAGTGATATGCGTATGTACGATCTGACATAGCTACGCATTTGGTTTTTCGGTCGAAGCTTACTGGCTTCCTCTCACGCCGGAACACGGCTTCCCATCGCTGTCATTACAAGGCACAAGGCGCTCCCCTTCTGCCCGCCCTTCCCGGGATGCTCTTCCACTCCTTTCTCCGCAGAATAGTAACGATTCACAAATTTCAGCATTGGCACAGTGAATCGTAGAATCACAAAACGGGAATCACCCGATCCGGCAATTCCCGCTCACATACAATACAATACGCTACCATACTACACTACGCGTATTTTAAGTATCCCTACGTTGGCATTATCCAAATCAGGTCACCGGTCGAAGGTCACACCTTCCTCTCAGCCTGTCTACAAGCTCCCGTCTGTTATTCCAAACACAATCATACTGCTTTTGGCTCTTTCTGGCAAGTAAAATGTTTTTTATCATGTTTTTTGGCATATTTTTCCGTTTATTTTTGTCAAAAATGAAGTTTTATTTAAGATTTCTGTCGCCCTCTTGTCCCATTTTTTTATCCGGGTATACTGAAAAGTACCATACAGACGAAGAGAGGATTTCCCATGACAGATTACAAAAGCAGACAGCCCAACCGATTCTCAAAACAGCAGCAAAAACGCAACAGGCGCATTCAATTGATTCGAATAATCTGTATGATTGCAGTTTCAGTTTTTATCATTTCTTGTCTGATCATTGCGATTCGAAAAGTACGTCTCTATAACACCTCCTCTGCCGCAGACAGCGCGGAGGCCTTTTTGACTGACGCGCAGGCGGAAGATGGCCTCGCAGAGGGAGAACCGGAAGCAGAGACCGGACTTTTTACAGTCTGCATAGACGCAGGTCACGGCGGTAAAGATATCGGCAGCGACAGCAAAGGGCGAATTGAAAAGGATGACACGCTAAAGCTCGCTCTCGCCCTTTCGGAAGCACTCTCTAAGCTGCAGATCGATGTCATCATGACAAGGGAAGACGATACTTCTCTCTATCTGTCCCAGCGATGCAAAACCGCTGCAGATGCCAAGGCCGATTATATGATTTCCCTGCACCGCAATAAAGGGAAGGGAAACGGCGCTGAAGGCTGGATCAGCAGTCAGGCTGACGAGGAGACCATTGCACTTGCCTCAAACATCCTGTCTGCTTTGGAGGAAGTCGGGATATCCAGAAACAGAGGCATCAAACAGGGAAGCTATGATGACGCCGAAGAAGATTATTACATTACCGCCAATGCCGAAATGCCCGCCTGTATTCTGGAGCTTGGCTTTATCAACGACAGTGAGGATAACCGGCTGTTTGATACCCATTTGACAGAATATGCCGAGGCAATCGCAGAGGCGATCATGACTACATATACCACCTGCAAAAGTGAAACAAGCCAGTCTCCTTCTGTAAATATAGACAAACCAATATCTAATGGGGCAACTGATGTGGAAAATCATACAGAAGCTGCTGGGGAATCTGATGAAGTTACTGATGATGTTTCCGATGAAGTTTCCGATGCTGTTTCCGGTGAAGTATCTGAAACAGCCGGTGGCGATGTGCCGGGCAACATGCCGGATGAGACCGGTAAAAATATCACAAATATCGTGATTGAAAATGTGGAAGCTCTGGATAACGAATGCCAAAGTTACGGGCAGGGTGTTCATACCGATGAGGAAAACCGTCCTGTCACCGCCGTGCAGTATGAAGAAAAATACAAGGACTATCATGCGCGTTTTGTAGATATGACAAGTCCTCTCACGACAGATGGTCGCAAAAAAATATATCTGACGATTGACGAAGGATATGAATATGGAACCACTTCGGATATTCTGGATGTGCTGAAAGAAAAGGAGGCACCTGCCACCTTCTTTGTCACACTCCCCTATGCCCAGAATCAGCCCGATCTGATCCGGCGCATGATCGCGGAAGGTCATGTCATCGGCAACCACTCCGCGACGCACCCGTCTGGCGGTCTTCCTTCCCAGGATATCAATACCCAGACAAATGAAATCATGCAGACAGACGCATACATGCGTGAGCAATATGAGTATTCCATGTATCTGTTCCGTTTCCCGGCAGGTAAATTCAGCGAGCAGTCCCTTGCCGTAGTCAATAATTGTAATTATGAGAGTATCTTCTGGAGCTATGCTTATCTGGATTATGATGTTGACAACCAGCCTGATCCGGCGGAAAGCCTGCAAAAAATGATCGACAAACTTCATCCGGGTGCCATTTATTTGTTGCACGGACAATCTGCCACAAATGCCGCAGTGCTCGGCGATTTTATTGATAAAGCAAGAGCGCTCGGATATGAATTCTGTCTGATTGAACCGTGACAAGTACTTGCCACTACACAAGAATACCCCTACTGATACAAAGATATATGCAGGCAAAATCAAACAGGTCATGTATGCCGCTCTATCAGGTATACATGACCTGTCATTTTAATCTGCCAATTATTTTGTATCGTCTGCCCATGATTCATCTGTCACCGGATCAGTCCGCCGCCGAGCACATACTCACCGTCATAAAAGACAACTGCCTGCCCGGGTGTGATTGCTCTGACCGGTTCCTCAAAAGTTACCTTAAGGCAATCTTCTCCCGCTCTCTCTACCCGGCACTGCGTGCCTTTGTGGGCATAGCGCACCTTAGCCATGCAGGAAAGTGTCTGTCCCTCCGGTACGTCCTTAATGCCCATAAAATTCAGATGGTCGCAGAAAAGCTCCGACCGGAAAATATCCTCGTTTTCCCCAATAACCACTTCATTGGTATCAGGTCTGATCTCTGAGACGAACACGGGATGTCCCATGGCGATGCCCAGTCCCTTTCTCTGCCCGATGGTGTAATGTGTGATTCCCTTGTGCACTCCGAGCACTGCGCCATCCTTTGTGACAAAGTTTCCCGCGCCCGGAATTTTGTCCGGTATCTCGCGCTCTAAGAAAGCGCCGTAGTCGCCGTCCGGAATGAAACAGATATCCTGACTGTCCTTTTTCTGCGCAACCGCAAGCCCAATCTCCTGCGCAATCTGTCTGATCCGGCTTTTTTCATAGCTGCCCACGGGAAGAAGCGTCCTTGCCAGCTGCTCCTGCGTCAGCGCATACAAAGCATAGGTCTGGTCCTTCGCCGCAGTCACGCTGTTGCGGATGGCAAGTCTGCCGTTTGGAAGCGTGTCAATGCGCGCATAATGACCGGTCGCGATGTAATCCGCCCCAATCTCCAGACTTCTTGTAAGAAGTGCCTCCCACTTGACAAAGCGGTTGCAGGCATTGCACGGATTCGGCGTTCTGCCCCGCAGATATTCCGCCGTAAAATAGTCGATGACATGCTCCTTGAATTCTTTTCTGAAATTCATCACATAGTGCGGGATGCCGAGCCTGCCCGCTACCGCTCTGGCATCTTCCACGGCAGACAACCCACAGCAGCCGCCGTTTTCCGAGATAGCGCAGGCATCCTCCTGCTGCCAGATCTGCATGGTCACACCGATGACCTCGTATCCCTGTTCCTTTAAAAGATAGGCCGCCACAGACGAATCCACACCGCCCGACATGCCTACCACTACTTTTTTCTGACTCATTTTCTCAACCTTTCATTTCAGGCTCTATTTTGCCATGCTTTCTTGGTTCCATAGTTTTCACCCTATATGACAGACTATCCTCTGTCTTTCTAAGCATACCATAGTAGAATCATATTTCCAATCATGATTATATTCATTTGTTGCGTTCTGAATATTACACTGATTGCATTACTGCAAAATTCTCCGGTATTCCGACTTCTCATAAGTCGAGGCAGGATACCTGTCTCGATCCTGCCTCTGTTTTTCCATCCCATATTTGGAATCCTCTGATAATGTGCGTATTTTTGCCTATTTGCACATTCTCATTCCGACTTATACTTCCGCAAATCCTAATACTGCTCGTGCTCCTCTTCCTCGTTGATATCAGCCTTTGGCTTTTCCAGACCTTCTATGGTAATCCCGTTCTTTTCGGCATAATCCCAGAGCGCCGCATGAATTGCTTCCTCTGCAAGCAGCGAGCAGTGCACCTTCACCGGTGGAAGTCCGTCCAGTGCCTCCATCACGGCTTTATTGGTTACCTGCAATGCTTCCTGAATCGTCTTTCCCTTGACAAGCTCTGTCGCCATGGAGCTGGTGGCAACGGCCGCACCGCATCCAAAGGTCTTGAATTTACAATCCCTTATCACGCCGTTATCATCAATATCAAGATACATCCGCATGATGTCTCCGCATTTGGCATTGCCCACAGTACCCACGCCGCTGGCGTTTTCTATCTCACCCACATTTCTGGGGTTTTGAAAATGATCCATTACTTTTTCGCTGTACATAATTCTTTTCCTTTCATTTCGGGTGATATCTGCCCTATTTTTATGATACCGTTTGTCTTTCCTCTCGATTTCCCTGGTGACTTCACACGCTCTGCTGCTTCACAAAATCCTCATACAGCGGTGACATATTCCGCAGCCGCTCTATGATCTTTTTCAGTTCATCCACCACATAATCAATCTCTTCTTTTGTGTTCTCCCTGCCAAGTGTCAGTCGCAGTGACCCGTGCGCAATCTCATGGGGCAGTCCGATGGCAAGAAGCACATGAGACGGATCGAGTGACCCTGATGTGCACGCAGAGCCGCTGGATGCACAGATGCCTTTCATATCGAGCATGATGAGCATGGATTCTCCCTCGATAAACCGGAAACTGAAATTGACGTTATTCGGCAGGCGCTTTTCTCTGTCGCCGTTCAGCCTGCAATAGGGAATTTCATTTTCAATCCGTCCGATCAGATAATCACGCAGCTCACTTTCCATTTTCGTACGCTCCAAAAGATCTGCATGTGCCAGTCTGGAAGCCTCTGCCATACCGATGATGCCGGGAATATTTTCCGTTCCCGCACGTCTTCCTCTCTCCTGCTGTCCTCCGTGGATCAGGGATTGCAGCTTTAACCCTTTTCTGATGTAGAGGAATCCAACGCCTTTCGGACCGTTGAATTTATGTGCGCTGACGCTGAGCATATCAACCTGCAGCTCGTCCACGCTTATCGGTATCTGCGTATATGCCTGTACCGCATCCGTGTGGAACAGAATTCCCTTTTCATGCGCAATCTTACCGATTTCCGCAATGGGCTGGATGCTGCCAATCTCATTGTTGGCAAACATGACCGAAATCAGTATTGTATCCTCTCTGATCGCATTCTTCAGATCATCCAGTCTTACAATCCCACTCTCATCCACATCCAGATACGTCACCTCAAACCCCTGCTTTTCCAAGTACTGCGCCGTGTGCAGGATCGCATGATGCTCAATCTTTGTCGTGATGATATGTTTTCCTTTCTTCTGATAGGCAGTTGCGGTGGCTTTGAGTGCCCAGTTGTCCGATTCGGTGCCTCCCGCCGTAAAGTAAATCTCCTCCGCCTTTGCACCGATCGTCGATGCAATATAGCCTCTGGCGTCCTCCAGTGCCTGCTTACTCTTCTGACCGAAGCCGTAAATACCGCCCGCATTGCCAAATTGCTCCGTAAAATAGGGAAGCATGGCACTGAGAACCTGTGGTGAAACGGCAGTCGTCGCTGCGTGATCCAGATATATCTGTTTTTCCATTTTTCTCTCCTCTTTTCTATTTTGCCCAACCGCAACCTGCAGATGTGAAATACGCGGGTTGGCAGTTTTTATTTCCTAGTTAATCACTATGAATTATCAACATCATACTATCACGACACTTTTGTTCTGTCAAGAAGTCTTCCCGCATATAGTGAAAAGAATACAGAAAACTGTGACGTGAGGGTGTATGCTTAAAAAAAATGCCTTTCTGCAAGGAACCATCCTGTTGACGGCTGCCGGTGTCATTACAAGGATCATCGGCTTTTTCTATCGCATTTTTTTGTCCCGTGTCATGGGAGAGGAAGGCATGGGAATTTATCAGCTTCTCTCTCCTGTCATGGCAATCACCTTTTCCTTATCCTGCAGCGGCATCCAGACGGCAATTTCCAAGCATGTTGCCTCCTATCATGTCAAAAAACAGAATTCTGCCTGTCTCCACATTCTGCTGACAGGTCTATCGCTGTCTATGTCTCTCTCCGTCATAACGGCATGCATTCTGTATCGCTATGACAACTGGATTGCGGTAAATCTCCTGCTCGAGCAGCGCTGCGCTCCACTGGTACGGATCTTTGCTCTGTCCGTCCCCTTTTCCAGCCTGCATGCCTGTATCAACGGCTATTACTACGGGCTGAAAAAAGCATTTTTCCCATCCTTCACACAGCTTGCGGAACAGGTTACGAGAGTCGGCTGCGTCTTCCTCATCTACATGATCGGCATCAGTCAGGGAAGACAGGTCAGTCTTTCTGTCGCCATGCTCGGCATTCTGGCAGGAGAAATCTGTTCGACGCTGATCAGCGCGGTGGCTATTTACTGCCATTTTTATAAACTGTTGCCATTACAAAAAATGGCTGCGCCTCACTTTGTACTGCATATAAGAGAGCTGCTGCAGATGGCAGTGCCACTCTCCGCCAATCGCCTGGTATTAAACGGATTGCAGAGCATAGAAGCCGTCTATATTCCCAATAAGCTCATGCAGTATGGTATGACAAATTCCAAGGCGCTTGGCTGTTACGGCGTTCTGACCGGGATGGCATTGCCGCTTTTATTGTTTCCCACAGCGCTTACTTCCTCCATTTCCGTCCTTCTTTTGCCCTATATCTCTGAGGCACAGGCGCAGAAGGATGCGGTGAAAATCCGCAATGCCATCAAAAGATGTGTTAGCTACTGCTTACTTTTAGGAAGTGCATGCTGTATTTTCTTATTGCTGTTTGGTGATTTTCTGGGAAACTTTTTGTTTGACAGTTCACTCGCCGGCTCCTATATCAGGATGCTCAGTATTGTCTGTCCCGTTCTGTATCTGGGCAGTGTCCTGACCAGTATTCTGCACGGTCTTGGAAAAGCGTTTACCGCCTTTTTGTACAACAGCATCTGTCTTCTGGTGCGGCTCCTGTTTGTCTTCCTTCTCATCCCTGTTTTTGGCATGCCGGCCTACCTTTTGGGTATTTTTATCAGCCAGCTGCTCTTTACGGTTCTGATGCTGCGCGTACTCTGCCGCTTTCGCTAGTGAAGTCCGACTGACAATTGACCATGTGAAAACCGATTCAATGTCAATACCAGATCAAAACCATAATTACCGCATTATCCTTTTTGCAAGTATGGATTTTTCTTTCGAACTTCTTCCAAACAGATTGAAACCTTGCATGATAAAGCTTTTTGTTCTATACTGTAGATTGGTTTGCGGATTGCATACCTCCAAAAAACAGACAGAATCATCACGATAAAAAAAGAATTGCGAGGAATACAAGTATGGGAATGGAATTTATACAAAAGCTGCCGACACCCGCCGAGACAAGGGAGCAATACCCGGTTCCGCCGGCACTGGTAGAATTAAAGAAACAACGAGATCAGGAAATTGCAGATGTACTGACAGGAAAGGATGACAAATTTCTCGTCATCATCGGTCCCTGCAGCGCTGATAATGAAGATGCAGTCTGTGATTATGTGACACGTCTTGCGAAAGTAAATGAAAAGGTGAAGGACAAGCTGGTCCTGATCCCGCGTATCTATACGAATAAACCGCGTACAACCGGAGAGGGCTACAAGGGCATCGTGCATCAGCCCGATCCATCCAAAAAGCCGGATCTTCTGCAGGGACTGATTGCTATGAGAAAGATGCACATCCACGCCATGGAGGTATCCGGTCTGACTGCAGCGGATGAAATGTTATACCCGGAAAATTACCGCTATGTCTATGACTTTTTATCCTATGTCGCTATCGGCGCACGTTCCGTTGAGGATCAGCAACACCGCCTGACAGTCAGCGGTTTTGATGTACCTGCCGGCATGAAGAATCCGACCTCCGGTGATCTGACCGTTATGATGAACAGTGTGTATGCGGCACAGCATGCGCATACCTTCTTATATCGCGGCTGGGAGGTGAGAACAAGCGGAAATCCTTTGGCACATACGATTTTACGCGGTTCCGTCAACCAGTACGGCAGAAGCTTCCCGAATTATCATTACGAGGACTTGAGCCGTCTGATCGAACTCTACAACGAGCGTGATCTGCAAAATCCGGCTACGATCATTGATGCCAACCACAATAACTCAGGCAAAAAGTTCGAGCAGCAGATCCGTATCGTAAAAGAAGTACTCCACTCCCGCAGATTAAATCAGGATATCCATAAACTGGTGAAGGGTGTCATGGTGGAAAGCTATATCGCGGAAGGCTGCCAGAAGGTCGGCGACGGTGTGTACGGCAAATCCATCACAGATCCTTGTCTTGGCTGGGAGGATTCCGAAAGACTCATCTATGATATTGCGGAGTTGTGCTAGGGTGATTTCACAAATTTGCTGCAATGTGATAGACAGAAAAAAATTGTCATTATCAAAAACGGGCTGTTGCACTGCGCAACACCCCGTTTTTTGTTATTATCCATGTATTTATCATCTATATCTGCTCTCTTATCCACTCTGCCCACTGTGCATAATATTTTGCCAGAATGTGAAAGCCATCCGTGGAATACTCTGCTGACAAATTCCCTGCTGTGTCATCAAAAAGGGCATTCACATCTATGAAATAACAGTTTCGATCCTCTCCTATTTTCTGAATGGCACCGTTGAGTACATTGATATTGTCATTGTTATAAATCTCACTGTTTGCAGCCTTTTCTGCGGTCACATGAAGATTCGCTCCCAGAATGATCTTCGCATCCGGCTCCATTTCCTGTATTTTTTCCACAACGCTTTCATACTGCCGAAGGATCTGATCCATCTCATACCCCAACTCATTGATGCCAAGCATGATATGAATGAATTGATACTGATTTTCTGCCAAAAGCTGCTCTAATGTCTTTTTCCCCTTGCCCGGAACAGTCACTTCCCGATTCAGCAGATTGAAAACATTCATGCCACTCTCCGCAAAAAAATCCGCCGCTCCCAGTTGCCCATATTCATACAGCCCTACCGTTCTCGAATCCCCGATGAACAGGACGCCTGCAAAATCATCCGGAAGCAGGTCCCCTGTCGCAGTTTCTTTCTCTGCCATTACATCCCCTTTCATGGAGGAATTACAGGATACAACAAAGTCTTCCGATTTTGCCAAATGATCCGAGACAGGAAAAACATAATTCTCCGACACTGCAGGATGATTCAGTGTTTCAGCTTCAGGATACTCGGACCCAGAGGCATTTTCCGCCAAAGCAGACGTAACATCACCTGTTTTCTCTGCCTGATTATCACGCACTGATACCCCGCTCTGCTTTTTCATTGTATTCTCTTCATCCACGCTCACCATACTTGCCCGGACAGTAACCGCTTCCTGCGTTTTTCCCATGTGATCTGTCACAAAGGTCCAGAGAAAGCATACAGCCAGACTTGCGAGCAAAAACCATGTATACCAATATTTTCGCATAAAATGCGATCACTCCTTTGTCAAAAACGAAAGTACAAAAAAGGATCATCCATTCCCTTTTTGATACAAAAAATGCAGGCCCAGAAAACAGCCAGCAAAATGACGGCAGTCACAGGTGAATCCTTCCGTTTGTCATATAATTTCCGCGGCATATCCGTCATAAAAATCATTCCCGCGCACAGCGACAGCGC
Source organism: uncultured Lachnospiraceae bacterium (assembly GCA_945949085.1). Taxonomy (GTDB): domain Bacteria; phylum Bacillota; class Clostridia; order Lachnospirales; family Lachnospiraceae; genus CAG-194. Next base: position 180,007 of record CAMFDJ010000002.1, on the reverse strand, counting down.
ATACAGTCTGCCGTATTTCAGAAAATCACCTGCAAAATAAGCAAATTCACCCGGCACACTCATAAACGGAAATAGTCGTTTTATGTAAACTAGAATTTGTGATACATCCGTTATGGCAAACAGCATCCACGTCAGCGGAACGGCAAACAACATATAACCGTGTCCCACCGCCGGATAACGCGAAAGGAGCTTCCCCACTCCTGCTTTTTCTATCAGGATCAGGAGAAACACGGTAAGTCCCCACAGAACAAAATTCCAGCTCGCACCATGCCACAGCCCTGTCAGAAGCCAGACTGCAAGAAGATTGCACCATGTTCTTACTTTTCCTTTTCTGTTTCCTCCGAGCGGTATATAGACATACTCCCGAAACCAGCTTCCCAGTGTCATATGCCATCTTCTCCAAAATTCCGTCATGGACACAGACATGTATGGATGCGCAAAATTGCACGGAAGACGGAATCCCAGCATATTCCCAAGTCCCACCGCCATCAGAGAATATCCGTAAAAATCAAAATAGATCTGCAGGCTGAAGGCAATCAGCCCAAGCCATGCCAGCGGTGTCGAAATACTTTCATAGCCGATTGTCTCAATCTCTTTCCACAATCCGCCTACCTGATTTGCGATCAGCACCTTCAGTCCCAGACCGATTGTAAATTCCCGCAGTCCTTCCTCCATCATTGCCGGCAAATATTTTCGTTCTTTGATCTGCCGCTGCATCGAAGCATATGTGACAATCGGTCCCGCAATCAGCTGCGGAAACATACTGATGTACATCCCAAAATCCGGCAATGAATCCTCGCAGGAAGTCTTTCCCCTGTATACATCAATCAGATAGGACAATGCCTGAAACGTATAAAAACTGATACCGATCGGAAGATCCGGCGAAAATACTGGCAGATAAACGGATGCCCCGATCCTCCCTGCCAACTGATTCCAGTTCTGCGCAAAGAATCCGGCGTATTTAAACAAGCCCAGCCAGAACAGATTATAGGCGATACCTGTTATCAGCCATTTCTTACTCTTTTTATTCCCAATCCGTCTGCCGATTCCATAGTTCACGCCGATTGAGAGAAGAAGCAAAATCAGATAGAAAGGAGTATCCTTTACCCCGTAAAAATAGAATACCAGACTTCCGATCAAAAGGCACCTGTTTCTCCACCCACAAGGGCATATCAGATAGAGGATCAGAAACACCGGCAAAAATCCAAATAAAAAATCTATGCTGCTAAATACCATACCATATGACCTCACACCTTTATCATTAACAATTGCCCTGTCAATAAACCTATTTCCCTCATTTTCTGATATCAGCCAGCACTTCTGCCGGAATTTCAAATTCAACTGCTCCCATATACATCGGAGCAACATCTCCTTCATTAAACCCGATCACGATGTTGTCTTTTTCATTTATATAGAATGAAGTTTCGTCTGTAATTGCCTTAAAATTCCATTCTTCTATTTCATCATGCAACCAATAACACACATTCTCATCCGCATCCATCTGTGCCTGCATCTGCTCCTTGATGTTCTCACTGATTGGTGTGATGTAGTCGGCTCCGTCAACAAAGACATCCTGCAGTTTCAGACGTTTTCCTGTAGTCAGATCCACCGTATAATAATAATTCCACTGGTAGCCGCTTCCTGCACCCTGATAACAGATGAGCTTCAGCGTGAAATATCTGTCTGTTGAGGTCAACACTTCACTCTTGACCATGACATCCTGATAGCCTTCCTCGTCTTCCAGATAGGTTTCAAACTGTGCAACTATCTCGTCTGTAATATTCTTTATCTCTTCATTGATCTCATCAATCGATTGTTTCAGATTTTCCTGCGCTATCTCATTCTGCTGATTGGCTGTATCCCGGCTGATATCTGTCCGGTCTGACGCTTCCTGATCAGCATCTGCTTGATTGGCAGCTTCCTGACTGACACCTGCCTGAATGACCTCTTTCTGAGCGTTATCTACTGTAATCTGCGGCACTTCAACATCTGCTATATTCCGCTCAGATTCATATTGATAGTTCCTGAATGTCACCACTTGAATCAGCTGACCGATCACCGGAATGTGTTCCATTGCATTTGCTACCGTGACGGATGTATTTGGCAAAATGATGATTCCTGTGATCAATACCGCAGCTACAGCTGTAAACCTTGCAAAACCTTTTTTTATTCGTCTCTCTCTGTCAGAGACTTTTTCTTTCTCTATCATTTGCTTAAGCTTTTCGACCCGCCCCGCAGGCATCTGCTGAGCCTGATATTCCTTTTTTAGCAATACGAGCTGATTTTCAAGTTCATCATATTGTTGTTTTTTATTCGAAAAATTATGGATCATATCTTCACCCTCCCCTATAATATTTTTTTGTACTGCTTTTTGTTATCGGTCAATGCCACGCGAAGCTTACTCATACTGCGATATAATCGGCTCTTAATCGTATTTGTATTTTCGTTCAGAATATCTGCGATTTCTTCTATTTTCTTATCTTCAAAATAGCGTAATAGAATGATTGCCTTATCCTTTTCCGGCAATGAATCGATTGCTCTTTGCAGGTCAATATCCCTGTCGTGTTCCTCTGTATATGCGCTCTCCATGCCTTCATCCTGCATCGCGTCATAGGAAAGTGCTTTTGGCTTTCTTATGAAAGCAAAACATTCATTGAGCATAATGCGATATACCCACGTCTGTGCAAATTCCGGCTGATTGAGTGTATAGCAATTCCGTATTGCCTTATATGCTCCTGTTTGCACAATATCGCAGGCATCTGCCTCATTATGTACATAGCTGTATGCCAGACGATAATACTGATTATATTGCTCCAAAATAATACTCTCAATCAATGCCTTGTTTGTATTATGTTTCTTATCAAAAATGCTGTGCAAGATACCTCATCTCCTTTGTTCGCTGTCTTTGTACGCTATATTAGATTAGATGCTTTTCTTCTCCATTTAGTTTCATTCCGCATTAAAAAAATGAATGGACTGTTGCAATCACACAACAGCCCGTAATTCTTCGTCCCGATCACCGCATATTGAAAAGGCACAATTCTGCCTAGATTCCTTCCACCCATGCGTGAAATACTTCCATCCGCTTTGCCCATGTATGATCCTGTGCCATCTCAAATCCGCGGTCGGCAATACACTGAAGCCTTTCTTCATCGGTGAGCAGCCCCTTCACCAGCTCAGGCAATCGGTCAGGCTGCGTCAGATTATATATGACCGCATTCTCCCCATCCTTCAGAATCCCGTCAAGCCAGCTGTTGGAATCTGTCAGGCAGACACTCCCGCCCAGCATGGTATTAAAAATCCTGTCATGCGGTCCGCCTCGAAACCACGGCAGTACATTTAAGCAGATTTTGCTGTCTGCAGTCGCTACCAGACATTCCTCCGAGAACAGGGAATCCCCATTGATGAGGTTTTCCGGATGTGTTACGTGCAATTCGTTCCACTTATCTCCGAACACATGAACCCGGACACCGTTATCTACTAAAGCCTTTACGACTTCTCCCCGCGCCTGATAGCGCACATACAGATCGATGAATGTGATGTTCTGCATCGTCTCCTTCAGTTCTTCTTCCGTCACCTGCGGTATCTCACGGCGCAGGTACCGTTCTACAACCGCCTCTACTGTCTGCTCCGGGTGCATGAGAAGATCTTCTATCATTTCATAATAAAACGCGGTATATTCTTCTCCAAGTCTTGTGATATAGGGTTCAAAACGAGCAGGCGACGCATAATTACCCGTAAAGAGTACTTCAATCTCGCGTTCCCTGATCGGCTTTCTGCAGTTAGCAAGCACAAACTTTTCTTCACTTTTCTGCATGGCAGCCCTGTAATTTTCATCTTCCGGTCCGAGCCGGAAGGTCTCATCGCTAATTTCCGAACAGCGGCAGTCCTCGCTCGCTCTGACAGCATCGCCAAGACAGGTACCGCCAAGCGGCAGAAAAGGTCCAAGCGCAATTTCCGGAAAAAAGCGCTTCATAAACGCTTCGTGTCCCAGATCGATGGAAAGCTGGTAATAGTGCTTCGGTCGCTGCGCCAGCAGCTTATAATAATAGTAGGGATGATCTGCCAGAATATTACAGACCGGGATGTCAAGGTCGTCCCACAGATAGGTGCCGCCAGCATCCATAAACTCGGCTTCCTGTGAAAAGCCATGAAAATTAAAGGATAATACGACCGTATTACCCTTTTCTATAAAATGCAGCATTTCTGAGGAACTTTTGAATGGTGTTTTCAGGTTATAGAGATAGACGTCATGCCCCATTTTTTCAAGCGCCTGCTTCATCTGTCTGGAGAAATAGCCCTGCGTCTCTATATCGCCCTCAAATAAGATGATCTTTTTCATATTGTTTATCCCGTTTTTTCATCATAAGTGCTTTAATATCTTATTGACATCTTCTTTCCGTCCCATGATCATCAAATGTTCTCTGCCGTCAAACCGATAGTCAGGCTCTGCAATGAATTCTGTTTTATCGTCTGTCTTTATTCCGATGATGTTGACCTTATATTTGGCACGGAAATCAATCTCCCTGATGCTGCCCCCCACCCAGGCTTTCATGACCGGAATCTCATAAATGGCATATTCCTCCGTCAGCTGGATATAGTCAAATACGTGATTGGCAGAAAGACGGACAGCCAATCTCTTTGCAATATCTCTGTTTGGATAGATGACTTCATCGGCACCGTTGCGAAGCAGGAATTTGGCATGCACATCACGGTTTGCCTTGCTGATGACATATCTAGCACCAAGCTCCTTCAGAAGACTCGTGATCTCCAGCGAACTTTGGAAATTACTGCCGATACAGACACAGCAGATATCAAAATTGCTGACGCCAAGGCTTCTGAGCACTTCCTCATTGGTACAGTCTCCGATTCGAACGCTTGTCACCTTGGAGATCAGATCCTCCATAACCTCTTCCCGCTCATCTACGATCATAAGTTCGTTGCCGAGCTGAACCATGCTGTCACATAAATGATGACCAAATTTGCCCATTCCGATGATCAATACTGATTTCATTTCTCTATTATCTCCTTTTATCCTATCAAAATCTTTTCTTCCGGACGCATCAGGCGATCCGGTCTCCTGCGCTCAACAAAGGAAAGTGCAAAGGTAAGCGATCCGATTCTTCCACAGTACATCAGTAAAATAATGATGCATTTGGAAACCGTACATAAATCTCTGGTGATACCTGTGGTCATTCCCACAGTACCGATTGCCGAGAATACCTCAAACAGAGCATCCTCCATTGCAAAAGGCTGCAACGTCATCAGGATAATGCCGCTGACAACTGCCATGCTCAGATTGATGGTAAATACAATACTGGCCTTGCGAATGGCATCCTCGCTTAATCTTCTGCCAAACACATTGGTCCCCTTTGCATCCATCAGGTTCGCCCACACGACAAGCAGCATCACGATCATGGTCGTTGTCTTGATACCGCCCGCTGTCGATCCCGGACTTCCTCCGATAAACATAAGCACCATAGTCAGCAGCTTGGAAGCCGGTGTGAGAGCTCCCGTATCTACTGTATTAAAACCTGCCGTACGCGCTGTCACGCTGCTAAAGAGCGATGCCAGAATGGTATCCTTTACGCCCATCCCTGCAAGTACACCGTTTCTCTCTGTCAGATAAAAGAAAAGTGCACCACCAAAGGTGAGAAAGGCAGAAACTGTCAGCACGAGCTTGGTATGCAGCATATAATTCCTGAAATGCAAACCATGCTTTTGCAAATCATCCCATACCAGGAAGCCGATTCCGCCGATCGTGATCAGCAGCATCACTGTCACATTCACTGTGATGTCTCCTACATAATATACCAGAGAAGAATATGCTTCCCGGCTGCCCATCAGGTCAAATCCGCCATTACAGAAGGCACTGACGGAATGAAAGATACCATAGTAAATGGCTTTTAAAACCGGCATATCCTTGCTAAAACGCAGGGCAAGAATCACTGATCCGAGACCCTCAAACAGCGCCGTACCGATGATGATTTTGCGCACCAGCTTGACGACGCCGCCAATCTGCATGCTGTTTACACTCTCCTGCATCAGATTGCGCTCTTTCAGACCGATATTGCGTCCGATCAGCATGGAGAAAAACACACCAAATGTCATGAAGCCAAGACCGCCTACCTGAATTAAAATCAGTATGACAATCTGCCCGAAAAGGGTCCAGTTCAGATAAGTATCCGCCACAACAAGTCCCGTCACACAGGTCGCACTCGTTGCAGTAAACAGGCAGCTTAGGAAATCCTGTCCTCCCGGTGCTCTGGATGCAATCGGAAGCATGAGCAGTCCGGTTCCCAGCAGAATCACCGCCAAAAAGCCAAGCGCAATCATCTGCGTGGTAGAAAGGTGCTGTTTTACTTTTGTCGCTTTCTGCTTATTTTGATTATACTGTTTCATTTGTTTCTTTTTTGTAAAATTGCCGTTAAGATCTCACATGCCACATCTTCCTTGCTCATGATAGGCAATTCCTTAACCTCCTGCTCTGTGATCAGCGTCACCACATTGGTATCGGTTCCAAAGCCTGCCCCTGCTACCTTTAAGTTATTGGCAACAATCATATCCAGATTTTTCTTCTGCAGCTTCTGCTTGGAATTTTCCAGCATATTTTCTGTTTCCATGGAAAAACCGCATAAAAACTGATCCGGTCTTTTGTGCTGCCCGAGATAAGCAATGATATCTGTGGTTCTCTTAAGTGCAAGACTGAAATCGCCGTCTTTTTTCTTGACCTTTTCCGTTGCAACCGTTTCCGGTGTGTAATCAGCAACCGCAGCCGCTTTGATGATGATGTCTGCCTCCGGCGCCAGTCTTACAAACGCCTCAAACATATCCTGCGCGCTTGTCACAGGCACGATATTCACATAACGGGGCATAGGGGCGCTTGTGGACGCTTTTACGATCGTCACATCCGCTCCTCTATGCATGGCGACGCGGGCAAGTGCAAATCCCATCTTTCCGGTAGAGTGATTTGTAATAAAACGTACGGGATCAATGGCTTCGCAGGTTGCCCCGGCACTGATCAGCACTTTGAGCCCTTTCATATCTTTTTCGAAGCGGATTTCTTTTAAGATTGCTTCTACAAGCTCATCTTCGGGAGGAAGCTTTCCGCTTCCGACATCACCACATGCCAGTCTTCCGCTCGCAGGCGCAATGATCTGCATGCCGTAATGCTCGCATTTCTTTAAATTGTCCTGCAGAATCGGATTTTCATACATATTCGTATTCATAGCCGGTGCAATCAGTTTTGGACATTTGCAGGCCATAAAGGTCGTCGTCAGCATGTCATCAGCAATTCCGCCGGCCACCTTTCCGATGACATCGGCACTTGCCGGTGCCAATAAAAAAACATCTGCCTTCTTTGCAAGTGACACATGCTCTACACTATATTGAAAATTCCGGTCAAAGGTATCGACCAGACATTTATTACCGGTCAATGTCTCAAAAGTGATCGGATTGATAAAATTCGTGGCATTCTCTGTCATGATCACCTGCACGTCTGCATGGAGCTTAACGAGCATGCTCGCCACATTTGCCATTTTATAAGCCGCAATAGAGCCGGTCACGCCCAAAACGACTGTCTTTCCTGTCAGCATATTTTCGTTTCCTTTCTCACGTGAAACTATCAAAATACGTTATCTTTTATTTTACTTCTGCAAATGAGTAACGTCAACTTAAAATCATATGCAATTTACAATCTGTTTTACGATTCGCGATCGCCGTCATGCCAATCATCGATTCACAGCGCTTCACACTTATTCGCATAACCTGCCGGCTTCGTCGTCAGAGCTGCTTTGCAGCTTTCGTTATGCTCACACGTGTGAAGTTCCTGCTTCGCGATCGCCGTCATGCCCATCACCGATTCACAGCGCTTCACACTTATTCGCATAACCTGCCGACTTCGTCGTCAGAGCTGCCTTGCAGCTTTCGTTATGCTCACACGTGTGAAGTTCCTGCTTCGCAGGCACCGTCAAGCCACAAATCGCCACGTGCGAGCAAGCTCGCCGTGACGATTGTAACTTTCCGGCACTGTGAATCGTAACGTTTTTATTCGCTGAACTGTGAATTATAAAGGCTTGCATAGAAGCCGCCTTTGGCAAGAAGCTCTTCATGTTTGCCCTGCTCGATGATATCTCCGTCTTTCATCACGAGGATGAGATCTGCCTCACGGATCGTGGAAAGTCTGTGTGCGATCACAAAGCTGGTTCTTCCTTTCATCAGGTTATTCATCGCCTTCTGGATACGCACTTCTGTCCTGGTATCGACTGAGCTTGTCGCCTCATCCAAAATGAGAATGCTGTTATCCGCCAGAATGGCTCTTGCAATCGTCAGAAGCTGTCTCTGCCCAAGTGATACGTTGGTGGCATCTTCATTGAGTTCCATCTCATAGCCGCCCGGAAGTGTACGGATAAAATGATCGGCGTGAGCTGCTTTTGCAGCTGCAATGACCTCCTCATCTGTTGCATCCAGTCTTCCGTATCGAATGTTCTCCATGATCGTGCCCTTAAACAGCCATGTATCCTGCAGAACCATGCCAAAATGCTCTCTCAGCTGACTTCTGTTCCAGTCCTTGACATTGCTGCCGTCTACCTTGATAGCACCGCTGTCTACGTCATAGAACCGCATCAACAGCTTCACCATCGTCGTCTTCCCGGCTCCTGTCGGTCCGACAATCGCCACCGTCTGTCCCGGCTCTACCTCACAGCTGAAATCATGGATGATTGTCTTATTCTCTGTATAGCCGAACCTGACATGTTCAAAAGAAACCCGTCCTTTCACCTGTGATTTTTCGACCGGATGCTCCGGCCCGGCCTCCTCTTCTTCTTCCTCCAGGAACTCAAACACCCGCTCTGCCGCTGCCGCCATGGACTGCAGCATATTGGAAACCTGCGCAATCTGTGTGATTGGCTGGGTAAAGTTTTTGACATATTGGATAAAGGACTGAATATCACCTACCGCAATTCTTCCGCGAATGGTCAGAATACTGCCCACTACCGCTACGGCAACATATCCCAGATTCCCTACAAATACCATGATCGGATGCATCATACCGGAAATAAACTGGGATTTCCATGCAGACTGATACAGCTTTTCATTTGTCGCATCAAACTCCTGCATCACATCCGTCTCTTTATTGAATGCCTTCACAATATTATGTCCGCTGTAAACTTCTTCAACCTGACCGTTGATTTCCCCAAGATACTTCTGCTGATCTACGAAATATTTCTGGGAATGTCCTACCACAAGTCCGATCATCATCCCTGAAACCGGTAACATCACGAGTGCGATCAGCGTCATCAGCGGACTGATGGAAAGCATCATGATAAGGACACCGATCATAGTCGTAATGGATGTGATCAGCGTTGTGACACTCTGATTCAGGCTCTGTCCCAGGGTATCCACATCATTGGTAATGCGGGAGAGCACCTCTCCGACTGTACGCGACTCAAAGTATTTCATAGGCATACGGTCAATCTTCTGGGAGATTTCTTCACGGAAGCGGTAGGACAGTTTCTGGGATACACCTGTCATGATCCACCCCTGGATGAAGCTCATTGCCGCACTGAACAGATAAAGTCCCAGCGTCCAAAGCAAAATCTGTCCTATTTTGACAAAATCGATACTTCCGGTACCTGCCACCTTTGCTGTCAGACCGGCAAACAACTCAGTTGTTGCCTTTCCCATGACCTTAGGTCCCACGATCTGGAATACCGTTCCGGCGATGGCAAACAGCATGACAGCCACAATCGCAAGTCGGTAACTGCCAATATAAACGATAACTTTTTTCATGGTGCCTTTAAAATTTTTAGCCTTTTCCACAGGTGCGCCCGGAGGACCTCCGTGGCCGCCCCCCGGTCCTTTTCTTCTCGGAGGCGCTTTCACAATCGTTTCTTCGCTCATGCTCTTCCTCCTTTCAATTCTGCTTCCGAAAGCTGGGAACCTGCAATCTCACGATAGGTCTCACAGGTTGCAAGCAGCTGCTCATGCGTCCCTATTCCGGCTATTTTGCCTTCATCCAGCACAATGATCTGCTCCGCATGCATGATCGTACTGATACGCTGCGCCACAATAATGACCGTCGCATCTTTCGTCTTTCCCCGAAGTGCCTGCCGAAGAAGCGTATCTGTTTTATAGTCCAGCGCGGAAAAGCTGTCATCGAACAAATAAATCTTAGGATTCTTGGCAATCGCTCTGGCAATGGCAAGGCGCTGCTTCTGCCCGCCGGATACATTGCTTCCGCCCTGTGCGATAGGACTGCCATACTGCTCCTTTTTCATCTCAATAAATTCCGTTGCCTGAGCAATTTCGGCAGCTTCCCTCATCTGCTGCTCGGTCACATGTTCCCCGTCAAAGCAGATATTTGAGCCGATCGTACCAGAGAACAGAATGCCCTTCTGCGGCACAAGACCAATCAGTGCATGCAGATCATGTTGGGAAATATCCCGGATATCCACACCGTCAATGGTGATTTTTCCTTGCGTCACATCATAGAACCGGTCCATCAGATGAATCATCGTCGATTTTCCGCTTCCGGTACTGCCGATGATTGCGGTCGTCTGCCCGGGACGTGCCGTAAAGCTGATATGGGAAAGTGCGTCATCATCCGCATTTTCATACCGGAAAGATACATCCTCAAAAGCGAGGATTCCCTTTGTCTGCTCCTTTGGCATCGGCACAGTCTGCTGCTTATCTGTAATGCTGCTTTCACTTCTTATCAGTTCATCAATACGCGCTGCCGCAACACCAGCTCTCGGCAACATAATGGACATCATTGTGATCATCAAAAATGACATTACGATCATCATGGTATAGGTGATAAATGCCATCATATCACCCACCTGCAGATTGCCCAGATCGACTCCCTTGGCACCAAACCATATGATTACAACAGAAATTCCATTCATGATCAGTGTCATGACAGGCATCATAAATGTCATCACGCGGTTGGTAAAGAGCTGTGTGCGCATCAGATTCTTATTTGCCTGTGCAAAGCGCTCCTCCTCATGCTTTTCTCTGCTGAATGCACGGATGACAGGAAGTCCTGTCAGGATTTCTCTCGCAACCAGATTCAGACGGTCTACAAGAGTTTGCATGATCTTAAATTTCGGCATGGCGACTATCATAAGCGAAAATACAAAGAGGCATATGAGAAGCACTGCTACAACGATGATCCAGCCAAGTCCTGTTTTGGTACGGGAAACCTTCAATATACCTCCGATCCCGACAATGGGTGCATACAGTACCATCCGAAGGAGCATGGTGGTCACCATCTGTACCTGCTGGATATCATTGGTGCTCCTTGTGATCAGAGATGCCGTGGAAAAATGATTCATCTCATTATTTGAGAAAGAGACCACCTTCCGAAATACCTGATCGCGCAGCGCTCTTCCGATATGCGCACCACTTCTTGCGGCCAGAAAGCCGACAAACAGTGCGGCAATCGTACCGACAATAGCATACAAAAGCATCACGCCACCGGTCTTCAAAAGATATTCCATCTGCAATTGTCCCAGATCAACACCTGTTTTTTCATATTCTCCTTTTAAAAACAAGACTGCCTTCTGGGATATGATGGACGCAGACATATCCCCCATGGCATCAAGCATCTGCGCAGAAGCTTCCTCCTTCATCTGCAGAATCTGTTCTTTGCCAAGCATACCGGCGTCAGCCAGTTCCCAGATAGATTTCTCGTACAACTCTCCTGTTATGTCAGAGTTTTGTGCATCTGCATTGTCTTCCGTGTCAATTCCCTGTGAAGACTCGTCTGCCATTTTACCATCCGGCATCTTATCGGACGGTTGCAAAAGCCCCGGCATGACCTTGCCACCCTCCGGCTGATATCCGCTTTGCTCCATCATCTGCCCGACGGAAAGATCCTGCATGCCATCAAGCAGTACAATAGGGATTCCCAGCATATCATCCAGCTGTTGCAGCTTCTCCTTTGCCATTTTATTTCTTTCGTAGCATCCGTCAGGACCTAAGGTGTAAGCGCTGCGAAATACCTCCTCCTCTCCCTGCTCTAAGAGCAGACAGAGTCTCTCAAAGGTTTCCCCGCTTACCTTTTCCGGCGCAATATGATCGATACCGCTCTGCTGAATACCGATGTCCACGATATCCGACGTATAGGACGGCAGGGCAAGGTCACAATATGCCTGCACGATCAGCAGTAAAAAAATGGCAATGACACTGCCCTTTACCTGCGCCAAGTTTTTGAAAATCTTTGACATAGCCTGTCTCCTTACTTTAATCTCTTACAAACAAAACGGGGCAACATTTTGCCCCGCCCTGTTTTCCTTGTTATTGTATGCCTCATTTTTTTCAGTGTCAATGCAACAATCATTAACATTTTCTAAAACTTTCCATCTGTTATGTGTCATGTATACATGTCTGCTTATTCCTGCACAAAATGGATTGCTTTCGCCACCTGCTCCGGCAGCTTGCTGCCCTTCTTCAGTCTAAAATCAATGTAGGAACCGTTATTTAAATAACCATTCACATAAACACCGTCCACATACTGCGATTGATCGCGCCACCAGTATCCGTAGGTGGTATTCTCACACGACTCACAGATCTGCCGGATCATCTCCGGATCACTGTAGGTTTCTTCATAGTACTGCTGATCGGGCGAAGTTTCTTCCCCTTCATAATAAGAGACTGTCACTCTGACCATTCTGTCTGTCATATCCATCGACAGATCAATGTAACCGTTTTCTTCCAAAAAAGCCAGCGTATTCTCATACGTATCGAAGAGGGCATAGTAATCAGTCGCCAATTGATGCGTGCCAAGCGCAGGATCATATTTGGCGCCGATCTGAAGTGTGCCGATCATATGCGCATTACTGACTGTCTCATAATCATAGCGCTCCAGATCCTTTCTGAGTGCTTCTACAAGCTGTGGAGCCACATCAGATGTAATTTCTCCCCAGTTTGCCAGATAGGAGTCCAAACGTATCTCCACATTTTTCTTCTGCTGCAGATAATCCTCCTCAAATACCGGGAAAACACCCTTTTTATATGCCTCACTCGACATGATCTGCTGCATCAGCTCCGCCTGTGATGCCATATCAATATAGTAGGTGCGGTATTTCTGACTGCCGTTCTTCATGCGATACAGCATGGTAAGTGAGCTGTAACTGCTCTCACGCAGATTATCTATCCTTTCTCCCGTCTGGTGGATATAATCGGCCGCCACCAGCTTCTCGATCAGCGAATAATCCTCAAGGAACATGTGATCTGTGTAATAGTCTCTGCCCTCGTATCCCATATCCATTTCCTGTGCATTTAACAAAATACCAACCGATTCCACTTTGTCCTGCGCGGGAATCCGCGTATCAAAGCCAGTGATATCCCACTGGAAGCCTGCAAAGATACCAAAGGCTACCATAAGTCCAAACAAAAGCTCCCACCATCTGCCAAGGATTGCCTTAAAATGCAGATCGAAGATGATCTGTAAAATGCAGTGCGCAAAAATGCCACTTCCCACAAGCGCAACAATAGTCAGTACCAGATTTTTATCTGTCAGACTACTCATGATCCATCCGGCTGTCAGCGCCGTAAAAACAACAGCCACCAGCTTGGTGACAGGACGCATCCAGCGAAAGACAAGCGCCTTGCCGCAATTTTCCTCCGCTCTGAGGTGATAGACCAGAAGGGCGAGGAAAAATGTCACGATACCGATCACGATAATTTTTACCATATAACTGCCCATCTGCCCGGCTACCCAGCCGGCGGAAAGTCTTCCGGTATAAAGCCTGACATTGCGGACAGCCTGCAAAAAGATGGCCGCCACACTGAAAATCGGTGTCTTGATCGCATTCTCACTTTTTGAAGAGTAGGTCTGGAAATAAGTAGCAGAATATAGGCAGATGAGCTGCCTCAATCCCCATTCAATTCCAAGGAACGCCCCGATTCCCAGAGAAAAGCTCAAGTAGTTGCCGGTCAGTGTCACAACCAGAATGACCGTATGATAAATTGCCAGAAAGGCAATGATCACAAATGCCGCCGACACAAGCGACGCCAGAAGCATTTCCTTTGTCAGATACTGATAGTACGCCGCAATGCCAAACTGTAGTAACAAATTGACAAGATACGGCAGAACAAAATATAAAGCGCCGTTACAATAGATTGCCAGGAACCTGACATTTTTTTTCACCGGCTGACTGTGATACATATCAACTTTGACGCGCTGGTACAGATAGGAAAAACCCTGTAATCCGCAGAGAATGGCACCCGCGCAGAGCAAAGCGATCATGACTGTATCCGGCAGAAACAGCTGCTCCGTGGTTCTTATCATATATTGTGCAAACTCTTCTTTTTCCATCCATTGTCTATAGGCAAGTCTGCCATTTATGGTAGTCAGCATCCGAAGTGGCATTGCGATCAGAAATGCCAGAAAACAAAGAATCCATACCCAGTATCTTCTGCGTCCGTTTTCCCTGAGTCTAACCCAGAATGAGTTTTTTGACATCATAACCTGCCACCTCCGTTTCGCTGATAAAGATCTCCTCTAATGACAGAGGCAGTACCTCAAAAAAGACCGTGTTGATTTTTGAGAAATGTGCAATGATTTCTTCCTTCTTTCCTCTGACAGTAAGCGTATAAAGGGAACCTCTTTTTTCCTTATGCACGATCTGAAGATTCTGCTGCCCGACAAGCGCATCCGTCTCCGTCTTGAATACGCACTGGATCTTCTGGATATTACATTTCATCTCCAAAAGATCCTTGGACAGCAATACACCGCCCCTGTGTAAAAGACCTACATGATCACAGATATCCTCAAGCTCCCGCAGATTGTGCGAAGCGATGATCGTTGTTAAGCCCCGCTCATCCATCTGCTGCGCCAAAAGGGATTTGATTCCCTGCCGCATCACAGGATCGAGTCCGTCAAACGTCTCATCACACAACAGATATTTCGTGTTTGCGCAAAGACCGAGCAGCATGATCAGCTGCTTCTTCATACCCTTGGAAAAGGTAGCCACTTTACGCGTCCCGGGCAGCCCAAAGCTCTCCAGATATCTCTCACACATATCTGTATCAAACTGCGTAAACACGCTTCTGTAATACTGCATCATACTATAGGCCGTTGCATTTCTGAAAAAATACGGCTCATCTGCTATAAAAAACAAGTTTTCTCTGGCCTTTGCATATCTGTAAACAGAAAGGTCATCCACTGTCACATCTCCCTCATCCGGTTTGATAACCCCTGCCATCATGCGCATAGTCGTACTCTTGCCTGCGCCGTTCGTGCCGATCAGTCCAAACACCTGCCCCTCTTTGATCGTGACACTCACGTGATCAACTGCTTTTATCTGATCAAATGATTTCGAAACGTCTGTTACTTCAATCATTTGCTTAGATTCCTCCTTTGTCTTTCTCATCCTTCATTTCGCGCAGCATCTCAAGCAGTTCCTCCTGCCCGATTCCATACTGCCGTGCTTCCTCGTAAAGCAATTTTACCTTATCCCTAATAAAGGTACGTTTGAGCTGCGTGATTTTTTCGCCTCCGCTGGCAAAATTTCCACATCCCTTCACCACATACACAAGTCCATCCTCCTCGAGCATCGTATATGCCTTCTGCACGGTATTTGGATTGACGGAAAGCTCAATCGCCATACTGCGCACAGAGGGTATCTGCTCGTCCGCCGCAATTGCATTGCTTAAGATCAGGAGCTTGATCCTGTCATATATTTGTTCATAAATCGGTTTACAGCTCAGCATATCCATTGCCATATGTGATTCCTCTTCCATACAAATATGTAATCACTGTCTACTTACTTGTGTCCACACCCATATTTCCGTTTGCTTTGTTTCGCACGCTCCGGCAAACGGCAAGTGTACTATATCGCTTAATACACTCAGCATAAAAGAAAAAGGGGGCTCCGTCAAGACTGCCTCCTCTTTCTTCACTATTTCTTATGAATTCTTATCGTATCAATTGCGCAGGAATCATTGCTTAGGAACGATAATCGCCGTTGATCTTCACATAATCATAGGTCAGATCACAGCCCCATGCCTTTGCAGTTACGTCTCCTTCATGCAGACAGATATTGATAAAGATGGTATCCTCTGCCAGCACCTTCTTGGCAAATTCTTCGGAGAATTCCACTCCCGCACCATTCCTGCAGACCGGAAGTACGCCCTCTGCCGATGCCAGATCCACGTCAACCTTGGAAATATCAAACTCTGCGTCCGCATAACCGATGGCACAGAGTACCCGTCCCCAGTTGGCATCCTCCCCAAACATGGCACATTTCAAGAGCGGAGAACGGATGACGCTTTTGGCTACTGTGATCGCGGTATCCAGATCATGCGCCTCGCTCACCATACACTCGAGCAGCTTTGTCGCTCCCTCACCGTCTGCTGCCAGCATCTTGGTCATATTCATCAGCACAATGTAAAGTGCTTTTTTGAAGATCTCGTACTTTTCGTCCTCGGAGTCTATCATCTCATTACCGGCCTGTCCGTTTGCCAGAATACATACCATATCGTTTGTCGAGGTATCTCCGTCAATGCTCAGGCAGTTATAGGTCACTTTGACGATCTCACTGAGTGCCTTCTGTACAAGCTCCGGTGCAATCGCCGCGTCCGTTGTGACAAAATTGAGCGTGGTCGCCATATTCGGATGAATCATACCGCTTCCCTTCGCCATACCGCCGATACAACAGAGCACATCGCCAATCTCAAAAGAAACCGCAATCTCCTTTGCAAAAGTATCTGTCGTCATGATCGCTGTTGCAGCATCGCTGTGTCCTTCCCTTGAAAGTTTCCCGACAAGCTCACCGATATGCGCCTCCACCGGTTCAATCGGAAGCGGCTGACCAATGACACCTGTAGATGCAACAATCACTTCATCAGCCGAAATGCCAAGCTGCTCTGCTGCCAGCTCACACATTTTCTGCGCCTTTTCCTCACCGTCCGCATTACAGGTATTGGCGTTCTTGGAATTGGCAATCACGGCTCTTGCCATGCCGCCTGTTGCCAAAAGATGCTGCTTTGTCACCAGGATCGGTGCACCTTTGACTTTATTCAGGGTATAAACCGCAGCTGCACTACACGGCGTATCGCTGTAAATCAGGCACAGATCGTTCTTGTTTTTGTCCGGATTGATGCCGCAATTCAGTCCTGCCGCCATAAATCCCTGCGCACAGCAGACACCGCCTTCTATCAGTTCAAATCCTTCTTCTGTTGTAATCTGCATTTGTTTTCCTCCTCTATCAAAGCCGCCCGTTTTCTGCCGGGCAGCCGCGAAAATGACATGTATCCAGTATAGAATCATATATGCCAAAAATCAAGTGCGCATTCCTCATGGTTTTAATCCGCACCCCAGATATAAGCATCTGTTTCACTCAGCTTCATACCAAGCTCTGTTGTCTGCGCCACAGTAAAACTGTCACCCTCAGATACTTCCTCATCGCTGACCATCAGCATATTCTCATTTAGGAAAGTAGTCTCTCTCCTTTTCCCATTCTGAAAAACAGTGCTGCTCTGGGTAAAATTTTCTCCCTGCACATAGACCGAACCGCCCACACCGGATACCTGCGTGATGCGAATCGGCAGTACTCCCATCTGCATATCGGCAGTCTCATATCCATTTTCGCCACCAAACACTTCCTGCTCGCCATACAGCATATCATACTGCAGGGTTTTTAAATTTTCCTCATAGCCTGCCTGATTTCCGTATTGCTGATGAAACTTGGTAAGCACGCCGTTATTCATACGAAGCTTTTCCAAAAGACAGGCAGAGAGCTGATAAGCTGACAGATCCTCATTTTCGATAGAAAGACGCCTCGTCTTATTCATTTCCTTGTTTTCCCAGATGACATATTCCGTCTGGAAACAATTGCCATCACTTAACTCTTCCTCAGACAATTCCAGATTCGGCAGATGGTCCCCAAACATCACAAGCACCACCGGCTCCCTATAAGCATCAAGCGCACTGATCAGGTACCCCAAAAACGCATCTGTTTCATGGCACTGGTTTACATAATAACAAAATGCATTCTGTCTGCCCTCATCATCCGGAGCAAATCCTTCTGTCCTGATATGCGGGTTTTCTACAGGCTCCGTTGGGTATTTCCCATGGTCCTGCACGGTAATGGCGTAGATAAAATCCCGCTTCTCATTTTGCGCAAGCGCATTCAATATCTGCTGTGTCAAAACGCTGTCATGACACCAGCCCATTTCATTATAAGTCAGGTTTTTCATATATTCAGACGAGATAAAAGCATCAAATCCAAGATTGGCAAACACTTCATTTCTGTCATAAAAATCGCCCGTATTGTTATGGATTGCTGTGCAGAAATATCCGTTTTCCTTCAGATTATATGCCATTGACTCGCAGGTTTTTTCCTGTAAAACGGTTTTATAGGGATATTCTCCTGCGCCGAAATAATCCAGATTCATCCCACTGATAATCTCAAACTCTGTATTTGCCGTTCCCGCTCCCACGCTCGGCACAGTCAGATATCCTGTCTGACAGCTTTTCCGCAGGCTCGAATAGATAGGCTGCGGCGGATCGGAATACGTGACTCCTTTGATTCTCTCTAAATCAATAAAGGATTCTATCTGCAGGAATATCACATTCGGACAGAACGCAGGAATCTTTGTCTCCTCGCTTTTGATCGCCTCCAAAATATCGTCAATCGCCTCCTCGCTATACTGCCTGGGCTTATTGATACCTCTGTCAAGGAGGCTGCGCGAAAAGCAATACACAAATCCATTGTCCTGATAAGCATCAGGGAGATTCGAAAAACTCGTGGGCAGAACTCCCGATGTATCTCCCAGCTCTGTGACAAGTACAGCCGCAGCAAATAGCACTGCAATGCTTCCTGCGCCTGTCGCAGGATACACTCTGCCGGCCGGCATTTTGATCCCCAGAAAGACCAGCCCGGCTACCAGCACTGCGACAAGGAGAATGAGACCGATGATCTGCCACTTTGCAAAATAAATCCCCATAATCTCCACAACAGAAAAAAGAAGCGTTAAGTCCGTAGCAGCAAGCGGCGTGATACGAAAACACAACAAAATGGCATTTGTTGTCGCCAGTGTGAGTAACAGAGCCGTGATGCACAGCCACAAAAATCTTCGTTTCGGACAGAGCAACGCAAGACTGTACAAACAGTCCAGCAGTAATGTACTGTACAGAACCAGAAGCGGATGATCCCATACGAACGTGAAACCGGCAGAGACAGAATGTCTTGCCATGATTTCAATCATCAGAATCAGAAAAACAGAAAACAGTGCATTTCCGAAGATCCATTTACATGCATCTTCTATCTGTATTTTGATCTGTACACGGTCTGTCACATGTTTTTTCTGCTCTACTTTTTTGCTGCCCATCTTCTCATCCCTTACGTATCATACGGTCTTTCATACCTGATTGTTCTTGTTGTATTATATCATAAGCTTCGCTCATTATAATCACATTTCTCTGATTCGTAAAGAAAAACTTCAGCCAAACATGACTGAAGTTTTCTGTCAGAAAATATAAGTGTTGTCTCTGATTTGTCACACGCCCCGTTTGTTCTGCGATTCCTGTGTGGGGTTTTCATCCTGTCCGTAAAATCTTTCGAAAAAGTCTCTGATTCCTCCGCTTGGGAACTGTTCCTGCGATTCCTCTTCGTCAGACGGATCCATTTGCGCATCAGATGAACCGGCGGCATTTTTCTGTTTCTCAATCGCCTCACTCTTTGCTAAGGTAACACTTGTGGTATTCTCCTGATATTCTCCATTATTGGATCGCATATAGACAACCTCAACTGTCTCACCCTGTTTATAATAAGAAATCGTACTCCTCAACTCTGAGGAACTGCCAATGCCAAGTCCGTCAAATTTCGTAATGATATCCCCCTTCTGGATACCTGCAGCCTGCGCTGCGCTCCCTTCTTCCACAGAAGCGATATAAGCACCTGTAGGAATACCGTAATACTGCGCTGCCTCCTCCGAAACATCCTGACAGCTGACACCTAAGAACCCGGCATCTTCCTCTGCCACCTGCTCTCGTGTCTCACGATTCATCAGATTCTCCAAAATAGGCTTTGCTGTCGCAATCGGAATGGCATATCCCATGCCTTCCACCTGTTCTGATGCAAACTTGGCGGAATTGATACCCACAAGCTCGCCCTGCATGTTCAGAAGCGCTCCGCCGGAATTACCGGGATTGATCGCCGCATCAGTCTGAATCAGTTTTGATGTGTAATGATCAATGTTGACCTCACGATCCAGTGCAGAGACGATTCCTGTCGTCACGCTCTGCCCATAACCAAGTGCATTTCCGATGGCTACGACCTGATCACCGACTGACAGACTCTCCGAATCACCGATTGTGGCAATCTTAATCTGATCAAGCAGCTTTGTATCTACATCATCGAGTGCCACCGCCACGATTGCAAGGTCATTGGACGCATCAGTACCCTTTACCTTGGCAGCTACCACAGCATCCTCTGAGGAATCGTCAAAGCAGACGGAAACTTCTTCTGCGCCGCTCACCACATGGTTGTTTGTCGCAATAAGAAGTTCTGTATCATTCTGACCGATGATAATGCCACTTCCT
Organism: uncultured Lachnospiraceae bacterium; assembly: GCA_945949085.1. Classification (GTDB taxonomy): domain Bacteria; phylum Bacillota; class Clostridia; order Lachnospirales; family Lachnospiraceae; genus CAG-194. The sequence goes on along the minus strand of CAMFDJ010000002.1, from coordinate 159,456 downwards.
GCTCCCTGACTCTCATACTGCTGCGTACCAAACATGCTGCGCACTTCTTCAATCCCCTTTGTGGTAATGCTGACAACAGAAGGCATACAGTTATCTACAATCTGCGCAATTGACAGGCTTCCCTCGCTGCTGCCTGTGGCTGATGCCTGTGGAAGCGATGTCTGCGTTGTCCCAAGCTTTACAGATGTATCATCGTTATTCGTTTCCGTTTTTGCGGCGTCTTCGGAAGTCATTGTCACTGCCGACTGATCCGTCTTTAAGAAGGTTTTGTTACCGATTGCCACAACACCGCAAAAAACGAGTGCCGCACATGCTCCGAATACCAGCCCGTTCACGGCGCTGCGCAGTGTCCCCTTTCCGTTTCCTTTTTCTCTTTTCTTTTTATTGTGTTTTTTCTTTCCGGAAGCTTCGCTTCCTTCCTGTTGCATTCTGCATGTATATGTCAGATCCGACTGTCTGTCCTGCGACTGCATATCATCCGCATAGGACTGATTCCAATATGTTTCGTTTTCCATAACCATAACCTCTTTTCTAATCTTTATGCTGACATCATAAGCAGAGATTGTTATGGAATTTTGTTAAAATTGTGAAAAAAGTATGTTTTCGTCCTGATTTTCCATACCCTTTCCATAATATTTTTCCCGGAATCGTTTCGGTGTCATACCGGTCTGTTCCCGGAATACCTTCACAAAATGACTCTGTGAAGCAAAGGAAAGATTATTGGAGATTGTCAGATAGGAATCATCCGAATATTTGAGCATATACTTTGCACTTTCCACCTTTACCTTTCTGATATATTCATTGATGCCGATTCCCACTTCCTCACGGAATAATCTGGAGAGATAGCTCGGATGCAGCCTGCAATATGCGGCAAGCTCCTGTGCCGTGATTCTGTCACCGATATGATTATAGATATAATCAATACAACGCGCCACATTCTGGGAAAATACCTTTTCTTTATGCACAGTCATCATCCGCCTTGTAAAATCCAGAAAAGCTCTTTCAGCAAGACGCTTTAATTCAGTCAGATCCGTTATCAGATCTGCCTGTCTGACATACAAATGGTTCAGATGCCTTGCCAGTTCCAGTTGCATACCCGCCTCCGAACAGTGCCGCGCAATCATGGAAACCATGATGATAAAATGATATCTGACATTGCGTACCGTATTCTGTGAAAACGATTCCTTGTTGCCGATATATTCCAAATACGGATTTTCTTCCATGAACTCCCTTACCGCATTGACATTTCCCATCTGCACCAGATTCAGGAATTGCAATTCCGTCTCATAGGCCATTTTCTCTTTCCCTGCAAATTCTTGTTCTTCCGCTTCATCATGCCTTCTGTACATCGTTTTTTTCATTTTGTCATCCTGTTTCATTCTCTGTCCACCTCTCTGCCCTAGCATAGCATGGATTGCAAAATTTTGCCATGGATACCTCAAAATTTTGATATAAATTATGTCCGCCTGGTTTCGTTCATCCGGCCCGAAAAAATGGCACTTTCTTCTGCCATGCAAAAGAAAGTGCCTCTTTCTATCATCAATCTATTCAAGTTCCTCAAAAATGCTACATCCTCTGCGCGTTGTGTTTTTCGTATGATAAAGCGCCTTGTCTGCATTTCTGTATAATTTTTCCGAATATCCCGTTGTGGCAAAAGCTGCACCCGCACTGACAGAAAATACAGGGATTCCATCTTTCGACTCACCGCATCGCTCATTGATGCCGGAAACAATCTTCTTGATATGGCTCCTATCCTGAACCGTAATATAATTCATAATGACAGCGAATTCATCACCGCCGAGGCGGAAGATCTTATCTGATGCCCGGAAGCATTCATTCATACAATCTGACAGCTTCTTCAGCACCCGGTCTCCCACGTCATGTCCGTAGGTATCATTGATGCCTTTAAACTTATCAATATCCAGCACAACCAGTGCAAATGGTTTTTCCTTTCTCTCCAGTAGTTTGATCACCCTGTTAAATGCTGCTCTGTTGAGCACTCCGGTCAGCGCATCATGCTCGATTTTATACTGCATCCACTCCTCGCGGCTCTTCTCGGCTCCGATGTCCTGCACTGCAAAAACTACTTTTTCCACGTTGCCGTCCCGAGACCTCATGGCAGGTGTCAGAATAATGCGTCCCCATTTGATCTTTGTCCCCTGATATTCGCAGGTAAGGATATTTGTATCACGGAGCCTCTGCCCCATCGTATGAATATCCAAAAACTCTCTGATCACCTCATGATACTGGGGCTCTACCAGCTGTGAAAGGAACCCGTCAAGCACCTCCTGATGCGGCGCTACGTTGCCGACAAGCACATTTTTCATATTGACCGACAAATTGATGGGGTGCGCCGTTTTCCTTTTCAGATCGACCATGCAGCTTGAGATGTAAAATCCTGTCAGTGCGTTGATCAGCTGCCGGTATTCTTCCTCCTCCCGCTTCATTTCCGTAATATCCTTACAAATCAGCAGGAACCGGTCCAGCTTTCCCTGCTCATCCAGCGATGCCACGGAAAAATCCAACCGGAACCAGTGAGATACACCATTCACAATGCGCTCCACATCAATGGAATAGTTGCTCTGTCCCGCATGTAAATGACTCTCCAGGTAAGAATCCGACGTCTTATCCAAAACCAGATCCCGATAGCCGGGTTCCACGATCCCTGCATAAAAACGACGAATCCATTGCCACTCACCTGTCTCAGGGATTACCCCGCGCAGTGTCTGTGTCAGACGATAAGTTTCATAATGATTGCTGTGATAATAAACCAATATCTCCGTGAGGTTACTGCTACGCATTCCCTCAATAAAAGAAAGATTTCTGTGACTGAGTCTGTCTCTCTCATACATGAGTGAAATCTGCCTGCCCCAATAAGAAAGAGTCTTATCCTGCACCTCATATATCTCCGATCCGACATTTTCCATTATCAAAATGGAGAACAGTCTTTCATCAACAAAAACAGGCACAGCAATCATGGAGCTGATCTGCAGACGCACAAAGGTCTCGTAGATCTGCGGGAAGGGCTCACGTAACTGCTCAGCGCTACTGATTTTTGCAATATGCTTCTGCCGGAAGCTCCCGAGACATCCTCCCAGCCTTACCTTCGAAACCACACGCACCTCGGCACTACGGGAGCTTATGCCCTCTGCGCACCATTCATTTGCAATTTCAAAATAGTCCCCTCTGTCAAGCTCGATGATATAAGTGCGCTGTGCCTCCGCAAATTCCCCCAATTTCTGCAGCATAATACCCATATTATGTTTCAGATCATCATTCGGGTTTAAATCTGCCATCACATCAACAATCAGTGCCTTTATCTTGAGATCAACAATGTTTGCATCCTTTATCATAATGCATATCCCCTAGTCTTATCAGATTTCAATTAAATATATCATACCAAATAACTCTGAAATATGCAAAACATATCGACATAAATTGCCAAAAATAACAAAAATGACATATGCCGTTCCTGCACTGCAATATAATTTGCACGTTCTATCCTCAACCTGCATCTTCTACAGCCGCCTTCATTTCTTTGACATACGCATAGAGCGGTCTTGCGGCCTCATCCTTATGCGTGGCCACAATCTTTACGATAGCGCTGCCGACAATGGCGCCATCCGCTATCCCTGCCATCTTTTCCGCCTGTTCCGGGGTACTGATACCAAATCCGATTGCGCACGGTGTGTCCGTCGTCTCCCTGATCTTACTGACGATTCGATCCAGATCTGTACTAAACTGACTTCTGACACCCGTCACTCCCATAGAGGATACGACATAGATAAAGCCGTCCGCTTCCGCCGCAATTTTGGCAATTCTTTCATCAGAGGTTGGCGAAACCATGGAGATCACATCCACGCCATATTTTTTTGCCACCTCCGAAACCTCCGCCTTTTCCTCATAAGGGACATCCGGTGAAATGAAGCCGTCAACGGACAGCTCCTGACATTTCTGAAAGAAAGCATCATATCCATAGTGAAAAACCGGATTGATATACGTCATGAAAATCAGCGGAATATCGCTTTTTTCTCTGATTTTGGCAACCGTCTCAAAGAGCTTTTCCATCGTAAAACCTGCCTGCAGTGCCCGGATATTAGCCTCCTGGATCACGACACCCTCTGCCGTAGGATCGGAGAAGGGAATGCCGATCTCAATCAGATCCGCACCGGCATCTGCCATTGCAAGCACATAATCCACTGTTTTATCAAGGCTCGGATCGCCCGCTGTAATGAACGGTATAAATGCTTTTCCCTTATTAAAAATCTCTTTGATTCTACTCATGAAGATCTACCCCCTTATATCTGGCAATCGCTGCCACATCCTTATCACCGCGTCCGGACAGACAGACAATGATGCTGTCATCTCTGGACATGGAACCTGCTATCTTCCTTACCTGTGCAACGGCATGTGCACTCTCAATGGCACAGATGATGCCCTCTGTTCTTGCCAGATATTCAAAAGCGTCCACTGCCTCATCATCTGTAATCGGTACATACTGTGCCCGCCCCGTATCATGCAGATATGCATGCTCCGGTCCGATGCCCGGATAATCCAGTCCTGCCGAAATGGAATAAACAGGTGCAATCTGCCCTTGGTCGTCCTGACAGAAATAAGATTTCATGCCATGGAAAATACCGAGGCTGCCCTTTGCGATCGTCGCTGCATGAAGCGGCGTATCAATGCCCTTTCCGGCAGCCTCACAGCCGATCAGCGCAACCTCTTTATCCGGAATAAAGTTGTAAAAGATTCCCATTGCATTGCTGCCGCCGCCGACGCATGCCACCACGGCCTTTGGGAGCTTTCCTTCCGCTTCGAGGATCTGTGCTCTTGCCTCCTTACTGATCACACTCTGGAAGTCTCTTACAATCATCGGAAAAGGATGCGGTCCCATCACGGACCCCAGACAATAATGGGTATCCTCCACGCGTGTTGACCATTCCCGCATCGCCTCATTGACGGCATCCTTCAGTGTCATCGTACCGCTCTCTACTGCGTGAACCTTGGCTCCGAGTAATTCCATACGGTATACATTTAACGCCTGCCGCTGGGTATCCTCTTTTCCCATGAATACCTCACACTCCATGCCAAAGAGAGCGGCCGCAGTCGCAGTTGCCACGCCATGCTGCCCTGCGCCTGTCTCAGCAATCAGCCTCGTTTTTCCCATTCGTTTTGCAAGAAGCGCCTGTCCGAGCACATTGTTGATCTTATGGGATCCTGTGTGATTTAAGTCTTCGCGCTTGATATAGATTTTGGCACCGCCCAGATCCTTTGTCATATTTTCCGCATAATATAAAAGGGAAGGACGATTTGCGTATGTCCGGAACAAACGATTCAGTTCCTCCTGAAATTCCGGATCCTTCTTATAATATTCATACTGTTCTTCCAGTCTGATCAGTTCATTCATCAGCGTCTCCGAAATGTATTGTCCGCCATGAATACCGTATCTTCCTTTTTCCATCTGTTTTTCCTCTTTTCTGTTGCTGTTATTTTTGCTGTATGGCTGCCATAAGCTGTCTGATCTTCTCGCCGTCCTTTACGCCATCCGTTTCCAAGCTGCTGGACAAGTCTATTGCAAAGGGTTTCACCTCACGGATTGCCTGCGATACATTATCCGGACTGATTCCGCCTGCCAGAAAAAATGGCTTACTGCAATTGCGCTTTACCTGCTCCATCAATCTCCAGTCGAAGGTTTTTCCGCTTCCCTTTCCGCTGTCAAACAGCAAAAAGTCAGCTGCTGTATCATCTAAAGCCCTATAATCGGTTGTATCTGTCAGCCTCACCATACGAATGACCGGTTTACCGCTTTTTTCCCGAATATAACGGATGTCCGCCTCACTCTCACTGCCGTGAAGCTGCGCCATATCAATGATATCATTTGTCAGCAGATCCAGAATCACTTCCGGTTTTTCATCCACGAAGACACCGACTGCCTGTATGGATTTGTCGAGCATTTTTTTAAGCTGTGCCGCCGTTTCCTTTGTTACCCTACGCTTACTTTTATTCCAGAATACAAATCCGATATAATCGGGCCCGGCTTCGTTTACGAGCATAATATCTTCTTGCCGGGATAAACCGCAGATTTTCACCTTACATTGGCGTTCCATTGCATGATGCTTTTTTATCACTCTCTCCATGCTTTTTATTTACCTCCTGCCCCTTCTGATCTACTGTCAGGATGCATGAACGCCCCGCAAAATACCCAGCATCTTCTTTTTATCAGGGCTTCTCATAAAGGTTTCTCCGATCAGAACCGCGTCCGTGCGGTTTTCCCGCAGCCTCTGAATATCCGCCGCATCCTTCATCCCGCTTTCCGACACAAAGATCACATGCTCCGGTATCATTTGGCGCAGCCTGATCGAATTGTTGATATCCACAGTAAAATCTTTTAAGTTACGGTTATTGACTCCTATGATACGTGCCCCGATGGCGATCGCGCGTCTGACCTCCTCCTCATCATGCGCCTCCACGAGAACGGAAAGTCCAAGTGAATCCGCCAGTTTGTAATAGGCATTTAATTCCTCATCGGTAAGCACCGCACAGATCAGTAAAATCGCATCTGCGCCGATCACTTTGGCCTCATAGATCATATAAGGATCAATCGTAAAATCTTTGCGAAGGATCGGAATGGAAACCTGACTTCTGATCTGAGTCAGATAGTCGTTTGCACCTTGAAAGAAATACGGCTCTGTCAGCACGGAAATTGCCGTGGCACCTGCCTGTTCATATTCCTTTGCAATTTTTACATAAGGAAAATCGGCAGCGATCAGTCCTTTCGAGGGAGATGCCTTCTTTACTTCACAGATAAACCCGATTTCTTCTCCCCGCAATGCTTTTTCAAAAGGATATCCGGTATCACTCCCAAGCGCCAGTGCCTTTTCTTTGATTTCCTGCAGGGAAATATCTCTTTGTACTTCCTTCATGCGCTGCTTTGTTTTTGCCACAATTTCATCTAAGATCATTCTTTCTGCTCCTGTCTGTATACCTGCAATCACATCCTCTTCCATCTGTTGCAGGTCTGTCTGTCCGGTGATTTTATGCATTGGAACAAGCAATAAATTCATCCAGTTTTGCCTTTGCCTTACCGCTGTCGATCAGCTGCTCTGCCATCCGCATACCTGCCTCTAAGGTATCTGCCTTTCCTGCCACATAAAGCGCAGCTCCCGAATTCATCACAACTGCATTTCTCTTTGGTCCCTTTTCTCCGTTTAAGATAGCCAGGGCAATCTGCGCATTTTCCTGTGGACTGCCACCTACAAGTTCATCCTTTGTGCATCTTTCAAAGCCAAACTGCTCCGGTGTGATCACGTAGGACTCAAACCTGCCGTCGCCAATCTCACAGACAGTCGTCGGTGCGCTCATGGAAATCTCATCGAGCTGATCCTGTCCGTAAACCACCAGCGCCCTCTTCACACCAAGATTGGAAAGAACCTTTGCCAGCGGCTCTACCAGTTCCTCGGAAAAGACTCCCATCACCTGCATGGTAGCACCGGCCGGATTTGCCAGTGGTCCTAAGATATTGAAAATTGTGCGGATACCAAGCGCCTTGCGGACAGGACCTACATATTTCATGGCTGTGTGATAGGTCTGTGCAAACAGGAAGCAGATACCGATTTCCTTAAGCATCTGTGCACTCTTTGCCGGTGAAACCATGATATTGACTCCGAGTGCTTCGAGCACATCGGCAGCGCCGCTTTTGGAGGATGCCGCTCTGTTGCCATGCTTTGCAACCGGTACACCGCCTGCTGCAATGACAATGGAAGATGTCGTGGAAATGTTGAAGGAATTGGATTTATCTCCGCCTGTTCCGACAATCTCCAGAGCCTCCACATCATCCAGGAGCTTTACCCCATGATTTCTCATTTCCAATGCGGAAGCCGTGATTTCTTCAATCGTCTCACCTTTCATGCTGAGCGCTGTCAGATACGCACTTTTCTGGATATCGCTCGCTTCACCGCTCATGATCTCATTCATGACCTGCTTTGCCATGTCATATCCGATGTCTTCTTTGTTTACCAGTTTGATGATTGCTTCTTTGATCATTGTAATCTCTCCTTTTTCATATTGTTCTACATGTTAGGCGTTTGCGAAACTATAGATGCGGATGTACAAGCCGTATAAATCCTAAGCAGGTCGTGTGATTTGCCGGTACTTGGCGAGGTCTTTTCGAGCCTAGCACCGCTGCAAATCGGTCGGAGCGCAAGCGTCCTGTGTGGATTTGTACCGATTGTACTATCCGCTACGTAGCTAAAATTGTTTCGCAATCGCCTGCTTGTTCTACACTGAAACTTTGAGAAAATTCTGTACCATCCTGCCGCCCTGCGGCGTCATGATGGACTCCGGGTGAAACTGCCCCCCAAATACCGGATATTCTTTGTGCTGCACCGCCATCACCTCGCCGTCCGCAGTCACCGCAGTGACCATAAGTGCATCCGGAATGGTATCTTTTCTTGCCACCAGCGAGTGATACCTGGCAACCTGCACCTTTTCCTCCATGCCGGCAAACAGCGTTGTATCAGTCCGAAGCTGTGCAATGCTTGTTTTTCCGTGCATCATCTTTGGTGCATAAGTGACTGTGGCCCCATAAACCTCACAGATTGCCTGATGCCCGAGACAGACGCCCATGATGGGAATTTTCCCGCCAAACTTTTCGACCACTGCTTCACAGATGCCCGCATCACTTGGTTTACCGGGACCGGGAGAGAGGAAAATATGGGTTGGTGCCATGGTCTTAATTTCCTCCACAGTGATTTTGTCGTTTCGTACCACACTGATATCAGAATGGTATGTGCCGATCAGCTGATACAGATTATAAGAAAAGCTGTCATAATTATCGATCAATAGTATCATGCCTCAATCTCTCCATCTGCTTCCTTCAGTGCATTTACAACAGCCTTTGCCTTATTGATACATTCCTCATATTCCTTTTCCGGCACGCTGTCCGCCACGATTCCGGCTCCCGATCTGACATACACCTTGCCGTTCTTAGCAAAAGCAAGTCTGATCGCAATACAGGTATCCAGGTTTCCGGTGAAATCCAGGTAACCGATCGCACCGCCGTAAATGCCGCGCTTGTTATCCTCAAGTTCATTGATGATCTCACAGGCCCGCAGCTTCGGTGCCCCGGATAGCGTTCCCGCCGGCAAAATGGCATCCACTGCATCTACCGCATCCCTGTCAGAGCGGATATTGCCACGCACGGTGGAACCGATATGCATCACATGCGAAAAACGCTGTATCGCCATATATTTCTCAACCGAAACGGAACCAATCTTACTGATCTTCCCAATATCGTTTCTGCCAAGATCCACCAGCATATTGTGCTCTGCCAATTCCTTCTCATCTGCCAGAAGTTCCTGTTCCAGTCTCAGATCCTCCTCCTCCGATTTGCCGCGCTTTCTCGTACCTGCAAGCGGAAAGGTATAGAGCCAATTATTTTCCAGCTTTACCAGCGTTTCGGGCGATGCTCCTGCAATCTCGACATCTTCGCTGGAGAAGTAGAACATATAAGGCGATGGATTCTCTGTTCTGAGTATTCTGTAGGTATCCAGAAGGCTTCCCTCCATATCTGCCTCCAGTCTGTTAGAAAGCACCACCTGAAAGATATCTCCCTCCTTGATATAATCCTTTCCTTTGCGTACCATGTCACAGTACGCTTCCTTGGAAAAGAGTCCCCTGAAATCTGATTTCAGCTTAAGCGGTTTATTCTCTGCCGGCTGTCCGTTTAAAATCAGATTTGCCATATCTGAAAGGGCTACCTGCGCCTGTCTGTAGCCGACCTCAAGATTCTCAGTCTTAATATTGACGATCAGAACGATCTTCTGCCGATAGTGATCAAAACAGATCACTTTGTCAAACAGCATCAGATCCATGTCCTTAAAATGATCATCCTCCTTGGCATCCAGAACAAGTGACGGTTCACTGTATTTGATGTAGTCATAGGAGAAATAACCCACGAGACCGCCCGTAAACGGCGGAAGACCTTCAATTTTCGGACTTTTGTACTGCGCAAGGATTTCTCTGATCGTATCGCCGGGATGTTCCACCTCTTTTGTGATCGTCATACCGGTCTTGATCTGCAGCTTATGATTGTGACAGGTAAGCTCCAGCGAAGGATTATACCCAAGGAACGTGTAGCGCCCCCATTGTTTCTTATCCTCCGCACTCTCCAGCAGATAACAGTGACTGCTGATCCCCTTCAGGATTCTGAGCACTTCAATAGGTGTTTTTCTGTCTGCAAAAAGCTCCTTACAGACAGGAACAACACCGTAATGCTCCATAGAAGTTAGTTTTTTCAGTTGTTCCAGACTCGGATAAGTCATGGGATACCTCCTTTCGTTTAAGCTATTTTTATTTGAAACCAAATGTCCGCTTCGCGGCCGCTTGGTTTCCTTCCTCGCTACATCTCGCCTATCGGCTCGATGATTAGCGGTCGTCAAATGGCCATCCATGCAAGCATGATGCCCATTTTCCTCGTCGCCATAACAAAAAAAGTCCCTGGCAGAAATATATATTTCTGCCAAGGACGGATAAACTTACCGCGGTGCCACCTTGCTTTACGATGCACATCGTACTCTCACCAGATACCAACATATCTGTGGCAACTAACGTATGCCTTACGTCATAGAATACTCGGCCAATCCCTTTCCCTATGCCCTCCGTGGTCCATTTAACAGCCTGCGTTCTGTCCGGTTTCCAGCGCCCCGGGCTCTCTGTAAGTGCACGATCCGTTTTTATCTCCACATCAACGGTTTACCTCGTTAAATTGTACTAAGTGTAGCACTCCCTTTTTCATTTTGCAAGTGCCTATTTTAAAAATATAATTTTTTAAATATTATTTTCTGCAGGCAAAGATTGCTACCCAGTACAGATAGCCGTCATCAGCCAGATAGACACTGACTGCAACATCTGTATAATATCTGCTTAAGATATGTGCCTTGGTGCCGGCCGTATTCATCCATGCATCCACAATATCTGCCGGTGTGGCAAAATCACAGCCGATTGTCTGTCCTGCCCTTGCATAATTGTAATCCATATCAATCGCGGAAGTGAAATAGGTGCCGTTCGGTCTCTTTGCCGAGTACTTCTTCGTTGCCACTTCCTTTGCACGCTTATCCGCTGCCTTCTGCAGCTGCGCACTGTAATCTAAAGACGGGCGTCCGTATCTGCGGCGCTGTTTGTTGATGAGCCGCACCGTATCCGTCTCGTATGACTTCTGCTGAGTGATGACTGTCACCGTACACTTGTAAGTCGTCGTCTTCCCATTCTTCTTCACGTTGGCTTTGATCACTGCTTTCCCTTTTCTTTTGGCCCTCACCCTGCCTGTCCGTGAAACACTTGCCACGCGTTTATTCGAGCTTGTCCACGTGACCTTTGCAGATGCCGAATCCGTAACCCGGAACTGATAGCTGCTCCCGATGACCATCGTCTTCTTTGTGCGGTTCATCTGAAATGTAGGCGCTGCCTCCGTTTGCAATGGCATTCCCCCTATGGCAGTCACCAGCACGATCACTGCCAAAATGATTTGAAAGACTCTTCTCCCCTGTTGTTTCATACACTCTCTCCTTTCATTTCCTGTATCAAGCTGTCGCCCATTTCCACAAGCAACGGGATATCCGACAACACTTCATCCGTCTGCATCTGCCCTGCATGTACAACCATCTTTTGCAAAAAGTGCCGCATCCTAACTGCTTCCGAATAGGCATCAAGGCCTCGGCAATGCGATGACAGTTCCCGCAGCATCAGACAAATATCACGCATATTTCCGGTCTGCTGCAACATGAGCAGTTTTCCTCTTCTCTCTTCCCACAGCAGCAGGAAGCATTTCACCATTTTAGGATCCGACCTCTGCTGCCTTAGCGCCGAGATGCCTTCTGCCGGATTCATTTTTGTATTGTTAACCTGACGCAGCTTTACCTGCATTTGCTTCTGCAATGTTTTTTCTTCCGAAGTTTCCGTCCACAGATCACGCGCCAGATGCTTTTTTAACATATACTCCAGTTTTTGTGCAACAACGGGCTTACTCAGATAATCCGTAAAACCTTTTGACAGATACATCTCCTTTGCCCCGACCACAGCATTGGCCGTCAGCACAATAAACGGTGTATCACTGCCCGTCTGTAAAGGCTGTCCGTTTTCCCAAAGGCTGCGGATTCTCTGATAGGTCTCTATCCCGTCCATCTGTGGCATCATGTGATCCAGAAATACGAGATCATAATGGTTCCTGGTTACAAGATCAATCGTCTCCATGCCACTGGTGGCTGTCGTAAGCTGTATGCCTGTTCTCTTTAAAAGACCTTGTATCACTGACAGATTCAGTTCATTGTCATCTGTAACGAGCACACGTGCTCTTTGCGCACAAAAGGTCGTTTTTTCTTCTTCGTCTTCTTTTGTCCCCGCCTCAGCCGAAAATGCGTTTGCTACAGGCTCCCAGTCAATCACCTTCTGCAACAGTTCAAAACTGAAAACGGAGCCTTTTCCGTATTCACTTGCCACACGGAGCTTACTTCCCATCATTGTAAGCAGACCTGTCGTGATGGACAGTCCAAGACCAAGTCCTGCAATACTGCGATTGTCAGTCTCTACCAGTCTTTCAAAAGCTTCGGTAAGACGCTTGATGTCCTCCGGCTTGATTCCCACACCCGTATCCGAAACACTGATCTGTAAAAGCAATGTATTATCTGAAATCTTCTGTCCGCTGACCGCAAGCGTTATCTTCCCCTGCTGCGTATATTTCACGGCATTTGACATCAGATTGATCAAAATCTGACGGATATGAACCTCATCCCCTGACAGAACGCGCGGCAAATCCTCCTGCACCTGCGTCATGACGGCAAGTCCTTTTTGTTCTGCTTTCATTTCAATCAGTGCAATGCTGTCTCGCAGGAGCTGAGATAATTGGTATTCCCGCTGCGTAATCTCCATCTTTCCGGACTCAATTTTGGAAAAATCAAGCACATCATTGACCAGACACAAAAGCGCATTCCCCGCCCCCTTAATGTTGATGGCATACTCTATGATATGTGAAGATTCCGCTTCCCGCAAAATCATCTCGTCCATACCCAGTATCGCATTGATCGGTGTCCGGAACTCATGGCTCATGTTGGCAAGGAAGGCGTTTTTCGTCTGATCCGCCTTTTGGGCATCCTCCATTGCATCGTTGAGCGCCTGTATCATCTTCAGATCCGGATTTTCCAGTGCAAAATACATGATAAAGATGACGATTACCATACCGAAGGAAGACAACAGTATGTACGGGTTACTCCTCTGAATCACTGTCGTAATGGCCTCTACAATGACATATACATAAATCGGCATCTGCTGCTTGAGTTTCGTCTGACGCCTGTGTGCCAATGTATAGAAAAACAGAAAAACAAGGGATAGGCCTCCCACTGCATAGGTAAAGGAAACCGCCGGTCCAATGGTGTAGACATACCTGCCGCCACCTTCCGGCGTAAGAACCAGCAGCCCACTGATGAGCATACTCAAAATAAGTGTAAACGCACCCGCAAAGAGCAACACTTTCTTAGCGCCCTTCATGCTCCAAAACGAACCGGTCCAGGTAAGTGAAATGGTATAGATACAAAGCTCCGCAACAAAAACAATGACAACGATCAGATAAAGATGTGCCAGCGCGATCGTCAGATCCGGTTTTTTCGTCGGATCCGCCAGTGTGATCACACTGGCAATATCTGTCACACATGCAACAAACACGGTGATCAGCATACCTGCATACAGCCTATTGCCAAATGTAGCAATTCTTTTTTTTGCGAAAAAAATCCCCATGAGCAGAACCAGCATGACAAGTCCGCTGATCTGAAACTCAATATTATATTCCATAAACCCTCGTCTCTCGTTTCTTTCTATGTAGCTATTCAGATCCCCATCCGCATAATCGTCTCCGTGAGGCATTCCTTTTGCATATGCGACCCTAAACAGTTACACTAATTATAAACAAAAACAAGCCGCACAGCAACCATATTTCACGATATGGCATGACTGTGCGACTGTTCCCTATATTATTTTATCTGTTCAAGATTATTCAGAGTCCTATAAAATTTTGAAATACCGGACATCGTGCTTGCCGGCGTTATCTCATCCAGATGCCACAGACAAGATGGACTGCAAATGCACAGATCCATGCCACCGCACACTGCATAAAAACAACAAAACAGGCCCACTTCGCGCCGAGCTCACGTTTGATTGATGCGATTGCCGCCACACAAGGTGTATAAAGCAGACAAAAAACAAGCAGACTGAGTGCTGCCGCAGGTGGGATAGCCTCCGTGAGAGAGACAGTCGTTCCAAACAGAACAGTCAGTGTGGCCACAACACTCTCTTTTGCCATAAATCCGGTAATCAGCGCCGTTGAAATGCGCCAGTCGCCAAAACCGAGCGGTGCAAATACCGGTGCGATCACACCCGCAAGCGTGGCAAGAATACTGTTTTTTGAATCTGTACATGCATTCAATCCCATATCAAAATTCTGCAGGAACCAGATAATGATGGATGCCAGGAAAATGACCGTAAATGCCCTCTGCAAAAAGTCTTTTGCCTTCTCCCACAGGAGTCTGCACACATTTTTTGCCCCCGGCATGCGGTAATTGGGCAGTTCCATCACAAAGGGAACCGCTTCCCCGCGGAATTTGCATTTGCGCATGATGACTGCTGTCACGATACCGGCCAGAATGCCGCCAAAGTATAAAAGCACCATGATCAGTCCCCCTCTTCCCGGGAAAAATGCCGCTGTCAAAAAGGCATATACCGGAAGTTTTGCCGAACAGCTCATAAAGGGGGTCAAAAGAATCGTCATTTTGCGGTCTCTCTGGGAAGGAAGCGTACGCGCCGCCATCACACCGGGCACTGTACATCCAAACCCGATCAGCATGGGAACAATACTTCTGCCGGAAAGACCGATCTTACGCAGCAGTTTATCCATGACAAATGCCACACGCGCCATATAGCCGCTGTCTTCCAGCAGCGATAAAAAGAAAAAAAGCACCACAATCGTAGGAAGGAAGCTTAAAACACTTCCCACACCGTTACAGACACCGTCTATCACCAGAGAGCGAAGGACCTCATTGACATGCCCGGACTGCATGAGTGTATCCAGCCGTTCTGTCCCAAAGGAGATTGCCGACTCTAAGAGTGAGGAAAGCCATGCCCCGATCACATTGAAGGTCAAAAAGAACACAAGTCCCATAATGGCAATAAAAGAGGGAATTGCCGTATATTTGCCTGTCAGAACACTGTCGATTTTTCTGCTCCTTGCATGCTCTTTGCTCTCATGAGGTCTTATCACCGTCTGCCGGCATATCTTACCGATAAATGCGAATCGCATATCTGCGACGGCCGCCGCCCTGTCAAGGCCGCGCTCCTTCTCCATCTGCAGAATGATATGTTCCAGCATTTCCTTTTCGTTCTCATCCAGACAAAGTTTTTCAAGCACCAGCGGATCACCCTCCGCCAGCTTGGAAGCAGCAAAACGCACGGGTATTCCCGCCTGCGCAGCATGATCTTCGATCAGATGCATGATAGCATGCATACATCTGTGGATTGCACCGCCGTGGTCATCCGCATCACAAAAGTCCTGTCTGCCCGGTTTTTCCTGATATTTTGCCACATGGAGCGCATGGTCAACAAGCTCCGAAATACCCTCGTTCTTGGCCGCCGAAATCGGAATGACGGGAATTCCCAGAAGCTCCTCGAGCATATTGACACGGATGGAGCCGCCGTTTTCCCGCACCTCATCCATCATATTGAGTGCCAGGACCATCGGAATATCCAGTTCCATCAGCTGCATCGTCAGATACAGATTTCTCTCAATATTGGTGGCATCCACAATATTGATGATTCCTTTCGGCTTCTCATCCAAAAGAAACTCTCTGGTAACCACTTCCTCACTCGTATACGGTGACATCGAATAAATACCGGGCAGATCCGTCACACAGGTGTCCGCATGTCCTCTGATGCTGCCGTCCTTTCGATCCACCGTCACCCCGGGGAAATTGCCCACATGCTGGTTAGCACCGGTTAACTGATTAAACAGCGTTGTCTTACCGCAGTTCTGATTGCCGGCAAGGGCAAATGTCAGAATCGTGCCCTCTTCCACCGGATTTTCATCCTTCTTTACATGATATTTTCCGTCCTCACCGAGTCCGGGGTGATGGATTTCCGTATGATTTTGCCCCTTCTTATCAGCCTGTTTATTTACCGTTTTCCCGGATTGTTTTCCGGATTGCTTTCCGGATTTTCTTTCACTTTGGTTATTTATGTATTCCTCCGGTACCCTGTCTGATTTTTCTTTGGTATCAGAGAAATTTTCAGTTTTACCCGGCTGTGTATTCTCCATGTCCTGCGCATCTGTTTCAACCGGCTGCACCGTAATCTGCGCGGCATCAGCCCTGCGCAGCGTCAGTTCATATCCATGAATGCGCACCTCCAGGGGATCTCCCATGGGTGCATATTTTACCATGGTAACCGGTATTCCCGGAATCATTCCCATATCCAGGAAATGCTGCCTGAGGTGTCCCTCTCCTCCTACTGTCTCAATTGTGGCTGATGCGCCGATTTTTAACTCCTCAAGTGTCATATTATATCGCCTTGCTTTCTTATATGCTTCAACCTTAATTCGTGCCGAGTATAGCACAAATCAAACAAAAATGCCAATATATCCCATTCCCTACATCATTTTTTTGAATGACAGTTGCAGCTCTCTTTCGTGCCTTTGCATTCGCTGTGCGAACACCCGCCTGCAGCAGGACAACCGATGCATTTTCTTCCGTTCTTCTTCTCTTTCCATAAATAGAAGATCGCTGCTCCTACCAGACATACCAGAATTCCTGCGACAATCACATTTTCCATAAGCTGCTCCTTTCCCGCCAAAGCCTGCGCGATTCTGTGCTCAGGCCGCATTTTTCAATTTATATTCTGCCTCAAACTGTTTATTTGTTCTGTGAATCAGCCCCGCTACAATAGCAGCCATCACAAACACCGCAATAAGACCATAGGCGAATCCGTTTCCAAGTTTACCTGTCGTGATCAGCGTACCGATCTGATATACCAGAAAAGCTACCGTGTAGCCCGTTCCAAGCTGCAGTGCAATGCCTCCCCATAACCATTTTTTGCTCTGCATTTCGCAGTTCATGGCACCAAGCGCCGCAAAACAAGGCGGGGTAAACAAATTGAACATCAAATAAGCAAGCGCTGCTACTTTGGTAAGTGCCATCGCAGACGCAACAACATTTCCATCTCCGACTAATGCAAGTTCTTCCGTGTCAATAAATGCACTAAGTCCATAGCAGACTGCCAAAGTACCAACTACATTTTCCTTTGCAATAAAGCCGGTTACTGCGGCTGCCGCAAGCTGCCATGCGAGGATGCCGACGATCGGCACTAAGAGATACGCAATCGGAGAAGCGATCGTCGCCAGAATAGAAGTACTTTCCATTCCTTCCTCCACAACCTGCATCTGCCAGTTGAAGGACTGCATAATCTGAACGATCGTATTACATACAAGAATAATCGTTCCGGCTTTGATAATATACGCCTTACCACGTCCCAGCATGGAAATGACAGCCCGCTTCAGGCTCGGAATTTTATATTCCGGCAACTCAATGATAAAGAAGGATTTTCTGAATTGATATCCTGTGACGGCATTCACCAGCAGCGCGCCCAATAAAATCAGCAAAATACCTGCGAAATACATCAGCGTGCCTACCCACGGTGTGTCCGGGAAAAAGGCGCCTACGAACAACGCGATAACAGGCAGCTTCGCCCCGCATGGCATAAACGGTGTCAGCATGGCGGTCGCTCTTCTCTCCCTCTCGTTGCGGATGGTACGACATGCCATGATACCCGGAATAGCACATCCGGTACCGATCACCATAGGAATGACTGATTTTCCTGAAAGACCAACTCTTTTAAAAATTGGGTCCAGCACTACGGTGGCCCTTGCCATGTAGCCGCAGTCTTCCAAAAGAGCGATCAGGAAATACATCACCATGACCAGCGGCAGGAAGCCTACAACAGCTCCCACACCACCTATGATACCGTCAACCAGCAGCGACTGCAAGAACGGGTTTGCATTTTCCAGAAGACCTGCCACCCATTCCTGAAAGGTCTCTATCCAACCCACGAGCCAGTCGGCAATCCATGTGCCCACTGTGGACTGGGAAATATAAAATACAAGAAACATGACCACAGCAAAAATCGGAATCCCCAGCCATGGATTTGTCAGAACCGCGTCAATTTTGTCCTGACCGTTTTTTTCTTTCGTCAGGACTTTACGCTTTTCAACGGAAGAAACGATTGACTTTACAAACTCAAAGCGCTTTCTGTCAGCGGCCTCCACTTCACTCTTATTGTGCAGATCAATCTCACTCTGCACATAAGGTGCTTTCTGCCCGCACCCCTTTAAAGAAGCAGCTTTTGTCACTACATCTTTCAATCCGGTATGGCCTGCAGAGGTGGACACAGTTTCGATCACCGGACAGCCAAGCTTTTCAGACAACAGCGATACGTTGATCTTGGTATCTTTCTTTTCATTCACATCACTCTTGTTCAGCGCAACTACCACCGGAATGCCCAATTCCAAAAGCTGCGACGTAAAGAACAGGCTTCGACTTAAATTGGTGGCATCCACAATATTGATGATTGCATCCGGGTCTTCATTCTTTACATAAGCGCTTGTAATGCTCTCCTCGGATGTGAACGGAGACATGGAGTAAGCCCCGGGCAGATCCACTGCAATCAGTTCATCCTCTCCGTCATAATACGCCTTCCTGATCAGGCTCTCCTTCTTCTCCACGGTGACACCGGCCCAGTTCCCGACCTTTTCATTTCTCCCGGTCAAGGCGTTGTACATAGTGGTTTTTCCACTATTCGGATTACCCGTTAACGCGATTCTCATAACAAATCCTCCTCACTTTATCCTTTCATTTTCTCTGCTTCCCGCCGTTAGTTTTGTCTAACCGCAGTGTTTAAAAAAATAGTGACAGAATCACTATTGATAGTATCCATTCATGCAAGCATGATGTCCAGACCTACGGAAATTCACATGGCTCTGGATAGTTACCTATTATTTATTAGTTACCTATTATATTGAAATAGCCTTCGCTAAATCAGTATCAATATTGTACCTGGCGTCCTTAATGGAAACCACGCAGCCGCCCTTGATGTGAGAAATGACTGTAATCGGTTCTCCGCTATAACATCCCAGCGAAAATAAAAATGATTTCAGTTCTTCATCTTCTGCCTGAATATCCTTTACAATGTATTCTTCTCCAACATTCGCTTTCGCTAAATCCATATGCGCCACCACACCTTCCTGTTTATCACAAAATATAAATTCTTTTTCCTCTGAAAATGTCATAATTCTCGAGTTAGATTTCCCTAACCGTTTAGAGTTTAATATAACTAACTCGGATTGTCAATATATTTTCTCATCTATTTTTTTGTTGATAAATTTTCTCGTTAAAACTTTTTTTCAAATTCTTCCCTTTCCACAAAAAGAGGCTGAACAGCCGCATAAATAACGACTGTTCAGCCTCTGTCATATCAAAAATCGCAATAAGTATCACGTATTATTTCTTATAGCCACATTTCGGACATTCACCATTTTCATCCAATGCAATACCACATAATGGGCAGCGATCGATTTCAGATGCAGGCGTAAATTCCTCGGACGCAGCATGGCATGATCTGCGCCGTGAAGGCTCTTCTGACAGACCATTCGGGATTTGCAGCCTGCAATGCATCTTCAATTCCCTTGATATCTGCCACACGACTGTCATTAAAAGACGTACCGAAGCTTACAACCAAAATCTCATTTTCGCCTATTTCATCCTGATTGCGCGGGTCATCCTTAGAGGCATCACCGGTATCTCTTCCAAAATAATCAGGGTCCGCATTCTCGCCTTCCACCAGTTCTTTTTGTGCATCTGTCAATGCATCCCATGCAGCTTTGGCATCAGCGCACTGCTTGTCCGTATCATCCGTTCGTTTCTGGACATAGATTGCATCAATCATAGCAGCAACCTGATCGGCAGCCTCCTGATCTGTTACTTCCTGTGCTGTCGCATCATCTGCTTCTTCTGTCACGGCTTCTTCTGTCTCATCCTGTTCCTCTTCTACAACGCCGCTCTCCTCATTCAAAGAGCTCTCCGCTACAGGCTCTTTCCCGGTGCCGCACCCCGTCATACAGAATGCACCCATCCATGTTGCCATCAACAGTATTACCAGCCTTTTTTTCATGTTTCGTCTCCTCCTTCGGCAATTTCCACCGCCATAGTATTTTTTTCGTCAAATATGTACGTCAGAAACCGCTTTAGACAACACGGACACAACTAAAAAAACCCTTTTCCTATACAGGTAAAGGGTTTGCACACAAAAGAAACATATAGGAAATCATATTGATGAACAGGATTCCTATACTCTTAAACGTACAACCAGTTACTCGTGGTCTGAAACAATCGTTTCTGTACAGCATTTAGGCAGGTCTCCCGGCTTGAAGATCATCACATCGGCCATCTTCCCAGTTTCCCAGTGATATATCGGCTTCTGCTCCTTAATTACGGTGACGAGTTCGCACAGGACTTACACCTGTTTCCCTTTTCACCAGAGCCAATCAAAAAATTGCTCTGACACCTATCTGCTCCATATTTAATTCGAGTCATTCTACCATACTTCTAAAAGGAATTCAATAATTTTCTTTTTATATCAGATTATCAAAATAAAAGAAAAGCTTACAAATATGGTCTTATCTTTTGACCACACTTGTTATCTCATTCCAATTATCCAGCACATATTGCCCCACAATCGGATCATACATCTTCCCCAGATTATTTTCAATCTCCTGATAGCAAAAGTCAAAATCATGTGCTTTACGATAACAACGATTGGAAGTAATCGCATCAATAGAATCACATATCGCAATAATTCTGGCTCCTATCGGTATCTCTACTTCGGCTTTCCCCAATAGAAAACCCTTCCCATCATATCTTTCATGGTGCATTAAGACTATATCAGAAAGATTGCAAAGCTTTTGGGATTTCCTCAAGATTTGTCTTTTTAAAAGAATAATTCTTTCCCTACTCCACATTTTTCAGCGCCTCATCCATCGGAATCTTCTTAATTCTGGCAAAATCCAGAATCATTACAAACAGATATCCGATCAGGACAAACAAGAACATTTTTACATATCCTGCCGGTTCTATGACAAACGCAAACCAGCCACTGTAACTGAACATGATCGCTTTCCACGCCTGTGTCATGACAAGAGCGCCCAGAATCACACTGATCACATCCGAAACAAACTTTATTTGTATTGATATCATCATGCCGGACACGGCCATCGCGCAGTTTGATCACGTGGTCTGCCATATGCCTGATTGCCTCATTGTGTGTGACCATGATAATGGTATTTCCATATTTTTGATTAATATTGAGATTCTTTCTCAATAAGGGATTTCGATGTAAATTTCACTAGAAAAACCGCAATAACTGTTTATATCTTGTATGTTCTGATTCAGCTATTCTTTCACCATATATTCCAAAATTATTATGTTCACTCTGGTAAAATTTCAGTAATTTCTCGTTATCCTCGCACTCTAAAAAAACAATTCCTCCACCAACTTTTCGCTGAACACATTTCAAAATATTGATTGCCTGATCCATCAGATCCATTCCGGAATATCTAATTTTTTCCGGATACTGTTCATTCTTCCCTAATTGCGCAATCAAAAAAGCCGAAACTATATATGATTTAGTTTCTTCATCCATTCTTGCATGACGCTCTATTTTCTTTTTACTATTATTGGATAATAATCGACTTGGCACTAATGCCGGCTTATGAGTCAGAGTAAAATATGCTATCACTTGTCCTATATTATCAATCACCAAATATGTTATAGACATTTTCCGCTTTGCGAATTCAATAGCACTTTTATGTAAGAATTCTTCGATTTCTGAATTGATTGAGCATTTGAAATCGGAAAGGATTACTTTTGTTTCTTCCTCTCCGACTGTCTCAATCAAATCGAGAATATTTACTGTATAAAAATTATTCATTCTACAGTCTTCTTTCTATGTGCAAATAATGCTCTGATAGCATTATGATCTGTAATCGGCGGTTCTATCGGCTTGGTCGGTTTCCATTCGGGAGCATTTGCAGATTTATCTAATGCTTCTACAAATGCTTCCGCTGTTTTTTTATCTTTGATATCAAAATTTGCAAATATGCTTGAAGTCGCCATAACAATCACTTTCTTTCATAATGTATTCTTATGTTCATTATACTCGTTTTAGTGCTAAAATCCACTTCTCTGCCATCACTGTGCCTTACCAAATCATTCCTTCTCTTTTTTCAGAAGAGCGATTATGCATCTACAACTCCTACCTTTTATTAAAATATTGTGGAAAATAAAAACGCAATGGTACAAAGATGATTTGAAGCGCAACGAAAGTAATAAGCACAATAATAGAAATATCTGCTTTTATAAAACAGTATCATAATGTATACAATTAGTCAATCACTTTTTCCTCTACATCGCCGTCACGCCATCTGCAATCCCCATCGTCGACTTCCGGTGCGACACCAGCAGAATTATCCGCACAATCAATCAGATGCATCCTTTGATCCCCCCAAAATGGGTAGCATTTTACCCTTCTTCACACTCCCGAAATGCCGGTTCCATCCTTTCTATTTCGCCCCTGCTGATTCCATATTTTTTTGCCAGATTTCGCCAATGATCATGGACAGTCTGTTTGATATCGCTTACTATCTGCGTTGCCTGTTTCGCAGACACACCGTAAAAGGGTGCCGCCTCAAGTGCCAGTTCAAAATCTATGCTGGAATCATCGTCATTCACATTCAGGGACAGACTATCTCCATAGATATCCGGATTGACATCATATAGCGGAGATAATCCCCATCCTTCTTCCGATAAAATAAAACCATGATTTCTGAAATGATCATCTGTATTTGATACTGCCATGCTAAGTACAATCCGTTTCCACAGTTCCAGCAGATCCTTTTTCGGAGTTGCACCGTTTGCTTTCAGAAACGAAACAATTTCCAGGTAACTGCTTCCATCCACAGCGCTCGCCCCATCCTTCTTTCCCAGCATAGTCATTGCAGAGGAAAAATGTATCCTTTTTTCGCCTTCGCGATCAAATCTTTTCACCAGATATGTGCTTCCAAGTTTTGAAAATTTCTCAAGCTTTGCCTCCGGCGCATCAAGTCCACACATAACAGCAAGGTCATGCACAACCATTTCCCATGCCCCTGTATTCTGCTCATCATTTTTTGATGGGAACTTCGCAATCCACAATGAGCCATCAGGCGCCATAACAGTAGCCTTCGGTCTTGCTCCACCCAGAGAGGAACCCGGCGCGATCAATTGTTTCAGCCATTTTTCCTCTAGTCCACTTTCGTCATTTTCAAAGGCCGCTGCCGCCTGCTCCAGTTTCCTTAGCGAAGTCCATGGCGGTGTGGCATATTCCTTGTCATTTGATAGAAAATCACCCTCTATCTCTGTTTTGAATCGAAGACCGCCCATACGAGCCTGATCATAGACTCCCAACAGAAAATCACTTTCCAGCAGTTTTTTAGGCTTTTCATCGGCCTTTTTTGCCCGGATCGTTTCCCTGCGCTTCATCAGCAATCGCCCCCACCGATCCGGACAGGAGTCTGCAAAGATTCCAAATATATTTTTGTCGTCGTTGACATATTGTCTTCCCCTATACAACCTCAGATCAGGATCTAAGAATGTAACCTCATGCGAGAGCCATTCTGTAGCGTACTCAAACGAATAGGTCTCTCTTCCTTTTGCGCCCTGCGCATATAATTTTCCGATCAGTTCGTTATGATATGAAAGAAAATCTGCATAAACATATATGGTTTTCTCTTCATTCATTGCTTTTTCTCTCCTTTTTTACAACCCGTTTTCTTACGGGCAATTCCAAATCCTGGAGCTTTCTTCCCAGCTCATCATCTTTGGCGACCAGCAGCAAATCCTTATCCATATAGTTTAACGCATGCAATACCGCAGCATAGTAGCCGATTGCTACGGAAGGCGCGCCTTTTTCTATGGAACACAATGTTGCCCTGCTGATTCCGGCTCTTTCTGCAACTAATTCTGCTGATATTTTTCTGCGCAATCTCGCATATTTTATCTGAAGTCCCATCTGTTCTAAAATATCTGTTGTTTCCGGTAGTAAAACGATTGCTCTTTTAGGCATATTATTACCTCCTTATGATAATAATATTAGTCCAAATATTGAATAATGTCAATTTTTATTGATATTATAACACGCAAAAACGCGCCCAATTGAAACCGGTCCGTTTCATCCCTTCCTTTCAGAATACTACACGAGAATGAAAGGAACCATCACCGGCGTAATGAAAACATACAATTGCCACGGCCGGAAAGAAATGATAAGATAGAAAGAAAAAAGATAGGGGAAAAAGCATGAGCTACATCAAGCACCGCTCAGACGAATCGCTGGAGGATTATCTGGAGACGATTCTTTTATTGCAGAAAAAAAACGGGCAGGTTCGTTCCATTGACATTGCACATGAAATGAATTTCACAAAGCCAAGTGTCAGTGTTGCCATGAAGAACCTGCGCGAAAAAGCATATATCACAATGGCAGATAACGGGATGATCACGTTGACCGAAACCGGGAGACAGCGTGCTGAAAGTGTTCTGGAACGCCACACCATTCTTGCCGACTGGCTGACCGGTCTTGGTGTCAGTAGAGAAACTGCGATGCAGGATGCCTGCCGCATTGAACACGATCTGAGTGAAGAAAGCTTTGAAGCGATCAAAAAAGCGGTCATTTCATCTTGACGCAATTGCAGGCAAAAAAAAGCATCCGCGAGATTCCTGTAAGCTTCGTACTTGCTGCTTATGGGAAATAGCGGATGTATAGAATACCGATAGGCGCCATGCGCTTTCGCATCGGGAAACGCTTCTTCCGAAGACATGGCTCCACTGCAATGACATATCTGTTTTTCTGTAATCTCAAGCTCCTTCAGCTCACGATAAACGGACTGAATCTGTCCATCCGTAACGCAGCTATTCCGGCACAACAGTATCCAATTGTAAATAGGGGCTATTTTTCCACTGAAAAAATCCTTTATTCTTCATTTCCATCACCCTTTGTACTTTTTTGTTTTTTCAAAAGCCAGATCCCAACAATCAAAAGAACCGGAAAGACAGTTCCTGCCAAAATGCCTTTTTTCAGATTGTCATTTGCAAGTCCTGAAATAACACCGACAAACGTAGGTCCTCCGCCACACCCAACATCTCCCGCAAGCGCCAAAAGTGCAAAAAGTGCTGTCCCGCCGTTCCGAAGCGTTGCGGCAGCCTTACTAAAGCTTCCCGGCCACATAATGCCGACCGACAAACCGCAGATTGCACAGCCGATCAAAGAGAAAAACGGCGATGGTGAAAGCGAAATACACAGATAGGAGGCAATGCACAAAATACTGCTCCCAATCATGAACCGATCCAAATCAATGCGGTCTCCGAATTTTCCGTAAAAGGCTCTTGCACTGCCCATGAGAATTGCAAATGCCATCGGTCCCGTCAAATCGCCTATTGTTTTACCAACGCCCAGTCCCATTTCCGCAAAGGTAGATGCCCACTGACTGACGCCCTGCTCACTTGCACCGGAACATACCATCATCAGCATCAGTACCCAGAAAAGCTTATTTTTACAAAGCTGTCTGATTCCCATTCCCTGCTCCCCTTCCGGAAGGAGTGAAACAATCGGAACCTTTGCAAATGCAACTGCGTTCATCAACGGAACAATTGCCCAGATCAGTGCCATATACTTCCAATTCTCAATACCAAAAATCACAAAAAACGCAGTGGAAAGAAGGACAACGGCCACATGTCCCCAGCAATAAAATGAATGCAGAAGGCTCATCGCTTTTTCCTTGTTTGCAGTCGGACAACTCTCCACAATCGGACTGATAATGACCTCAAGCAATCCACCGCCTATTGCATACAGGATAACCGCAATCAAAAGTCCTGCAAATGCATTTGGCAGTATCTCCGGAAAAATCGTTAGTCCAACCAGTCCGAGCACCGAAAACACATGCGCAAAAAGAGCTGCCGTGCGATACCCAATCTTATCCACAAATTTTGCTGCAGCCAAATCAGTGCAAAGCTGTACTCCAAAATTAAAGGAAATAAGCATCGTAATTTGACGTAGTGGAATCTGATAATTTTTCTCAAAAGTCAAAAATAAAAGCGGTACAAAGTTATTGACTATGGCCTGTACAATATAGCCTACAAAACAGGCGTAAATCGTTTTTTTATAGTTATCTTTCATTTGGTCTCCTCTCCCATAATCCCTGTGCGAACATACACCGTTTCTCTGCCGTCTATGTCTTGCAAGTTTTTTCACCTGCATCTCACAATGCCCACACATCATACCTTCCATCTTCACTGAAGTTTTTTTCCTTACTCGTATTTACACTTTTCGTATCCCTTATTTTCCGATATTCCGTCGGAAGCATACCATAGGTTTCCTTAAACGCAGCCGAAAAACGACTCTGACTCTCATAGCCAACTGCTCTTGCAATTTCTGCAATGCTTTCTGTCGTATCGCAGAGAAGGTTCGCCGCTCTCTCCATACGATGCCGTTTCATATGCATCGCAATGGATGTCCCATAGACCTGCTTAAATGACTTTTTCAGCGTCGTCGCATTCAATAAATATTTTCTGGACAGTTCTTCTATCGTAATGCGCTCTGCCATGTGCTCCATCAGATCATCATGAATGCTATGCATAAGCATCTCTGACGAAGCGCTAAAATCAACCATTTCCTTCGGACAAGCGATTTCCATAACCTGTTCTACCGTTTCATGCAAAAGGCGACCTACCTCGCTGTCGGCTGCCTTGTAATAGACTTCTTTTCCCACGCGCCTGCTTACAAGCAATCCGTAATCAGATAACGATTTTAAGTGATGAGAAACCGCCGGACTCGACATATCCATCATCGCAGCAATATTGATCACACATTCCTCTCTGTGACACAACAGCCAAAAAATACGCACCCGCGTCAGATCGCCGAGCTGCCTGAAAATCTCCGCCACATTGCCAAAGCGCGTTACATCTGAAAGTTCCCGATGCATCTTCTCGATATTTCCCTTTTCGCCATGCTGATGCGGCAAAGCAAACTGTTTCATATCCTTTCTTCTCCTTTTTGGAAATCATATTCGCCCATTTAGGCAAGACTATCTAAAAAGTATTGTCTTTCTCATTCATTCGAATTATACTGCAACCAGAACAATTAAACAATAATTTAATTGTTTTTTCATAATCATATCAATTAAAAATGCCCCAAACAAGTGCCTCCCGGCACTCACATAAGGCTCTTATGCCGTAATGAAAAAACAAAAAAGAAAGGAAACAAAACCATGAAAAAGACTTACAAAATCGAAGTGGACTGTGCAAACTGTGCAAACCTGATGGAGGACGCTACCAAGAAAACGGAAGGTGTTGCAAATGCAACCGTCAACTTTATGACACAGAAAATGATTGTAGAATTTGCAGAAGGCTATGACCCCAAAACCGTTATGCCAAATGTGCTTGCGGCCTGCAAAAAAGTAGAATCCGACTGTGAAATTGAATTTTAGCAAGGAGTATTCCACCCATGAACAAGAAACAAAAAAAGATGCTGACACGCATCCTGCTATGTGCTGCAATGTTGGTTCTCTTACAATTTTTACCGGTGACGGGAATTCCCAGACTGCTTCTCTATCTGATCTGCTATTTGCTCATCGGATATGACATCTTAAAAAAAGCATTCCACGGCATACGAAACGGTCGCGTCTTTGATGAAAACTTTTTGATGGCAGTTGCAACCGTTGGTGCTTTTCTCCTTGCTATTGTCACAAAGAGCGGAGATTATCTGGAAGGTATTGCCGTTATGCTCTTCTACCAGATCGGCGAATTTTTCCAAAGCTATGCCGTCCGTAAAAGCCGTGCCAACATCAGCACGCTGATGGATATCCGACCGGATTATGCAAATGTGGAACGTGACGGCGTCTTAGAACAGGTCGATCCCGATGAAGTGGAAATTGGCAGCATCATTGTCGTACAGCCGGGAGAAAAGGTACCGATCGACGGTGTCGTTATGGAAGGTACGTCCAGTTTGAATACCAGTGCCCTGACAGGCGAAAGTCTGCCGCGTGATGTCAAAGAAGCGGATGAAATTATCAGTGGCTGCATCAATATGACAGGTGTTTTAAAAATTCAGACCACAAAAGAATTTGGAGAATCAACAGTTTCCAAAATTTTGGACCTTATGGAAAATGCAAGCTCACGCAAATCAAAATCCGAGGATTTCATTTCTAAATTTGCAAGAGTTTACACCCCTGCCGTATGTTACTGTGCGCTGGCACTCTTTGTTTTACCACCGCTTTTTCGCCTGATTGTCATGGGCCAAACCGGGGCATGGAGCACCTGGTTCTATCGCGCTTTGACCTTCCTTGTCGTCAGCTGTCCGTGCGCGCTTGTCATCAGTATCCCGCTCAGCTTTTTTGCGGGAATCGGCGGTGCCAGCAGGGAAGGCGTGCTTGTCAAGGGTTCCAACTATCTCGAAGCCTTGTCGCAGGCCAAATATGTTGTCTTTGATAAGACCGGCACTTTAACGGAGGGCGTCTTCGAGGTCACCGGCATCCATCACAATACGATAGAGGACGCACTACTTTTGGAATATGCCGCACTTGCGGAATGTGCCTCCTCTCATCCGATCAGTAAAAGCCTGCAAAAGGCATATGGCAAAGAGATCGACAGAAGCCGCGTGACTGGTATCGAAGAAATCAGCGGTCATGGCATCACTGCTGTAGTCGATGGCAAAAGCATTGCTGCGGGAAATGAGAAACTGATGAAAAAACTCGGCATTTCCTGTCCAAAGTGCCACAGCGTAGGTACTCTGATCCATGTGGCGATTGACGGCGCATATGCCGGTCACATTGTGATTTCAGATGTGATAAAAAAAGAAGCCGGGGAAGCAATCGCCGCGCTAAAAAAGGCGGGAGTCAAAAAGACTGTCATGCTGACAGGAGATGCCGGGAAAGTGGCAGCGCAGGTCGGAGCGCAGCTTGGTATCGACGAAGTATACAGCCAGCTCCTTCCCGGCGATAAAGTAGCCAAAGTTGAACAGCTGCTTTCCCATAAAAAAGAGAAGGAAAAACTCGTCTTTGTCGGTGACGGTATCAATGACGCACCTGTTCTGACACGCGCTGACATCGGCATTGCCATGGGAGCCATGGGGTCCGACGCTGCCATTGAAGCAGCAGATGTCGTACTGATGGACGATAATCCGATGCAGATTGCAAAGGCAATCCGGATTTCCGGAAAATGCATCGGCATTGTGAAACAGAACATCGCCTTGGCACTGCTGATCAAATTCGCCTGCCTCTTCCTGAGTGCAATCGGCATCGCCAATATGTGGTTTGCCATCTTTGCGGATGTAGGTGTCATGATTCTGGCCGTCTTAAATGCGATTCGTGCACTGCGGGTACGTCATTTATAATGGATTGGGATAACGACAGATCCGTTATCCCGCCAAGTAGCCGCGCATGATCTTCAGCGCATTTTTTTCCAGTCTGGAGACCTGTGCCTGTGAGATACCGATATACTCTGCCACCTCCATCTGTGTCTTTCCCTCAAAAAAACGCAGCGTGATGATCTCGTGCTCTCTGCTTCCCAGCTTTTTCATTGCCTGCGAGAGGGAGATCTGCTCAATCCAGTTGTCCTCTTTATTTTTTTTGTCGCTGATCTGATCCATCACATAGAGGGTATCACCACCATCCGTGTAAATGGGCTCATTCAGGCTCATCGGACTTTGCAGGGCATCCAGCGCATAGGTGATATCCTCCTTGCTGATCCCGATCTCTTCTGCAATCTCATCTATGGTAGGCTCCTTCTGGTTCTGCTTCATCATGCATTCTCTGGCATAGATTGCCTTGTACGCGGTATCCTTTAAGGACCGGCTGACGCGGATTGCCTGATTGTCCCGCAGAAATCTTCTGATCTCTCCGATGATCATAGGCACCGCATAGGTAGAGAATTTCACTCCCAGGGAACAATCGAAGTTGTCAATTGCCTTGATCAGACCGATACAACCGATCTGAAACAGATCGTCCACATTCTCTCCGCTTTGGGAAAATCGGCGGATGATGCTGAGCACCAGGCGCAGATTTCCTTCAATGTATTGCATTCTGGCATTTTCATCCCCCTGTCTGATTTTTTCAAACAGTTCGCTCTGCTGACTACTATTCAGAAGTGGCAGCTTTGCCGTATTGACACCGCATATCTCAACCTTATTTTGCATCATGGAACATCCTCCGTCCGCTTCCAGTCTCTGAAACGCGCGTCCCTTTGCTGCCGGACACGTTTTCATACCAAAAAGGATATCCACCTGACACAAAAATATGCATAGGAACATTTCGGAGAAATTTCCTACTCAAACAAAAAGATCCTCTGCGCGGTGCAAAGGATCCGTATTTTTAATTGTAATCTACCTCCATCAGGCACAAACCCTGTGCCGGTGCCGTTTCCGACGCAAGGAGTCTGTTCTTTTCTTCCAATATTTCCCTGACACGCCCGGGCTCTATCTTTCCAAGTCCCACATCCACAAGTGTTCCTGTCAGGATACGCACCATATTGCGCAAAAATCCATTTCCATGGAACGACAGTGTCACATAATCTCCTCTCCTGACGATTTCTATCCGATCCACGATGCGCACCGTTGATTTCTTCTTTTGCGGATTCTTGCAAAAGCTACAAAAATCATGCTTTCCGATCAGATATTTCGCCGCCTGCTGCATTTTTTCAATATCCAGCTCTTTCTCGAGCGTCCAGACATATTTACGATCAAACAAAGGCTTTGTCTTTCCGTCAAAGCAGGTATAACAGTAGGTCTTTCCAATCGCATTATAGCGTGCATGGAACCGGTCAGAGGCCTCGCGCACCTCCCGGATCACGATATCATCCGGCAGATAACGGTTCATATAGTCCTGCAGCTGATCCGGTGTGAGCGGCACATCTAAAAAAACATTTGCCACCATACCGCGTGCATGGACACCGCCGTCCGTCCTGCCCGCGCCAATGATTTCCACAGGCCTATCCGATAAATGATTCAGCACGTCCTCAAGCTTTCCCTGTATGGTCTCCCGCTTTGGCTGATGCTCCCATCCATAATATCTGGTTCCGTCATAACCTATGATCAATTTATAGTTTTTGCGCATATGCTCTCCCTCGCTCACTGTTTTTCTTTCTCTGCTTTCTTTCTCCGTTTTTCCCGCTGCTTTTTTTCTCTGTTTTTTCTCTCTTTCTTCTCCCGCATTATTGTACTATACTTTTCTCATTTCGTGAAGCCTTACCCGGGAGGCGGATCTCACAGGGGCGACTTTCTCTCACGAAAGCTGTGTATCTCACAGGGGAGGCGCGTCTCACGGAAGCGGCGTATCTCACAAAAGCGGCGGTAGCATATTTCATGCAAAAACCGCTTGCACGCCGCGACGGAATACGAGATAATGGATAGAAAAGCATAAGTCCCGTCATACGGGAAACAGAATCAAACAGAAATGAGGTAACCATATGCAACGCAAAGATATTCTGGAACTGAAAAAACGCTTCAAAAAAGAGGAATGCACGATTTTCCGCATGGCAGGATGCTATGTCAATGCACAGAAGGAAAAAGTCGTGACCTTAAATGAGATGTTTCCCAATCTCCCCGAGGAGGAATTTTACAAATATCTGGATATTGCCAAAAAGACACTTTCCGGTTCACTTGGCAATAATCTTTTAGAGCTTTCTTTTGCCCCTGCGGATTCGCCGGATGGCACTGCAACCAAACAACAGTTTTTCAGCGGTCTTATCTCCTCCGAGTTCAAGCAGGAAGAACTACTTGACCGTTTCTACGATCTGATCATTGAAAATTATGAGTACACCGGCAATTATCTGATTCTTGTTTATTACGATACCTATGATGTGATGGTAAAGACAGAGGATGGACGCAAGCTCGACGAGTCGGAAGAAGTGTATACCTACATGCTCTGCTCTCTCTGTCCGGTCACTCTCTCAAAACCCGGACTTGGTTATCTGGAGGAAGAAAATAAGATCGGTGTCCGCCTGCGTGACTGGATTGTCGGTGCTCCGGAAAACGGATTTTTGTATCCTGCCTTCTCTGAGAGAAGCACAGATATCGATACCCTTTTGTTCTATACCAAAAACGCCAGGGAATCCCATCCTGCATTTGTGGAAAACGCCTTGGGGTGCGGCGCAAAGCGTACCGGCATGCAACAGAAAAAAGCATTTGAAAATGTGATCAAAAAAGCCGTAGCCGGCACAGATGTCGAATCTGACGAGCTTTTTCTGACCATACAGGAGTCTCTGTGCGATATCGTTGACAGACAAGAGCTTGAAAACCCAAAGGATCCCAGACCTGTAGAGCTGACCGCCGAGACCTTTGACGAAATCATCTCGGATTGTCAGGTCAGTGAGTACATAGCACCCAAAATCAAGGAAGCCTTTGCGGAGGAATTTTCTGACGGAATTCCCACAGCAGATGCCATTCTTGACACAAAGCTCCTTGCCAAAAATGAGCAGAAGAAAAAAGAAAAAGAGCTCCGGGGTGAGGTGGCAACCCTCAAAGAAGCTCTTTCCAAAGTACAGACAGCGGTTCCGGCCGGAGCGGAAGACACAGACATCCCCTTTGACCCTGACGAAACAGGACATACAGCAGATGGCATATCTGATGACGATACAACTGCAGGTTCCGAGCTATCAGATGCGCAGTCTGCATCCGACCATCTCTGTGATATATTCCTTCGTGTCAAACCGGAGCGTGCAAGCCTGATCACCTCCCAGATCATAGACGGACAAAAATGTCTCGTCATTCCTGTCGAGGATGGGGATGACATTGACATCAACGGGATGCATGTAGACTGAAATCCCGACCGCTCTCAGACCGTCATCTTTTTGATCTGATCCAAAAATAATTTCTGCAGGACATAAGGGTAGTTGTCGCCAAGTCTGACTCTGCCCTCCTGCGGTACAAAGCCTCCTGCCATGGTCTTGTGACCGCCTCCGTTTCCATAGCCGGAAAGTGCCGCGAAGACAAGCTTTCCTGCATCTACGTTATCCACTTCACTTCTCACAGAAAACTTGAGTCCATCCTTACGAACCGCATAGACAATTGATACATCCACCACGTTGAGTGCCAGAATAAAATCTGAAATAATGGCGATCATTGCGTCCGGACAGTCAAACGGAATGATTGCAAAGCCTGTCCTGTCATAGATCTTGATATTGTCGATTGCTGCGCCGTACGCCTTGAGATCCTCGAATTCCATGACATTTTTATACATCGAGTTGATTTTTTCAACATCTGCATTTGAAAAGACATACGCAAACATCTGTGCATCAAAATCCGTTGCCCCACGCGTAAAATCCGCTGTGTCCATTTTAATCCCATATGCAAGTGCAGAAGCGACAGATGATGACAATGGCACGTTAAGTTCTTTGTAATAAGATGCAACGATAGAAGCACATGCCCCCACAATCCGCACATCCTTATATTGATATTCACACTCGATCACCGTAGGGTGATGATCGATACATGCCACCTCATCTCCGATCAGATCGGTAAAATTGGTATTATACTTCTGTCCGTCGATCGTCACAATATAATCTGTTTTTTCCATATCGGAAATGCCATCGACACTCACGATATCCATGTCAAAAAGTGACAGCATCCGCTTTGTACTGAGCTTATCGATACTGCCGTCATAACAGAGCTTTGTTTCAATCCCAAAGGCTTTCAGAAGCATTTGCAAACCATATGCGGATGCAATGGCATCGGGATCCGGGAAATTATGTGTCTGGATGTATGTTTTATGACCTCTCAGTAACGAAATCAGTTCTCTTGGGTTTGGCATGTTTTTCTCCTCTTCTTATCCTTCCTAACCTGCTGCAAATACCACCATAGCATTTTTTGACTATTTGCAGGCTTGCATAGTATAATAATAATATAATTTTAAAAAATATGAAAGAGGTCATATAGAACTTATGAAAAAACAACCAAATCGATACAAGATGCTGTTCCTAATACTTTTGCCTGTCAGCACGCTGCTTCTTGCCATGACAGTCTTTCTGCTGATTCGCGGCAATTATTTTACGATTCTGCGGCAGACCATGTCGCATGAAACCTATCACTATACCGACAACGCTTCCTATGTCCAGCGCAAAACCCAGTTTGAAATGCTTCCTGACCGGGATACCGATGTCGTCTTTTTGGGCGATTCCATCACAGCCCGCTTTGAATGGCAGGAATATTTCCGGGATCTGACCGTCGCAAACCGCGGTATCGATTCCGATGTGTGTGAAGGCGCGGCTAATAGACTCGACACTGTCATAGGTCAAAATCCGGACAAGATTTTTATTATGATCGGTATCAATGATATCCGTCAGCAGATTCCATCTGAAGTGACGATCCGCTATTATGAGCAGATGATACACGCCCTGCAGGATGCGCTTCCCACATGCCGCATCTATCTGCAATCGGTCCTTCCTGTCAGCAGATCTACCGGAATTGACAATACGGCAGTACAGGCGCTGAACGAAAAAATAAAAGAGCTTGCCGAGGCAAACTCTCTTACCTATATCGATCTTTACAACAAAGTTGTCACGAAAGACAATGATTTTACCGATACGTGCGACGGTGTCCATCCCACAGGGGATGGATATCAGATCTGGATGCAGGCAATTGCGGAATATGTGTATGAATGACGCTTACCACATCTTCTCCTCAGCACTGTCCAGACTGTCATAGCCGTACATGTGAACGGTGTTTTCCATTGTCATCCGCGCCAGATTTTTTCCGTCTCTGGCCAGTCCGGCAATGAATCTGCCATACAACATCAGCATATCATCCGAATAAGTGCCTATCTCTCCGCGCAGATAAGTCTCATAGGAGGTCTCATAAGGTCCGTCTTCACTGGTGTGGATCACACGCGCGCCGGAAGCCACCTTCGGATATGCCTTTGCAAAGTCTTCCATCCACCCCACCTGGATCTCAATGATCTGCTCCATGATCCGTTTTTTCTGCTCGGAAATCTCCGGCAGGTTATCCTTCAAACGTTCGTATTCCTCCGGTGCTGTACTCTCCATCATACGTGCGTATTTTTCGGTGATCGGATTCCAGCCTTTCTCCATATTTTGAGAAAAATCATAGATATATTGTCCCAGCATTTCTTCATTCCAGGTCAAATACTGGCTCTTGCGCATAATCTGAAAAGTCGTCCAATCGTCCTGACACCCTGCTCTTCCGCCTTCGTTCTTCACCTGATCAAATGCTTTCCATTCCATCCTGACAATGGCATCCACCATTTCTTCTTTTGTATATTCTCTCTCTTCTGTAAGAGCGTTTTCACAATCCTTCATCTCTTCTTCCCTGTCCTTCTCTTTTGTCTCGTGAGAAACCGCCCTTACCTGTGTTTTCTCCTCATCAGATACCATGTGCTGCACGGTTTCCACTTTTCCGCATTCTGCCCTCCGGCTATCGCCTCCGCCATACGCGACAAGCTGCGCATAATGTGCCAGATAAGTATCCGTTGCCTCTGCCGGCAGAAACTCCTGCTCTTTCATTTTTTCCAGCAGAAAAGCAGCTATCTTTTCAATCTGCCGTAATTTCGCTGCCACTGCATCGTCTCCACCGCCAATCTCATATAACAGACTGGTGATCAGATCCTCCATCATAGAGGGCTGCCCCATATCCTCAATCCCACGCAGTAACCATTTGGTATGAGGTGCATAGGTCTTATCAAGCAGATATAACAGCTTCATCGCATTTTCTGCCGCCTTGACGAGCAACAGATTTGCCGTTGCCTTATCACCGCGCCGCAACATTCTCTCATAATTGTATTGCCCGTTCTGACTAAAAAGCGTCATTTCCTGCGCAAGCTTAAGACGCCGGACAGATTCCGGATAATAGGCACGAAGTGCCTCTCTGATTGCTGTAAAATTACCGGAGGGATCGGTAAAAATCTCTCCGCTCACAGCAGCTCTGAGCGCTTCCTCATCGACATACAGCCACTCCTGATCCGTCTGCGGTACATGGTCAATTCCCAAAATCCGCTGCAGATACTGTCTGTATGTGCAAACGCCGCACCTGCCCTGTCCCTGAGGTGTGTCAATTCTCTCGTATCCCATGAACTGCCTCGGCAGGCTGTCGTACGCTTCCTGGAGCTGCCTGCCGATCTTTTCATAGACCTCATCATCGACCCACATTGCAAATCCGGGGCCAAAATCATGATCTGCGGAATAGGCATCGTCATATCCCAGACAATCGGAGCCTTCCCCGCACAGTCCCACTGCAATCTGCGTCAGATACTCCGGGAACCTGTCAAATAACATCTTCTTACCATACGCCTCAAAATATGCCTTTGCCAGTGCAAGTCCCGACATATGCTCTTTTTCTCTGTCAACCGCAGTATTCTTTTCATCCGGTATGATGTTTTCATCCGATACGACGTTTTCATCCGGTATGCTGTCTCCATCCTTCCGGATTGCATAGCCGGGTGCCGGATTGCATGCCTCATTTGCACCCGCCACATTCTCACCACTTTGCAATGCTTTCACGTACGCAAGCTTTTCTCCGACGCGCCGATAGGCCTCCGTCCTGCCCACTGCATTTTCAATCATGGACATTGCCAGAATGTAGTATTCCTGCGCTTCCTCAAAATCGCCAAGAAGCGAAAGTGCATCGGCATATGCGGTGCATGCTGCCGCCATGTGAACATCCATTACCTCCATGCCGCGAAAGGTTTCCACAGCCTCTTTTGCTTCCTCGAGTGCCTGCGCCGCAAGCTCTCTGCTTTTTTCATAATACAGCTGTGTGCCTCCTGCCCGCAAAGCCTCTTCTTCCCTTGCGGTTTTCTCCGAAAGCTTACATAAAGAAGACGAAATATTGGTGTGCGTCACCGCCACCTCAAACTCTGCCCCCGGTGTGTGCCTTACAATGCGAAGTGCCT
Organism: uncultured Lachnospiraceae bacterium; assembly: GCA_945949085.1. Lineage (GTDB taxonomy): Bacteria > Bacillota > Clostridia > Lachnospirales > Lachnospiraceae > CAG-194. The sequence goes on along the minus strand of CAMFDJ010000002.1, from coordinate 122,396 downwards.
TTTCGAGACACTCCACACTCTTTTCGTAATCCTCCATCTCCTGAAACAAAAGACTCATATTGTTATACAGGCCGGCATAATAGAAATCATCCGGCTGCAGATGCTTCTCATAAATAGGAAATACCTCCATATAAAACTGATATGCCTCATCCAGCTTACCGGCTGCCCTGCAGGCATTTGCCACATTGAGCAGCGTCGTACCATATGCCACGCTGTCAGTCATGCCAAGCTGCTGCATCAACTGAATCACCTGACTGCTGTATGCCAGTGATTTTTCCTTCTGACCGGTCTCTCTGCAATAGCCGATCATTTCATTCAGAAGCATGATCAGACTGTTAAAATCTCCCTCTGTCTGTGCCTGCTGCAGACATTCGATCAGAAAATCCTCCGCCTGTGCGCTCTGCCCGCTTTGAAACATTTCATCCAGTCTTTTGTATACTGCATTCATATCCATTGTATTCACATCCTTTTGTATCTTTTCTGCTCATGCTGCCTATCAGGATCCACCACAAGCATTCTCTTCTTCTGTATCATAGCACACATGCTGCCATCAGTTAAGACACCATTTCTTTTTTTAATCTTTTCATAATCTTTTTTTCAAGTCTTGAGATGTAGGACTGGGAAATACCGAGATAATCTGCCACTTCCTTCTGCGTCATCACATCTTCCTCACGGCCTCCCAGACCAAATCGCAGATTGATGATCAGCTTTTCTCTTTCTGACAGTGTTGCAATTGCTTTCTTCAGCATTTTCTGCTCTGCCTCATTTTCCATATCCTTATAGATGACATCCTCATCTGTCCCCAGGATATCGGAAAGCAGCAGTTCGTTGCCATCCCAATCCACATTGAGCGGTTCGTCAATCGACACTTCATATCGCAGCTTATTATTCCTGCGCAGGTACATCAGAATCTCATTTTCTATGCAACGCGATGCATAGGTTGCCAGCTTAATATTCTTATCCCTGTTATAGGTATTGATTGCTTTGATCAGTCCAATTGTCCCAATGGAGATCAGATCTTCCACACCGACACCCGTGTTGTCAAATTTCTTTGCGATATAAACCACAAGCCTTAAATTATGCTCAATGAGAGCAGCCCTTGCTTCCTCCTCCTTTGCAGTCCCAAGCTGCAAAATGCACTCATTTTCCCTATCACTCTCCAAGGGAGGCGGCAGGATATCTGCCCCACCGATATAGTGGATTTCTCCCTGTTTCATGGCAAAAAGACCTTTTTCTCTCTGCAGAAATCTGAATTGTACCTTCCCCGGCATTACAACTTTTAAAATCATTTCCTTCTTCCTTCCTGTATTATAATTTCGGATGCAAAAGTACCTGATACTGTCCTTTGGTACTAAGGCACCCTTCGTAGACACCAAGCATTACTTTTTTCAGAACTTTCTCTCCCTCGGGCCTGATGATTCGCATCTCGTCCGCCAGAATTCCTTTCAGAATACCTCTTTCGCACCCTACCGTATGATACGGAATCGCAAAATATCCTTCTTCCGGTATCTCGATTCCATACTCTGTCAAAAACTTTTGCTCTACAATGACAACCGGTCTTGCGCTGATGGGCTCAACGAGACTGTTCCCGCTGTCATAGAGCCCTCTTCCTTTCGCCATCCTGCCTGCCACTTCAATGAGCACCGGACAGTTGTAATGCTTCTCAATGCTTCTTTCCTTCAGAATGGCAGCAAACTGTCTCAGAAACAGACTGCCAAACCATGCAGCACCAAAAAAGGTGAGAATGCGAAACTGATTATGTATCAAAACCGGAAATCTGTCCCCGATCAAACGCAAAAAACCTTCCATAGCAAAGGATAACCCGTAAAAGACAAGCACATAGAGCACACGTTCCATTCCCTGAATCGGCCTGAATGCAATCACAAGCATACAATATGCCAGGAACAGGTTTAGCAGTTGCACCAGGATATTTGTCACCATGCCGCTTTCAGGCAGATATCTGCCAAACAGTTCGTACAGCACCGCAAAACCGCTTCCCAGCAGTGTTGCCGCAAGGAGACGTAAGCCCTTTTCCTGTCTTTGCATCAGCTTTCCTGTCAGGCCAAGGAGCAGGTAATCCAAAAAGAAATTTTGCAAAAAGACAAGATCCAGATATACTTTCGTTTTCATCACCCACCTGTCTGATTTCTGAAAAAAGCTTTCGTATCTGCTTATAAGCATACAAAAAACGTCGTGATTTTTTTGTCAAAATCACGACGTCAATTTGTATTTTTCATCGACAGAATATTATTTTCTCTGCAGGAAATCAGGAATCTGCAAAGAGCCTGAATCCACGCGTGGCTTTGGCGGCGGTACCGGTGTACTCTTTAGCGCCGGATTGATGGCACTTGCCGGGATTGCCCCCGTTCCAACCATAGAACTGTTTGCGCCAAAGGAAGAAACCGGTTTCGCCTTAGCCGGTGCTGAAGGTCTTCCGATTGTTGCACTTGCCTTGCCAAGTGCCGGATTCTTTTCATCGATTCCGGTCGCAATGACTGTAATGGTACAAGCATCATGCATGGTTTCATCGTATTTGGCACCAAAAATAACATTGATATCCTCACCGACCAGATCCTGCACATAAACAGCAGCCTCATCAGCCTCAATCAGAGAAATATCACCTGTGATATTCAGAATAATATCGGTTGCACCGGAGATTGTGGTCTCTAAAAGCGGAGAAGAAACAGCAGTCTTGACTGCTTCCATCGCCTTCTCATCACCTGTACCAACACCAATACCCACATGTGCAATTCCTTTGTCACGCATAACTGTCTGTACATCCGCAAAATCCAGATTGATATCGGATGGAGTGTTGATCAGATCCGTGATACCCTGTACTGACTGCTGCAGCACTTCATCGGCCTTCTTTAACGCCTCAGGGAAGCTTGTCCTTCTGTCAACAATCTCAAGAAGCTTATCATTCGGAATCACAATCAGTGTATCCACATTTTCTTTTAACTTCTGTAATCCGCCAAGCGCATTGTTCATACGCTGCTTTGCTTCAAAACGGAAAGGCTTTGTCACAACACCGACTGTCAGGATTCCCATGTCCTTTGCGACCTTGGCAACAACCGGTGCAGCACCTGTTCCTGTTCCGCCGCCCATACCGCATGTCACAAATACCATATCAGCACCCTTGATCGCACTTGTAATCTCTTCCATACTCTCCTCGGCAGCTTTTTCGCCAACCTCAGGCTTTGCGCCTGCGCCGAGTCCCTTTGTCAGCTTCTCGCCGATCTGAAGCTGCTTAGGTGCCTTACAAAACTGTAATGCCTGCTTATCTGTGTTGATTCCGATAAATTCAACACCTACTATCTGCTCATCTATCATTCTATTAACTGCATTATTACCTGCTCCACCAACACCAATTACAATAATACGTGCAGCAAGTTCTGCATCATTCGGTCTAATCTCCAGCAAAATGTTTCCTCCTTCACATTCCCTAAAATTCCATTAAGTTTATCATATAATTTTTCAGCTGATTTATCAACTGATTTTTTCATTTTTTCTCTATTCTTTTCAGCTTTTCTTTTCAACTTTCAGGCTCAAAATTGATCTTTGTGGTCGTTTCATTGTAGTTTTCCAAATGAAGCGTTCCGACCCTGCCTTCCAGATTCGGGAGAATATAGGCAAGCTGCTCCACCTTTTCATCGATATTCTCGTCTGTGCCCAACAGAATGCGGGCTTGTCCGAACAGAAGTGTCACCTCCCCGTTTGCTTTAAAATAAATTTCATCGGCACCGAGTTCATATTTTGCAAGGAGCTGCGTCACCTTCAGAATCTCTCCAAAGATAGTTTCCTGCTCCACAGGGATTTTTTCATGCATGACAATATGATCAAAGGAAAGCCCTTTGATGACAGGCACCCCCTCTGTAAGTTCCTGTGATGTCTCCACTACAATACCTTCCCTGTCAAAATACAGATAACTGCCAAGATAACGCACACAACCGGCAAGTTTTTTTTCATAGACGCGAATACAGATCTCATTCTTTGAGACCACTTCAACATCCATCGCCTCTACAAACGGGATATCTCTCATCTTTTTCTTGCTGTATTTCACAGAAAGAAGGATGGAATTATCCCAGATTCCTCCCGGAAGGATCATCTCCTTAATCTGCTCGTCCGTATAATGCGCATTTCCCTCCACAGTCACTGTTCTGACATGGTAAGAGGAAAGGACATAATACCCCGCTGCAAACGCAATCAGCAGAAAAAAAGTGATTGAGACCGCTATGAATTTTTTTCTGCTGAATGTGCTCTCCTTCATGCCTGTATCTTCCTTCCCATTATGCTTTATCAATCATTGCTCCAAGGTGTCCAAGATCCCTTTCTATCGCCTCATAGCCTCTGCAGATGAACCTATCACCCTCTACAATTGTCTCTCCCTTCGCAACGAGCCCTGCAAGCACTAAAGCTGCGCCGCCGCGCAGATCCGTCGCCGCTACCTCCCGCCCGCAGAGGGTATCCGTTCCTATGATCTGCATACGTCTTCCGTCAATCCTGATTCTGGCTCCCATCCTCCAAAGCGGCTCTACGATCTTGAAACGATCTTCAAAGATTGTTTCCTCCAGAATACTGTTGCCTCTTGCCACACTGAGGCAAACTGCCAGCATCGACTGAAGATCTGTAGGGAAGCCTGGGAACACTTCCGTTCTGATATAAGGGATACTGCATCCCGCTTTGGATGCATCCACGCAAATCACATCCTCTTCAGCTGTGACGACAGCCCCCATTTTCTGCAGGGTGAAAAGCACGTTTCCCATATCCTGCTTTCCGATGTGCGTAAGCGCAATCTTTCCTCTTGTCGCAACAGCGCCGAGCAGATAAGTACCTGCAACGATCCGATCACCCGGCACCTGAAATTCTGTCTCATATAAGCGCTCCACTCCCCTGATCACAAGGCGGTCGGTCCCGATTCCCGTTATAGAAGCTCCCGCCTTTACCAAAAACAGACACAGCTGGACGATCTCAGGTTCTTTGGCCGCCCCGTACAAACAGGTAGTCCCTTTTGCAAGGACCGCCGCCATGATCACATTCTCTGTTGCACCCACACTTGGAAACGGAAAATGGATCGTGGCTCCATGCAGATCGTCTGCCACAGCAATCAGTTCCTCCTGCCCTTCAAAGCACACCCCCATCTGCGCAAGTGCCGACAAATGCAGATCAATCGGTCTTGCACCTATCACGCACCCGCCGGGTCTTCCGGAAACCGCCCTTTTGCATCTTCCGAGCATCGGACCAAGCAACATAATGGAGGAACGCATACAGCTCGTCAGCGCTTCCGGACAACTTACCGGTTCCACCTGGCAGGCATCAACAATGATGCGCTCTTTTTCCCTGGTAATCTGACATCCGACACACGCAAGCAGAGAAAGCATTGCCGACACATCTGCAATGTCCGGGCATCCGATCAGTGTCGTCCTCCCCTCCACAAGCAGTGCGGCTGCCAAAAGCGGCAGGGCTCCGTTTTTGGAACCCTGTACTCTGATTTCTCCTGTAAGCGGTACTTTGCCACATATATGATATGCCATGAATCAATAAACTTCCTAAAAAGAGAGTTCTTATGTATAGTATATGCAATGCGCTCCTTTTCGTGCTTTTCCCTTATTCCACATCACGCAAATGAATCTTACCCGAGACATTCAGGACAATACCGATCTCCGCCAGCAAAAACAGGATGGAGGTGCCTCCATAGCTGATAAACGGCAGGGTAATTCCCGTATTGGGAATGGTGTTGGTCACAACTGCGATGTTCAGAATGACCTGAATGGCAATATGTCCCATAACACCTACCACAAGGAGCGCCCCTGTCAGATCCGGTGCATTGTTTGCTACAATCATAAACCGATAGATGAGCGTCCCAAACAGCACCAAAACACATAACGCTCCAAACAGCCCCAGTTCTTCACAAATAATGGAAAATACCATATCATTTTGTGCTTCGGGCAAAAAGCCAAGCTTTTGCATACTCTGACCAAGCCCTTTTCCGATGATGCCGCCGGAGCCGATGGCATACAATGCCTGCAGCGTCTGGAATCCCTCATCGGAAGCGTAAGCCTCAGGATCAACCCAGGCTTTGATTCTGTCTCCGCGAAAGCCCCCCGCATCACTCTCACCGCTCCCGACAATCAGCATCACAACAAGCGTTGCTAGGGCAATCACCCCTGCCACCACGGCAAAATACCGCAGATAGTGCGGATCTGCCACAAAAATCATGACTGCCGCAATTCCAAGCACAATGATTGCAGAGCTCATGTTTTTTGTAATAAACAAAATCATTCCCGCCGGAAGTGCCGCAATCAAAAGCGTTACTATAATGCTTTTGATCCTGCGGATTCCTTTTCCAAGTGCACAGATAAAAGCGGTCATGATAATGATCACTGCCACCTTGGCAGCCTCAGCCGGCTGAATGGATAAGCCTCCGATAAAGATCCAGCGACGCGCTCCGTTAATCGTCCTTCCAAGCGGTGTCTTGACCAGCGCGATCAGGATCAGTGAGACAACATAAATCGGTACAGCAAGCTTCACCCACCGGTGATAATCAAATTTACTGACCAGGAACATCCCCACAAGTCCGAGTGCCGTGGCAAAACACTGTTTCTTCAGATAATAAGCCGAATCTCCATGCTCAAGCGCCGCACTGTAGGAACTGGTGGAATAAAGCACGATCAACCCGCAAAAAAGCAGCAAAAGCACGCATAGGAGCAGTGTATTGTCAAAATAATATTCATTTCTGTTTCTTCGTTTCCGTCTTGTATTCCCCAAGTGAATACTCCTTCCATTATTTCATTTGATGTACCAGTTCTTTAAAGATCTGTCCTCTCACTTCATAATTCGGGAACATGCCCCAGCTCGCACATGCCGGTGATAACAGGACCGCATCTCCCTGCCCTGCGTGCTCCCGGCAATATGCCATTGCCTCCTCAAGACTGTCCACAAAAACATAATCCGTAAAACCATGCTTTCTGGCACATTCGGCAATTTTCTCTCTTGTCTGTCCCAGAAGAATCAGCTTCTTTACTTTTCCGTCAAAGCTCTCGATCCACTCATCATATTCACTCTGCTTGTCGTAGCCGCCACCGATCAGATAGGTCGGCTTGACCATCGCCTGAATGCCTTTGATCGCTGCATCCGGATTGGTTCCCTTGGAATCATTATAATAGTCCACGCCGTTTTTGGTATCTACGTATTCAATTCTATGTTCAACCGCACGAAATTCCTTTACAACGCGAAGAATCGTCTCCATCGGCACGCCGTAAGCATCTGCCATTGCGATCGCAGCCATGACATTTTCCACATTATGCATGCCCAGAAGCTTCATATCGTGAATATGCAAAAGCTTTTCTTCCCGGCCGGCTACCGCTTTAAAAATACACTCATCCCTATAGAAAAAACCATCTGCAAGCTCGTGTGCACTGGCAAACAGAATCGGTGTGGCGGGACATGCAGCTGCAAATTCTCTGGTATACGCATCCTCATAATTGAGGACACAATACTGCTGCTTTGTCTGCTGCTTCGTGATTGCTTCCTTTGCCGCCACATAATTTTCCATCGTATGATGTCTGTTCAGATGATCGGGTGTAATATTCAAAATCGCACTGACTACAGGGCGAAAAGTATGTACGGTCTCCAGCTGGAACGACGAGATCTCTGCCACTGTGGTAGAGTTTGTATCTGTCTTCAGAACCTCTTCCGTGTAGGGGTTTCCGATATTCCCCACCACAAAAACCTTTTCCTGATACGCCTTCATGATCTCTCCAAGCAGAGTTGTGGTCGTTGTCTTTCCGTTCGTTCCCGTGATTGCAAGCACATTTCCTTTTTCAAATAAATAAGCAAGCTCTATCTCTCCTAAGATCAAAACACCCTTTTGCCGGATTCTTTCAATCCATGGCAGATCAGTCGGAACACCGGGGCTTAAAACCATCGCGTCCAAAGACTCCTCTACGAAAGCGGGCAGCTCGCCCAGCACGATCTTTACCTGCTCCGTTTCCTGCATTCCGGCATTTTTTAGTGTTTCTCTGACTTTTTCCTCTGACAGCGTCTCATTTCCATCATAGAGGATTGCGTCCGCACCTGAAGATGCAAGAAGCTTCATGGCTGCAATACCGCTTTTTCCGCAGCCGACCACCAATACCTTTTTCTGATTCCATTCCATATTCTCACACTCCTATCATAATCCAAGTAACGCGATCAGGCACAAGATCGCCGTGACAATCGAAAATACGCCGACCACTTTTGTTTCCTTCCATCCGCACATTTCAAAGTGATGATGGATCGGGGCCATTTTAAAGATACGTTTTCCATGTGTCAGCTTAAAGTAAGACACCTGCATCATAACAGATACCACCTCGATCAGGTAAATGAATCCAACAATCAGGATAAACAGAGGCATCTGCATGGTGTATGCACAGGCAGCCACAAATCCGCCGAGCGCAAGTGAGCCTGTATCGCCCATAAATACACTTGCCGGATAACCGTTAAAGAGCAAAAATCCCAAAAGGGCGCCCACCGCAGCACCTGTAATCGGTTCAATTCCACTTCCCAGCCCGATGGCAACCACTGTAAAGAATGTAGCTACCATGCTGGTCACACTGGTGGCAAGCCCGTCTAGTCCGTCCGTAAAGTTCGTTCCGTTTACAGTACCGATCACAACAAAGAACAGAAGTATGATATTTCCTATCTTGCCAAAGCTCAGATAATGTCCCGGCCAAAAGGGAATGCGCATCGCAAGATCGATCTGCACAATTTCTACAATATAGTATGCAAATACGGCAGTCACCACAATCTGCAATGCCATTTTCTGCCATGCTCTCAGTCCCATAGAACGTTTCAGCACGACCTTGATATAATCATCCAGGAAACCGATCAGACCAAAACCAAGCGTCAGAAACAATACCGGAATGATTGACGGATTGCTGCGCACATAAAAAATCGAAGTCAGCGTGATCGCAGATAATATGATAAGTCCGCCCATTGTCGGTGTTCCGTTCTTCTGCAGATGCGTCTTTGGACCCTCATCACGGATTGTCTGTCCAACTTTTAAGCGCCTGAGAAACGGGATCATAACAGGTCCTAAGAGTGCGCTGATACAAAATGCAATAATCGCAGGTATCACTACCTTATAATCCATCATTTGAATTCTCCTTTGCTTTTTCAATCTCTAAATATGGCAATATATTTTCATACAGCTTTCTGACAACCGGCGCAGCGATCGTCCCGCCATAGTATACACCCTTTGGTACCCGGATGACAACAAGTGTTATGATCTGCGGATCATCTGCAGGCGCAAATCCGATAAAGGAGGAAATATACCGTCCGCTCCCACGCGGCAAGGTCTGGCTTGTCGCTGTCTTGCCGCCAATGGCATAGCCCTCCACCTGACCGTTTTTCCCGCCGCCGTTTGCAACCACCTGCTCCAGGATCAAACGCATCTTTTCACTGGTATCCTCCGAAACAATTCCCTCTGTCACCGGGTAGGAAAACTTTTTTGCCTCTCCCGTACTGCTGTCCCGCATACTGACCCCAAAATGCGGTGTCACGCGTTTTCCCCCATTGATGATAGAACTGATTGTCGTAATCAGCTGTATTGGCGTGATTTGAAAGGACTGTCCAAAAGACATCGTAGCCAGTTCAACCAGCCCTATATCCTCTTTTTTGTGCATGATTGTTCCCGCTTCACCGGGCAGATCGATTCCTGTCTTTTTCAGCAATCCAAATTTTTCAAAATACTCGTAATACTTTTCGGGGCCGAGTCGAAGTCCCACATTGACAAAGACAGGATTGCAGGAATTCATGGTCGCCTGTACAAAATTCTGTGACCCGTGTCCCGTCGTCTTATGGCACCTGATTCTGCGATCCTCCACCACACAGTAGCCCGGACAGTGGAAAGTGTCCGAAAGGCTCACAACGCCCTCAGACAATGCTGCAGCTGCCGTGACGACCTTGAATGTGGATCCCGGCTCATACGTATCATTGATGCAGTTGTTACGCCACATCCGGTTCAGTTCATCCTGTTTGTCTTCATAGAGATCATCCTGATGGAGCGAAAGATACTCATCCGTCAGTGTATACGGCTCATTCAAATGAAATTCCGGAACGTTGACGCAGGCATAGATTTCTCCGTTTTGCGGATTCATGCACAGGACGGACACCCCTTCTGCTTCTTTTGCCTGCATTGCCTGCGTGGCAAGCATTGTGGCATATTCCTGTATATTGCGGTCAATGCTGATCTGCAGATCATTCCCCGCAATCGGCTCCTTGCGGCTCTCTCCGGAAGCCGGGAGCTCCACGCCTCTGGCATCTGTCATCGTATAGATGATACCATCCGTTCCCTTCAGAACATCCTCATATTTGACCTCCAGCCCTATGATCCCCTGATTATCTCCACCGGTAAAACCAAGTACGGTACTTGCAAGCGTATCATAGGGATAATACCTTTTATAATCCTCATCTATTTTGACGCCCGGCATATCGATTTTTCGAATTGCATCACCGATTTCCTTCGGTACATTGCTCTGAATCCTCTCTATAGAAGATACTTTTGTCACGCGCTTTCTGACGGTCTCCTCCGGTAGTTCCAGCTTTTCGCAAAGCATCCGTATCACCGCTTCCTCATCCTGAATCTGAGAATGAATCACAGAAATGGTACAGACTGTCTGATTTGCAGCCAGCACCACGCCGTTGCGGTCCAGAATCTGTCCTCTGGCAGCCTTGATCGCGCGTTCCCGTTCATGGAGCTGCGTCGCCTTCTCCGAATAATAGGCAGACTGAAAGACCATCAGATACAAAAGTCGCCCCGCCAAAAGCACAAGGCAGGTCAGAAAGCACAGGAACAAAAACAGAACTTTTTTTCGATGACTGGTCAGATAACCCCGCATGTACATCTCCGTCACGCGTCATTACCATAATCTATTAATGTTGCATGCTTCTTAGAACCCCGCACCCGCCTTAAAATCGTTTTCATCCTGCGGTTTGTTTTCGATGCCGATCAAACCATCCAAATTGGAGCTGCTTGTATCAACCGGCGCATAGGTTTCGGGATCCAAATATTCCCCACTATCCGGATCGATCACATAACCTGTCTCAGGATCTGTCGTATAAGTCACTTTTTCAGTACTCTCATCCTCATTGTCTGATGCACTGCCACCTTCCTCTTCTGCTATTCCATCCTCCTCAGTCTCCTCCTCTATAGAGTTCTCACTTACGGCAATAATATGCATCTGCTGCAGCTGTGCAAGTTCCTCTTCGGTAAGCTCCTCCGTGCGGAACACATTCATATAGGGAAGAATCTCTGTCAGGATATTTTTTGCAATCTCCTGTGCAAAAGAAGAATGAGGCTGATCTTCTACGTTAGGCTTATCCACTACGACATATATGACGACCTGTGGATCCTCCACCGGTGCAAATCCCATAAAAGATACCACATACTGCCGGTTTCCACGGGGCTGCGTCTCTGCCGTTCCCGTCTTTCCGCCGATCAGATAGCCTGCCGGAACTGCCGTCGTACCGGTTCCCAACGTACATACATTCGCCAAGTACTGTCGCATGGTGTCTGAAGTGGTTGCGGAAATTGTCTGCTTAAGCACCCTGGGTTCCACCTTCTTGACAGTGGTTCCGTTAGCATTTCGGATTTCCTTCACCACATGAGGTTCATAATATTTCCCCCCGTTGATGATAGAGCAAAATGCAGAAGCCATCTGAATCATTGTTACGTTATATCCCTGTCCGAAGGAAGAAATTGCAAGGTCTGATGCCACCATGTTCTCCGGTGCGTAGACCAGCGATGCCGTCCTGGCTTCCCCGGAAACGTCCACATTTGTCTTGAGCCCGATATTAAAATTGTACAGATATTTCATCAATGTATCTTTTCCAATCTGCTCTGCCATCTGGATCAGTGCCATGTTACAGGACTGCTCCAGAGCCTGTGATACGGTTACAGTGCCATGTCCCACTCGCTTATGACACTTGATCGTATGACCGCTGACATCCATCTTTCCACCGCAGAAATAGCTCTCATTTCCCGTCAGTTTTCCGGCATCAAGTCCTGCCGCGATCGTCATTGCCTTTGCGACAGAACCAGGCTCATAGGTATCCGATACACAGAAATTTCTCCACAGCTGATTCAGCTTTTCATACTTTGTCTCCTCATCCATGGCAGCAATTTCTTCGTCCGTATAATATGCAGTCAGATCCTTCGGATTGTTCAGATCAAACGAATGGCTGTCCGCCATCGCCAGAATCTCTCCGTTCTGCGGATCCATCACGATGACACCCGTATTGACAGAGCCGTCCTCTCCCTCTCTATACTCGCCTCTATGCTCGTCATTGAACTGCTTGATATATTTCTCAACCACATTCTGGATATTCGCATCAATGCTGGTCACAAGGGTATCTCCGTCCTGCGCCGGTATCGTCGTTCTCTCCAGCATCGAATCCTCTGTTAGATATCCATACTGTCTTCCGTTAGTACCGTTGAGCATGGTATTATAATATTCCTCAAGTCCATAGGTACCGTTATTATCCGATCCGGTAAATCCGATGATCGTAGAGGCAAGGGAGTTATAAGGATACTTTCTCCTGTATTCTTCCTCAAACCAGACTCCGACAATGGATTTGTTTTCTTTTTGTGCCTCCTGAAAAGGGGTCACCTGCTCATATGTCAGCGTTTTCTTCACCACATAATATCGGCTGGAAGTATGCTCGCTTATATAGGAAGAGAGCGCTGTTGTGTCCACCTCAAAATAGGTGCGCAACGCATTCATCGTCTCAGTCATCGCATTTTCCTGTTTGCTTGATGTGATCTCCTTGGAATCCACCACCAGATTATATACCTTTTCACTGAACGCCAGCTTAGTCCCGTTTGCATCGAGAATTTCCCCTCTCTTATAGGGAAGGGATTTGCTGTTGTATTCCTGCTGGGAAAGCACCTGTTTCTTATAGTTCTCTCCATCGGTATGGCTGATATACAGAATTCTGCCTGCCAAACCTGCAAAAGCCAGCAGTATGATGATGAATAATACTGCCAGCTTTTTTTTCATTTTTATGGAAAATATTTGATTCTTTTTTCCCTGCGGGCTTTGCGCTGTGCGCATCTTGCGTCTGTGAGCCTGCAGGCTTTCCACATTGCTGCGCTGTTTTGTAACAGTCCGTTCTGACCGCTGCCCGGTGTTTCTCTGACCTTCAGATCTCCGACTGCCGTTTCTTTGGACTGCACTTCTATCATTACCGGTTCTGCGCACCTGATCCCCCGGTCTTCCTGTTCCCTGTCTATTCAATGTCAACACCTCTTTTTGTTGCATACTAGCACATTTTTTAGGGCATGTCCATATATTGACGCACATAGTCATTTGTCGCGCCCTGCACCTCAACTACCTGTCCTTCCTGTGCATACTGCATACCCAGATCCTCAATTGCCCTTTTCTTGATCTGTTCCATATCGACGCTGCCCATGATACGGCTGTATTCTTCCTCATTATCCAGTCTCATTTCATTCAGCTGTGTCTCCATTGCGGAAATTCGTTCTACTGCTGCGGTATTGGCACTCTGCAATTGGATGTAGAAAAACAATGTCGCTGCGACCACTGCCATAAATGCAGAATAAAACAAAACCGCTCCCACATTCATATGTGCCGCCTTTTCTCTGTTTCTGACTGTTTCTCTGCTGACGCGTCTGACCGGTTCCTTTTCCAGTTCACGCACCACATCGTAATCTACTTTTCTGATCGTATTACCATCTGCATAGGTATAATATCTGCTGCTTCTGCCGGAAGTCGTATTTCTTCTCTGATAGGATGCATTTCTTTCCTGATATGCCATGTTTCAATTCCCCTTCTCTCATTTTTCTTTCGGTCATTTCTCCTTATGACCTTTCAAATATTCTGAGTTTTGCGCTCTTTGCTCTGCTGTTCTCCTGCAATTCCTCCTCAGACGGAAGGATTGGTTTTCTCGTGATCACTCTGCCCATGGGCACATTCCCGCAGGTACATACCGGAAATGACGGCGGACAGGTACATGGAGCTTCGCTTTTCTTAAAAATCGTCTTGACGATCCGATCCTCCAAAGAATGGAAGGTGATGACACAGATTCTGCCACCCGGATTTAACATGCCTATCATGTCATCGAGGGAATCCTTCAACACATCCAGTTCTCTGTTGCACGCAATGCGAATTGCCTGATACGTCCGTTTGGAAGGATGTCCTCCCTTTTCCCGAATCTTGGCCGGTATCGCTGCTTTGATGATCTCATTCAGTTCAAAGGTCGTCTTGATTGGTTTTATCTCTCTCGCCATCACAATGTGTTTCGCAATATTCTGTGCGAATCTGTCCTCACCGTAATCCCGGATGATCCGAAACAGCTCCGCCTGCGAATACTGATTGACGATTGTCTCAGCTGTCAGGCTCTGACGCTTGTCCATGCGCATATCAAGCGCCGTGTCATATTTATAAGAAAAACCTCTCTCAATCGTATCAAGCTGATAAGAAGAGACACCCAGATCAAGCAAAATGCCATCAACGCCGGTAATTCCCAGATTCTCCAGCACCTGACACATAGCTTCATAATTACTGCGTACAATCGTCACTCTGTCTGCGTACGGTTTCAGGCGCTCTGTTGCTGCCGCAATCGCGTCCTCATCCTGATCGATACCGATAAGTCTTCCCTTTTCGGATAATGCTGCAGCAATGTGACCGGAATGGCCACCGCCTCCAAGGGTGCCATCCACATATATCCCGTCTTCTTTGATACAAAGACCTTCGATCACTTCATTTAACAATACAGATTTATGTCCAAATTCCATCTATACTCCCAATGCTCTGCTTTAGATTTCGCAGATTATAATGTAATGCCGGCCAGATTGAGCTGTTCTGCAATCTCTTCAATATTGACGCTCTCGCTCTGGGCAGTCCACTTCTCTTTGCTCCAGACTTCAATTTTATTGCCCACACCAAGAAGCACAACATCCTTCGTAATATCTGCGGCCTGCCTGAGCACCGGCGGAATCAATACTCTTCCCTGCTTGTCAATTTCTGATAAAGTAGCACCACCGATCAAATAACGATGCAAGGTTCGCGCCTGTGCAGAGAGAATGGATTGTGAAGTGATCTTTTCCTGTACCTTTTCCCACTCATCGTTGTCATAAATCATCAGACAACCTTCAAAGCCTCTCGTGATGACAAAACTGTCTCCGAGCTGCTCACGGAATTTCATCGGGACAATCAATCTTCCCTTTGTATCAATTGTGTGATTGTATTCTCCCATGTACATAGAAATCACCCGTTTTCGTTTCGGAAACCGCTCATTCCCTCCACTTTGTTACTACTTTCACTCCACTTCACTCCACTTTTAACTAAATTTTAGACCATTTCCATGCATTTGACAAGGGGAAAACTCAAATAACCGAAAAAAATATCTGCTATTTTTTGGCATTTTTGCACAAAAAAACAGCCTATATGCTTTCACATATAGACTGCATGGCGTTACCTTCGTTCTCTCATTCTTCTTTTTTTCCATATGACTTCGAGAATATCACCTATCAATTCAGAATACGGAGGTTTGTTTTTCCTTCCGGCGGAGTTGCTTTCAAAAACGACCCCCTGACTCCGTCCCCTAGGTTCATGACACCCTAACTCCGTCCCCTAGGTTCACTCCGTCCCCCAGGTTCTTTCTGCTTCGCAAGCCTCACACGCACGATAATCTCCGTAACCACAGCCGCTGCAAAAAGCACAATACCGAGCAGCTGCGACACTGCGATATTTGTATGTCCAATGAGCAGCCGGTCTGTGCGGATGCCCTCCACCACAAAACGAATGATGCCGTATCCGCCAAGATACATCAGGCAGATTTCTCCGTCGAATTTCTTATGCCTGCGATAAAGAAGCATTGCAATCAGAAGCAGCAAATTAAAGAAGCTTTCATATAAAAAGGTAGGATGTACCTGAATATAGTTGATACCCTCTGTGATGTGCGCCGCAATGTCCGGCGAAATATCACTCTGTCTGACCATTTCGATTGGGAGTCGCATGGCGAACAGATTGTCCGTATAGCCACCGAACACTTCCCGGTTCGTAAAATTGCCCCATCTGCCAATGATCTGTCCGAGCAAAAGCCCCATCACACCGACATCCGTCATCTGTAAAAAACGAACTTTTCTGATCTTACTGAAAATAAAAAGTGTCAGAAACCCTCCGATGACAGCACCATAAATCGCAATACCGCCCTGTCTGATATTCAATAGCTCGTTCAGGTGGTCCTTATAGTAATCCCAGCTGAAGACCACGTAGTAAATGCGCGCTCCAAGCACTGAGAAAATAATGGCAGGCAGCGAAAAATCCCACCAGATATCCTTTGGCATACCCACTGCGTTGCCTTCCCGGTTTGCCAGCATAAATCCCAGCAGAACCCCTGTCGCAATGATGATACCATACATCGCTATCGTAAAGGATCCGATCTGAAAGCTCTTTGGTACGTATCCTAAATGAATTCCCAGATTTGGAAAATCAATTGCCATTCTATCCACTGCAAAAAGCCTCCCGATATCTTACACATTGAAACGGAACAAAATCACATCTCCGTCTTTTACCACATACTCCTTGCCCTCCATGCCGACAAGCCCTTTTTCTCTTGCTGCAGCCAGAGAACCAAGATCCAGCAAATCCTGGAAATTGACCACTTCCGCCTTAATAAAGCCTCTCTCAAAATCGGTGTGGATCTTTCCGGCTGCCTGCGGTGCCTTGGTCCCGACCTTGATGGTCCATGCACGGCATTCATCCTCGCCTGCTGTCAGGAAACTGATGAGTCCCAAAAGTCTGTAGCTTGCTGCCACCAGCTTGTCAAGACCTGAAGAAGTGACGCCCAGATCATCCAGATATTCTTTTTTCTCCTCATCAGAGAGCTCCGCAAGCTCCTGTTCAATCTGTGCACAGATCACAAACACCTCTGCACCTTCTTCTTTTGCCATTTCGCGCACTTTTGCAACATGCGCATTGGAAGCGCCGTCGTCTGCCAGATCATCCTCCGTCACATTTGCCGCATAGATCGTCGGCTTTGCGGTAAGCAGATTATAGGAAGCAAACCAACCCTGTGCATCCTCATCATCCGGCACCTCAAAGGTACGTGCCATCCGGTTATTCTCCAAATGTGCCTTGATGGCCTCGATCAGCTCTACCTCTTTGGCGAGCTTCTTATCCATGCGTGCCTGCTTGTAAACCTTTGTATAACGGCGCTCCAAGATTTCAAGATCGGAAAAGATCAGCTCCAGATTGATCGTTTCAATGTCTCTTGCCGGATCCACGCTGCCGTCTACATGAATGATATTCGTATCTTCAAAACAACGGACCACATGCACGATTGCATCCACTTCACGGATATTGGCAAGAAACTGGTTGCCAAGTCCCTCTCCCTTGCTGGCTCCCTTTACAAGACCGGCGATATCCACAAATTCAATGGTTGCAGGGGTTACCTTCTTTGTATGATACAGCTCTCCCAGCTTCTCGATTCTCTCATCCGGCACAGCAACAATACCCACATTGGGGTCAATCGTTGCAAACGGATAGTTTGCAGATAACGCACCCGCCTTTGTCAACGAGTTAAACAATGTACTTTTTCCAACATTCGGAAGTCCGACGATTCCCAGTTTCATACTTTTCTCCTTCGGGGACGTTTCTTTTGTCCTATCCTATGTCCCTCTGTCACGTTTTTCTGTATTAGCCGCCCATCTCATTTCTAAGCAACCACTACATTTTGTAATACTACCATATTGCCCCGAAAAACTCAACGATTTCCTTGGGGACGTTCTTTTTTTCTAGATACTGGGGTCAAAAGCTCCGTATCATGACAAAAGAAACATCCCTAATGCTTGGTACCTAATGCTTGGCAAGCTGTTTCACCAGATAATAGAACTCATTCTTATATTCATCATCCACATCCAGTGTTTTATAGGCATCCAGGATCGATTCAAAACTGGAGGTGCCTTTGTTGTCGCTGTCAGATAAAATCATGGCAAACTCTGCCACCAGCGATGCAAACACAAAGTCATCACTTGGTCTTTTTGCATACGCATCCTCTGCAACCACATAGGATTTTTTCTTGGATTCCTTTTTGCCCGGCTCCTTGTAGCGGACACTCACCGTCGCATAATCGGTGTACAGGACATCATAGTGCGCTTTGTTATCTTGATACTTCAGGGCAATCTCATCTTCTGCACCGGCCGGGATGATCTCATAGAGAGCCACCACACTGTGACCTGCTCCGATTTCTCCCGCATCCTTTGTATCGTCATTAAAATCAGTTGCTGCCATCATACGGTTTTCATAGCCGATCAGACGATAGGAATTTACCTTCTGCGGGTTGAATTCCACCTGCAGCTTCACATCCTCAGCGATTGTCAGCAAAGTGGAGCCCATTTCCTCCACAAGTACCTTTTTGGCTTCAAACAAGGAATCGATGTAGGAATAATTGCCGTTTCCGCAGTCTGCCAGACGCTCCATGTTGTTATCCTTGATGTTTCCCGTTCCAAATCCCAGCACAGAGAGATACACACCGCTTTTTCGTTTCTGCTCGATAAATTTTTCCAGCTCATCCGGCTCTGAAATTCCGATATTCAGGTCTCCGTCTGTCGCCAGAATCACGCGGTTATTTCCGCCCTTAATAAAATTAGCCTCTGCTAATTCATATGCTATCTGGATGCCTCCCTCTCCGTTTGTACCGCCGCCTGCATACAGACTGTCAATCGCCGCGCAGATCTGATCCTTCTCATTTCCGTTTGCACCTTCCAAAACAACATCGACGCCACTGGCGTATGTCACAATGGAAACGGTATCATGTGCGCCAAGCTCCTCCACAAGCTGTATAAAGGACTCCTGCAAAAGCGGCAGTTTATCAGGCTCATCCATAGAACCGGATACATCCAGTAAAAATACAAGATTGGAATCCGGTGCCTTGCTCATATCGATTTCTTCCGTTTTCATGCCAACCATCATCAGCTCATGATCACTGTTCCACGGACAGGCTGCCACCTCGGCCGTCACACCGAACATATCACCTTTTTTCGGCGCATTCAGGTCATACGAAAAATAGTTGATGAACTCTTCCGGACGAACAGCGGTCGGATCGATCATATCGGCAGAATAACCATCCTCGATCATGCGGCGCACATTGGCATAAGATGCCGTATCCACATCTGCAGAGAACGTTGACAAGGGCTCCACTGCAGTGATGCAGAAGCCATTTTCCTCCGCCTTTTCGTATTCCTCGGCATTCTCCGGTTCATAGTAATCCGGATACAGGTACATACCCTTGGCTTCTTCCGCCTGTCTCTTTTCCGCTTTGTTTGTGGCAGCATCCGCTTCCAGATTCCATTCATACAGACCGTCATATGCATCGGATATCTCTTCACTTAGCTCTGCCTCCACCGCCGTATCACCGGTCTCATAGCTGTCAGCTTGCCCGCTTTGCGTTTCGTCTGACGCAGGTGCCTGCGCCGTTTCTTCCGTTGCTGCAGCTTCTCCCTCGTATTCCTCTGTCTTTGTCTCTGATGCACCGCATCCCACAAGCGTGCCGGCGAGCAGAGCCGTCGATACATACCATGCAATCCCTTTTAACACCTGTCTTTTCATAGTCTTCCTCCTCTGATTTTGTCACCCCGGACTAAGTACCTTCCGCGCTTTTTTGAAATGTGCACTTCCAAAAAAAAGCTTCTGCGTATATGCTTTATAATGAATATACGCAGAAGCTCTTCCCATTTATGGTATTATTTTACATGATATTTAACATTTGCCGATCACAAAATCTCGCGCAGTTTTTCCCGCAAAGCGCTATAGTGTTCCATGACACTCTGATGATGCGACAGGATATAAGCCTCCTCCCCACTTTTGGCAGCCATTTCAAGTGCTTTGGCCTCCTCCGAAAGAGCGATTGCGCCAATTGTCAGCGAAGTACTCTTCAATGCATGTACCAGTACCTTGTACTCCTTCCAGTCCTTTGCCTGATAATAGTCTTCCAGCTGACTCTCCTTTTCCGCATTCACATATTCTCTCAAAACCTCCTGATACAGTTCTTCGTCCAGACAATACCGCACCCCGGTTTTTGCATCAATCTCAGGTATCTTTTCAAGAAGCAGCATCACATCATTCTCCAAACTGCCACCGGACTCTACTGCTTCCAAGTCAACAGAAGTCTCTGCATTTTTCTTAGATTTCTCCGCGCCGGCATCTTCCCTGTCCGCCTTTTCCGTTTCTTTGCCTGCAGGCACATCCGTTTCTTCCATCTTATCTGCCAGATACTTTGTCAGCACAATCTGCAAATCTTCTTCCTGTACCGGCTTTGTGAGATAATCTGCAAATCCGGCCTGTATGTATTCCTCTCTGGCACCTCTGGTAGCATTTGCCGTCAGCATGATGACAGGCGTATCCTGATTCGGATAATCTGTGAGCTGCTTCATCTGCTGCAAGGTTTCCATGCCATCCATCTGCGGCATCATGTGATCCAGAAGGATCAGATCATATTTCTTTTTTCGTACCAGATCCAGGCACACATGTCCGCTCAGTGCCGTATCAACCTGCATCTTTGTCTTTTTCAGAAGACCTTGCATGACTTTCAGATTCATTTCTACGTCATCCACAACCAGAATCCTTGCGATCGGCGCGACAAAAGACAGGTGGCTTTGCTCCGCACTTTCAAGGAACTGCTTGTACTGCTTCTCAAAATCTCCCATCGGTTCACTGCTGACAACCTTCTGCGGAATTTTAGCGGTAAAGCAGGAACCTTTTCCATAGGTACTCTCTGCGTCAATCGTTCCTCCCATCATATCTACAAGCCGTTTGGTCAGATTCAATCCAAGACCTGTTCCTTCGATGTTGCGATTGCGTTTTTCCTCTACTCTGGTAAATGCTTCAAACAGCTTCTCCTTATCTTCTTCCCGAATACCGATACCGGTATCCTGCACTGCAATCGTCAGAAGAATCTGCCCGGTCCGTATACTCTCATAGCGTATGGAAAGCGTGACCATTCCTTCCTTCGTATATTTGATGGCATTGGACAGAAAATTATTGATGACCTGTCTGAGCCTGACCTCATCTCCATACAAAACAGAGGGCAGATTAGGATCGATCATCAGCCTGAGCGAAAGAGATTTGCTCTCCGCTCTGACCTTAGCGATATTATAGCAGTCATTGATCACGGAAAATAATTCATATTCCACAGGAATGATTACAAGCTTACCCTCCTCAATCTTTGAGATATCCAGAATATCGTTGATGATAGACAGCAGCGATTGTCCGGCACTTTGGATGTTTCTGGCATATTCCTGCAAATGTTCATCCCGGCATTCCTCCAGAAGCAAAGCATCCATACCAAGTATGCCATTAAGTGGCGTGCGGATCTCGTGCGACATATTGGCAAGGAAACTGCTCTTTGCTACATTTGCCGCAATGGCATCATTTTTTGCCTGCTCCACAAATTTTACATGTTCCTGCATCATGTGCCGCATATAGATTAAGAGTGAACAGATTGCGAAAATGCATACACCGTATCGACTTGCTTTCCCCAAATCTCCTACCTTGATGATATAGGTCCTCATCACATCCACCAGCACGCCAAGCATCATACAAAGAATTCCCACAAAGTGTATGATCGTCTCCGGACTCTTCTCCTCTCTGACACTTCTTCCCAATGTCACCACATTGAAGATGATGAGTAATATGATGATTCCGTGCGAGACAAATGACATTTCCATAAAGTCACGAATGCCGCAGATCTGAAGAATCAGCTGCACAACAATGTTGCAAGTGGAAATATACATGGCAAACCGGATCGTTTTTGAGATACGAGGCAATGCCTCATAGCAATATGCTTCCAAAAAGAGCGGCGCTGTCATCAAAATCAGGAAAATCAGGTTGGAGTACAAAGTCTGATTGCCGTAAAACACCTCCGGAAGCTTCGTCTCGATCAGGTAATAAAAACTCATCATCAACAGATAAATGCCCAGATACTCCACGCCGCCAACCTTTTTTTGCGACATTTTCTGTACAATTGCCAGGATCAGAAGCACCACAGCAACAATCAGGATGATCACAGACAGGATGACATCCAATGCTTTTTGATTGATAAAATGAAGAATTGCCACATCCCTGTCAGCAACGGATATCTCCGTTATATAGGTGGCATAATTGGCATACGGAGAACACATCTCAATCTGAATTTTTCCTGTTTCGCAGTTCTCCGGAATGTCCGCAAATACAATCACACTTCCCGGTGTGCGTCCAAAAAGCCGTTTATCCTGTAACCCAAAGGAATAGATTTCTTTCCCGTCAACCGTAATCCGCAGTGTTTTATCTGCAGACAGAAAAGTCAGCGTCTGTCCCCAATATTCCCTCGGAATGATATTTTGCAGTACGATTGTTTCATTTGACCGGCTGGAATCATAATAAGGCAAGTGAGGCAACTTAGTTTTTGTACCATCTTCTCTGATCATGACCCACCCTGTTTGAAAGGAGTTCACTTGCCCTTTTGCCAGAGTCATGTCATCTACTTTTGCAGTCATCAGCACGGCTGCTATCATTACAAGCTGCATCAAAAAGACAAACCAGATCATCTTACCATACCTTTTCATAGTTGCAGCAGCTCCTTTCCTCATATCTCATGGTATCCTATCCCCTGCTCATACCGGCCGGCTTCACTCTTCGTGCCGGGCGCCCACATGCGCCCTTACAAATTCTTCAATTTGTTCTTCTTCGTCAGACCTTTCTTTTGGAACAGCTTCTGATAGAACTTGCGCTTTGCCTTCGGCACTTTGATCACAACCTTCGCGCCGATTCCGCGGAACGTTTTTTTGTGCATTTTTTTATCCGTCAGTTTCCTGGTCTTGATCACAATCGTTTTTAATCTCTTATCTCCGTAGAAGATAGAGCTGCCCAGTCTGATCACCTTTGCCGGGATGGTGATCTTCTGCAGTCTGATACACCCTGCAAATGCCTGGTCACCGATTGTTGTCAGATTCTTTCCGATTTTTACAGTTGTGAGTTTTTTGCACTTATAAAATGACTTTGCTCCAATCTCCTTCACACGGTCCGGCAGTGTGACTGATTTCAGATTCACACATCCGCTAAAGCATCCATCCGGTATCTTTGTGACATTTTTACCGACTGTGACCTTTGTGATGGTAGTATCGCCCGCAAATGCATCCGGCGCGATTTTTGTCACTGCATATTTCTTGCCGCCGATTGTAACGGAAGCCGGAATGACAATGATTTTTTTCGGTTTGACCGGCTTTACATAGATGACAATGACCTTACCCGGATCCTTGGGATCTTCTTCCATCTGATAAATGTTCTCTTTTTTGTCATCCTCGATCTCTTCTGTTTTCTCCCCATCACCCGGCTTCTCCGGCTCAGCCGAATCATCCTTTTTCTCAAAATAGAGGATTTGCAGACGGATCGCACCACACTTTTTGCAGGTGTATTTCTTCTGCCCGTTCTGCAAGACTGTTGCTTCGCGCACGACAACGCCCTCATCCCAGGTATGTGTCTTATTGGGATTCAAGATTATCTTCCCCTGCTCCTTCAGTTTCTGACATGCCATACAGTAGATATCTCCCGTATACCCGTCCGACAGACAGGAAGGCTCCATGGCATTTCTGATCTCATCCTGCTCATGATGCTCCGGATCAATATCTCCATAGGCTTCCCCACATCTGTCACAAACTGCCGGATGTGCACACGTAGCAGTGCCGCCGGTGTGTCCGAGCGGATTGACATACTGTTTTTGTGTCGCGGTACATCCCTTGGCAATACAAGAAAACGTCCAATAACCGCTTTCCGTACAAGTAGGGAATAAAGTAAACTCTCTGTTGTAAAAATGATGGCCCGTCGCAGGATCAAAAACCTGCTTTTCTCCATGCAACGTATATCCTGCAAAACAAATATCTGCTGTTACAGTCTTAATGCCGTCCTGTGTACAGGTACTGGTCGTCTGAGAGTCTGCAGACTCTGTGACTGTTTCCTCATTCTGGCAGCGCTTGCAGACAAAGGTAACCGAGCATGTCCGATCTCCTGTTCCCCATACAAAACAGTTTTTCCCTGCTGTATTGTCAGATAACGTTTCTGCTGCCATCACTGTTTCTACTGCCGCCGTTTGTGGCTCCTGCTCCGCAAAATAGACCGGCTCATACAGATGCCCCAGCTTGGGAATGATGACAAGCTTTGTCTTCTGTTCTGCCTGACCGCGGAAGGTCGTCTTTGCCACATAAGTGACGTTGCCATCGAGCTCACAGGTCGGCACTGTCTCATCATAGGTCACCTGACAATTTTCCATATGTCTGTGTTCCATTTCCGATTCCCTGCAACCGCTTCTCTCACAGGTAAAGATTGCCTGCGCTGTTGTATCTGCCGGAGCATTTTCCGAGATGCTGAAGGCAAACTCCGGCTCACCGTACTGATGTCCCAAAGCCGCTACCTGCACATGTGTCTCCAGCACATCTTTGCAAAGCGCACACGCTCTGTGTCCGATTCCGTCCTCTGTACAGGTAGGCGCTTTCTCGCCCGTCATTGTATAGAGAATCTCTTCTCCCTGCTGACATGCTTCTCTGTATATTTCATAGATCATCGTCTCGTATTCATAATTGCCCTTGTCCGTCCCGTCATAAACGGCAGTCACCGTGCAGGTATCATTCTGGGAAATCGTCTTTATTTTGTCTGATTCCTCCCATTTCCAGTCAACCGGCAGACCTGTCACATCTGCAACTGTCTTAATCGTATTGTTCACACGCAGATGCTGCAGACCATTTTTGTAATTCGGTGCCAGTCCGGCCTTTTTGACATGCACAGTCGCTGTCGTCTTTACGGGCGCATAATTGGGATCATCCGGTGTAAACAATACCTCGTACTGCGAAAGGTCGCTGTCCGCAATCGTAGGTACCAGCGTCTCATCCACCCAGGAAAAGGTGCCCGGGATTGTATAGGTCAGCGAATTAGTTGACACGGTAGAGCGATAGATTGCCTGCCCTCCCGAAAGCATAGAGGCCTTCAGGGTTTCTTTATATGTAATCGCAGTTGTATCCGGTTGTGCTATAATCTGCGGCTGTGCCTGCTGTACGGCGACCGGTATTCTTCGAATCACACTTTCGTAATTTTCATCATTCGGTGTAAACAGCGCATCATAACCGGCGTTGCCACAAGTTACGGTGGCATTTGGTTTTATCCAGCTCCACTCTCCGCCCGGATAGGTTTCTCCTCCGATCAGACGCACCATGGAAAGCGTCTTCTCCGGGTCATAGACCTGCTCCAGAACAACCGGCATCTCCCTAATGACAGGTGTTGCCTTATACACGCTGATCGTCACGCTGCCGGAACATTCTGCATACAGTCCGTTATAGGAAGCATCCGGGGTAAAGATCCAGTCTGCATCGTAGGTGCCATTTCCGACCTGCGGTTTTCGGGTCGGATTTGCAAATGTGAGCGTACCCGTCACTACTTCACCCGTCTTCGTTCCGACAAAAGTTGCATCTGCAAATGTCAGACTGCCGAGTGCATTTCCATAATAGAGTCCGTCTTCTGTAATATGTACACTTTCGCCGTCTGCGAGGCGTGTTTCCTGTTCCTCAAGCAGATTGATCTCCAGTGTGATATCAGTATCTTCATAATGTGACATGCTGACCGGAATCACGATGTCGATTGTACTCTCCGCATCGCGTGCTTTTGTCACGAAAGTAAGCATACCTTCTCCATCCACATTTGGTGTTTCCCTGCAGATGGTTTTATCCCCCTGCGGATACGTCACATGTGTACTTGCATCAAATCCACTGTAATCCACTGTGCCGCAATCCGCGGGCAGATAATCGGCAAGTGATATCGCAATCTCGTTTTCCTGCGTGCATAAATAGTATACCTTTCCCGTTGCCTCCGGTGCCTGTGCTTTTGCCACGCTCACTGTAATAGTGGCAGGAAGCGCGCCTGTCGCATTCTTAGTATCCGGTAACGATACAATAACCGTTGTATCACCGGTTCCCAGAATCGTCACATTTCCCTGCGCATCTACAGAAAGGATGTCTGTCCCTGCAGGATCTACATCAAAATGCAGTGTGCCGTCTCCGGTCTTTGTAATCCCTGTCAGTGCAAACGGCTCCTCGCCAAACGTTTTCTCATAACGCAGACAGGAAGACTCCACTGTCAGCGTTGCCGTCATGGGTTTTACGGTCAAAATACCCTTCTGCACTGTCACATCATAATTGTCAGATGATACAGATGCCAAAATATCGTATGTTCCCGCATCACTTTCCGTCGTTGCTGTGCAATAAGGCTTCACGCCCAGCGCATCAATGGTATCACTGCCGGTCAGTCCCTTGCCTCCGGTAATCGTATAATCGTATGTGAGCGGATTTGCTTCCCCGTATGTTCTTGCGGCATCTGCTATCTTGACCATAACAGGTCTCTTTTTGATCGTAAAATCCGCCGAAGCAACTGCCTGCTGATAATCCGCATTTCCGGGATAAGAAACACGTACCGTGTAATCCCCCGGCTTTGTAGGCACCACTCTGGTAAACGCACTCTCTCCTTCGGATGCCTTTTTATAATAGACAGAAGGAGTTTTGTCTGCATTCGTATCAGACGCATACACCGGTTTTGATGCAGTATCCCCATAATACCAGTCGGCCATGGAGATCGTTGCTTTCCCGTAAGGTTTTCTGACTTCAAATCGCTTTTTCACCGTCTTCCCGGTCTCAGGGTCTACATAGACATAACGGTAGATGCCATGCTTGCTGACATCTGTGACACGCGTCCAGTTTTCCGGGAATCTCTCCTCATACTCGGTGGTGGCTGTAAATTTTTCATAATAGGACTGTGCGATTGCCTCATCCTCATAAACCACCTCAAACTCTATGTCAAACCAGTCAATGATGTAAACAAAAATAATCTCAAAATCGGGCATACCCTCGTAAAAGTTTTCTTCTCCGACAAACCGGATTGTATCCTCAGTCGGGACAGTCACAAATTTGCCATCTCCCTGAAAGCTTCCGTCACCGGAAATCATACCTGCATTGTAAAAGCTTCCGCCATCTTCCACAATAACCGTACCATCCAGTACAAAGTCTGCCCCAGGTTCTATGGTAAATGTGGCGTTTTCGGGAATCACCAAAGTGTAGCCCTCAGGAATTTCAAATGTTTTGTCCGATGTAAGCTCGAAATCTTCTGTCAGCTCAAACATGTAAATATCATATCCTTCCACAAGCTCAAGAATATAATAATCCGTCGGTTTATCAAAATCACAAATCAGGTATTTACCTCCCTCCGGATCCATCTCTATGTGATACTGCTGCCTGCCACACAGCGCGCAGGTGCCGTCCTGCCCTGTCACATGCGGCGTACCTGTATGCAAGATGGAAAGTCCGGTCGGAATGTCACAGTCTACACATGTAACCTTATGTCCCAGAATTGTCTCCGGCAGATTCAGCTGCGATGCGAAGGAGGTTTTCTGAATGGAGGTGATATGCGCCGTTCCGTCCTCCTGTATGGAATAGGCGACGTTGCACCCCGCATCCTTTGCAGCCGGCAGCTGTGCAAAGGCAGCCGCGTCCGGCAGATAGAGATCATTGATCTTATCCCATGCAATGCTACTGCTGTAGTTTTCAATCGCACTCGAATCGTCAAAGACCAGATTCATCATTTTTCCGGACGTGTTGTAGCCGAATTTTGCCGTCGCATAGTCCGGATGCACGCGCAATTTCGTGGACAGTGTATCGTAAAAGGATACCGTCAGATACTCATCCTCATATTTCGGTGCGCCGATAAACGGGTTTCCGTTCAGGCCTCCTCCGTGGATACTCACCTGTTTCAGCACAGTTGCATCTTCAAACGCCCAGTTTCCCACCTCTGTCACATTGGAAGGCAGATCCAGACTCTCAATGGGAATATTGGAAAAAGCACGCTCTCCGATTGAAAAATTGTCTGTGATACCGTCAAAGGAAATCGAATCACAGCCATGCAACATCGAAAAAGCCCTTTCTCCGATATGTGTGATCGCACCTTTGAAGACAACAGCCCGGATGGAATTACGCTGTTCCCACCATGGCACATCAGCCGCCGAAGCAAAATCCTTCATCGCACCATATCCCGCAATGGTCAGCACTCCGTCGTCCGACAGACTGTATGTCACATTGTTCTCATCGCCCTCTGCGGAAATGTCGTTTTCCGCTCTCACTTCATCAAAAACCGGCTGGAACGCTATATCATTACATACAGAATAAACATCATCCAAAGATGGTCTCCAACCTGTTACACCCTCTAAATCAGGTGCATCAGCCTGCGTTACCTCAGTTTTGTCAGGTACACTTATTCGTTTTATGACACTTCCTTCTCCATCCAAAAACTCTGCCGACCAATATGGAACACCTTCAATCACAGCATTATAGCCACTTGTTTCCGCACAAAACTGATGCGCCTTACTATTCAGGTTGCACATAATCTGAATAGGATTCATATCATCCTCAATAGAATCGATCGTAGAGCGACGCAAAACCTCTTTGCTCAGCACAGTATTATCATTTGGTACATTCAGGCTCTCAAGCCAGAAGCATTCCAAAAAAAGGTCCTCTTCAATTTGTGTATCCAATCCCTTACCTAAAGGAAGCTGCACCACTTGAACACCGGAAGATCCAAATGGCTTTGTACCATGCTTGATACGACGAGTCTCTGCACCGCTCATATCCAATTTTTTAAGTGAAGTGGAATTTTGAAAAACATAGGAACCAAACGTAAATTCATCTGCAATGGAAACAATTTTTACAGTATTCAGTCCCGTAAATCCGTCAAAAGCTTCTTTCTCAAGAGTAGAGATACTGCCTTCTATTACAACCTCGGATATGTCATAACGTGCAGGGCCAAGCTCCTCCAGGCTTTGCACACTGCCGGTTCCTTTGATATGCAACACACCATCATCATCTATGTAATAGGTAGCATTTTCCCCGCAATTTCCGCTGACCGATTCTTCTTTCGGCAAAATTTCCTCTATCGTAATGGTCTCCCCTGCTATTGTAGGTATCTCATATGATGAAATCGTCAGTGCCACGCACATCAAAAACGATAAAAAACGCTTGAATTCCCTTTTGCATTTAGAAATACCGTTTGCCCTATATTTTCTCATCCTTTATTTATCCTCCAAAATACATTTGGCAACCGTGAAAGATTCTGTTGCCAAATTCCACATTTTACAAATATATATCGGCATAAATTTGATTTCATTATACCATATTCTTGCAGGGACATCCAGTCATACCGGCTTCGCTCGGGTGAAAATGAATGCTCGCTTCGCTCGCGCTCATTTTCCTTCCTCGCTACAAAAAGGCAACCTGCTGTTACAGATTGCCTTTCCCATCTTATTCTTCATATTTTTTCAATACATCGAGGAAATAAGTCACATTTTCCATCAGCTCTCCGTTAAACACAGCTGATCCGGAAACCAGAATATTGGCTCCCGCCTGAATGATCCGCTCCGCGTTTTCCTTATTGACACCTCCGTCAACCTCGATGTCCACGTTCAGACCTCTCTCATCTACCGCCTTTCTCAGCGCCACAATTTTCTGTGTGCAACCTTCGATGTATTTCTGTCCGCCAAATCCTGTGTTGACCGTCATGACAAGCACCTTATCCACGCGATCTAAATACGGCAGTATCGCGGAAACCGGTGTCTGCGGATGCAGGGAAATCCCCGCCTTCAGTCCGAGATTGCGGATTGTCTCCAGTGTCTGAATCACACATTTACATGCTTCCACATGAATGGTAATGCCGTCAGCTCCCGCCTCGGCAAATTCCTCTATGTACCGCTCGGGCTCCGTGATCATCAGATGCACATCGAAAAATTTATCCGTAATCTTCCGAATGGAACGGATGATCGGGAATCCGAAAGAAATGGATGGCACAAACAGTCCGTCCATCACGTCAATGTGGATGTACTGTGCACCGGCTTTGTCAATCTGCACAATCTGTGCACCAAGTTTTGAAAAATCTGCTGCCAAAATAGAAGGGGCCAAAATCATCATCTGTCAATATCTCCTTTTTTCCTTGCATTGTTCATACATTGCCACATAGCTTTCATACCGCTGCCTGCTGATCATGCCCTCTGCAAGCTTTTCCTTCACAATGCAGTCCGGCTCATGAATGTGGGAACAGCCTGCAAATCTGCAGCCATTCTCCCACCTGCCTATTTCTGCAAACCCCTTTGCAATATCTTCCTTCTCATAATCATCCATCGAAAGAGAGGTAAAGCCCGGCGTATCCAGAATGAATGCGTCTTCCCCAAGCGCAATCAGTTCACTGTGACGCGTCGTATGCTTTCCTCTTGCCGTTTTTTCGCTGATGCACCCGGTCTCCATCTGCACATCCTCCTGTAACAGATTGATCAGCGAAGATTTCCCGACTCCGCTGGGTCCCGCCACCGTCGTGCATTTCCCTTTCAGAAGCGCTTCCAGCTCTGCAATACCTTTTCGCTCCTTTGTACTGGTAAACACAAGCTCATGCCCGCTACCGCGGTATATGCTGCGCACCTGCAAAGCCAACCTGCCGTCAGCATCCAGATCTGTTTTATTAAAACAGATGATTCCCGGTATGCCTGTCAGCACCATCCGCGCCAGAAATGTATCTAAGAGTCTGAAATTCGGTTCCGGATCTTTCAGTGCAAAAATCACAAGTGCCTGATCCACATTGGCAACCGCAGGACGCAGAAGCTCATTTTTTCTCGGCAATATCTTCTCAATATTCCCCTTCTTTCCCTCTTCGTCCACAATGGCAAACTCTACCGCATCTCCCACAAGCGGTTTTACTGCATCTTTGCGAAAAACTCCTTTTGCTTTACATTCATAAACATGCCCTTGCGGATCTGCCACATAATAGAAACCCGCAATTCCCTTGATGATTCTACCTGTTTCCCGCATGCATCACTCCTGCACAAAGTTCACAGTCGTAGGTGAAGTGGTAACTTCCTCTTCCACCTCTTCCTCGGTTTCCTCACCTGTCTCGGAATCAATGACAGGCTGTTTTGATTTTGCCATATAAGAGTACGTGATCGTACCGGATTGCACTTTGAATCCAGTCTCATTAACTGCTACCGGGAAGCTCGTTGCAGTAAAGCTTCTGGTATCTCCGTCAGTCGCCTTGATTGTAACCGTTACATTTCCGCCTGTATATCCCGTAGGTGCATCCAGACTGCTCACATATTTATAGGTATGCTGTTCCGGTCCTGCGGAAAGCTGAATATTCACACTGGTTCCTTCTTCCACCTCTGTATCGGCACTATAGCTCTGCGAAACCACACAGCCCTGTGTGACCGTATCGCTGAAGGTCTCTGATACCGTACCGCATTTCAGTCCTGCGCCGGAAAGCTTTTCCTTTGCAGCAGACTCTGTCATGCCGCGCAGATCGGGCACCTTGACCGTCACAGTCTCGGGACCGCTGCTGACAGTGAGCGTGATCGTAGCACCCTTTTCCGCTTTGGAACCTGCAGTCGGATCCTGCGCGATCACTTTTCCTGCCTCAACCTGGTCAGAGCTCTGGGAAGACACGACAACAGAAAAACCAAGATCACTGAGTGCTGCCTTTGCTTCTTCCTCCGTCATGCCGCTGACATCTGTGACACTGATACCGGACGAACCGCTGCTGACGACCAGATCAATGGTAGAATACATTGCAATTTCTTCACCCTCTGCAACGCTCTGACTGATGACAAGATCCACTTCCACATCATCCGACTCCTGTTTTGTCACCTTTGTGCCAAGACCGATGTTATTCAGCGCGCTCTTTGCCTCCTCAACATTCATGCCAACCACACTGATCATCGCAACAGTATCTTTTTCCTGTTCTACCTGGGTATCCTGCGTTTGCGGCTCATTCTTGCCGGAATTTTTGGAAGATCCCATGAGTACATTTGCCACCAGCACAAGTGCAAGCACTGCAATGATCACTGCCGCTACAATGGCAAGTATGGTCGTAATCCGTTCCATTTTCGGGTCATCGTCATCATCATAGTCATCATCGTATGCCGGATCGTCATCCTCCTCCGGTTCATTTTCTTCTATCTCAGGAGCTGTCGCCTTTTTCTTTCTGGGTGGCACCGGTGCATAATCCGCATCCTGCTCTGCCTCCTCAAGATCGGCATCTGTCAGCTTCTGCACCTCCCTGTCTTTTAGGCGCATACCGCTTCCGAGTTCGATTTCTCCTGTACTATCTTTGATTTCCTGGATATCCGCCTCGGAAATTACCTTTGTCGTTCCGCCCGTATCAGCAGAAATGATCTTGACAAAGTCCTCATCCGGCGTGATCAGAGAACGCTTCAGATCGGAGATCAGTTCTCCCATAGACTGGTATCTGCGATCCGGACTCTTCTGCGTACATTTGAAAATGATCTTCTCCACGCAGACCGGAATCTCTGACACATATTCTCTCGGAGAAGGCATCTCCTCCTGGATATGCTTGATTGCGATCGCAACTGTTGTCTCACCGTCAAAAGGCACACGCCCCGTCAGCATCTCAAACATCGTACATCCCAGCGAATAGATATCACTTCTCTCATCGGAAAAACCTCCTCTGGCCTGTTCCGGTGAGGTGTAGTGCACAGAGCCCATGACATTTGAGGTGATAGTGTTGGATGTTGCTGCCTTGGCAATGCCGAAATCGGCTATCTTTACCTTACCTTCCTTGGAAATCAGAATATTCTGCGGTTTGATATCACGATGGATGATATGGTTGTTATGAGCCGCCTCAATTCCCATGGAAACCTGAATGGCAATGCTGATCGCTTCCTTCATGGATAATCTGGCTTTCTTTTCGATGTAATTTTTCAGGGTGATACCTTCCACAAGCTCCATGACAATATAGAAGATGCCTTCCTCTTCCCCGACATCATAGACATTCACAATATTGGGATGCATAAGTCCCGCTGCAGCCTGCGCCTCCACACGGAATTTAGAAACAAAGTTTGTATTCTCGGAAAATTCCTGCTTTAAGATCTTGATTGCCACATAGCGATTGAGTTTATGACACTTCGCCTTATACACATCACTCATCCCGCCGGTGCCGATCTTTTCCAGAATTTCATATCTGTCGCCTATCATCATACCAATTGTTATCATCTTTTCACCTCATCTGCAAATGGTTTTACCAGAACCACCGCAATATTATCTTTTCCACCATTATTATTTGCCGCATCAATCAGTGCCTGTGCCGTTTCCACAAGCGTCCGATCCTGTTTATGTTCGTTCAAAATCTTCAGAATATCATGATCCTCCACCATATTGGTGAGTCCGTCGGAACACATGAGTATTCTGTCGGAAGCTTTCAGTTCCACCGTGAAAAAATCAATATCGACATCATCTTTTGCTCCGATCGCGCGTGTTATGATGTTCTTATCGGGATGAAGCCTTGCTTCCTCCCTCTTGATACCACCGAGTCTGACCATCTCCTCCACAAGGGAATGATCTCTGGTTATCTGCCGGATTTCACTGCCATTTGCAATATACAATCTGGAATCACCGACATTCGCGACCTGCAGATATTTGCCTATCACAGTGGCAACGACAACCGTTGTCCCCATCCCGGTCAGATTCGGATCCTCACTGGCCCTCTGTCTGATTTCTTTATTGGCAGTCTTGATTGCCTTCTTTATGATAATGGATGGATTCTTTTCAAAAGAAGCCTTGATCTCTCTCTCAATTGTCTCAACCGTATAACGTGATGCATAGTCACCGGCCTTATGACCGCCCATACCGTCCGCTACGATAAACAGGTTTGGCATGTTACCGATTGGGTTCCCTGAAGAAAATACGTAATCCTGATTCAATTGTCTTTTTCTTCCGATGTCGGTAACGGAATACGATTTCAGCACTGTGAAACCTCCTTTGTTGTTTCATCTAAATGTCTTTTCCGAAGCTGTCCGCAGGCACCGTCAATGTCCCTGCCCATTTCCCTTCTAATAGTAACATTTATTCTGTTTTTTTCAAGTTTATTTTTAAACGCCTGCACAAACCCCGTATCCGGCGCAACAAAATCCCGCTCCTTGATCGGATTGACGGGAATCAGATTGACATGTGCGCCTGTCCGACCGGCAAGTCTTGAAAGAAGCATCGCATCCTCCGACGTATCATTTACGCCTTTTACCATACTGTATTCAAAGGTAATCCTGCGCCCCGTCTGCCTTGCATAATTCTCACAGGCATTCATCAATTCTTCGATGGAATACCTGTATGCAATCGGCATCAGTCCCTTTCTTTTCTCATCTGTAGTTGCATGGAGACTCAGCGCCAAAGTGATCTGCAGATGCTTTTGTGCCAGATCATAAATGCGCGGCACGATACCGCAGGTGGAAACAGTCAGGTTCCGCTGGCTGATATGCAGTCCGTTCTCGTCTGTCAGAAGCCGGATAAACGTAAGGAGGTTGTCGTAATTATCAAAGGGTTCTCCTGTTCCCATCACCACAACATTGGAAACGCGTTGCCCCGTCAGAAGCGTAATGCTGTAAATCTGATCCAGCATCTCAGAAGGTGCCAGATTTCTGGTAAGGCCATCCAGTGTCGAAGCACAGAATTTACATCCCATCCTGCATCCGACCTGCGAGGAAATACAGACGCTGTTCCCATGCTTGTACTGCATCCAGACACTTTCCACCACATTGCCGTCCGCAAGCTCAAACAGAAATTTCTTTGTGCCGTCTATCTGAGAAGTCTGTTCCCGCAACAGTTTCAGAGCGGTAAACTGATACTGCTCCTTCAGTCTTTCCCGCATCTGATTTGAGAGGTTCGTCATCTCATCAAACGAACGCACCAGCTTTTTATGCATCCAGTCATAGATCTGCGTTGCCCTGAACTTCTTTTCTCCTATTTTTTCCATCTCTGCTACAAGCTCTTCCATGGTCAGAGATTTGATATCCGTTAATTCCATCCCTGTTTCTTTCTCTCCATCCGGTTTTTCCACTCATATTTCATCATCTGAACCGTTGTATCGGTCATTTGGTCTATGTGTTTCGTACAAATTTAGCCATATAAAATCCATCGCTTTTGTCTACCCCCGGAAGCATTGTCTTTTCCGCTTCCAGCGTAAATGGCAGATTGTTAAGAATCCAGTCTCTGTTCTTTTCATTTTCCGCGGCAGTGATCGTACAGGTACTGTACATGAGCGTGCCACCCTTTTTGACATAGGGCCAGACCGCTGTCAGAATCTGCCTCTGCAACGCAGCAATCGTCACAATGTCCTCCTGCGACACGCGGTATTTGATATCACCCTTTCTGCCGATCACACCGAGACCGGAACAGGGCAGATCCGCCAGTAGCACATCAGCCTTCTCTATGAGCGACTCATCCCGCACAGTTGCATCCCATACCTGCGCAGTCATGCCGGATACCCGGCATCTGTCCATATTTTCCCGGATCAGTGACACCTTATAATCCGTCAGATCCCTTGCCAGGACACTTCCGTTTCCGCCCAGTTTATCCGCCGCATGAAGTGCTTTCCCACCCGGTGCACTGCACACATCAATGACAAAATCACCCGGCTGCAGTCCTGCCATCTCCACAACATACATCGATCCGATATCCTGCAGCACGAATTGCCCCTCGGCAAACCCGGGAATCCCTGCAATATGATCAACATTTTGCAGTGCATATGCATAGGAGAGCTGTTCATCCTGTTCCCATATGATGTCCTCTTCCGTCATATAGGTCAGCAGCTTTTCCTTCTGCGTGGTCGTAAGGCTCTCACGCATGCGGATTGTCACCGGTCTGACCGAAAGAAGCCCCGCCAGCATTTTCTCTGTCGTTTCCTCTCCATACTCCAGAAGCCACATGGAGACGATCCAGCGCGGCATGGAATAGCGAATGCTCAGATACGCTTCCGGCTTAGCAGTGCGGTCCGGATACACAATCGCATCCTTCTTTCTGGAAAGAGTGCGCAGCACACCGTTTACAAACCCTGAAAGGCCGGAAAAACCCCTCTTTTTTGTCAGACTTACTGCTTCATTACAGGCAGCACGCTCCGGTACACTGTCCATAAACAGAATCTGATAAACAGACATGCGAAGGATCGTTCTGATCAGCGGTTTCATCTTTTTGACCGGTGTCTTGGAAAATTGTGAAAGGATATAATCAATGCAGATAAGCTGTTCGATCGTACCCTCACAGCACCGTTTGATAAAACGTCTCTTTTGCACGGGCAGATAGGCATACTTTTCCAGAGCAGCCCGGATCACCAGATGACTGAACTGCTTTTTTTCCAGAATCTCCATCAAAACATCCAGAATGATTTCTCTCTCAGTCATCGCGTCTGCGTCCTCCGCCAAACAACAAAATCAGACGAAGCAGCTGAACCACTGCCGCCGCAGCTGCTGCAACATAAGTCATGGCAGCAGCGGAAAGCACGCTGCGGCACTGTCCTACTTCCTGACCCTGCAGGATTCCCTGCTCATCCAAAAGTCTTAGCGCCCTTCGGGAGGCATTGAATTCCACGGGAAGGGTAACCAGCTGAAACAGTACGGCAAGTGAGAACACCCAGATTCCAATCTGTATCAATGTCTGGTTATAGCCAAGAAACAGTCCCAGCAAAAGGATCGGTATCCCTGCCCTTGAGCCAAAATTTGCCACAGGCACCAGCGCAGAACGGAATTTTAAGGGTCCGTATCCTTCGTCATGCTGCATGGCATGACCACATTCGTGCGCAGCAACTCCGACTGCTGCCACTGAAGCAGAACCATATGTTGCGTCCGACAGACGGAGCACCTTATTTCTCGGATCATAGTGGTCTGTCAGAGTCCCTCTGATATGCTCCACTGACACATCTGTAATACCGGCTCTCTGCAGCAAAAGCCGTGCCGCCTGTGCCCCCGTCATGCCCGTCTGGCTGCGGACTCTGTCATATTTTCTGAAGGTGGAATTGACCCTTGCCGAAGCAATCATGGAACAGATTGCGCAGATCAACACCAAAATATATGTCGGATCCAAATAATAAAAACCATAATAACCCATATGCTTTCCTCTTTTCTGTTTTCTTTATCTGACTATTTTTCCCTATCTGACTGTCTTGCGCACACGCATGCAGACACATTTATGCCTCTTTGTCTCTTGTCAGCAGGGTACCTTCCGCAAACGGATGTCCCAGCATGAAATCCTTCACGCTCATCCGCTTCTTTCCTTCCAGCTGGATCTCATATATCCGCAGCACACCTTCGCCGCAGGCTACATCGATGCAATCCTTGTAAACAGCAATGATCTGCCCCGGCTTGCCACACCGCGCACCGTCTCCTTCCACTGCTTTGGCCTTCCAGATTTTCATCAGCTTTCCTTCATAAAAAGTATACGCACTTGGCCAGGAATTCAAACCGCGGATCAGATATGCAATCTTTTCTGCAGACATGCTAAAATCAACATTTCCCAATTCCTTTGTCAGCATTTTGGCATGCGTCGCCTTCTTCTCATCCTGCGGAATCGGAATGATCTGCCCGGCCTCGAGCTTGGGAAGCGTCTCTACAAGGAGACTGCTGCCCGCAACGCAAAGCTTATCAAAAAGGCTCTCCCCTGTATCCTCTTCCGTGATCGGCACAATTCTCTGTGACAGGATATCACCTGTATCTACCCCGATATCCATCTGCTGAATGGTCACACCTGTCTCTTTCTCACCATCAATGATAGCCCACTGGATCGGCGCCGCACCTCTGTATTTCGGTAATAATGAGGCATGAATATTGATACAGCCCAGACGCGGCATTTCCAATATCTCCTTGGAAAGAATCTGCCCGAATGCAGCCACCACAAAAATGTCCGCCTCATACTGCCGGAGCGAATCTATTGCCTCCGGTGTCTTGATCTTAACCGGCTGCAAAACAGGAATTCCATATTCCTGCGCACAGCTCTTGACCGGTGTCGGAATCAGCTGACCGCTTCTTCCCTTCGGTTTATCCGGCTGCGTGACCACAGCGCTCACCTCATAGCCCGCTTCTATCAGTGCCCGAAGCGGTCCTACCGCAAAATCGGGGGTACCCATATATAATACTTTCATCTGCTCACTTCCTCTCGATTTTATCATGATACGCAGATATTTGCGAAATGCACCAAACTGTAAATACAGATTGTACAGTCTGCCACGCAGAATAGATTACTCCGCAAACAGCGTCTGCATGTTCAGATTGTATCATCCGGAATGTCAATGTTCTCTGTATATTCTTCCTCGTCATCATCCGGATTTATCACATCCATCAGCGGTCCTTCTACCCTTTCTACATAAAGATGTCCATCGAGGTGTTCGATTTCATGCAAAAGTGCCCTTGCCAGGAGTTCCTCTCCTTCTACAATGATTTCCTCCATGTCCTCATTATAGGCCTTCACTTTTGCATAATTCGGTCTTGTCACATTACCGCATTTTCCCGGCACAGACAGACACCCCTCCGAACCGGTCTGCTCTCCGCTGGTTTCAAGCACCTCGGGGTTGATCAAAAGAATCGGATCATCACCACAGTCAATGACAACAATTCTTTTTAAAACGCCGACCTGTGGTGCTGCAAGGCCGACTCCCATTGCATCATACATCGTATCAAACATATCATCGATCAAATCGAGTGTACGCGGCGTCACTTCCTTGACCTCCTTGCACACCTTATTCAGAATCGGATCTCCTATTTCCCTGATTTTTCTAAGAGCCATTTTCTTTTCCTCCCATTATTTCCTTTCGGATCTCTTTTGTATCATTCCACATTATAGTATACGGAAACATCTTTCATTTCATCCTGATGCAGCCTGCAGTATGTCTCCAGTAAATCCTTGCAGCCGGTCAATATCTCTTCCCGTTCACATTTGACATAAATCACACGTCTGTGCACATCATTGATTTTGCTGATGACATCCGGTGCCGGTCCGATCAGCTTCCCGGCAGCAATGGCACCTTGCGCATTTTCGTTCAGGTATTGTAAAAGACAATCCGCAAAATGCTGTGCAGACGCATCTGCCAGCGCCTCCTTGGGCGACAAAAGGAGCACCCCCAACATATGCCATGCCGGCGGATAATCCATGATCTGTCTGTACGCAATTTCCTCCTGATAAAAACTTTCATAATCCTGCGAACAGGCAAAACGCAGCGCATAATGCTCCGGCTGATAGGTCTGAATAATTGCTTCCCCCGGAATCTCTCCTCTGCCGGCTCTTCCGATTGCCTGCACCAAAAGCTGAAACGTGCGCTCTGCAGACCGAAAATCCGCGCTAAACAGGGACAGGTCAGCCGCAAGCACACCTACCAGCGTCACCTTTGCAAAATCATGTCCCTTGACGATCATCTGGGTACCGATCAGAATATCTGCCTCTTCATTGGCAAATGCAGCAAGAATCTTCTCATGGTCATCCTTTTTTTTCGTGGTATCCGCATCCATCCTGAGCACACGCGCCCTTGGAAACAGCTTCTTTACCGAGTCCTCCACCTGCTGTGTGCCTGCTTTAAATCCGGAAATATATTTTGATCCGCACGACGGACATTTCTGTGGTCTGACTTGCCTGTATCCGCAATAATGACAGACCAGACCGTTTCTGTGCTCAGAAAGGGATACGTCACAGTGCGGACATTTTATCACCTGTCCGCATGCGCGGCAGGAAATAAAACCGGCAAGCCCGCGACGATTTAAAAACAACATGATCTGTTCTTTCTTTTCCAGCCGATCCTGCATTGCTGCAAGGAGCTTTCGACTGAAAATCGACATATTTCCCTGCCGAAGTTCATCCCGCAGATCCAAAACCTCTACATCAGGCAGACGGCTCTCTCCAATGCGCTCCGTCAGCATATATTTTTTATAAATACCCTGCTCGGCCCTGTAATATGCCTCGATAGAAGGCGTGGCCGACCCCATAAGAACACGCGCTTTGCACAGACCTGCCAGATATACTGCCGTCTCTCTGGCATGGTATCTTGGCATCTGATCGCTCTGGTAGCTGTTTTCATGTTCCTCATCTATGATAATCAGTCCCAGATTCTCAAAGGGAGTAAACAGCGCCGTTCTGGGACCGATCATAATCTTGACCTCCCCATTTTCCGCGCGTCTGAACTGGTCGTATTTTTCCCCCTGTGACAATCTCGAATTGACAACCGACACAATATCTCCAAATCTCCTATAAAACCGGAGCACCGTCTGATACGTAAGCGCAATTTCCGGAATGAGTACAATCGTCTCCTTTCCCCGCTCCAGCATGCCCTCTATCAGCTCCATATAAACCTCTGTCTTGCCACTTCCCGTAATGCCATGCAAAAGCGCAGGCTGCAGATTCCCGTTATCATAATCTGCCAGAAAATCGGATGCGATCTGCTGCTGCGCCGGCGTTAATGTTGCAGTCACACGTTCCATCTGTGCAAACCGTATCGGATTGCGATAGGATTCATAGGTTTCCATCCTGATCACACATTGTCTGCACATGCTCTGGATTGTCTGGGGTGAAACAGCAAGCTTCGTCGTGAGCATCGTGTACGAAACCTCTGCTCCGTCTATCAGCGCTTCAAGAAGTCTTACCTTTCCCACCTGCTGCTTCTGCTTTGCCTGACGAAGAATCTCAAGTGCCTGATCCTTTGGCACGATCAGACTGACAATTCTCGTCTGCACCTGTTTGACTGCCTGCTTGACGGGAAGCACTGTTTTCAGTGCAGTGATCATGGTAGAGCCATAATGATTTTTCATCCACCAGGCAAGCTGCAAACTGCGGTTTTTGGCCTTTACCGCATCCGCAACAATGCCACTGATCTCCTTGATCTTATCCTCCGGGTATTGCGGCGCATCCGTCACATCGATTACATACCCCTCCCGGATGTGATTTCCTTTTCCAAAGGGGACGCAAACAGTCATCCCAACCTGCAGCCGGTCCAAAAGGCGCTCCGGAATCCGGTATTGAAACACTCTATCTACTTTTTCATGGGAGATATCTATGATGACATCTGCGTATCTCTTTTCCATGTCTGATGACCCTTCTATCACTTCCCGGCCAATACATCTGCAATGATATCCCGTTCATCCATGGGATACTGCTTGCCGCAGATCTCCTGATAATCCTCATGTCCCTTTCCTGCCAGCACAATAATGTCACCGGGCTGTCCATGCGAAATCACATAGGCAATGGCCTCTCTTCTGTCGACAATTTCAATATATTTTCCGTCAGTCTTTGCAATTCCTGTCTTAATGTCATTGATGATATCCTGCGGCTGCTCATATCGCGGATTGTCGGATGTGATCACCGTCAGATCAGCCAGCCTTCCGCTGACCTCTCCCATTTCATAGCGGCGCAGCTTGGACCGATTGCCACCGCATCCAAACAGACACACCAGGCGCTTTGGATGGTATTCCTTCAGTGTAGTCAGAAGACTTTCCAGTGCCATGGCATTGTGTGCATAATCGATCATCAACGTAAACGCATCGGAAACCTTGACGAGTTCAATTCTTCCCTTTACCTTTGCATTCTTCAGCGCCTTTTGAACCTGCTCCTTTGTCACGCCAAAATGCGCGCAGATTGCAATGGCACAAAGTGCATTGTAAACACTGAATCTGCCGGGTGCATGCACCTCCACATCCATCGTCACGAGACCGTCTGTCTGAAAATCAATTCCCAAAAAGCCATTTCCCTGTATCAGTTTCAGATTCTTTGCCCGATAATCTGCCGACTCTGCAAACCCATATGTTTCAAGCTTACAGGTATGCCCCTTTGTCACTTCCGGATAATGCGCATCATCCGCATTGACAATGCCCACGCGGCACTGCTGAAACAACAACCCCTTACAGCGCATATAATCATCAAAATCCTTGTGTTCATTGGGTCCGATATGATCCGGCTCCAGATTGGTAAAAATACCGATATCAAAAACAAATCCCTGCGTTCTGTGCAACATCAGTCCCTGCGAGGACACCTCCATCACCACAGTGTCACAGCCACACGCGACCATCTTTGCAAAATACTCCTGCAGCACATAGGATTCCGGCGTTGTATTATGGGCCGGGATGTGCATATCGCCTATAATAGCCTCGATCGTTCCCACAAGTCCGACTTTATGTCCGGCCTGTTCCAGGATAGACCGGACCAGATAAGTGGTTGTCGTCTTTCCCTTGGTTCCTGTAATGCCGATCACCTTCAGCTTATCGGCAGGATGATCAAACCATGCCGCCGAGATAAATGCCATCGCATAGCGGGAATCGGGGACCTTGATCAGCGTCAGATCTGCCCAGGCTCCCTGCAGATCCTGTCTGATATCTCTCGTGACCACCAGCGCGGTTGCTCCCTTTGCCGCTACCTCCTCTGCAAAGGAATGCCCGTCAACTGCCGCACCTTCTATACAAATAAATAAACAGCCTTCGCAGGCCTTGCGTGAATCGTATACTACGCTTTTGACCTCTTTGTCAGCTGTTCCCTGCAGTATCTCATATTCTAATCCGGATAGTAACTGTGTCAGGTTCGTCATATCGCATTTCTCCTTCCATACTGTCTTTTGTATCATATCACATTTCCCCTGCATTGACAAATGAACTTCCCCTGCAGATCATTTTATTTTCTTTTTGTTTTCATTTTTGATTCTTTTTAGAAATGCGACACAATTTATTCATATTTCCCGCTTATATTGTATTACATGGTGATTGGAAAACATCCGATCACCTCCCCCCCTCATAAGAATTCAAACGGAAACGGGACATCCTTTCAGCGATGTCCCGTTTCCGTTTTTGTCATTCATCCAATTTTTCTCATTCCCGGATCTGCTCACCGTCTGCAAGCTGCAGCCTACTGTTGCAGCAGATAGTATTTTACAATGAGCTCCGTCTTTTTTTCTCCCCGAAACTCATTACAATCGGGATAATAAGCAAGCAAAAGACTTTTTCTCGGCTTCTCCATATCTGCCGCAAATCTGTCCGCTTCCCCGAAATATACCCCGTCCATGCTGTATCCATCCGGTGCAACCACCTGAAATTTGGCCACATTTCTTGCCTTTCCCATCACCCTGACGCGACGGATATCCAGATCATTTCGCCCAAACAAGGGTTTCTCATTAGCCGTCCCAAATGGTTCGAGGAGCCCAAGCTCCTCCACAAATTCCCTCGTGGCATACCTGATCGGCAGATCGATATCCAACACAATCTGCTGCACAAAATCCTCCTCAGTCAGCGTACAGTTTTCATTCAATCTCCTCCGAAGCATCTCCAGATTGTCCTTCGGCAGCGAGAAACCGGCAGCAAGCTTATGTCCACCAAACTTTGTCAAAAGGTCACTGACTGCCTGCAAGCCATCTCTCATGTGATAGGCTTCAATCGATCTGGCAGACCCTTTGAGTCCCTCCTTTGCATCTGTCACCACCAGACATGGCTTACAGAATCGTTCTCTCACTTTTCCCGCAATGATGCCCGCAATACTCTCATGACAATCCGGCAGATATATGACAAGCACTTTATCCTGCCCATAGCACTGCTCCGCCTGTCTGACAGCCTCAAGCACTCCCTGCTCCGTCATTTCCTTGCGGCTTTCATTCATCTGTTTCAGATCCATTGCAAGATTGACAGCCTCACGTGTCGTTTTCGCCTCAAAGAGTTCCAATCCTCTCTGTGCGGTGTCAAGCCTTCCGGTTGCATTCAGGCATGGTCCCAGCACAAATCCCACATGATAATTCGTGATGGTGCCCCCACACAAGCCATTTACTTCCATCAGATTGCGAAGTCCCAGATTGGCGGAATGTGTCATCCGCTTAAGACCCTCTTTTACCAGAATCCTGTTTTCATCCTGTAGCGGCATGACATCACAGATTGTCCCAAATGCAGCAAATTCCGTCAGTTCAGGGAGTACTTCATCTGCCGTCTCTCTTGTCAGAAGCCCATCCTCTACTGCCAGATCAAACAAAATTTCCATACACTTCATTGCTACAAACGCACCGCATATCTCTTGAAAAGGGTACGTATCATCCTTACATTTCGGATCCACAATCGCATCTGCAGGTGGCAGAATCTCCTCTCTTCCTGCCGCAATCTCCCGGTAGGGTACTTCATGATGATCCGTGACGATCACTGTCATTCCTTCCTGCTTTGCCAGCGCAATTTCCTGACATGCTGCAATTCCATTATCACAGGTCAACAGGGTATCTATCCCATCCTCCAGCGCTTTTTGTATCAGCTGCTCGTTGAGTCCATAGCCATCCTTTATCCGGTCCGGTATCACTGCAGATACCTCTACCCCCAGTGTCAGCAGGCTTTTCTTCAATATGTAAGTTGCTGTGACACCATCCACATCATAGTCCCCAATAATACGGATCCGCTTTCCCTCTTTGATCTTTTGCAGCAAGATCTCCATACCCTTTTTGGCATCTTTGAGCAGATACGGGCTATGAAGCTGCGCGATCGTCCCGTGCAAAAAATAATCCATCTCTTCTTTTGTGGCAAGGCCGCGGTTGCAGAGTAATCTCACAATCAGGCTGCTGACAGATAATTCCTGTGAAAGCGCGTCAAAATCAACCTTTCTCTGCCGCAATATCCATTTTTGTTTTGGCATACTCATTCCTCCTGTACATAACTACCGTATGTATCAATATAATCTGCCACATCCTTCTGAAAACGTTCCCAGACTTCCTCATGCTCCACATAGTATTTCGGACAGTTTTTCCCACCTTCATCATAATGGCGCAAAATGTCCGTCTCTGTCAGATCATATTGTCCCAGAAGCCAGGCTGTAAGCTGTATCAGAGACTGATAGGTGGCATCCGTAAACTTTCCGGAGTCATCCAGATAACAGCACTCTATGGAGACGGAATCGAAATTGCGTCCTTTTACGGCATAGCCAATCTCGTCCAGC
Organism: uncultured Lachnospiraceae bacterium; assembly: GCA_945949085.1. Taxonomy (GTDB): domain Bacteria; phylum Bacillota; class Clostridia; order Lachnospirales; family Lachnospiraceae; genus CAG-194. The sequence goes on along the minus strand of CAMFDJ010000002.1, from coordinate 77,599 downwards.
GGCAGACACTGAATGATTTCCCCATCATATCCAATGATAAAATGCGCACTCGCACTCGTCTCCCCCGACTGTGCCAATCCTTCAAAATAACTCCTGTTCTGCGCCGCGCTCGTCCCTGCATTTGCTGTATAATGCACAAACACGGATTTGACACACAAAAGTGCCTCCTGCGGTCTGGAATAGGGATTGGCTGTCAGAAAATCCTCCTGCATCACCGGTCTGTCAAAAACCTTCTTTCGCTTTGGCACAAGGAGTTTTTCCACCTTCTGATCCAAAACGGTCTCCATCGCCTGTTCATTTCCCGTCACATGCCGGACCAAAGTCCGCACAAGCAAAAAAGCGCCTGAAAATGACAGAAAAACGATCAAAAAAGCAATCAGTCTGGCAAGATAGACTCGATTCCTCTTCTTCCTTCTTTGTATGGCTCTTCTTCTCGCTTTTTGTCGCGTAAGCGCCGTCATGTCACGCATGTAATGATCTTCTGTTTGTCCCATATCGTATCTCGTTTGTTCCTCTTTCTGCTTCGCGGCAGCTTGTTTTTCCTCGTTAACAAGAATGTGCCACCAATATGGTGGCACATTCGGTAATTCATTTCAAGCGAATTTGACAATATTAAGAAATCCTTTATTTTCCTATGACAGATAATCCTTGATCTCTTCCACAACATCTGCATAGCTCTTCATCAAATCTTCATATCCGGACTTGATATAAGAAATATCGTTATCCTTGCCTGCCTGTTCCATCTTCTTTGCCTTCTCAGACAAATCGTTGGCACCTACCATCTTTGAAGTACTCTTCAACGCATGGACAAAGATTGTAAAGTTTTTATAGTCTTCTGCTTCATAGGACTTTTCAATATCCGAACGATTCTTTGTCTCGTTATCCCGGAAGGATTTGAGCAGGAACAGGAACGTATCCTTATCTCCCTCTGCGGCCTCCACTGCCGTCGGAATATCCAGGAGCTTAAACTCATGCTCACTCAGGATATCATCCGCAACAGCCTTCCAAAGATTCTGATAAAGCTTTTTCTCCATCTCGTCATACTCGATCATGACATATTTGTCATCCGGCAGATACTGTACGATCTTTTCTTCCAGTTTCTTACCCTGAATCGGTTTTGACATATAATCAATGAAGCCTTCCTCCAGATACATCTCCTTAGCACCGGATACTGCGTTTGCCGTCAGGACAATCACCGGTGTATTGATGTTCGGAGAATCCTTCGTCTGTCTGATATTATTCAGTGTCTCAATACCATCCATATACGGCATCATGTGATCCATAAAGATAATATCGTAGGGAATCTCTCTGCACTTCTCAAGTGCCTGCTCTCCACCGCCTGCAAGATCTACCTGAATCTTGGTATTCTTCAGCAGCCCTTCTACTACGGAAAGGTTCATGGCATTATCATCTACCACAAGAATTCTTGCGTTAGGTGCCACAAAAGTCGTACGGAAGCGTTTGATCTTTTCATTGCTGTATGCATATTTCTCACGGAATCTTCCGATCGGTTTACGATCTCTGATACCCTGCTTCAATACGAAGGAGAATGTGGAACCAACCCCATATTCACTTCTGACATTCAGGCTTGAATCCATGAGTTCCAGAAGCTGCCTTGTAATGCTAAGACCCAGACCGCTTCCCTCAATATTACGGTTTCTCTTCTCTTCAATTCGTTCGAAGGAAACAAAGAGTTTCGGAATATCATCTTCCTTGATACCGATGCCTGTATCAATGACAGATACAATCAACTCAATTGAGGAATCTCCGGCCTCTTTCCAGTCAACCTTCAGAATGACATTACCTTCCTCCGTATATTTCACTGCATTGGTCAGAAGATTTGTCAGAACCTGTTTCAGACGAATCTCATCACCATACAACAGATACGGTATGTCTTCTGCGATGATTGTCTTGAATTCCAGTTTTTTATTGACTGCTTTGATTTCAATCATGTTGATGACCTCTGTCAAAACATTGGCCACTTCATACTCTACCGGAATGATTTCCATCTTACCGCATTCAATCTTAGAGAAATCAAGCAGATCATTTACCAGTGAGAGAAGCGTTGTACTTGCTTCTCTGATATTCTCTGCGTATCCCTTGATCGGCACCTCGGTTGCCTCACGCAGGATGATCTCATCCATACCGAGAACCGTATTGATCGGTGTACGGATTTCATGGCTCATGTTCGCCAGGAAGTTTGACTTTGCCTTATTGGCCGCCTCTGCCATATCCTTCAGCTCAGACAATTTCTTATTTGTCTTATAATGGTCAGTGATATCCACAAGCCAGACAAACCTTCCGGATACCTTTTCCTCCTCTATCGTCTCATGACGCACCTCATAAATCTTTGACAAAGACTCAGACACATACTCTTCATCCTTAAAAATACGCACCATCTCAGGATAAGCCTTTATGGATTCAGTCCCCACAATCTCCGGAAACACCCTGACAAAATCACTGTTGTAGAACAGCACATTGTCCTCATTGGTCACCGCAAGAACCGGTCCGACACCTCCTTTGTTCAAAATAGCCTTTGTTACTGTCTTTACAACTGCATCGTCCTTTCCGCCGCTCCCGTCCTTTTTCTCCTTGAACAACAAAACAGCAAGAACAACAACTGCAATCGCCAAAACCCCAATAATTGCCGGCATTTCAATTCCTCCCATCATGTATATATGAATTTTACACTCATTGCTTTATATTTTACCACAATATTGTACAAATCACAATCTGCTTACCCCAATTCCGTCTTGTCATTTTTCACAAATTTTTCAGTGAAATTATTACAAAAATGCCCTTGCATGAGCAAGGGCATTTCCAAAACAACAATTCCCATTATTTTACAGATTTTTTCTTTTTCTCCGGTACTGTTGCTTTTTTCTTGACAAACTTAGTACGCATCAACAGCCACAGGGAACCTGTGATACATACGGATGAATAAGCGCCGCAGAGAATACCTACCATAAGCGGCAATGCAAAATCCCGGATACTGGATACACCCATGATATATAATACAAATACCATGATGAAAGTAGTCAGGTTCGAATAAATACTTCTTGTGAGTGTCTGTGTAATACTTGCATTTACACACTCTGTCAGTTCCTCCGGTCTCTTCATGATCCGCAAATTCTCACGGATACGGTCAAAAATGACAATCGTTGAGTTGATGGAATAACCGACAATCGTCAGCATACACGCAATGAAGGTATTACCCACACTGGTCTTTGCCACCGCATAGAACGCAAGTACCACAAGTACATCATGAACCAGTGCGATGACGGCACTGGCTGCAAAACGGATATCCGTGAAACGGAACCAGATGTAAAGCAGCATACAGATCGTCGCAATGACAATTGCAATGATTGCATCATTCTTCATCTCGCCGCTGACAGTCGCGCTGATCGTCTCTGCCGTGATACCGCTTTCCTCCACACCGAACTGTGACTGCATTTCCTCTACAAACTTCTCACGCTCTGTAACGTTCAGTGTTCTTGTCTTGATGACCACCTGTGTGGTATCGTTGATCTTCTGTGTCTGTACATTGCTGTCACCCGTAATCTCCTCTACAACAGGAACAACAGTGCGGTCAATTTCCTCAATGGAAAGATCCTCATTAAAGGTAACCGTGGTAGAAGTACCTCCCATGAATTCCAGACTGTAGTTCAAAATATTGCCGGTATTTGATTTGTTGACTCCCAGGAATACAAATCCGACTACGATCACTGCGATCGAAATTGCAAAGAAAATCGCTCTCTTTGCCACAAAGTTCACTGTGGTCATCTTCTTCGTCTTACCATACAGCTTTTCACTCTTACATCCCACTGCATAGAAAGCATTCATCAGAATCTTTGTGATGACAAGTGCCGTAAACATGGAAAGGACAATACCAAGTCCTAATGTAATGGCAAATCCCTTTACAGTACCGGAACCCTTCAGGCCAAGCACAACCGCCGCAAGAAGCGTTGTGATATTTCCATCAAGGATTGCTGATTTTGCTTTGTCAAAACCAATCTTGATGGCAGACTGTACCGTCTTACCCGCCGCAATTTCTTCTCTGATACGCGCAAAGATGATGACGTTAGCATCCACCGCCATACCGATGGAAAGAATGATACCTGCAATACCGGGCAGGGTCAATGTGATATTTAAGGCATTGAGTGCCAGCAGTGTCAGAATGACATATAAAGTCAGTGCAACCGCTGCCACGAATCCCGGCAGCCAATATACAAGAATCATAAAGATGCAGACAAGTCCGAAACCGATAGCACCGGCCTTTAATGAGGTACTGATCGCCTCGGATCCCAGCTGTGCACCTACTACCTTTGACTGCAGTTCTTCCAGATTCAGCTTCAGACCACCGATACGAAGTGTGGTAGCCAGCTTGTCCGCTTCTGCAAAGTCAGCCATACCGCTGATCTGTGCCTGTCCGCCGGTGATCGGCTCATTGACACTCGGCACGGATACAAATCTGCCGTCATAATAGATACCGATTGTCTCACCGTTCTGATAAGCCTCTGTGGTTGCCTGCGCAAATGCAGCTGTTCCCTCCTGTGTAAAGGAAACGGAAACCACATATTCCTTATCCTTTGTACCTTTGTTTGATTCAGCCATGGTAGCCTGCGCACCTGCCACCATAGAGCCGTCGAGTGCAATGCTGCCATCTGCCTGCAACTCCTCGATTGATTTTGTCAGCACATATTCAAATGCCCCCTCCTCTGTGATACCGAGGGAGTAGTTTGCGCTGCCGTCTGTGCCTTTTTCTTTGATAAAGTACAGGATGCCCGGTTGTCCGAGTTCTTCCAAAATGGCATTGGCATCGGTCACACCCGGAATCTCGATATTGATACGGTCGTTACCTTCCTGATAAACCTGTGCCTCTGTACTGTAACCCTCTACACGCTTCTGCAGCTTGTAGATGGTGTCATTCATATCCTCGGCAGAAGGGTTTTCATCCCCGACTACCTTATATGTGATGCTGACACCTCCCGCAAGGTCAAGACCCTGCTTGATGTTGCCTGCCGATCCCGTTTTTCCGGCTCCTAATCCAAACATGGCAATATAGCCAAGTCCTACGGTCAGGATCACTGCCAGGATCAGACAGATGATTGCTCTGCTCTTTTTCATTATTAATTACTCCTCTCCCTGCCCTGCGTCTTCACTCAGTGCAGCTTTTATCATAATTGCACATTCCACACGTTTTCGCTGCAGCTGACAGCCAATGTCATATGTGCCATTGATATTCCCCGCAAAATTGTAAGCATTGGCCGCACAACCGCCGCTGCAATAAAACTTTGCAAAACAATCCTTACATGCGTCCTTGGCATAGACATTACATTCTCTGAAGGTATCACATACATCCTTTCTGACAATGCCCTCGTCTACATTGCCAAGCAGAAATTCTTCCTGTCCCACAAACTGATGACACGGATAAAAATCTCCCCACGGTGTCACAGCCAGATATTCCGTGCCGCTGCCGCAGCCGGACAATCTCTTGTAGACACATGGTCCGCCTTCCAGATCGATCATAAAATGGAAAAAATTGAAGCCCTTCCCTTCTTTATGACGCCTGATCATCTCCTGCGCCAGTCTGTCATACTCTGACAAAAGCTTTGGTACATCCTCCTGGGTAATCGCATACTCCTCTGTCTCATCTGCCACCACAGGCTCTACGGAAATCTGCTTGAACCCCAGATCTGCCAGATGCAGTACATCAGACGCGAAATCAAGATTGTGATGGGTAAAAGTACCACGCACATAATAGTTCATCTGATTCCTGCTCTGTGCCACCTTCTGAAACTTCGGCACAATCTCATCATAGCTGCCCTGTCCGCCTCTGTGCGGGCGCATCCTGTCATGTACTTCTTTCCGCCCGTCGATGCTGAGCACGATGTTGCCCATCTCACGGTTGACAAACTCCAGTATGTCATCATTCAGCAATACACCATTCGTTGTCAGTGTGAACCGGAATTTTTTGTGGAACTTCTCTTCCAGGCTTCTTCCGTAAGCCACCAGATCCTTAACCACCTGCCAGTTCATCAGCGGCTCGCCGCCAAAGAAATCCACCTCCAGATTCACCCTGCTGCCGGATGAGCGCACCAGAAAATCAAGTGCCTTCTTTCCGACCTCAAAGCTCATCAGGGCTCTTCTGCCATGGTACTCGCCTTCCTCCGCAAAGCAATAGCGGCAGGCAAGATTACAATCATGTGCAATATGCAGGCAAAGTGCCTTGACCACAGGTTCTCTGCTCTTAAAATTGTCAATATAGCTTTCGTAAATATCCTCTGTATAGAGCATGTCCGCTTCATAGAGACAGGCGATTTCATCAATAGCCTCCGCCAGCGTTTCCCTGTCATAAGGCAATCCCGCTTTTTCAGCTTCCAACTCCATAGCCTCCCTACTCTTACCTGCCTTGACATGCGGCTCCAATAGAGGGATCAGGTCAAATACAACGTCATCTACAATATGTACGCCGCCACTGTTTACATCCATGACAATATTGTAGCCGCCGTTTCGATAACAATGAACCACGTTAAAACCTCTCTACCTTTTTTTGTAACGCAAAGAAGCAGCGACCGAATCGCTGCTTTAGTAACCATTCTTATTTTACATTCTCGCAACTCTGATTTCCTACTGTGCAGGATGTCTTACAAGCTGACTGGCAAGATGTCTGGCATTCTCCACAACCGCCTTTTTTTACGGACTTCTTTAAATCTCTTGTGTTTAATGTTTTGATATGTTTCATCACATTGCCTCCTTATGAAATTAAAACTATGGGTAGTATATCACACTTACTCCGTGAATGAAAGCATTTTTTTCTTTCATTCCTTGCTTTCTTTGCTTTCATTCTTTGCAATCAGCTGAGCATTCCGCCAAGCATACCGCTTGCCAGACAAATGAACAGAGTGAATGGAAAATTTCCACATATCTGTTCAAAGGACTGACGAACCAGCAGGGATACCACAGCCAGCACTGCGAAATACAGCGCGCCGATACAGAGTCCCCACAAATACTTCTGCTGCTCCATCCTTTTGCCCGCCAGAAAACCTGTCAGAAAGGTGGATACGATATAAGTCACTACAATACCGGCCGTCACAAATCCGTCTGATATCCGGAATTTATACAGCAGCATTGCCAGCAATATCAACAGGATACCTGTGATAAAATATGCCGCGATCAAAAACTTCAGCATGAGAACCGGTATGTTTTTCTTTTCCGGTTCCTGTTCCTTTCTCCCCCTCAATTCCTCTGTCTCCTTGACTTTTCCCTTGATTTATTGTATGTTACCCCTAAATGTATTTAGAACCAAAGGAGTGATTTAAATTGGGATCGGACATACTGATTCAATTTGTGATTTTACTGATACTTTTAATGCTTTCTGCTTTTTTCTCTTCCGCTGAAACTGCGCTTACCTGCGTCAATCCGGTCAGGCTGCGCGCCCTTGCAGATGATGGAAACAAGCGTGCCGAAAATACACTGAAGATTCTGGATAATCCGGGAAAAATGCTCAGCACGATTCTGATCGGTAACAACATCGTGAATATTGGAGCCACGTCACTTGCAACCACACTGACAATCAGACTGTTCGGCAATGCCGCCGTCGGTATTGCAACCGGAATCCTGACACTGCTCGTTTTGATGTTTGGCGAGATCATTCCGAAAACCAGTGCCAATCTGAATGCGGAAAAACTGGCGCTCGCCTATTCTTTCTGGATTCTGAAGCTTATGTTTTTACTGACGCCTATCATATATGTCGTAGACAAATTATCGGATTTCTTCCTAAAGCTGCTCGGCATTGACAAAAACAAAACAGGCACCGGTATGACTGAGACAGAACTCAAAACCTATGTTGACGTCAGCCATGAAGAAGGTGTCATTGAGACAGAAGAACGCGAAATGATCCTGAACGTATTCGATCTGGGAGATTCGCTCGCCAGAGACATTATGATCCCCCGTATCAATATGACCATGATCGATGTGAATGCCACCTACCGCAATCTGCAGGCATTGTTCAAGGAAACGATGTACTCACGAATTCCGGTCTATGAGGATGACACAGACAATGTGATCGGTGTCGTCATGCTGAAGGACTTCTTCCTCGTCAACAAAAAAACCGACTTTTCGATCCGCAATATCCTGCGGGATGCGTATTATACCTATGAGACCAAAAAGACAGATGACCTGCTCTCCGAAATGCGCGAAAACAGCAGTTCCGTTGCCATCGTCATTGATGAATACGGCGCCTGTGCCGGTCTGATCACACTGGAGGATCTGCTGGAAGAGATTGTCGGAGAAATTCGTGACGAATATGACGAAGAGGAAAAAGAACTGATTCAGGAGGTTGCAGACCACACCTTCCGCATCGATGGTTCCATGAAGATTGACGATGTCAACAACGCCCTCTCCACCCTTTATGAATCGGAGGATTACGACTCCATTGCCGGTCTGATCATCGAAGCACTTGACAGACTGCCACATCAGGGCGAGTGTGTCACCTTAGAGGACGGCAGCACGCTGCAGGCGGAAATCATTGAAAAGAACCGCATAATCCGCGTTCTGCTGACTTTGCCGCCAAAGGAAAGTGACATGGTTTCGGATGAAGAATCCCTGTCCGATACAAAAGCAGCACATACAGCCACAGGCATAAAAACAGAAGACTCACCCGATCGTGATTCTTCAGATGTTGCAAAAGATGCAGCAGAAGCTGCTGACTCTTCCTTATCCGGCAAGTCATGAGCAAAATTCTTGGAAAGCATTGCAAAAGGCAGAGCATTTGCATATTGCGTATTGCATATTTCACAGGCATACGAAATCCCATCCGAACAGGATGGGATTTTTCTGATTCCGGAACCTTTTTGTAAAATAAGCATACCATAGTAGTAATCTTCATAACAATAAGCAGGAATGACAATGCCAACAATCGTATTAGATGCAGGCCATGGCGGTTCTGACAACGGAGCCACCTATCAGGGCAGAAAAGAAAAGGACGATACACTTGCGCTGACTCTTGCCGTCGGCAGATTACTGCAGGAATATCCGGGTATCAACGTTGTCTATACAAGAAACAATGATATCTATGAAACTCCCATAAAAAAAGCGCAGGATGCAAATGCAGCAGGCGGTGATTACTTTGTATCCATCCATCGCAATTCCACACCTGTTCCAAATACTTATTCCGGCGTAGAAACACTGGTTTATGACAAAAACAGTGAAGCGGGAAGACTTGCCCGCAATATTGCCCGGCAGCTGTCTGCAATCGGCTTTGACGACCTTGGCACGACCGAGCGCAAAAATCTGGTTGTACTGAACAGCACCGATATGCCTGCCACCATTTTGGAAATCGGATATATCAACACTGACAGGGATAACCGCTTTTTGGACGAGAATTTTGACCGGATTGCCCGGGCGATTGCCGATGGCATTTTGCAGACGGCAGCCCCTTCGCTACTGTGAGCACGTATTCCGCCCCCAGCCACATGGAATAAAAAGAGATGTCTGCTTGTTCAGTCACCTCACCTGCGCCGTCCTTGCCCATTTGGAAAATATCCGCAATGCCGTTCCCGGTAAGCTTGGCCAGTGCTTCCTTGTGTGTCCAGATCTGCGAAAATGTGCGATCGGCCTCCAAATCATCTTCCGCGGCGCGCACACGCAAAATCTCTTTTTCCCGGAAGCATCGCTTCATCACAGCCTCCCTGCAGGGTCTCACCTTTTCCACATCAATCCCAACAGGGTAAGGCGCCATCGCGCACACGGTCATATGCCCTGCGTGAGAGAGATTAAAGCAGGGACCCTGTGCAAAATACGGTTTTCCCTTCTCTGTATACAGCACCTTAGGAAGCGCCTCCAGAAGTTCTTTTTCCGAGGCATGTGCAAGATCACAAGGTATCACATGTGCCATTTCCCCATATTGTGATGCCATCCATGCTTTTTCTGCCGTTTTCTCCTGCGGCAGATCCTCTGCCACAGGGATGAAATGGTTGAAATCTGTTGCAGTGGCCGACGTGACCGAAGGACCGCCGGCATCACAATTTCTCTCATCCGCAAATACAACAAGAGAGTCAGCCTCTGCCGACTCTCTGTTCTCTCTGCAATAATAGTCATATGCCCTTGCAAGAAGGATACCTGCGCCGATACAGCGTGCCCGGTCTTCCCTCTGCCTCATATGCAGCGCTTTTTCCCTGCGCCGTGGCAACGCCGCCTCCATATGCAGCTGTAACACATCCTCCTGCATAAGCGGCGAAATATCCATCACAAAAACGGTCGCTCCCATCTTACTGTGTATCCTCTTTGGCCTTCTTCGGCTCTACAATTGCAATGCAAAGCTCCTCAAGCTGACTTTGGTCAACTACATTCGGTGCCTCTGACATCAGGCAGGAAGCATCCTTTACCTTCGGGAAGGCCATGACCTCACGGATGCTGTCTGCTTTCACAAGAAGCATGACAAGTCTGTCGAGACCATATGCCAGTCCTGCGTGAGGCGGTACACCGTATTTGAAAGCACTCAGCAGGAAACCGAAACGCTCCCATGCTTCTTCCTTCTGAATACCGATGACTTCAAACATTTTCTCCTGAATATCATCCTGATGGATTCTGACAGAACCACCACCCAGCTCAACACCGTTTAATACAATATCATATGCCTTTGCACGTACTCTGCCCGGATCGGAATCAATGTACTGCCAGTCCTCTTCCATCGGCATCGTGAACGGATGATGCATGGCCATAAAGCGGTTTTCCTCATCGCTCCACTCTAAAAGCGGGAACTCTGTCACCCACAGGAAGTTGAACTTGGAATCATCGATCAGATCCATCTTGCGCGCCAGATCCAGACGGAGTGCGCCAAGCACGTTCCATACAATCTTGTTGCGGTCTGCTGCAAATAAGAGCAGATCTCCCGGCTCACCATCCATAGCCTTCACTAAAGCTGCAAGCTCCACCTCTGTCATGAATTTTGCAAAGGATGACTTGTAAGTGCCGTCCGGCATCACTGCCAGATAGGCAAGTCCCTTCGCGCCGTTGCCCTTGGCATCATTTACCAGTGCATCAATCTTTTTACGCGGCATTTCAGCCTGTCCCTTGGCATTGATACCACGCACAGAACCACCATTTTCAAGTGCTCCCGTAAAGACAGAAAAACCACAATCCTTCACAACATCAGAGACATCGACAAGCTCCATGCCAAAACGTGTATCCGGCTTGTCGGAGCCAAATCTGTCCATCGCCTCCTGCCATGTCATACGCGGCAGCGGAAGCTGTACCTCAAGTCCGATTGCTTCTCTGCACACATGCTGAATCAGTCTCTCATTGACCTCCATGACATCCTCGGCATCCACGAAGGAAAGCTCCATATCAATCTGTGTAAATTCCGGCTGACGATCCGCACGCAGATCCTCGTCACGGAAGCATTTTGCAATCTGGATATAACGGTCATAGCCGGAGCACATCAGAAGCTGTTTGAAAAGCTGCGGTGACTGCGGCAATGCATAAAAATTACCCGGGTGTACACGACTCGGTACCAGATAATCTCTTGCGCCCTCCGGTGTTGACTTATTCAGGATCGGCGTTTCAATCTCCAGAAATCCCTCATTTGCCATGAAAGCGCGAACCTCTGTGCAGATCTTGCTGCGCAGGATCAGATTTCTCTGCAGATCCGGTCTGCGCAGATCCAGATATCTGTATTTTAAACGGATCTCTTCTTTTGTCTTGCTGTTTTCCTCTATCGGGAACGGCGGTGTCTCGGATTCAGACAGGATTCTGATCTGCTCTGCGACCACTTCGATCTCGCCTGTCGCCAGATTCTCATTGACAGCTCCGGCTCTCTTTTCCACCTTGCCGACCACTGCAACGACAAATTCGCTTCTCAGCTTTTCTGCCTTGGCAAAGCCTTCCCTGCCACATTTATCCTCCTCAAAGATCAGCTGCAGGATACCGCTTCTGTCCCGCAGATCCACAAAAATGATACCACCCTTATTACGCTGCTTGGCAACCCATCCCATAACGGTAACGGTCTGCCCGATATTGGCCGCGCTAAGCTCACCGCATCTATGGCTTCTCTTTAAGCCCTGCATTGATTCTGCCATTTTTCTTCCTCCTGTCTTATATGCATTCTGCCCTTAGTTTTTCAATGCCTCGCAGTAAAAATCCTTAAATTCCGTATAACCCTCTGCCTCAAGCTGCTGCTTCTGGAATTTTTTATTTTTATTCATCCTGACCATCAGCACCTGTCTGCCCTCAGCGCGCAGCGCCTGCGCCTGCCTGATCACCTCGCAGAGACGCTCCGCAGGCATTCCTTTTTCCACCAGAAAAGCAACCTTATCGCTCTGTCCGGGAATCTGGAAATCATTGTCCAGCAGGATTGTAATGATACGTTCAAAACCGATGGAAAAGCCGCAGGCAGGAGTGTCCTTGCCCGTGAACTTCCCAACCATTTTATCGTAACGACCGCCGCCTGCTACGGACGATCCGAAATCAGGCATCTCAATCTCAAAGATTGTGCCCGTATAATAGGACATGCCGCGTACCAGGGTCGGATCAAACACAATCTCGAAGCTGCCATCCAGAGTAGCACCGACACTCTCCGTGATCTCAGAAAGGCTCTCTGCAACGCCTTCCTCCAGAAAACCATCAAGCTCACCTGCCAGATAGTCGATTGCATCCTCTGCCTTTTGCATACCGTCAAAAAGCGCCAGATAACGGTCCACCATCTCCTGCGTAAAGCCACTCTCCAAAAGCTCGGCAGATACGCCGTCAAGCCCGATCTTATCCATCTTATCCAAAATGATGTAAACTAGGTCAAAGGACTCCTCCGGAAAACCGGAATACGCCGCCATTGCTCTCAAAATGCGGCGCTCATTGATACGCACCTTAAAATTGGAAAATCCCAGCTTGGAAAGTGTGGAGGTCGTCGCCAGAATCAGCTCAATCTCAGCCAGATTGCTCGGTTCTCCCAAAATATCAATATCACACTGCATAAACTGGCGGAAGCGTCCCTTCTGCGGTCTGTCCGCGCGCCATACATTTCCCATCTGTAATGCTTTAAAAGGCTGCGGCAGCTCATTTGCATGATTTGCATAATATCTGGACAGAGGCAACGTCAGATCATAGCGCAGACCGCTGTCCACCAGATCACTCTCCTCCTTCGCTGTATCCAGATTCAACTTATCGCCGCGCTTCAAAATCTTAAAGATCAGCTTCTCATTCTCTCCGCCCTGCTTGGAACACAGATTTCCAATGCTCTCCACGCAGGGAGTCTCGATCGGGGTAAACCCGAATTTCCGATAATTCTCCTTGATCACGCCCATCACATAGTCGCGTATCTGCATCTCGCGGGGCAAAACATCTTTCATTCCGTTGACCGGTTTCTTATTCAGTGCCATTTTTGTTTCCTTTTCTGTTCTTTTTCGCAATCAGCGGTTTCCTGCAATTGCAATTTAACGTTCTCTTCACTTTATATTTTTTACGTAGATGACTGAAAATCTCTGCTCTTCGCTGCTTTTCTGCCACACAGTCTGTTATTTTACTACTTTTTTTTCAGATACTCAAGATGCGTATCCGGATTTCTGAAATTTTGTTCCCTGTTGTCTTCTGTTTCAGTGAATTTCTGCAATGTCATATTTTCCTACCTGCAATTTCCGTTCAAATTCCATTTTGGGCAGCGGCTTGTCAAACAAAAAGCCTTGTACCACATTGCAGGACATCTGTCTTAAGAAATCCACCTGATTCCAGCTCTCGACGCCTTCTGCCACCACACACATCTGCAGTTCGGATGCCATGCGGATGATATGAGAAAGGACGATTCTGTCATTCTCATTCAAGCTGTCAAGGAACGTCTTGTCCAGCTTCAGCACATCCACAGGGAAAGTCCGCAACAGATTCAGTGAAGAATACCCCGTTCCGAAATCATCTATCGAAAGGGCGATATTTTGTTCCTTCATCTCTTTCATAAACTTGACGATCTGTGCAGCCTCTGCTTCTTCCACCGTCTCGGTCAGCTCGAGTTCAATATAACGGCTCTCGGTTTCGTATTTTTGAAGAATTTCCATAATATCCGCTGTCAGCCTCGGATTTGCCAGATGCTTTCTGGATAAATTCACCGATATGCGCACCGGCTCTATCCCTGCATTCATCCATTCCCTGATATCCTTACACACCTGCTCAAGCATATAGAAGTCAAGCGCACATATCATACCATTGTGCTCCAGCATGGGAACAAATACCATCGGCGGAACCAGTCTCCCGTCATATTCCAGACGTGCAAGTGCCTCCGCACCGACGATCCGATAGGTATCAGTCTCCACCTTCGGCTGATAAAAGGCCTTGAAGGCCCCATTTTGGATCGCAGACGCAAAGCCGTCTGCCATCTGCTTCTCATGCAGCTTTCTCTGCCTCATCTCCCCGGACGCTACCACATACGGCTTCTTCTCGATATATCTTGCAATTTCCAGTGCCGTCGCACATTCCCCGATCAGTATACCGCTGTGCCGCACACTCTCATCTATCTCAAAAATCCCCGCTACCGCACTGATCTTCAGCGGCAGCTGCTGTCCTCCGAGCATACCAAAGGTTTCCACACCGGAAAGCAGCTTCAGAAATGCATCCATACGTTCTTTCCTGATCAGGGCAACGAAATTATCGCCTCCCAGCCTGCCGATACATTCCCCATCCTGCAAGAAATCCTCCACAACCTTTGTATAACGGACAAGGATCGTATTTGTCTCAGCGGAACCAAATCGCTTATTGACCAGACTGAAACGTGCCAGATTAAAGTAATATGCGTTATACTGAATCAATTCGCCTTTTTCCAGCAGTTCCTGCGCATGGCACAGGTAACCGTCTGTGTTCAGGATTCCGGTCAGCGTGTCCGTCAGGGCAAGCCTTTTCACATGGTCAATCAGTCTCCATCTGATGCAATGCAGGAATAAGGTTCCCATAAATGGATTCAGTTCTTCCTTTTCCTCCTCAGAAAGCGGCTCTGCCCCTGCAATTCCAAACAGAAGGAATGTGATGGAGCCTCCTTCTCCCGTATAAAACTCCTGCCGAAATCCGTGCACCTGCGAAGCCGGCTTTTGTCCTTCAAACAGAACAAACTCCCTTCGGGAACCCTGCTTTGTAAAAGCAGAAGGCGGCGCATCATATTCCATGACCACTTTGCCGATCCGGTACTTCCCGCAAATCACCCCAAATGCTCTGCCCGATGCTTCAACGGAGTCCTCTGACTGTGTCAAAATCTGGACAAATGTATTATATGCACCCGATTCCATCATTTGCTTTTTCCCCCTGTATCACTTTTACACCTTCGCCACACAACTGTTACAGCTATTAGTTTATTGTAGCATTGAATCGCGAAATCGTAAACAAGCATTTTATTTCCGTATCATTCATCCGTCCGTTCATCCAAAAAGGGGTGCCTTCTTCGGGCACCCCTTTTCATCTGCAACATTTTCCTATTATTTTATTACATTTTCCTACTTCCTATTTGAATTTTGCCTTCTTCAAACCCTTGGCCTTTAATAGCTTTGCATAAGCTGTCTTTTTGCTCTTCTTAAGCTTCGGCAGTGTGACGGTCACCTTGCTTTGTCCGATACAAATCGCAGGCAGAGCACGCATGTGCATTTTTATAAGGCGGCACCGCAGTATTCACAGCAGCCGTTTGGATCCGGGACAGTCGCTGCACCGCAGAACGGGCATTGTCTCTTGATCTTCGGTGCAGCCTGCGCACTGGCTTCTGCCTGCCGCTGTTCTCTTGCCTGCTTGCGGGCTGACAGCAGAATCTCTTTGATCTCCCTGCCCATCTCCTCATATTCCTTATACTCCTGCTCTACCCGGAGGTTCGGATTACCGATCAGAGCCTTTCCGTGATTGATTTCCACATCACCTGCATTCAGGCGAAAACGGATGGTGTCAAAATACGGGTGGTTGACACGGATGATCATGTCAAAATCATAGCTGTAGCAGTAACGCGGCGGATTGTAGCTGATGGAATTTCCGTCCTTATCCTCCCTCGTCTCCTCGCTGCGGTTCTCCGTGATATCAAGATCACACCCCGTCACCTGGGAGAAAGCAATCACATCAGGGTTGGCCTCCTGCAGTTTGGAGGCTCTCGTCACCATGAACTTTCCGGCATCCTCATCGATCAGCACCTTATAATTTCTTCCGTATGTACAGGTTGTGTGGAATGCCTCCACTTCCTTCCTGTTTTCCTCACGGTATGCGAGCTGTTCTTCAATCTCGGCAACTGTGCTGTTTTTTGCGATCGCTAAACCACGGTGAAAGCTTCTGCGCACATTGCTTGCACATATTACCATCCTCCAGTTTGCGGTTCCCGAGCAGTCCGATCTCGCCGCCACAGATCGCACACTCCTTCTTTTCAAATATCTTTCCCAGAAAACCCATTTTTCTCCTCCTTTTGAGACATTCCGTCTGTTTTATTCAGTATTTTCCCTGTATTGTGTCAAAAATACAATAATACCTCACATTCCATGATACATGAATCGACCGCCGTCCGCATGACACGAAAGAACTATATGAAAAACGATAGTCTGAACATACGTCAAACTGTCGCCATATTCTTCGCCGCCCATAAATCACCGCCGGGACAAAGGGATACTCTCCGTGACAAAAGAAACGTCCCCTATCATTCCAAAGAAACGTCCCTATCATTTGCCATTGCTTCAGCTGCTTGGCAGCTTGGTAGCAAAAAGCGTTCGTTTCCGCTCCATCATCTCATCGATGCGCTCCATGTACTGCAGTACATCCTTCACATTGTCACACCGCTCGATTCTGCCATCCGGAAATACCCTTTTGGTGATGCTTCCGGCGCCCAGCGCAGCGATCGTCTGCAGCTCCTCCATGATCAGAATATTATAAATGCCGTATTTCCCTTCCCGCGCATAGCCGACATTCTCAAAATTGCCTGACATGTTCTTTTGCCGGTACAGATAGTAGGGTTTCATGCCCATTTTCCTCGCGCCGCGCGCAGCAATCTCCATGGTCGCATCGTTGTTATGCAGCATGGCAATCCCGTTTTCCTCAATATATTGCCGCAGCTTAGAGGCACGCTTGATTGCAAGGGAATGCACCGTCAGACTGTCCGGAGACAGCTGCTCTATCTGCCGGATAGTCTCTGCCACATCTCTCTCGTCCTCTCCGGGGAGTCCTAAAATGATATCCATATTGATATTGTCAAAGCCGATCTCCCTTGCCATCGCAAAGGCATCTTTCACCTGTGAAACCGTGTGGCGACGCCCGATCAGCCTGAGCGTCTCCTCCTTCATAGTCTGCGGATTGACGGAGATTCTGGTCACACCATGCCGATATAAAACCTCCAGCTTATCGCGTGTGATACTGTCAGCCCTGCCTGCCTCCACGGTAAATTCCTGCACCGTGGAAAAATCAAAGATTTCCCGCAGACTGCCGATGAGCCGGTCAAGCTGACCCGCCGTAAGTGTCGTCGGGGTTCCGCCACCGATATAGACCGTATCGAGAATCTTTCCCTGCATGATGGCAGCAGTCTCCCGCATCTCCCGGATCAGGCAGTCCAGATAACCATCCACCTGTTTTTCAAATCTGCAGATTGCATAGGAGGTAAAAGAACAGTACAGACAGGTCGTCGGACAGAACGGAATCCCCACATACAGGCTATAGCCGTCCTGATAATGCAACGTTTCAAGAAGCTTTCTCTCCCGCTTTGCAATGTCGATCGCCAGATCAGTCTTTTCCTCGCTGACATAGTGCTCCCCCATGAAAACATCTGCAATCTCCGCTTCCGATGCCCCCTCCTGCAGCATGGTCATCGCAATCTTGGTCGGACGTATCCCCGTTAAGTTACCCCAAGGCAACTTCTTGCCAAGTTCTTCGCTCAGGGCTGTATATAGAAATCGTTTGAAGCTGTTTTTGCCATCCGCCTCAAGCTCCCCTCTATACAATCTGCCGGAGGGCATCGTGATCGTCACCTCCCTCTCACCGGCAAGGGAAATGGAAATCCGCTCCGCCTGCTGCCCTTCCTCGCCCTCCTCCGACCGGTTTTGACGCTCCGGCGTGATGACCTTCACCTGCTGCTCCGGATAAAAAGCCTTCACCAGAGAATGGATGTCATATTCCCACTTTGCTTCATTCATCGTAACAATTAACATGTGCTTACCGTCTCTTCTTCCTTTCTTATCCGTAACGGACCCGTTACACAAACGGATTGTATTTTCTCTCATGTCCGATCGTGGTCTCATCCCCATGCCCCGGGTAAACCTTCACCTCATCGGGAAGTACCATCAGCTTCTCCCGCACAGAGCGCACGAGCATGCTCTGGCTTCCTGTGGGCAGATCCGTCCTGCCGACAGACTCCCGGAACAGCGTATCTCCGCTGATCAGAATGCCATCCTCCTCAAAATAGTAACAGCAGCTTCCCTGCGTGTGTCCCGGCGTGGCAATCAGCCGGCAACTCATACCTGCCACCTCAATGATTTCTCCATCCCTGACATACATATCTGCCGTTACCGTCTCCGCTCTCCCAGCCTGTGCGGAAACATTTTTCCCTGCATCCTCACACAGCTCTTTTTCTCCTTCATACGCATAGACCTTTGCTCCCGACAGATCGCGCAGCTTATTCACGCCCCAGATATGATCAAAATGTCCATGTGTCAGAAGCATTGCACGTATCGTAAAACCGGCATCCGTCAGCTTTTGAAACAGAATTTCTCCCTTGTCAGCCGGATCAAAAACGATCACATCTTTTTCTCCTTCTTCATACACAAAATAACAGTTTGTCTGGCACATGCCCATGACAATCCTTCCGATTTTCAGACTCATACTCCATTTCCTTTCCTATTCTGATACGAAGCAGACAATTGCGAAACAATCGGATATGTAGATGCAGATTGCACAGTCTGCGTCACAATATAAATCATTTCTCAATTCTCTATTTCTATAAAAACAGTTTATAATAGATAGAGACGGGGCAATTGCTTACCCCGTCGTTCTCTCAATATTAATCACACTCTCGATATTGTTGATCTTGTCGATGATGCGGTTGAGTTCCTCCTTGGAACTGATTTCAAAGGTCACATTCATCGTCGCAATCTGCTGCTTGCTCGTGCGCGTATTCATACTCAGGATATCAATATTCTTTTCCGTCAGCGCCTTGGAGACATCTGCCAGAAGTCCGTTACGATTATGCGCAAAGATAGAAATCTCCGCCGTGTATTTTCCCTTTCCGCCTTCGATGCAATCCTCCTGCCAGTCGGCATCGATCAATCGACTCCTCTCAATCTCAGGAATATTGATGATATTGATACAGTCCGTTCTGTGAATGGAGATACCGCGTCCTCTCGTCACAAAACCGATGATTTCATCCCCCGGAACCGGAGAGCAGCATTTGGAAAACCTGACTGCCACATCATGGATTCCCTTGACAATGATGCCGGTATCACTCTTTGCCCTTGGCAGCATCGCCTTTGCCGTGGCACTTTCTTCCACTGCTTTCAGGATTTCTTCATCCGTGATTTCCTTTGCATGATCCTTATCATACATCTCCTTCATCTTATTGATGATCTGACCTTCCTTCAGACCACCATGACCTACCGCAGCGAGCAGTGCATCCCAGTCGCGGAAGCCGTATTTACGCATGATAGGTTCCATGTATTCCGGTCGCATGACATCCACCTGATTGATTGCCTTTGCTTTACAGTAAGCAAGGAGCAGATCGCGTCCCCGGATAATATTGTCGTCTTTTAACTCATTGCGGAACCACTGATTGATTTTATTCTTAGCCTGTGTCGATTTGACAATATTCAGCCAGTCACGGCTCGGTCCCTTTGTATTGTTACTGGTCATGATCTCCACACGATCACCGTTTTTAAGTTCGTAATCGATATTCACCAGTTTGCCGTTGACTCTGGCACC
Organism: uncultured Lachnospiraceae bacterium; assembly: GCA_945949085.1. GTDB lineage: Bacteria > Bacillota > Clostridia > Lachnospirales > Lachnospiraceae > CAG-194. Next base: position 57,706 of record CAMFDJ010000002.1, on the reverse strand, counting down.
GATCATCTTATTGCCGACTGCCGTATGAATGCTGTACGCAAAATCAATAGGCGTTGACCCCGCCGGCAGATTCTTCACATCCCCTGTTGGCGTAAAACAGAATACATTGTCCGAAAACAGATCCAGATCATTTTTGAGAAGCGACATAAACTCTCTGTTGTCCGACATATCCTGCTGCCATTCCAGAATCTGTCTCAGCCACGAAAGCTTTTCTTCCTCTGCCCCGGTTTTCACTTTGTTGCCGCCCGATTCTTCCTTATACTTCCAGTGTGCGGCAATACCGTACTCAGCAGTCTTATGCATCTCATACGTACGGATCTGAATCTCAAAGGGCTGTCCTGTGGATCCGATCAGTGTCGTATGAAGCGACTGGTACATATTAGGCTTTGGCATGGCAATATAATCCTTAAAACGCCCCGGAATCGGTTTGTACATCTCATGGATCACACCAAGTGCGGCATAGCAATCCTTGACACTGTCCACAATGATCCTGACTGCAAACAGATCGTAGATCTGATCAATGGTTTTGTTCTGATTTTTCATCTTCTTATAAATACTGAAGAAATGTTTGACACGACCATCGATTTTGGCTTTGATCCCCGCATTCTGGATATGAGCACTCACCTCATCCACGATATTCTGCACATATTTTTCGCGCTCTGTTTTGCGGATATTGATTTTGTCCACCAGATCATAGTAGACATCCGGCTCCAGATATTTGAGTGACAGATCATCCAGTTCCACCTTCATCTTCATGATACCGAGTCTCTGGGCAATAGGCGCGTAGATATCCATCGTCTCTCTTGCCTTTTCCTGCTGTTTCTCCGGTTTCATGTGACTGAGCGTACGCATATTGTGAAGGCGGTCTGCAAGCTTGATGATAATGACACGGATATCCTTTGCCATGGCGAGAAACATCTTTCGCAGATTCTCCGCATGCAGATCTACTTTATCTCCCTCATACTGAAGCTGTCCCAGCTTTGTCACGCCATCTACTAAAAGCGCAACGTCGTCGCCAAACTGCTGGGCAATCTCCTCTGTCGTAAAAATTGTATCTTCCACCACATCATGCAACAGTCCTGCAGCAATCGTCTCCTTGTCCATTTCCAATTCTGCCAAAATAATACCGACACAGAGCGGATGAATGATATACGGTTCTCCCGATTTGCGCGCCTGTCCCTTGTGCGCATCATCAGCCAGACGATATGCCTTCTCGATCAGTGAAATATCATCACTTGGATGATATCTCCTGACACGTCTGATCAATTCCTCATACAGTTCCTGCGGGCTCTGATACTCGGCAACTGCCTCAATATGCCCATCGTCCAGTATTAATTCAGTTTTCTTTTTTTCTGTCTTTGCCTGCGCATTAACTCCCGTCTTAACTTCTTCCATACTGATCGCCTACTTTGTGATTTTCCTTTGTTGCTTTCTATCCACTATCCTGCCATTACAAAACACTAATTATTATATTCTGAAATACCGTTTTCGTCAACGCAGGTTCTCCCTGTAAATCATCTGGATCACTTCATGACGCATCGCATCCGCACCGCTCACACTCATATAACAATGTGGCGGCAAAGCATGAAGCGCATAGATATCTTTCGGATGGTTTTCAATTTCCTTCTGCGAAAATCCCTGATAATGTTCCTGTCCTGCAAAAGTAAATCCTTTTCCGAAAATTCTCACACTATTTAAGAACGCATCCGCATCTTCATGCAAAAGCCCTGCTATCTGCTCTGCCTGTTTTCCCGCAATACAGTACACATGGCTGACATAAGCAATCTTTCGCATCAGATGTGTCTGGTCATTGATCTTAGGATTGGATGTATAATCCACCAGTCTTCCATAGCAGGAATTTTTCAGAAATCGCTCCTTATCATCCTGATAAGAGAGCAGAACGACCGGCAGTTTTCTTTCCTCATTTTCCAAAAAGGCAATGAAATCATCCATATCCTCTTCCTTCAGGCTGATGATCTTTCCTTTCAGCTTGCGCACATCCCTGATCCCGATTTCCTTTGCAATATCCGTATAAACCTTAGGTCGCAAAAAGGGCTGTATGGTTCTGGCGGCCTTCTCTGGCTTAAACATTGTTCGCATACAATGCAGCATGAGTTCTTCTCCCTGCTCAATGATTTCAACAGAAATATTACTGATTTTGGCCGGTTCCTCCGTGTCCACATAGGAAAGATCCGCATAAATATGTAAATGCGCCGGATCCGTCTCAAAATTAGAGATGATGCCGCTATCCATAATATGCAGCGCGTGCCTGCCTTTTTGAAACTCCTTCGGATAGATGTCTCCCAGTTCTTCCTTCAGCCAGTGAAAATATATGAACTCGGCCGCCTGTTCAAAGACTTCTTCTTTAGTTTTGCCGCCAAGACGCAGCTCTACCTTTGCATCAAATGCTTTTTCCTGTCTGAGTTTTGCCAACTTTTTATCCGGAACGACCCGCATTTTCTGTTTTTCTACCTGATAAAGCTTTTCAAATCGCTCTGCGATTGCAGGATCATAAATCTTTTTTCCCTTCAGGCTCTCATTTACCAGATACACAATCACATTCGCATCCAGTCTCTGAAATCCTCTCTCCAACACAAGATCAATGAATTCCTCTTTCTTCCACTTGAATATTTTTTTGCCAAGCTCCACCGAAATGTGTTTTTCCAGCTGCTCGTCCAGCTCGCCATTCAGGGTCTTTAACCGGTATTTATAGCGGAGCATTTCTCCCCAGTTTTCTTTCTTATAAAAGTCATGCCCAATATCATCAAATAACGTAACCATATAGTGATCGCACATTTCAAGCGTTGCAAGGACACTGTTCAGCTGTCTGGATTCCTTTGGAAAATCCTCCCACAGCTCCTGATTTTTATAGCGCATATCATGCTCCACTTCATGCCATCCCTCAAAATACATGGTACGAAGCTGAATCTCAAAGGTCGGTTCCAGCCGAAGTCCCTGAATCTCAGGCTCGACAATTCTCCTGATAAAGCCCGGCAGCTCAAATACCCCATTGATTTTTGTAGCGGTAAAGGTATCATCCGTACTTTCATACTGCTCCCACCGGGGGTCTTCCCTTCCATGCATAAACGCATCCTGCACGGATCTTTGTTCCAGCATATTGGAAAAAATGCGCTTACATACCTCGATATCATCCTCATAATACAACACAACCCTGATACCGATCAGATCCCTGAGTTTTTTTTCCGGATTATCCTGATAGCGTGGCAGCGAAAGCTTTTGGCAGATGGAATCTCCGCCCTTGACACGTCCGAAAATACGATAATATATCCCGTAATTGTCCAGCTTTTCCCGTATGATGCTTTCCACTGCAACAAGCGCGCTGATCAGCTTTTCCTGCAACTTATCATATCTGTCCTTTTCACACAAATCCATCTGTATTCCTCCGCATTTGCTACAGAAGGCTCACCTCTTCTGCTACAATTCCTATTTCGCATGCGTCCCCGTTGCAAAATGCCCCAAACGCCCTGCCTTTCTATGGTAGCATGAAAACAGGCATTGTTGCAACAGGGGCACAGAAAAAGCGGCCGTCTGGTTTTCTCCCAATCGGCCGCTCTCTTTTCATTTCTGTCATATGCATTCCGATATTCCGCCATAATCCGCCGGTTCATCCCAACCGGTCTGTCAACGCCTCGGCAATGCGATTACATCATGCCCATGCCCGGATTTCCAGCCGGCATTGCAGGTGCATCCTCTTTGATATTGGCTACAACAGACTCTGTTGTCAGAAGTGTTGATGCTACACTTGTCGCATTCTGCAGTGCACTTCTGGTTACCTTTGCAGGATCAAGAATACCTGCTGAAACCATATCCACATATTCATCCTTCAGTGCATCATATCCCATGCCAACCTGAGACTCTTTCACCTTATTGATAATAACGCTGCCTTCCAGACCGGCATTTGCAGCGATATGGAACAGAGGAGCCTCTAAGGCCTTGAGCACGATCTGTGCACCTGTTCTCTCATCGCCTTCGAGCGTATCAGCCAGTTTCTCCACTTCTTTCGATGCATGGATATAAGCAGATCCACCACCGGAGATGATACCTTCTTCTACAGCTGCCTTTGTTGCTGCGAGTGCATCCTCCAAGCGAAGCTTAGACTCTTTCATCTCTGTCTCTGTAGCAGCACCTACACGAATGACAGCAACACCGCCTGCCAGTTTTGCAAGTCTCTCCTGTAATTTTTCTCTGTCAAAATCAGAGGTTGTTTCTTCTACCTGTTTCTTAATAGAAGCAATCCGTGATGCGATTGCATCTTTATCGCCTTCACCATCAACGATCACGGTATTCTCTTTCTGCACTTTAACGGATTTGCATCGTCCAAGCTGATCCATTGTCGTATCCTTCAGTTCCAGACCGAGTTCAGAACTGATGACTTGACCGCCTGTCAGGATGGCGATATCCTCAAGCATTGCTTTTCTTCTATCGCCATATCCGGGAGCTTTTACAGCTACAACATTGAATGTACCGCGCAGTTTATTGACAATGAGAGTTGTGAGTGCTTCGCCCTCCACATCTTCTGCAATAATCAGAAGTTTTGCACCGCTCTGTACGATCTGCTCCAGAAGCGGCAGGATCTCCTGGATATTGGAAATCTTCTTGTCAGTGATCAGGATGTATGGATTGTCAAGAACTGCTTCCATCTTATCCATATCAGTTGCCATGTAAGCGGAAATATAACCGCGGTCAAACTGCATACCTTCTACCAGATCAAGCTCTGTCTGCATGGTCTTGCTCTCTTCAATGGTGATAACACCGTCTCCGGAAACCTTTTCCATTGCATCTGCAACCAGATTGCCGACTTCTTCATCACCTGCTGAGATTGCTGCAACCTTTGCGATATGCTCCTTGCCGTTTACTTTTGAACTCATGTTCTTGATGGCTTCAACTGCGCAGTCTGTTGCTTTCTTCATACCTTTACGAAGGATGATCGGATTTGCACCTGCTGCCAGGTTCTTCATACCTGCATTTACCATTGCCTGCGCAAGAACAGTAGCTGTTGTTGTACCGTCACCTGCCACATCGTTTGTCTTTGTTGCAACTTCTTTCACAAGCTGTGCTCCCATGTTTTCGAAAGCATCCTCCAGCTCAATCTCCTTCGCGATTGTCACACCATCGTTTGTGATCAGCGGTGCACCGTAAGATTTATCCAGTACCACATTTCTTCCTTTCGGTCCCAGTGTGACTCTGACTGTATCAGCCAGCTGATTGACACCGCTCTCTAATGCTTTTCTGGCTTCTGCGCCATATTTGATTTCCTTTGCCATAATTATGACCTCCTATTTTTTCCTTCATTTTTGACACGCTCTGTCATCTCGATTCCAATCCGATCGATCTGATCATTTTTCATCCGATTCTTCTTATGCTTCGATGATTGCAACGATATCGTTCTGACGAACAACGATGTATTCTTCTTCCTCAAGTTTGACTTCTGTTCCGGCATATTTAGAGTAGATTACCTGATCTCCAACTTTCACTTCCATCTTCACTTCTTTGCCATCCACTACGCCGCCGGGTCCTACTGCAATGACCTCTGCCTGCTGTGGTTTTTCCTTACCCTGTCCCGGTAATACGATACCGGATTTTGTGGTTTCCTCTGCAACCAGCTGTTTCAGAACAACTCTGTCTCCAAGTGGTACTAATTTCATAAAAAAAGCCTCCTTCTATAAATATGTTTATCTATATGTTCTGTTTTGCTTTGTTAGCACTCATCTTCATCGAGTGCTAACTGCAATGCTTATATTAGTTTGTTTATCTCTCACATGCAACTCTGTTTATTTCCGTTTATCATTGTTTTACTACACTTTTACTCTTGTTTTCTCTCATTTTCTCTCATTTGCTGTTTTCTTCCATATCTGCCCGATTTTATATTTCTTTTATAAATAAAAAAGGATGCGCAACAGCCACACCCTTTCTCTCGCAAATAGTCATTCTGTTTTTGTTCCTTATGCCTTTTCCAGTCTCTGTCTGTATCCCGGCATATTTTTTAATCGGAATTTATCAGAGAACATCTCATATTCCGCATCGGGAAGCAGATCCGCAAGCCTCTGTTCCACATTTGTCTTATAGACAATTCCGCACGCAACAGACGGCGCAATTTTTTCATCCTCAAACGCATGACAGGCATCCTGTACACGTCTGCAATAGTCTTCTGCCTCCTCTTCACCTGCTCCGGGAATCAGAACATAGAACAAATCTCCACCGCAGCGGGCAATGATGTAAGTATCTGCCGCCTCCTGCTTTAATATCTTGGCGACCGTACGTATCAATCTGTCACTTTCTTCATCCCCAAAGCGGTCATTGATATACTTCCAGTCATTGATATTCGCGCAGATCACCGCCACAGGAACCATCTCTGAGCTGTCAACTGCTTTCATGCGATTATCAAAATAAGTACTGTTCAACGTACCGGTGAGCGCATCCTCCTTCTCCCCATGTTTTACCTGATACTGTTCCTTCTCCAGACGCTTTTCCAATTCATCCGCATAGATGCCACGTTCTTCATTGGCGTAGGTCTGCTCTGCCTGCCTTGTCAGCTGACGGACAATATTGGTGACAAGCTGGAGCTTCTTCCGATCCCCTGCAACTTCGCTTTCCTTTGTGTACAGGTGCCCGATTGTCCTGTTGTAAACACGGATCTTTGCCCCCGGTGCATTGACCACATCCGGTTTAAATCCCACAAAATTACCGATGCTCACAGCCTTCTCTCCATGTCTGTCCACCAAGAGAAAACTCAGGTTGCTGACAGCCGATATTGCTTCCAGATACTCAGAAAGCTCACCTATGTCAAAGATCTGATCAAGACTGTAATTTTTAATATTTTCCTTTAACCGCTTCTCAAGCGGCACCAATCCAAATGCCATACCAACACCCTCCATGTATTCACGATTATATCTTTTTTTGTATTTTTTGTCTATGCAATTCAGACAAATTCCGAGTGTATTTTTGCAAACACATTGTAGCAATTTACATACTTACTCTTGCTATCAGACCATTCTTCATGTATAATAAAAAAATAAAATTAGTAATAATTTTTATTTTCAAGAAAGTATCTGGAACAAGAAACGGAGGTACGCATATGGATATTGCAGGATTATCTATGTCACTTAGCCAGACACGCATCCAGAATGATGTCGGTGTTGCTATGCTCAGCAAGGCACTTGATACGAATGAAGAGATGGGCAGTTCTCTGATTTCCATGATGGAACGCTCTACCATGGAGCAGTCTGTCAACCCACATATCGGTTCTACAATCGATCTGTCCGTATAACCTGCAGCAGGACTCATACAAAGGGGATAATCGGAAATGAGAAACCTACTCGACGCTTATCAACAGGTACTGACCGGGACAAAAAAACTCGATGATTCTTTCAAATTCTCACTCATATGTTATGCAACAGCTTTCATTCATTTGATTATCACCTGTGTTTTTTTCATCTGTCAAATTCCTGTTCTGATATGCTATAACTTTTTGATCACCATCATTTATGCTTTACTCGGTGTATTTGCAGGCTGGAAGGAAAACTTTAAACAGATATTTTACTTCAGCTTTCTGGAAATTGTTTTTCATTCTGTCTTTGCCACACTGCTGGTCGGGTGGAATTGGGGATTCATGATCTACATCATATCGTTGGTAGCATTGACATTTTACTTTACCATGGCACTCGAGGACTTTAAGCGAAAACTTCGATATCCGTTTTTTGCAAGTATCTTCATTACCATTGTATTTATTGTGACACACATCATATGTCAACATACACAGCCGGTCTATCGAGATATCGCCTCACCATCCTTTGTCGCAGCCTATTATTGCTTTAATTCATTTATTGCTTTCTCGATGTGTTTTTTCTTTTCCATGCTCTTTACCTTAGACGTTCGCTATATGCAGAACAAGCTTTTGAAAGAAAATATCTCGCTGGATGAGATTGCAAGCCGCGATCCGCTTACCGGTCTTCTGAACCGCAGAAGCATGGAAAATCATCTGAAACATGTGATGGAACATGCAAAACAGACAGGGGAACAGTTCAGCGTTATCATGGCAGACATTGATAATTTCAAGAACGTCAATGACACTTACGGACATGATTGCGGTGATAAGGTTCTGATTGCTGTATCCGAGACGATTCAAGGACAAATGCGCAGCGAAGATTATCTGTGCAGATGGGGTGGCGAAGAATTTCTGATGTTGATTCATGCCAACTGCGAATGTTCCGCAAAAACAGCTGAGCGGATCCGCAAGGCCATCTCCGATATCCGGATCGATAACGAAGATTATTCCGTCGGCATTACAATGACCTTCGGGGTATCCTCCTATATCCCAGGCTATCAGATGGAGAAATTGATTCAGATCGCTGATGAAAACTTATACAAAGGCAAAAAGAATGGCAAGAACCAGGTCGTATCCTGATTCCTGCCATTTTATTTTTTCTATCGCTTCACAGCATTACCTCTTCTTCTGTGATGCTTGTGCATTACAATATTTCTCAATCACCAAGCGCTGTCTTCTGCGCTACTACTGTTTCTTTCTCATAGCATGCAAACGAATCATCCACGAGTGTCTGGTCAGGCTTTGGTGTAAAGAGGCTGACAATCGGTACAATCACCAGCCCTGCCAGCATTGCAATGGCACCACAGTTGATCGGAGACTGCATAATTGCCGGGAAGCTCGGTCTGAAAAAGATATTGAGAATCATCAGAATGGAACTAAACAGGAAAGAAACCCAGCATGCTGCCTTTGTCACCTTTTTGCTGTAAAGTGCATACATGAATGGTGCCAGGAAGGATCCTGCCAACGCCCCCCATGAAACACCCATCAGCTGTGCGATGAAAGTCACGGAGCTCTTATACTGAATGAGTGCTAATATAGAAGAAATTGCAATAAACACCACAACCAGAATTCTAATGAAGAGCACCTGCTTCTTCTCACTCATATTCTTGATAAAATTATCCTTCAAAAAATCGATCGTCATGGTAGAGCTTGATGCAATAACCAGCGACGAAAGCGTTGACATGGATGCGGAAAGCACCAGAATGACAACAAGCGCGATCAAAATCGGGCTAAGCCCTGAAAGCATGGTCGGAATAATGGAATCATAGCCGCCGACAATCGCTCCCTCCGGTGTGAACTCAAGCTGATCGGAGAAAAGACGCCCGAAGCCACCCAGAAAATAACATCCACCTGCAACAACAAGTGCAAAGATTGTGGAAATGATAGTACCCTTCTTGATGGATGCCTCATCCTTGATCGCATAGAATTTCTGTACCATCTGAGGAAGTCCCCATGTACCAAGGCTTGTCAGTATTACGACAAACAACAGATTCAGCGGATCCGGTCCCAGGAAGGAAGCAAAAATACCCGGTGTCGTTGCCACCGTCTCATCTGTCACCCTTGCCAGACCATCGAGTGCTACCATCAGTCCTCCCTTGGAATTAATCACTGCTGCAATGACTACAATGATACCAAACAGCATGATAATGCCCTGAATAAAATCATTGATGGCTGTCGCCATATAGCCACCTGCCGTCACGTAAATTGCAGTCAGCACTGCCATCAGGATGATACAGACAGAGTAATCAATGTGAAATGCCATTCCGAACAGACGGGATAACCCGTTGTACAGGGATGCCGTATACGGAATCAGGAAGATGAAAATAATGACGGATGCCCCGATCTTCAGGGACTTGCTTCCAAATCTTTTTTCAAAAAACTGTGGCATTGTCGCTGAATCCAGATGCTGTGTCATGATTCGTGTCCGTCTGCCGAGCACCACCCATGCAAGGAGCGATCCGATGATCGCATTTCCGATTCCGGCCCAGGTCGTAGCCACACCATACTTCCAACCGAATTGTCCTGCATACCCGACAAATACAACTGCCGAAAAATAGGACGTTCCGTATGCAAATGCAGTCAGCCACGGGCCAACCGATCTGCCCCCCAAAACAAATCCGTTCACATCTGTTGCATGTTTACGACAGTAAAGACCGATTCCGATCAACACTGCAAAGTAAACAATGAGTAAAACTACTTTCATGATATACCCTCCGTTTTGTTTCAATTTCGTACTTTAAACTTTAACGCTTTTGTGCTTTTACGTGATAAAGTACTCTTGTAAAAATATACCACAGATAGACTTCGTTTGCAACCCGGAAAAAGAGAGCCGCCGCAGCAACTGCTGCGACAGCTCTCTAAGCCTTATTGCCAATTCTTCTCTCAGCTCTCATACCCCGCCAGAAATGCCTTCTGATTGATTGCAATCGTCTTGGGCGGAACCGTATTTTCAATCACTTTCAGCCACTCTTCCTTTGCAAAATCCATATGCTTTGCAGCAAGTCCGAGTACGATGATATTGAAGACCTTGGAATTACCGAGCTTCAATGCCTCTGCCATGGCATCGATACTGTATACGGTATGCTCTTTTGCAAGGTTCTCAATAATATTTTCCGGATAAGCGGCGGCACCTGTCACAACCGTGATCGGATCAATTCTCTGGTCATTGACTACCAGCGTGCCGTCCTTTTTCAGAAAGTGTGCATAACGCAGTGCCTCAAGCTGCTCAAAGGCAATCAGCAGATCTGCCTGCCCTTCCTCCACGATGGGCTCTGCCACCTTTTCTCCATATCTGACATAGGTCACCACGCTACCGCCTCTCTGTGCCATACCGTGTACCTCGGAAAGTTTTACATCGAAGCCTGCCTGCATCATGATACCACCCAGAATACGGCTGGTCAGCAGAGTACCCTGTCCGCCTACACCGACGATCATTATATTTTTAGTCATCCTTCTAACTCCTTTCTGCTTAAGCCTCGTATTTCTCGATCGCATCAAATTTGCAAAGCTGCTGACAAAGCCCACATCCGTTACACATCGTCTGGTCGATACGGATGCTGCCGTCCTCTGCCTTCGTCAGTGCCGGGCAACCCGGTTTTAAGCAGGCACCGCATTTCTTACATTTCTCAGGCAGCTGCCTGCACTTGTTCGGGAATACCTGCCCCTTTAAAAGTGCACAGGGAGATTTGGTGATGATGACACTCAGCTCATCCTTTGCCACCTCTTCCTTGATGACCTTCTCCAGCTCCGGCAGATCAAAAGCATTCACTTCAATCACATTCTTGACACCGATGGTTTTGCACAGATAGTAGATGTTGATAATCGGAACCTCCTGTCCCATCAGGGTCTTTCCGGTTGCCGCATGATCCTGATGACCGGTCATACCGGTTGTAGAATTATCAAGAATGATGACTGTTCCGGTTGACTGGTTATATGCCATGTTCATCAAAGAATTGACACCGGTATGCATAAAGGTGGAATCACCGATCACTGCTACCCAGTTCTTGATATAATCCTTGCCCTTGGCCTTTTCCATACCATGGAGAGAAGAAATACTCGCTCCCATGCAGATTGTGGTATCTACCACATTCAGAGGTGCAACGGCTCCCAGCGTGTAGCATCCGATATCACCGGCTGCATGGATTTTTAACTTATTCAAAACAGTATAGACACTTCTGTGCGGACAGCCCGGACAGAGAATCGGTGGACGAGCCGGTACGTTTTCTGCCGGACTTACTTCCACTTTTTCACCGAGAATCGCGCTTCGAAGCAGATTTGCACTGTATTCTCCCTGAATGGTGAATATTTCTTTTCCGATACAGGAAATGCCCCAGGACTTAATCTGCTCCTCGAAAACAGGCTCAAGCTCTTCAATGATATAGAGCTGATCCACCTTGGCAGCAAACTCCTCGATCATCTTTCTCGGAAGCGGATTTACCAGACCAAGCTTCAGCACTGATGCCTCCGGGAATACTTCTTTTACATACTGATAGGCAATACCGCTTGTAATAAAGCCTCTCTTTGTATCACCCATCTCTACGCGGTTGATCGGCATATCCGCTCCGTCCTCTGCCATCTGTTTTGTTCTCGCTTCTACATGCAGATGACGCTTTTTGGCATTGCCCGGCATCATCACATTCTTTGCAATATTTCTTTCGTACGGCTTATCTTCCGGAACCACTCTATCTTCCAGTGTGACCATTCCCTGTGAATGGGAAAGTCTTGTTGTAGTACGGAGAATCACCGGTGTATCGTATTTCTCGCTCATTTCAAAAGCATACTTCATGAAGTCCTTGGCTTCCTGCGAATCAGAGGGTTCAATCACCGGTACCCCTGCCGCTCTGCCGATCATTCTGGTATCCTGCTCATTCTGGGAGCTGTAAAGTCCCGGGTCGTCTGCAGCAACAAGTACAAGACCGCCGCCTGCACCTATGTAGGATACCGTATAGAGCGGATCACTTGCCACATTCACACCAACGTGTTTCATGGATGCCATTGCCCTCACACCGCTGATGGACGCACCGATTGCCACTTCCATGGCAACCTTCTCATTGGGAGACCATTCCGCATAGATTTCCTTGTATTTGACAAGGTTCTCACTGATTTCCGTACTCGGCGTCCCCGGATAGGCCGCTGAGACCTTTACACCTGCTTCATAAGCACCGCGGGCAATCGCTTCGTTTCCTAACATAATCTTTTTTTCGCTCAACTTTAGTTTCCTGCCTTTCTTTAACAGAAATGGGGCATTCCCTCACGGGATATGCCATTTTTATCCATTCCTCTAAACATACTTTTATCAGTATAACACACAATGCCCCAAAACGACAGAAAAATCTATCATTTTGAGGCAATTTGAAACAATTGAAAAATTCTATCCCAGATTCTGATCTGCGATCAGTTTATTTGCACCATACATTTCTCTCAGCTTCGGCTTTTCAATCTTGCCGGTTGGATTACGCGGTATTTTGGCAAAGATGATCTTGTGCGGTCTCTTATAGCGCGGAAGCTTCAGACAATATTCATTCAACTCCTCCTCTGTCATCTGCACATCTTCCTTCAGTTCCACGATTGCCGCTGCCACTTCACCCAGTCTCTTATCCGGCAGACCGATCACTGCCACATCATGGATCTTATCATTCGTTCTGATGAAATCCTCAATCTGTACCGGATACAGGTTTTCTCCACCGCTGATGATGACATCCTTTTTGCGGTCCACAAGCAGAATAAATCCATCCTCATCCTGCTGTGCCATATCACCGGTAAAGAGCCAGCCATCCTGTAATACCTCATTTGTTGCCTTCTCATCGTGGTAATAGCAGGTCATGACGCCGTCACCCTTTACAGCAAGCTCTCCGACTTCTCCCTGCTTTACTTCATTTCTATTTTCATCTACAATCTTGACCTGCCAGCCGTATCCGGGAATACCGATACAACCGACCTTGTGGATATTCTCCACACCCAGATGCACACAGCCGGGTCCGATGGATTCGGACAATCCGTAGTTGGTATCGTATTGATGGTTCGGGAAAATTTCCTTCCAGCGCTTGATCAGACTCTGCGGCACAGGCTGGGCTCCGATGTGCATCAGTCGCCACTGGGAAAGTTCGTAGTCCTCCAGCTTTACCTTACCGGACTCGATTGCCTCGAGAATATCCTGTGCCCACGGCACAAGCAGCCATACGATTGTACATTTTTCCTTTGACACCGCGTCCAGAATGAATTCCGGCTTGGTTCCTACCAACAAAACAGCCTTGCTGCCGGAAATCAAAGAACCGAACCAGTGCATTTTGGCTCCCGTATGATAGAGCGGCGGAATACACAAAAATACATCCTCATGTGTCTGACCATGGTGATTCTGCTCCACCTTTGCCGCATGCACCAGGGATCGGTGCTTATGTAAAATAGCCTTGGGAAATCCCGTTGTACCGGATGAAAAATAGATCGCCGCATCATCATCATCGGAAAGCACCGGTCCTTCAAACTGACTTGCACAGTTTGCCGTCATGGAATTGTAATCATCTGCAAAGGTCGGGCAGTTTTCCCCCACATAAATCAGAAGTCTTCCCTTACTGATCTCGTCTGCAATTTCCTCCACACGTCCGATGAAGGATGGTCCGAATACCAGCACATCCGCCTCTGCGAGTTTCATACAATACAAAATCTCATCAGAGGAATAACGGAAATTGAGCGGTACTGCAAGCGCACCTGTTTTTAAGATACCAAAGTATATCGGAAGCCATTCCAGCCCATTCATCATCAGAATGGCAACCTTATCGCCCTTTTTAATTCCTCTCTGCGTCAGAAGATTCGCAAATCGATTTGCTTTTTCATTAAATACATGCCATGTGATCTCTCTGCGATAATGTACCTTTGGATTCGGCTCAATGAGTTCATATTCCTTCCATGTTACCCTTCTGTCCTCTTTGATCTCCGGGTTGATCTCCACCAGACAGATTTCATCGCCATATTCTCTGGCATTGCGTTCCAAATACTCTGTAATCGGCATTTTCAGTTTCCTCTCATTTCTTCATTTTTCCTGTCGTTCTTTTACACTTTAACGCTTTTTATCGTTAAAATTTATTATAGCATCCGGTGTATTATTTCGCAACGGTATTATATTTGATAAAAATATATTTTTGGCGAAGCTTATTCTTCTTGAAAAACCATCGGTTTTATGTATAATAAGGATTGTATGTCTGACTTTAAAAAATATAGGAAAACAGGAGGTTTTCATTATGATACAGGCAAGTAATGTCACGCTTCGGATTGGGAAAAAAGCCCTTTTCGAGGACGTCAACATCAAATTCACAGAAGGAAACTGCTATGGATTGATCGGTGCAAACGGCGCCGGTAAATCTACCTTTTTAAAGATTCTGTCCGGACAGCTTGAGACGACCAACGGTGAGATCATCATGACACCCGGTCAGCGTTTGTCGGTACTTGAACAGGATCACTTCAAATATGATGCCTACCCGGTCATGGATGTCGTGATCATGGGAAACGAACGACTCTATGAGATCATGAAGGAAAAGGATGCCATCTATGCAAAAGAAGACTTTACAGACGAAGACGGTATTCGTGCCAGTGAGTTGGAAGCGGAATTCGCCGAGATGGATGGCTGGGATGCTGACACCAATGCCGCTATGCTGCTCAACGGTCTTGGCATCGGTCCGGATTTTCATTACAGTCTGATGTCCGATCTCGACGGTAGCCAGAAAGTCAAGGTCTTACTGGCAAAAGCCCTGTTCGGCAACCCGGACATCCTGCTGCTCGACGAGCCTACCAACCATTTGGATCTGGATGCCATTGCATGGCTGGAGGAATTTTTAATCAATTTTGAGAATACCGTCATCGTGGTATCCCATGACCGTTATTTCTTAAATAAGGTTTGTACCCACACAGCAGATATCGACTATGGTAAGATTCAGCTCTATGCAGGAAACTATGATTTCTGGTATGAATCCAGCCAGCTTCTGATCAAACAGATGAAGGAAGCCAACAAGAAGAAGGAAGAAAAGATCAAGGAATTGCAGGAGTTTATCTCCCGCTTCTCCGCAAATGCTTCCAAATCCAAACAGGCAACATCCAGAAAAAGGGCTTTGGAAAAAATCGAACTGGACGACATCAAGCCTTCCAGCAGGAAATACCCTTATATTGATTTCAGACCGGACAGAGAAATCGGAAATGAAGTCTTATATGTAGAAAATCTTTCCAAAACAATAAACGGAGAAAAGGTCTTAAACAACATTTCCTTTATCGTCGGCCATGGCGACAAGATTGCTTTTGTCGGCAGTAACGAGCTTGCAAAGACAACACTGTTCAAGATTCTGGTCGGAGAGCTCGAGCCGGATGAGGGTACTTTCAAATGGGGTGTGACAACCTCACAGGCATATTTTCCCAAGGATAACACCGCTGAATTTGACAATGATCTGACGATTGTTGACTGGCTGATGGGATACTCTCCCGTCAAGGATGTCACCTATGTACGCGGTTTCCTCGGTCGTATGCTGTTTGCCGGCGAAGATGGAGTCAAAAAGGTCAAGGTGTTATCCGGTGGCGAGAAAGTGAGATGTCTGTTATCCAAGATGATGATTTCCGGCGCAAACTGCCTGATCCTCGACGAGCCTACCAACCATCTGGACATGGAAAGTATTACCGCACTGAACAACGGACTGATCAAATTCGGTGGTGTGGAAATCTTCTCCTGCCACGATCATCAGTTTGTCCAGACTACTGCCAACCGTATCATGGAGATCCTGCCGGACGGTACTCTGATCGATAAGATTACGACCTACGACGAGTATCTGGCAAGCGATGAGATGGCGCGCAAGCGTACTGTTTATAATGCAAATAAAGAAGATGATGAAAATTAATCCCGGATCATTCGAATCCTCTCAGATTTTTCTGAGAGGATTCCGTATGCTGTCTGACAATAATATAATCTAAAATATCTACCTGATGATTGGAGAAAACTATGAATAATCAGACCCCCTCTCTTGAAACCCGCGGCATTGATCTGCATACGCATTCCTGTAAATCTGACGGGAATTTAACTCCCACAGAACTTGTCGCACTTGCCGCAGAAAAAAATCTGGCAGCAATCGCACTGACCGACCATGACACGATAGATGGCATTGATGAATTCCTGCATGCAGCTTCCGGGACATCCATTGAGGCAATTCCCGGCATTGAATTTTCAACAGAATACGAAGGCCGTGACATTCATATCGTCGGTCTGTATATTGATCACAGAAAACCCGCATTTCTTCGCTACTTACAGGACTTCAGAGATTCCAGGGATCTGCGCAACCGGAAAATGTGTTTAAAGCTCCAGGAATATGGATTAGATGTGCAATATGAAGATATGCAAAAAGAATTCGCAGGTTCTGTCATGACAAGGGCACATTATGCAAGATATCTGTTCCAAAAGGGGTATGTAAAGAGTATGCCGGAGGCATTTGAACGTTACGTGGGTGACCATGCCCCCTGCTTTATCCCCAGAGAAAAGGTAACGCCTTCCCAGGCAGTGCGCCTGATTCAGGAAAACGGAGGGGTATCCGTTCTGGCACACCCCATTCTCTATCATATGTCCGATGCAAAACTTGATGATCTGGTTGGGCTGCTTAAGGAAGAAGGTCTCATGGCGATCGAAGCGGTCTACAGCACCTACAACACCGGAGAAGAACGTCAGATCCGTAATCTGGCAAAAAAATATGATTTGCTTCTTTCCGGCGGTTCTGATTTCCATGGCAAAGCAAAGCCCGGCTTAGAGCTTGGCAGTGGCTATGGCAAATTATTTGTCCCCTATACATTTTTAGAAGAGATCAAGCAGGCCCGTTGCGAAAAATAGTGACATGTCATATCTGCATGCTCAAAAAGCCGGATGGTTTTCCCGTCCGGCTTTTTTCTCTGTCTGATTGTCTGACTGATTATTTCGTTGTGAGCTTCTGTGTCTCTGATTTGGCTCCCCTGATCTTGGAAGTTTCTGTCTGTGTATAAGGAACAATATAATACTGATAGCTTGACGCAGCAGTTATGTCTCTATCTAAGTAAATCGTGAAATCACCGTTCTGGGCAGGAACATCTCTCCTCATCCACTTTTCATCGCCTTTCTTGCGATATAAGTAGTAACCACTTGCGCCCTCGGAATTGGCAATGGTAATCAATACTCCCTTTGCATTCTGTTGCATTGCAAAGACCGTCTTTGCCGGTACTGCTTTCCCTGTAATTCCTTTGGTATCATATTTGCTGTAAATCGTCTTTGTCTTTCCGTTAACCTTTGTCTTTGTATATGCTTTAACGGTATATGCGTATTTTTTACCGGTCTTGGCCTTTGTATCCTGGAATGTGACTGTAGTGCCCTTCCTGATCGTTCCGACCCGTTTCCATTTTGAAGAACCGGATTCCTTGCGATAGATGCAATATCCTGTCGCACCGGAAACTTTTTTCCATTTGAGTTCATTTACAGTTGCCTTGACAGAAGTGACCGAAACAAGCTGTGGCATTGCCGGAGCAACCTTAGCCTTCACTCTCTTGGATTCATTGCTGTAAACCCGGTTGCCGGCTGCATCCTTCTTATAGGTTTCCACACAGTACTGATACGTATATCCGCAGGAAAGTTTTTTGATTGTATAACTTGTTGTATCAGCGTTATTGATATCTCTTACCCTTGTCTTCTTTCCATCTGCAATCTTATATATTCTGTATCCGTCTGCTTCCTCTGATTTCTTCCAACTGAGCTTTAATCTTGTAGTAGATACATTGTCCAAAGAAACGATCTCCGGTGCTGCAGGTTGGATTTTAACTGCCACACCAATTTCATTGGGAACACTTGTGACTTCCTTATCCTTGTCCGTTGTGGAAGCAGCACGTGCCTGTACTCTGTAATAATATGTTTGTCCCACCAGAAGTCCCGGTGTCGTATCGGTAAAGGACGTTGTCTTACCATCTGTCTGACCGACATTTACAAAAGAACCGTCTGCCGCTTTGCGGTCAATGGCATATCCCTGCGCATTTGCTGACTGATTCCATGTAATCTTGACACTGCTTGTACTTACGCATGTCACACCTGTGATTGCGGGAGCCTGCGGTACAATATCAAAATCAACTTCTATCGTACCGGCATAATTGCCGATTCCTTTGATCTCTGCCTTTGCCTTGCCGAGTTCTTTCTTATTGTCCGAAATGACGGTGATCTCAAAATCCTTACCATTAACGAGCTGATAATCCGCATCATTTGTGGTATCCTTCAGGATGATCTGCGGCACTACCGACTTGCCTGTATAAACAGCATTCACCACTTTGATATCCGACATATTGCTGTTGACTGCCTTGCGGATGGAATTACGGACTGCCAGATCTGCCGACGCAGCTACATTTGCCGCTACAGCCTCTTCATACTTTGCATAGCTACCTGCCCAGTACCGTACTTCATAATCTCCGATGGCAAGTTCTTCCTTACCGATGTCAATATTGATTTTCAGAATGCTTTCCTTGGAATCCTTGGAAATATTATTATTGGACTTACTTACTCTGCCCGTCTTTTTATCTACAATCTGAACAGTATACTCTGTATTTGGCGTGATTGTCATCTCCATCACACAACTAACCCCACTCTCGATTCGCGTGGGTACATCCAAAACGACCATCTGTCCGATTGTCTCTGCATCCAATGGTGCATCCGTCTCTACTGCCTGCTGCGCTTCAATCTCTGATGACTCAGTCCCTGCAGGCTCAGCCGCTTCTTCCGCACTGCTCTCTACCGTATTATCCGAAACAGTTGTCGCACCGGCAGTCACTGCCTGCGAAAATACCATTGTACATACAAGCAGAGAACATAATAAACGTTTTTTCATAGTATTCTCCTTTCACGACCAGCCAGACTCACCTGACTCCCCACTCCTCAACCGCGCTATTTTCCATCCCGATGCAAAAAGAGCCGGAATCCTTCTGACTGCCATATGTGATAAGTATACCACAATATCTTGACTCGTCAAAGGGTTTCCGGCACACTACGTAGTGTTTTTTCTTAAGTTGTTCTTAATTTTTCACAAATTGCCTGACAGCCTGACCTTAACACTCCACAATCAGGAATCTGCCATCCTCCAAATCAAATACTTCGTCGGCTTCAAGGATCTCATCCTCTTCCATCTGGGAAATATCTATACCTTCCTCATCAAAATATTCCCACACCTCTTTTTTGCCGTTTACAACAACGGCCATACACTCACAAAGAAAATCAAGTGCTTCTTCCTTTGTCTCTGCCACCTTTTCCGGAAACAGGTCAAGCTGTTTTTCCAGAAAAACCTCTAATACTCTGTCATCATATTCCTGCATACGATACGCCTCCTTTTGTTAGAAATTGTTGATAATTGCTTTCTATCGGTACAATGTCTTTAAAATCTGATACACGCCCTGTTCATAGTAAGCAGGACATACCTGTGTTGCCGCCTGTTTGACTACTTCCATGGCATTTTCGACCGCATAGCTGCAACCGGCCGCTTTCATCAGTCCAATATCATTTTCATTATCTCCAAACGCCATGGTCTCATCCGGCAAAACGCCAAGCTCCTGCTGGAGCGTTCGCAGTGCATTTCCTTTATCCACAGAAAAATCCATGAAATCCACCCACTCTTCTCCTGCCATACATGTCTTGACCTTGTCCTTCCACTTCGGAATCAGAAATGATTCCCCAAGCTGTCTGATCGAGTCCTTCCGATAGATTGCCAATTTAATGAAATCAACATCCTCCTTCAGAATATCCTCTGTCAGCTGTACGTCATTGCGATAGCTCTCGGTGATCAGATGAATAAACTTTTCATCCTTTGATTCCAGAAAACAACCTTTATCCGTAGAAGCAACAACATGGCAGTCCTTCTCATATAAGGAGCGCAGATCTGTCATAATTTCTTCTACATATTCACGTTTCATCTTTATGCAGCTAAGCGTCTTCCCATCCTTGATAATGTGCGCACCGTTCTCTGCAATAAACAAAAGATTCCGGTCTGAGCGCTCAAACATTTTTCTGATGCTTCCATACTGCCTGCCGCTTGCAATCGCAAAATAAATCCCCTGATCTGTCAGGTGTCTGATTGCCTCTATAATTTCATCCGGGGCCTCTCTGGAAGATTCCTTTACCAAAGTGCCATCCACATCTGTTGCAATTAATTTTATCATGGTCTTTACCGGGCATGCCTTTCTGACATCCTGCCCGTTCCTTTTCCTTATGATATATCGTCACAATTGTCTATGATTCAAAAATCGTTATCCACTGTGTCGCTGTCAGTCCAAATAGTCCAAAAGCTCCATCGGATGCGCAATGACTGCATCTGCATGATACGCTTCCAGCTCCTGTCTGTCGCGAAATCCCCATAGCGCCCCAACCGTAAAGACACCGGCACTTTTTCCTGTCTGCATATCCGTGCAGGTATCCCCGATATAAATGACATCTTCCTTCTCCACGGAGAGCATTTCCATAATGGCAAACACACCATCCGGCGCAGGCTTCCGCGCCCGCTCGTCGCTTTGACCGATGATACAGTCAAATGTGTCCCTGCCAAAAATATCTTCCACAACCTGAACGGTTCGTGGATGAGGTTTGTTCGAATTCACGGCAAGCATGATCCCTTTTTCCCGCAATGCCTGCAAGAGAGGCACTATCCCATCATAGGGTATGACATGATACATACAATGCTGCGCGAAAACCTCCTGATAGTGCGCATACACTTTTTCAAGGCATTCTCCGTCTTCACATCCGTAGTATGCCAGACACTGCCGGATCAGCTCTTTGGCACCGTTCCCAACGAAATATCTGTACTTATCACGCGCAATCGGCGCAAATCCGAATGCACCGATTGTCATATTGGCCGATTTCTCAATGGAATCAAGTGTATCTGTAAGTGTGCCGTCCAGATCAAAAATCACCAGTTTTTTCATTTACTCTCCATCCTCCTGATGCTGCTCCGGAATAAAGACGCGACTTCCTGTTGCCGGTGATATCTGCAGAGCCTGTGCATCACGCAGCGCCTCCTGACAAAAAACATCCTGTGCACAGATATGCTTCTTCCCCCTCTTATCTATCTTTTCATAGGTATCATCCGGCTGCAAAAGATGCGCCTTCATGGTATCGTCAAGTTGCACCTGCAGAATATGCAATGCCTTTTCTTTGACATCCTTTGCGAGCAGCGGGAACAAAATCTCCACACGCCTGTCAAGATTGCGGGGCATCCAGTCCGCGCTGCCGGCATATAGCTGTGGATTACCGCCATTTTCAAAATAGAAAATGCGGGCATGCTCCAGAAAATTTCCGACAATGGAACGCACCGATATATTTTCACTGATTCCTGCAATTCCCACCTTTAAACAGCAGATTCCGCGCACAATCAGATCAATCTTGACTCCTGCGGCGCTTGCGCTGTATAGTGCTTCAATAATATCCTGATCGCAGAGCGAATTCATTTTGGCAATAATTCTGCCCGGTATGCCTTTTTTGGCATTTTCTTCCTCTCTGCGGATCAGATACAAAAATTTATCCTTCAGCCAGAGCGGTGCAAGCGCAAGCTGGTTCCAGCTTTTTGGCTCAGAATAACCGGACAGCATATTAAATACTGCCGTAGCATCCTCTCCAATCGACTCATCGCAGGTCAAAAGTCCCACGTCTGTGTACAGCTTTGCGGTAGCATCATTATAATTTCCGGTGCCCAGATGTACATAACGGCGGATTCCGTCTTCCTCTCTACGCACGACCAGCGTGATCTTAGAGTGCGTTTTCAGTCCGACGAGACCATAAATCACATGACACCCCGCTTTCTCCAGCATCTTTGCCCACACAATATTATTTTCCTCATCAAAACGCGCCTTTAATTCCACGAGAACAGATACCTGTTTGCCGTTCTCCGCAGCCTGGGCAAGCGCCTTGATGATCGGAGAATTGCCGCTGACGCGGTAAAGTGTCTGTTTGATGGCAAGCACCTGCGGATCCTTTGCTGCCTGTCTGACAAACCGAACCACAGGTTCAAAGGTCTGATACGGATGATGCAACAGGATATCCTGCTTCCTGATCTGTTCAAAAATATCCGTATCAGGCATAAGCTGTGGCACCATTTGCGGCAGAAAAGACGGATTCTTAAGTGTCTCAAACCCCTGCATGCCATACATTTTCATCAAAAAAGTCAGGTCAAGCGGTCCGCTGATCCGGTAGATATCTTCTTCTTCCAGCTTCAGCTCTTTTTTGATGATGCGAAGGAGTCTCTTATCGATGCCTTCCTCCACTTCCAGACGGATGGCTTCCCCCCATTGTCTCTTTTTGAGCTGTTTCTCGATCTCCTTGAGCAGATCCTCCGCCTCATCCTCATCGATGGACAGATCCGCGTTTCGCATAATGCGGAACGGATGCGCACAGATCACATGATAATTGAGAAACAGCTTATCAATATAATGCTCGATCACTTCCTCAAGCAAAATGACATGTGCCTTTGCCTCATCTTCAAAAAGGGTATCCGGGAGAGAAATGATACGCGGCAGAACAGACGGTACCTGCACTGTGGCAAATTCAATCTCTGCCGTCTCCTCGCCCTTTTTTTGCAAAAGCGCACCGATATTGAGCGACTTGTTCCGAATCAGCGGAAACGGTCTGGAGGAATCCACCGCCATCGGTGTGAGGACAGGATAAATTTCATCCTCAAAATACCGATTCAGATATGCCTCCTGCTTTGCCGTCAGATTTTCATGATGCGAAATGATGACCAGACCATTTTGTGCAAGCTGCGGCACAATACTGCGGTTGTAGGTGACATATTGCTGTCCCACCAGCTCATGCGTCACATGATTGACGGCTTTCAGCTGCTGCGCGGCTGTCATTCCCGCAATATCCTTCTTGGAATACCCCGCATTCACCATATCCTTCAGGGATGCCACACGCACCATAAAAAACTCATCCAGATTGGAAGATGTGATGCTCAAAAATTTAATTCGCTCAAACAGGGGAATCGTCTTGTCCCTTGCCTCGCTCAAAATACGGCTGTCAAATGCCAGCCAGCTCAGTTCCCGGTTAGTATAATATTCCGGATTCCGGTAAAGATGTTTCTCACTCATATGTTTACCCTTCTGTCCTTCTTTTCTCTTCAAATGTCCGGTGTGAAACGCAGATGCTCTCTTCTCTTATGAGCTCTTTCAAAATCTATGACATCTTTTTCTGTCTGATGACAGGGTGGATGCGATACACCTCTTCAAACAGCTGTGCCTTCGGTCCCAGCAGTCCCTTCTCAAGTGTCAGGTCAACCGCTGCATCTACCGTAAGCTGCAGTTCATTCTCCTTCAGCACAGCCTTGATGGTCTTGAATTTCATCTTATGACTTCTGTCAAGTCCGTTCGCAAGCTTTAAGATTGCTGTCAGCTTTGCCACCGTCAGATAAGTCTGCCTGTCAAGCTGCGTACTCTTACTCAGCTCGCTGTAATAGCCAAATTCCAGTCTGTTATACTTGACCACATTGGCGACAATCTCCCTCTCCTGATGGGACAAGCCTATGATCTCCGTTGCCATAATAATACTGTAGGAGCATTCCCCCACATTTGCCATACTGATGTATTTCCCACAATCATAGAGCTTTGCCGCAAGCTGCAACAAAAGTCGTTCCCTGCTTTTCAGACCATGTACCTTTTTCATGCTGTCAAAGATCGTCAGTGCGATATTCTCCATCGACTCACTTCGCTTGCGGCTTCCCATATAGCGCTTGCTGATCGTCGCTGCACATGCCAGAATATCCTTTTCAAAATCGTGCTCCGGTTTGATCAGCCTGTGATTTTCTGCATATTCATATACGATACCGTCGCAGAGTGTGACACCGGGTGCCCAGAGCAGATCTGCATCCAGCATCTGCAAAATCCGTTTCATCAAAACAGCACTGTTAAACAGCAAAAAGGTCTCTTCTTCCGAAATGCCGAGAGATACTGCCATCTCCTGTCTGTTTTTCCCTTTGATAGCCTCCACGAAATCAAAACATTGCTGTCTGGTCATAAAGCCCGGCTTTTCCCCACAGATCTGCGGTCTCTGCATGACCGCAGAGAGATAATCGTCCACCACAATGATATGGCTGATCTGGCGGTCTTTGAAATACATCTTCTTGAGAACCTCCAATTGATTATCCACCATCTCCTCGATCAGACGCTCATAATCAGACGGTTTTACCGGCATTGACAAAATTCTGTCTCTCATGCGAAGTACACCCAGCCTGATATTTTGTGTCGTCACAAGAGAATCCTTATCAAACAGCGATACCTGAATACTGCCACCACCGATATCCACGATCACCGTTCCCTTTTCTATGATCCTTCGAAACCCTTCGCCCTTGGATGCGATTGCTTTATAATCCAGAAAACGCTGCTCGGAATTGCTGATGACATCCACCTTGATCCCGGTCCGGCCTGCAATGGTATCCAGGACAATCAGTGTGTTCTCCGTTTCCCTGATTGCGCTGGTTCCGTATGCCTTGTAGCCATCAACCTTATACCCTTCCATGATACGCTTAAATTCCTTCAGCACATCACAGAGCTCGTCTACGCGCTCATTGCTGATCTTTCCGGTGTTATACGTATCCGTACCAAGCTCAATCCGGTGACTGATACAATCGATTTCCCGAAGACCAAGTTTTTGTGAGATTTCAAATATCTTCATGGTAAGCTCATAAGAACCTACATCTATTGCCGCAAATGTTCTGACTGCCATCCTTTTTGTCCTTCCGCCCCGTATCAATAATTGCCCAGTATCTTCATGTTTCTCGTTTCATCCCGAAGGCCTCTTAGCGCATTCTTTACCGCACTGTCTGCCAGATTGCCTTCAAAATCCACAAAGAACCGGTATTCCCAGTTCCGATCCTCAATCGGGCGGCTCTCGATCTTGCACATATTCAGA
Organism: uncultured Lachnospiraceae bacterium; assembly: GCA_945949085.1. GTDB lineage: Bacteria > Bacillota > Clostridia > Lachnospirales > Lachnospiraceae > CAG-194. The sequence goes on along the minus strand of CAMFDJ010000002.1, from coordinate 32,453 downwards.
TTGTTGTAAATAAAATGGGAGAGCATGTGATACAGGGAACCACTCTGGTGCGGCACTTCAAAGCATATGCTGATCTTGCCCGCATCCTTTTTGAAAATCTTCTGGTTTGTCACGATGATAAACCGCGTGGAATTCGTGCTGGACTGATTGACCCCTTTTTTGAGCACATCAAGTCCGTAGATCTTTGCAGCATATTCACTGGCAATCGCCACTTGCGTAGGATCTCCATCCTGCTTTACCTTCTGCGCGGCAAATGCATTATTCTGCATACTGATCTGCTGCCAGTTTCTTGTACTTAAAAAACGGCTGCTCTGCATCAGAGACTGGGGATGAGAATAAACCGTTTTTACCTGTTCCAGGTCGGTCCCCGGAAGTCCTAATACACAGTGCTCAATTTTTATGATCTGTTCGCCCACGATATAGTTTTCAAATTCCACCAGAAGATCATAGATTTCACTGACAATCCCTGCAGTGGAATTTTCAATCGGCAACACTGCAAAATCCGCACTTCCCTCATCAATTGCACTCATTGCATCGCGAAAGGTATCTACATGAAAACTATTGACCTCATCACCAAAATACTCTGCCATCGCCGCCTGCGAATATGCGCCCTCTGCGCCCTGAAATACCACTCTTGCCTTCTTTGTCTCAAGACAGTCCACACCGATAAAAGGGAGTCTTCCGATACAGCCTTTTTCGGCAAGCAGCTGATACTGCAGCTTTCTGCTCATGGACATGATCTGCTCAAAGAGTTCTTCAATCCCTTTTTCATTAAAAGCATTGTGTGTCATCGCCTTTGCCTTCCGAATCTTTTCTTCTTCCCGCTTTTTATCAAAAACTTTTTTGCCTGTTTCAATCTTGTACTCCGCGACCTGTGCGCAAAGCTTCATCCTGTCTTCATATAACTCCACAATCTGTCTGTCAATGCCATCGATCTGATCCCGTAATGTCAGTAAATCCATTTTTGTACCTCATTTCTGTTTATGCCCGTTGCAAAAACATCCTTTTTCCTCTCTGATAGCTTACAACAATTGCCGCGCAAAGACAAGGTGCAAATCCCCTAAGCTTATGATATACTGATAACAGATGAACGATGAAGGAGGCAATATATGAATAGCAAAAAGACCGTCATCCTTTCTCTTTCCGGTGTCCTGCTCATACTGATCGCAATATCGGTATGCTCCTACTTTTTACAGCGAATCGAAACGAATCCGCCCGATACCATCGGAAATACTGCCGGTAATTTAAATAACAATGGGCTTTTCTGTGAAACGGAGGACCGCATCTATTTTGCAAATGCATATGACGGTGGCACCCTGTACAGCATGAATCCAGATGAGAGCGACATCAAAAAGCTCAATCATGCCGAAGTAGCCTTTATCAACTTTGGAGGCAAACATCTGTATTACTACCAGAAAGACTCCACCGGCGCTTCCGGTCTTGGTTTTGTGGTCCATATGTCCGGTCTGTACCGCTGTGAACGAAACGGGGAGAATATTTTATGTCTTGATAAATCCGACTGTCATACAGTCGTTCTGGCCGGCAATACCCTGTTTTATGAAAAAGCAGTCACCGGCGCAATGACGCGACAGCTTTACAGTATCAGTACAGATAAGAAAAACATGCGGGAGCGCACCACCTTCCTGCTCAATCCTGCCAGCGCAACAAGCGGCGGCATTTATTACAATGGTACTGTAGATGACCATTATCTGTATTATATGGATACTGCCACAGGTTCCTCCAGTCTCGTCTACGCATACAATATGTGGTTTCCCACGCTGTATGACAATTACATCTACTTCCTTGATACGGATCATGATTACAACCTCTGTCGCTACAGTCTGGCATCCGGAGCATCAGAGGTGCTGACCACCGATCGCGTTGACTGCTTTAATGTCTTTGGCAGTTATATTTATTATCAGAAAAATGATTCCGAGGCTCCCGCGCTGATGCGAATGCTGACCGACGGTTCAAATTCCGAAGTTGTTGCAACAGGAAATTACAGTGATATCAATATTACCTCCCAATATGTCTACTTTCACGCTTTTGGCGCCGATACCCCCGTTTATCATACGCCGACAACCGGCGCGATAGATGTCAGGACATTTGAAAGCGCCAAGGAAGCCGCTTACGCCAACATGAAATAAGCGCATACCCGGAGGCTACTGATCAGGCAAACGAATGACGCAAAAATGAGCACAGAAAACCGGAAGTAATCATGCTTCCGGTCTTTTTTCGTGTTACTGTTTTTCTATTTCGGCCAATGTATCCGTATGCTTTCTACGTCACACCTTCTGCAGATCGTTTTTCAGCTGCAAGACTGTTTTTTGCAAAAGCGGGTGTCTCAGATATGGCGCGATCTGACAAAGCGGATTTAGCACAAAACTGCGATTTTGCAGATCCGGATGCGGAATGACCAATTGCTCCGTATCCATGACCAGATCATCGTAGAAAAGAATATCCAGATCCAGCGTGCGCGGTCCCCAGTGCACCTCTCTCCTGCGGTCTGCTGCCGCTTCTATCTCATGTAATCTGTTAAGGAGCTGTATCGGAGAAAGCAGTGTCTTTACTGCGATGACCCCATTCAAAAAATCATCCTGCACAACACCTCCGTAAGGCTTTGTCTCTATCCAGTCAGATTTCTTTTTCACCTGAAAATTCCGGTCCGCTGCAAGCCGGTCTACCGCTCCTTCCAAATACCTCTCTCTGTCTCCCAAATTCGATCCAAGCGCAAGGTATGCCGTATGCCAAAAGAAGCTTCTTGTCACAGAAACATTTTCAAAGGGAAGCGCAATCGGCGCATTTGGTTTACATAATTCCATTTCCATACCGCTCAACAACGGGTAGGTAAGCAGTACTTCTTTTATCGCTTCCGTCACAGCCGTCTCCATAAGGTGATAGGTATGCTCCTGCAAAAAACTGCTCAGCAGCTCACATACCTCTCCGTAGTGGACACTGTCAGTCATCTCATCCGTTCTTGCCGCCTGATCCATATCCATAAAGAGCCTGGCATTCACGATAAAATCCTGCCCTTTTTCATTTTCTTCCCTGTAGACCCCATGAAATGCGAATACACGAAGTCCCGTAATCGTTATTTGATCCATCCTCTGCCTGCCTTATCTTTTCTGTCTCTCAATTTTACTGCTCATCAGCTATCCAGAATTGCACGCGTCATGCGCACTGCGCGCACATTTTCCTTCACATCATGCACGCGTACAAAGCTACAGCCTTTCATCACGCCAATCACAGAGGTTGCAATCGTCCCCTCCACTCTACTGTCCTTGTCAAGATCAAGTGTCAGCCCGATCACCGATTTACGACTCGCAGCCAAAAGTACCGGCAGACCAAAACAGTGCAGTTTTTCCAGCTGATTGATGATCTGCAGATTATGTTCATAGTTTTTCCCGAATCCGACTCCCGGATCAACAATAATATTCTGATACGGAATACCTGCGCTCTGCGCGATCTCCAGCGACTGTTCCATATCTGCCAGGACATCTGGCATAAAATCCTGATAATCCGCCTGCTTCCTGTTATGCATCAGACAACAGGGAACACCTGCCTTGGCAATGACACCAGCCATCTGCGGATCGTATTTTAGTCCCCAGATATCATTGATGAGGTCTGCCCCCGCTGCAATGCCTGCTTTTGCCACCCCCGCTTTATAGGTATCCAGGGAAATCGGAGTGTCAAATCTTTTTTTCACTGCTTCGATGACAGGCAGAACACGCGCCATTTCCTCTTCTTCAGACAGCATCTGATAGCCTAGTCTTGTGGATTCCCCACCGATGTCAATCAGGTCTGCACCCTCCGCAATCATCCTCTCTGTCTGCGCAAGTGCCGCATCAAGCGTGTTATATTTTCCGCCGTCCGAAAAAGAGTCCGGCGTAACATTCAAAATCCCCATGATGTAAGTATGCCTGGCTGTATCAAATATCCTGTTTCCTATTTTCATATCCGATCTCTCCTTTCGCCTGTTTCTTTTCTTTTTCGCTGCGCACCTTCAGCGTCCGCAGATAGTCTTTTTGCTCCCCGGAAATTCGATTGCTCTCAATCGCCTTCTGGATTGCCTTATTGTGTGTCCACTCCGGAAGTCGTTTCTGCTGCAGATAAATAATCGTCTCATCATACTGCTTTGCCAGCGCCGTGGCAAAAAACCATGCAACCATCATATTGATGTAATACGCATCACTTCTGATTGCCGCCACCCAGCCAAGATATTCCGGCAAAAACCAATCCTCCAGATAATAGCGCATCAGCATGCCGATTCCAAATCGTTTCGTATAAACATGCTCCGCATCCATCCATTCCCGTATTTTGACAAGAAATCTCTCCGGATAGTTTTTGACCACCTTGGGAGATAACATATCACACGTTGCCCAGTTATCAATAAAAGGAAGAAACACATCCAGTCTTTCGATACAGGCTTCATATGATTTTTCCGCCTCGATCAGAAAGGCATGCAGATTATTTTCTTCATAATAGGTATGCGGCAAAACGGACAGAAACGCCTCTGCTTCCGCACTCCCCTTTAGTTCCTTTGCCAGCCTGCGCAGCGCAGGTGTGCGCACACCGATGATCCGGTCCGGATCGATCGTGGGCATCAGCCTGCTGTGAAATGCCTTATACTCTGCATCTGCCATTGCAAACAAACGATTTAAAATCATATCCTGATTTTTATCTTTCTGCTCCACTTTTCCACTTCCTTCTCCCTGTCTCAATCCTTCTGTTATTCTGCATCCATGCCCGGCAGCCGCATAAACAAACGAACACTTGATCAAGACCGATAAAAACTCCACACACTAATATTGCAAAAGGAGATTCTTCTTGTCACCCTTCCAGTTACAAGCCTTTTGCTGCTGACATGCAAAGCAGGGGCGGCTGAGCTTGTCCGCGCGGTACAAAAGTCCGTTCAGATTATGCTTCTGCATCACATTTTTATCCCGATGCGTGGCAATGGCTGAAACAATCTGCTCCTGCTCGTTTTCGGAAAAACCACATGCAGTCAGAATCCCGGGCGCAAGAAGCGCACTGACAAGTGCATGATCTTCTCCTGTCTCATACTGCTGCCACCTGCCGATATCATGCAAAAGTGCAGCCGCATAGATCATTTCATCCTCAATTCCATACTGTTCCTTCTCATTCAGAATCATGGCGATCCTCGCCACATCCAGGAAATGTCCCATATTGTGGTGACAGAATATTCTGTCAGCCTCATGCCTGTCTATGTGCAAAAGATGCATACGGTACTGCTCATTTTGCAAAATCCGATTGATCCGATCTGTCATATCATCCCACCTGTTGGTAAACTGTCTTCCTCTTTTTCATAGTCTCCGGTGTGACTGCAAGACACTATCTGCTATTTCCCAGCATCTCAAAAAACATCCGCTGAAGGCTCTCATCCTGCGCAAAGCACCCTCTTACCGCAATGCTGACTGTACTGCTGCCCGGCTTTTTGATGCCGCGCATTGTCATACACATATGCTCTGCCTGCGTCATGACCATGGCTCCTTTTGCTCCCAGATCCTCCATCAGCGCATCTGCAATCTGATCTGTCATCTGTTCCTGCAGCTGCAGACGTTTTGCATACACTTCCACACATCTGGCAAGCTTGCTCAGTCCCACCACTTTTCCATCCGGTATATATGCGACATGCGCTTTCCCGTAAAACGGAAGCATATGATGTTCACACATCGAATAGAAGGAGATATCCTTTTCCAGCACGATTCCCGTATTGCTGCTGGAAAATGTCTTTTGCAGATGTGTTTTGGGTTCTTCCTCCATACCTGCAAAGATTTCCTCATACATACGGGCAATGCGCGCAGGGGTCTCCACAAGGCCTTCCCTGTCAGGATTCTCACCAATCCCTTCCAGTATCATTTTAACAGCGTCTTCTATTTTACGTTTATCTACCATTTCTTTTTGTCTTCTTCCTTTTCTCCATAATATCCATCACTCTGCCCAGATAAGAAAGCGAACCAAATGCGAGGATCACACTACCTTGATCCGCCAGCAGATAGCTCATTTCCACAGCCTCCTCTATACTGCCTGCCGCAGTTACCTTCGGGTGAAAACGGGCGACTTCTTTTGCCAGCTCATAAGCATCCATTGCCCTTGGATTGTCCGGTGTCTTCACCGTAATAATACTCTCTGCGAGCGGAGCGGTCAGCCGGATGATTTTTTCATATTCTTTATCTTTCAATATTCCCATTATAAAGACAATCTTCTTATTTGTAAAATAAAACTCCAGTGACTGTGCAAGCTTTCTGGCTGCATCTTCATTATGCGCGCCATCAATGATAAAATAAGGTTTTTTGGAAAGCACCTCAAATCTGGCATGCCATACGGTATTCTTGATTCCGTTCTGAATCTGCGCGTCTGAAATCGCATATCCCAGACTTTGTAACACCTCACAGACTGTGATTGCCAATCCGGCATTCTCAATCTGAAAGGTTCCGATTAGCGGCACCTCGATCTGTAACCTTTTTTTATAACGGAATGACTGCTTTTCTACCCCGTAACGGACTCTGTCGATCTTCCCGTCACATACTTCCGGTGCAACTGTAAGATTCGCATGCTTCTGTCTGCATACTTCTTGTATCACACGAAGGCAGGCAGGCTCTTGCGGCATCGTTACCACCTGACAGCCTTCTTTGATGATTCCGGCTTTTTGCGCTGCAATCTCAGGAAGCGTATCTCCCAGAAAAGCCATATGGTCCATACTGATGGAAGTAAGGACCGCCACCTTAGGACTTCCTATGATATTGGTTGCATCAAGAGCCCCTCCCATGCCTGTTTCCAAAATGACAAGATCGCAGCCTTTCTCGAGAAAATATAAAAAACCAAGTACAGTCTCCACCTCAAAAGAGGTCGGATGCGGCAGACCTTCCCCTGCCATCTCATCACAAACCTTTCGAATCCGGCTCATCAGCCTGCAAAGCGGCTCCTTTGCAATCTTCTGCCTACCCACCATGATCCGTTCCTTCCAGTCGCGAATCGTAGGAGAGTTGTATCTGCCCACCTTTACTCCTGCCTCCATCAACACACCGGTCAGATAAGCAGTTACGCTTCCTTTGCCGTTTGTGCCTGCCACATGAATAAACACAAGGCTGTCCTGAGGATTGCCAAGGCGGGCACAAAGTTCCCTGATACTGTCAAGTCCCGGAACACTTCCATACTGCTGCAGCAGTTCTATATAAGAAAACACTTCTTTTTCATTCATTTTTATCTGCTCACAATCTTTTCTTTCCGGTTTTTCCATGCCTTCTCCTATCCTCTTAAGAACACATTATGCTTTATCATACCACCATTGTCGTTTTTTTTCCATTCCCATGTATAAACAAACAAAAACCGTACATACTTGTACTATGATAAAAAAATTCTTGACATGCGGTGTGATCGGATGGTGTCTTGAAATCCTCTTCACATCCGCTGAAAGTATCAAAAATCATGACCTTCGGCTAAAAGGGAATACCTCCCTGTGGATGTTTCCAATCTACGGAATGGCAGTGATCATAGAGCCGCTGTCCCGCTTACTCAAAGGAAAATCCATCATGATACGCGGCAGCATCTACACCTGCCTGATCTTTTTAGCCGAATTTTGTACAGGCACTCTCTTAAAAGGTAAGAAGGCCTGTCCCTGGGATTACAGCAAGGCAAGGCTCAATATCGGTGGTGTCATCCGTCTGGATTATGCACCATGCTGGTTTTTTACAGGTCTTCTGTATGAGCTGGTACTTGCCGGAAAATCCCACAATAATATCCTCCCCTAACCCCCTAAAAAAGACCAGGCAAAGCAGCTTCGCTTTGTCTGGTCTTTCCTGTTATCTCTATTCGTTTCCTTTATGAAGAAGAATCCTGTAAAAAGAACACAAGCAGGATGATAGAGCCTACACACGGAATGAAATGGAAGAAAATAAACGGCCATGACTTTCCTGTGTCATTTAATCTTCTGACCTGGATCGCAATACCCGGAATCAGAACTGCAAGAGAATAAATAGCGGAAAGAATACCAACGATCAATCCGATCACCGGGATCCTTGCCAGAATTCCAAATGCCACGCTGATCAGGAAATTGATCAGAAATACCTTCCAGAAGGTGTTTCTGTCCGTGTTCCCTTCAAAATCAAAATAACGAAGTAAAATCTCTTCCCCCCACGGTTTGAAAAAGTCAGGCATTTTTTCTACAAAGCCTCTGAATTGTTCCATTTGCTTTTCCTCCTCAAATGAATTCTTTTGTTTTTTATTTTTCATAAATCCGAAAAATCATTACTTTATCAAAGTAACACGATAAACAATATCTGTCAAGAACGACGCCTTACAATAAACTAGTCATTTACATGCAATTCCTTTCCCCAAAATTGCACTAAGATAAGATTTCATCCTCAATACTGTCCGTTCCGATATTCAGTGTATTGAGCGTCCTGCGCTTCATTCTTGCATTCTCAGATGCCTCGAGAATAAAATCCTTGATGGCACGGGCATTCTTAATGTGTTCCAGCTTCAGTGTCGGATTTGTGGTATCTCCTGTATAACATACAACCGTTCCAAGTCTGAAAATGCGCTCTAACAGACCGGTTTCAAGCTGTACATCCTGTACCTTGTACATATAGCAGTCATCTTCAATCGTACGCAAAAGACCTTTTTTCGTATTCAGCATATCCTCTTTTATCGTATATACGGTAAAGGTCCATGGCAGTCCCAAAAACAAGATTCTCTTTCGTTCCTTAAATTCCATAAAAGCTCCTTTCGGGCAGAATCGTATTCTGCCGCATCCACACATTTGTTATGATTCAGTATAACAAAAAAATAAGTGAATGGAAAGAGAGAAAAGTCTTTTGTTTCGCATTGAAAGCAGACTGATTTTATGCTATCATATAAAAAATTTGAGTCACTATTCAGATTCCATTCGCAAAGGAGAATTTTATGACAGCAAAAGATTGTATTCTTACACGCAGAAGCATCCGCAAATTCAAAGCAGATCCTGTTGACCATGCACTTTTGGAGTCCGTAATTGAAACTGCCTCCTATGCTCCCAGCTGGAAGCATACACAGATTGTACGCTATATTGCAGTCGAAGGTGCATTAAAGGATGAAATAGCCAGAAAGTACACCACATCATGGCCGGGCAACGGAAAGATCATAGAGAACGCACCCTTACTGATCGCTGTTACCGTAATCAAGAACAGATGCGGCTTTGAGCGCGACGGCTCTTATACAACTGACAGAGGCGACACCTGGCAGATGTTTGATGCAGGCGTTGCAAGTCAGACATTTTGCCTCGCAGCTCACGATGCAGGTCTTGGCACTGTTATCATGGGTATTTTTGACAGACCGGAAATCACACAGGCTCTTTCTATTCCGGAAGACCGAGAACTTGTTGCACTGATTCCTGTGGGCTATGCAGACGAAGCTCCTGTTGTCCCCAAAAGAAAACCCGTTTCCGAATTACTGACCTATATGTAAATACGAAAGAATCGAAGGTATTTCCTTCGATTCTCTTTCTGTGCAGATATAACTTATTTTTCAGACAAGGAGAAAACACTATGAGACATTTGATGAGTCCTTTGGATTTTACCAAAGAAGAACTCGATGCGCTGTTTGACCTTGCGGCAGACATCGAAAAAAATCCGCAGCTTTACGCACACAAATGTGAAGGGAAAAAACTTGCGACCTGCTTCTATGAACCCAGCACACGCACAAGGCTCAGCTTTGAAAGTGCAATGCTGGGACTTGGCGGAAGTGTTCTTGGATTCTCTGATGCAGCCTCCTCCTCCGCTTCAAAAGGTGAGAGCGTATCAGATACCATCCGTGTCATTTCCTGTTTTGCGGATATCTGTGCCATGCGCCATCCAAAAGAAGGTGCTCCTATGGTAGCAGCTTCCAAATCTTCCATTCCCGTGATCAATGCCGGTGACGGAGGTCATCAGCATCCCACGCAGACTCTGACAGACCTTCTGACAATTCGCTCTCTGAAAGGAAGACTTGACGATTTCACCATCGGTCTTTGCGGCGATCTGAAGTTCGGCAGAACCGTACATTCTCTGATCAATGCACTGGTGCGCTATGACAATATCCGCTTTGTGCTGATCTCACCGGAGGAGCTGCGTGTTCCCGACTATATCACCGATATGCTGAAGGAAAAGGGAATTGCCTATGAGGAGTGTATCTCTCTGGAAGATTCCATCGCCCGACTCGATCTGCTCTACATGACCCGTGTGCAGCGTGAGCGTTTCTTTAACGAAGAAGATTATGTACGTCTGAAGGATTTCTATATTCTGGATAAGAAAAAAATGGAGCTTGCAAAAGACGACATGATCGTACTGCATCCTCTGCCGCGCGTCAACGAGATATCGGTGGAAGTGGATGACGATCCCAGAGCTGCCTATTTCAAGCAGGTTCAATATGGTGTCTACGTACGAATGGCACTCATTCTGACACTGCTGGAGCTTGCATAAAGAAAGGAGATCACCATGTTAAATGTTGGAAAAATTGAAGAAGGCTTTGTACTTGACCACATTGATGCCGGTCAAAGTCTCACCATATACCATTTATTACAGCTTGATAAGCTGGATTGTACTGTAGCCATCATCAAAAATGCCCGCAGCAATAAGAAAGGGAAAAAAGATATTCTGAAGGTAGAATGCGATATCAATACATTGAATCTGGATGTCCTTGCTCTGATTGACCGCAATATCACGGTCAACGTGATCAAGGATGGCGAGATTGTAGCCAAAAAGGAATTGACACTCCCAAAAGAGATCAAAAATGTCATTACGTGTCACAACCCCAGATGTATTACGAGCATTGAACAGGAATTGCCGCATATCTTTGTCCTGTCCGACGAACAAAAGGAAATATACCGCTGCAAATACTGCGAAGAAAAATATAGCAAAAGAAGGTTGTTTTCCAAACAATAAATTGGTAATCAGTAAATCATAAAAAGCGTAATAAGTAATATGTAAAAACAGTAAAGCAAAAGCATATTGAAAAAGCCGGAAAACTCTGTCATCTGACAATTGTCTTCCGGCTTATTCTATCGGTTTTTTTCTTCTGCTTTTCTTCTTTACTCTTCCTCTGCCTTATCATATGGATTACTTGCCAGCCATGTGATAGATGGGAAATAACGGAAAAGTGCTTTCCCCAAAACAGCCTCCCGACTGACAAAACAATATTCCATTTTCTCCGCTTCTTCCAAAGAATCAGCCAATCCATATCTGACTGCCTCCTCGGCCCAGTATCTGCCATCCAGTGAATTATTCCGGTTGTCTCCCATCACAAAATAGCAATCCTGTGGTATGTCGTATGAAATACCATCATTTTTTTCATACCACTCCTCTCTCAGATAAGTTTCCTCGAGTGGCTGGCTGCTTCCATCGATATATACCAGCCCATCCCTGATCTCAATATGTTCTCCCGGAAGACCAATGACGCGCTTGATGTAATTTTCTTCCTCATCCAGAGGGAAGCGGAAAATAATGATATCGCCACGCTCTGGTTCACTTTTCAGATAAGCAAGTCTGGAGCCGATCAGTCTGTCTCCCGGCTGAATGGTATCCTGCATGGAGCCGGTAGGCACATTGGCATTCACAATGACAAAATGATTCAAGAACAACGCGATTACAAATGCCAGAACAATCGTCTTGACCCAGGAAATGATCTCTCTGATGATTGCCGACTTCTTACTGCCTTTTTCACTTTCTTTTTTTTCTGTTTCATTTTCTTCTGTTTGCGTAATATCCTGCTGTATATCCTCTTGTGGTCGTTGCTGTGTCAATACTTCTGCTTTCATTCCGTTTCCCCGGTTTTCTCATTTCTTGTAGTTCTATTTTGCTTCTCTTTCACACTTTTGTCAATGCAATGATTGTGGTTGCTTCGCTCGCGCTCATTTTCCTTCCTCGCTAACAAAATCTTGTGCGGTGAGGGTTTGCAGATCTTCTTTGGTAGGGGACACAAGGGCAATCACGCGGCTTGCCTGTCTCAATATCGCATTTTCCAGCATATTTCTGACATCTCTGGCATTTGCAAAGTCAGAAAGTGCCAGTTTCATACGTTCCTCCAGAAAAGTCTTCATATAGACCTCGGCATCCTCAGAAAGCACATATTCCTGTTTCTCACACATGGCCTTCAAAATCGCAAACTGCTCCGCCGCCGTATAATCTTCAAAATGAATAAATTTATTAAAACGGGACTTAAGCCCCGGGTTGGATTCCAGAAACTGCGCCATCAGATCCGGATAACCGGCCACGATCACAATCAGGTCCTCCCGATAATCTTCCATCGCTTTTAAGAGCGTATCGACGGCTTCCTGCCCATAATCACTCTCGCCTTTTCCGACAGTCAGCGTGTAAGCCTCGTCAATAAAGAGAATGCCTCCTCTGGCCTGTTCGACCACTTTTTTGACCTGGATGGCAGTCTGTCCCACATACCCTTTGACAAGACCGGAACGATCCACTTCCACCAGAGTTCCCTTCTCCAAAACACCGAGATCCTTATAAATCCCTGCCAGAATTCTGGCAACCGTCGTCTTGCCTGTTCCCGGATTTCCGAAAAAAACCATATGTTTGGAGGTTTCTGTATTTTTTAATCCATTCTGTGCACGAAGCTTCTGAATCCTTAGCAGATTGATCAGCGCATCTACCTCGCGCTTCACACTGCCAAGTCCTATCATGCTATGGAATTCCTCCAGCTTTTCCTCCAGTGTCGTTTCATCCTCTTCCGTTTCTTTCTCTGCAGTACACTCACCCCTGCTGCAAGCTTCCGTATTCTCTGTGTCCGATACTTCCGCATCGGGCTGCATTGCCATTCCTGCAAACGCAGTGTTGCCTGCTTTTGCCTGTCGGCTCTCCATTTCTTCCAGTTCCTCTATTCGAAATAGCTTTTGTGAAGCCGGATAAAGAACACCAAAATCCCTGAGATAGTCTGATAAGGTCCGGATATAGTCCGTATAGGCCATCGCTGACCTGTCAGTCGGATCATTTTCATGCAGTGCCAAAAAGAGTCTGCCTAGTGCTTTATAGGCATCGAGCATAATCTGGGCACACTGATTGCCAAAAGGTCCATGCGCATCCTCAGTCCCGCTGTCATGCAAAACAGCAGTCCGAAGAGGCGCAGGTGTTGCCACCTTGAAACCAAAAGGAATGCGCTCTCTGGTTCTAAGCAAACACAGATCCTTTGAGATAGCCGGACTGTGGAGATGCTTGCGAATTGCCACAACCTCTTTTGTATCAATCACCCCATCTGCATCGGCCAGATATACCGCATACTTTAACATTTCATAGCGGAAGCTCTGACGAAGCCCATGCGAAAACTGTCTGCTGCCGCGTTCCGGATCCAGATAATCACACACCATATCGCATCTGGCTAATATCTCATCAATTCGGTTTTCTAACATATTTCCCTCTTTCATGTTTGATTCCCCCGGCTGTTATATACGTCTTTCATGACTGTGCACAGTAATGCTTTTTTATCGTAACATATTATCACACATTGGTCAAAATAGAATACTGCCGAGGTCAAAAAGCAAAACCTGCAAATAGAAAACAGACAGATCCATCGCTTTTTCGTTCAGCTTTAGTATCTATCTGTTTTATCATTTTATGCTTTCAGTTCTGCTCTTTGTTTCATGATTCTATACGAAACTGATCACTTCATCCTTTGGGGCCTTTGTTCTCTCCACAGAAATGGCATGCAGAACCGGTCCTTCCTTTCCGTAATCCTCAAAATATTCTATGGAAACCCTAGCTGTCACCTTTACCCATTCCTTCGGCATAAGCGACTCTGCCTTATCGTATTTGCAGGCATAACCCAGAAAGGCCATGTCGTCTGCACAACAGGTCATTGCCATGCGCCCCGGCACAAAATAACCCTTGGGTAACTTATCAGGGATCAGGCACATCGCTGTGAAAGAAATTGTCTTTCCCTGATAGCGCTGCATATTATCAAGCGCATCAATATACCATACGCCATATCCCTGGTCATCGAGTTCGATCACATCGGCATTGACATCAAACGGAAGTTCCTCCTCAAGTGTCGCATTTACCTCTCCGTCTTTATCCTCAAAAATAATCTCCGCGCCCTGATTGATTGCCTTGATATTGCGCTTATAAACGGGAAGTTCCTCTATGACAGTATCACACCTGTTCATAATGATCAGTTCGGAGGCACGCAAATGCTCCGCCAAAATCGACTTCATATTACTAAAATAAGTAGAAAATGTAGAGCCGTCAATACAGGTAATCTGTTGCTCCAGTTTCCAGTGCCATGGAAATTTCAGTTTTTTCATATTCCACATGCCATTATATTCAATGATGATTCTGGCAGGTCTATGCTTCTTCTCAAGTGCAATCAAAGTCTGTGATGTAAAATCCTCTTCCTCCTCAATCAGCTCCATTTCCGTTTTACTTTTCGTCAAAAGCTGCTTATCATATTCAATTTCACCCTCTTCGCAGACGATCAGGAGTGTTTTCCCGCGCATCTGAAAATATGGTTGCGCAAGTGTATACTGAATAAACTCCGTCTTACCGCTGTCAAGAAATCCATTGATCATATATACAGGAATCATAATCTTTCCTCACTCAATCTTTTTTGCTTATTTTGTAAAAAGTGCTTTTAAGGCATCTTCCTTCAGACCTGAACCAATCACACAGATTTTACCGGTGTACTCCGCACTTCCGGTTCGGATCTCACTTTCTCCAGGTACATAGTCAAAATGAATAAAGCTTCCGTCTGTAGCCGGCAGCATGCCTTTTGCACGAAGCACATAGCCATAGGTCTGCTCATTCTCCAGGTTGCCAAGTGCTTTTTCAATATCTGCTTTCGTGTATTTATCAGGTGTCTCCATTCCCCAGCTGGTAAATACCTCATCTGCGTGATGGTGTCCATGTTCATGGTCGTGCTCATGGCAGCCGCATGTGCAATCCGGTCCGTGGTCGTGCTCATGATGATGATCATGTTCATGCTCATGGTCGTGATCATGATGATCATGTTCATGTTCATGCTCGTGGTCGTGATCATGATGATCATGTTCATGTTCATGCTCGTGGTCATGATGATGATCATGTTCATGCTCATGGTCATGACAGCCGCATGTACAATCCGGTCCATGGTCATGATGATGCTCGTGGTCATGCGTTTCATGGTCATGGTCATGGTGATGCTCGTGCTGCTTAAGCACCTCCTGCAAAAGCTCCGCCTCCAGATCTTTGGCATCCTCAATTGTCTCTAAGATCTTTTTACCCTCCAGCTTGTCCCACGGTGTCGTAATGATAGCTGCCTTTTCATTATGTTCCCTGACAAGTGCCATACACTGACCTATTTTTTCTTCCGTCATTTCCGCTGTTCGGCTTAAAATAATGGTTCCGGCATGTTCGATCTGATTGGCAAAAAACTCACCGAAATTCTTCAGGTAGGTCTTGCATTTCTTCGCATCCACGACTGCTACCGCGCTGTTCAGATGAACCCCCTTAACAGCGGTCGCACCCTCTACTGCACGCATAACATCTGACAGTTTACCGACACCTGAAGGCTCGATCAAAATCCTGTCAGGATGATATTTCTCAAGTACCTCACGAAGCGCTGTTCCGAAATCACCAACCAGCGAACAACAGATACAACCGGAATTCATCTCTGTAATCTCAATTCCCGCTTCCTTTAAGAAACCGCCGTCGATTCCGATCTCACCAAATTCATTTTCAATCAGAACCACCTGCTCTCCTGCAAGTGCTTCCTTCAGCAGCTTTTTAATCAGTGTCGTTTTGCCGGCGCCCAAAAAGCCGGACACAATATCAATCTTTGTCATACTATCACCTTTCTTTTCCAAGTTCTGTCACTAATTGTTAGTATATCACTATTGTCAATTCTTTTCACATGAAAAAAAGAACACAATCCTAAAAGATTTCTAAAAATTTACTGTTCTTCTGTCAGATACTCCCGCATTCTGCCAAGATCAGCCTCGCTGCACTGCGCAACTACTCTGATTCCGTCCGCCTCATACTCCGCAGACAAAACAGTCGCATTCTCTTTCAGATAAGAAAAAAGATCTCCCCTGCAGTATGGCAACAGCAACTCACACATCTTCCTGTCAGCATAAACACGCTTTATGATCTCATCCACAAGCTGGTCCATCCCAATTCCCTCTTTTGCCGACATATAGATTGCCTGATCGGTTACCTTCGGAATCGAATGCAGGGGAATCAGACCCTGTTCATGCGCAAGATCAGCCTTATTAAATACATAAAAAACAGGAATGTCCGACGCTCCAATCTCACGCAGAGTTTCCTTTGTCACCTCAATCTGCTGCTTATAATACGGATTGGCAAAATCAACCACATGCAAAATCAGATCGGCTCCTGCCGCTTCGGATAAGGTAGAGCGAAATGCCTTGACCAGACCATGCGGAAGCCTGTCGATAAACCCAACCGTATCAGAAAGCAGGATTGCCTTATTTTCTCTCGGCACGATCTTTCGAACCGTTGTATCAAGCGTTGCAAACAACATATCTTTAGCAAACACTTTTTTCTCTTCTTTCTCGTCCGTTGACAAATACCGATCAATCATGGCATTGAAAAGCGTCGATTTCCCCGCATTTGTATACCCCACAAGCGCCACTCTCGGGATCTGGGATTTCTCTCTCTTTTTCCGCTGGACCTGCCGCTGCGATTCCATCCCGGCAAGCTCCCGTCGCAGTTGCACTAATCTCTGCTGAATATATCTTCTGTCCAGTTCAAGCTTCTTTTCTCCCACACCTCTGCTGCTCATGGAGCCACTCGTTCCTCCCTGCCTGGTCAATGCTTTATGAAGTCCGACAAGTCTTGGCATCATATACTGAAGCCTTGCAACTTCGACCTGCAGCATCGCCTCTCGCGACTTAGCTCGCGCGGCAAAAATCTCCAAAATCAAAGTGGTTCTGTCCATTACCGCAAGGTTTGTCTCCTCCTGCAGATTGGAAAGCTGGGATGGTGTCAGAGAATCGTTGAACAGTAGGAGCTCCGCATCCATCATGCGCGCTTCCTCCCTGATTTCTGCTATTTTTCCGGTCCCCACGTAGATTCCCTTATGAATTGCAGGCATATTCTGCACGTTCTGTCCCACCACTTCCATTTCACAAGCCTCTGCCAAAAGTGCAAGTTCTTCCATGGAATCGTTATAATCATACGCTGCACTCGTATTCACGCCAACCAAATAAACCTTTGTCATTCTTCTCTCCCTGTCTATTGTATCTCAGATGAATCATTGCATATAGTATGTCCTACGGATAACAGTCTATCATATTTTGAAAGAAAAAAAATAAAGATTGTGAAATTCCGGCAAAATTACCCGTCATACAAAAACCCTCGCACGGCGGATTGATTCGTCCCACCGGCGAGGGTTTCAAAAACTTTCTCATTTTTCCTTTATCTTATGCCTTATCCAATAATTCCGTATAGAATTCCGTATAATCCTTTCTTCCTTCCTTCACACAGTCAATCGCAGAGGAGGGATGGAGATTGAGTCTGCCTGTCAGGAAATAAGGAATGTCATAGCCCCATATCACGCCTGATGCCTTCAGCGGTTCCATATATTCCTCCACGAATTTTAGTACCGGATACATATTATATTTCGGATTCTTCAAAAAGCCAAGCAACAATTCCATCGCACAGTTGCCGGCACCGCGTCCCATACAACTCATGGTTGCATCCAAGAGGCTAACCCCTCTTGCAGCTGCTTCAATCGTATTAGCAAACGCAAGCTGCTGGTTGTTATGTGCATGCATACCTACAAATTTGCCACACTGATCCATGACCTCCACATATTTATCAGCCAGCTCTCTGACCTGTTCCGGATAGAGGGAACCATAGCTGTCTACCAGATATACCCCATCCACACTTGACTGCGCCAGCATCTGAAGCGCAATATCAAGATCCGCTTCTTTCGCATGGGATATTGCCATAATGTTACACGTCACCTCATACCCTTTACTCTTGGCATCCTCAATCATCTCAATGGCCGCCGGCATGGTATTAATGTAGGTGGCCACACGAATCATGTCGATCACACTGTCTTTTTTGTCAATGATATCTTTCTTGTAATCACAGCGTCCGACATCTGCCATAACAGAGATTTTCATATCAGAATTATTATCTCCGACGATAGCTCTGATATCTTCCTCATCGCAGAATTTCCATTTGCCGAATTTATTGACATCAAAAATCTCTTTGGAAGCCTTATAGCCAAACTCCATATAATCCACACCGGCTCTCACATTTGCCCGATATAATTCTTTCACAAATTCGTCCGTGAATTCAAAATTGTTGACCAGTCCGCCGTCGCGAATCGTTGCATCCAATACTCTGATATCTGTTCTGACCGTCATCAGATTCCCTTTTTGTGCCATTTTTTTACTTCCTTTCCTTGCAACACTTTAACGCTTTAAAGCGCGTGAGTACATAATAGCACACGTAAGTCAGATATGCAAGCATTTTTTCCATTGCCTGTATTCTCGCTTTTTGCTGCCCGGAATCTCACTTCCCTGCCATTTTCCGTCCTCGGCAAATCTTACCATTGATACTTTTCCCGCATCTGTCCGCAAAACACTTCCACGCCATGACTGTTCAAGTGATCGGCATCGCCGAAGCAGTCATTCGGATAACAATAAAAATCAGGATACACGGAATAGTCTGCATTTTGTTCTGCCACCTGATTCATGAATTCTCTGAAGTGTGATTTAAAATCAGATGTAAAAATCCCATAGGAGGTTTCATTGACAGGTGCTGCTTCCACAATAACCGCAATCCCATATTCCCTGCCAAGTGCAATCAGCCTCTGCAGATACCATGTGATGATATCCGAATCATCAAAATCCGATACCTTTGCCTCCCCATCAACGCCATCCGAATATGCTGCCGTTCCATAGAAAGTATGCCCCCGATCCTGCACCATATCCGCATACTTTTGGCCGCTTGCACGATGTCGCATCACGAAGGCTGATTTTTTTAGCGCAGTTGCATACTTGTTGGGAAGATACAGCCGGTACATCAGATATTCCATCCGGTAATGCTCGATCAGAATATTCTCTGTGTCCGCAAAGCGCTGTGCCTGTGTCACCAGATCCTCAAAATCCTCCGGCAGGAACGTGTGAAAATAAATACACCGCGTCCACAATGTATCCACATCCATATAATGCATGGGCGCATAGCATACCACCACTGTCTCCGGTTTCTCATGATGCTGCAGATAATTCTTCAGTGTATAGTACCCTTCAATCGGGGTGGTCCCGCCAAGAGCCAGATTATAAACCGCCTGCTCATCATCAGAAAGCAGGGCCGGATCAAAAGCTGCTTTCGCACGGGAATCTCCAATGATCAGCACCGTGGGCTCCCTCTCCTGCGTATTTTCCCCCATCACAAAATCATACTGCTGCCGGTACATGGCATATTCTTCATCCAGATAATAAAAAGGGAAAAAACGGCAATACAGCGGCAAAATCACAAAAAACGGCAAGATTAGTACTGCCAGCTTACAACAGATTCTTCTGATTTCTTCCCACATCGTTTCCTCCTTTCTCTCCCTGCACATATACTTTCACATAGGTATTTGCGAAACATGCAAACATCGCAAATGCGGATGTACACATTTAAAACTGGAAATAGACAAATTCCTGCGCATTGAAACTGGCAAGCATCAACACCAGAAAAATAAAGGCATAATAGATCCCCCATCTGACAGCCGGTCGCAGCCTGCTGATCGCATCAATCGGATCGCAGGTAAGCGCCTTATAATCATACAGCCACAAAAGCGTAAGCGGCAGTAACACCGTCAGACAGGCATCCACTGTCTGCAGTTCTAAATCGGCAAACCCCTGCGCAAGATACAAAACCGGTCTGCTGATGCCATCCCACATATGCACCAGCACATAGCAGGCATCCCTGAGGCTGTCTGCCCGGAAAAACACCCATGCGAGCATGACGACCGTAAACGTCAAAACTCTTGACAAAACACGCTCACCACACCGTTCCTTCCCTTCCCGCGAAAGACGGTTATGCCTTCTGCAAAAGGGAAGCACATTTTCCAACGCCTGCAAAATGCCATGTATGCCACCCCAGACCACATAGGTAAAAGCTGCGCCGTGCCAGAGGCCGCTGACGAGCATCGTAACCAGTTGGTTTAAAATCGTCCTGACTCTGCCTTTTCTGTTACCGCCAAGTGGAATATAAACATAATCACGAAACCATGTAGAAAGCGAAATGTGCCATCTGCTCCAAAAATCCCTGACAGATGTCGCAAAATAAGGGCTGTTGAAATTGCGCATCAGATTGATACCAAACAACTTTGCCGTGCCGATTGCAATGTCTGAATAGCCGGAAAAGTCACAATAGATCTGTATGGTAAAAAAGAGAGCTGCAAGCAACATACTAAAGCCGCTGTAATAGTGCACATCACCAAAAATCTGATCCACATAAACCGCCAGATTGTCCGCAATAACCAGTTTTTTTAAAAACCCCCATGCCATCAGTTTCAGCCCATATACTGCCTTTTGGCTGTCAAAAACATGCTTTTCTTTGATCTGCGGCAACAAATTGCCGGTCCTCTCAATCGGTCCGGCCACAAGCTGCGGAAAAAAGGAAATAAATGCCGCATAAGTAAAAAAGTTTCTTTCTGCCCTGACATCCCCGCGATACACATCTATGACATAGCTGAGCGTCTGAAAGGTATAAAAAGAAATCCCCACCGGCAGCATCAGTGCCAATGTGACCTTATGCACCGGAAGTGCCACAACCTGGGCAGCCCTTGCCAGTGTATCCATAAAAAAGTTAAAATACTTGAAAAGAAACAGAATGCCCAGACAGCTGACAAGCGCGCCCCACAAAAATGGTTTCTTCCTAGCGGGGTATTTTTCCATACACAGCGCGCATACGTAAGAAACAATTGTCGTAAACAAAATTAAAACCACATATTTTACATTCCAGCTCATGTAAAAATAGTAGCTTGCGATCAGCAGAAGTGCTCCTCTATATTTTTCCGGCAGAGCCCAGTACAAAAAGAAAACACAAGGCAAAAAGACGGCAAATGCCAGAGAATTAAATAACATTTCAGTTCCTCACTCGTTACATCTAAATGAAATAAGCGGGACGATAAGCCGGGTTATGTCGTTGAATGATCATCTATCTAGGCCTTGTGTTACCACAAGGCTCAAGCGACCCACCTGAAGACGCAACGGGCCGCTGCATTGTCTTCTATTCGGTCTTGCTTCGAATGGGGTTTACATATGCCTCATCCGTTACCGGATGAGCGGTAGTCTCTTACACTGCCCTTCCACCCTTACCTCAAAAGAGGCGGTATATTTCTGTTGCACTGGCCTTGGAGTCACCTCCACCGGACGTTATCCGGCATCCTGCCCTATGAAGCCCGGACTTTCCTCGTCTGCCACCTTTCGGACAGGCAGCCGCGATCATTTGTCCCACTTATACATTTATGAAGTTGTCATATGATGCCGCACTTCTTTCTCATTCTTATCACATACGGCATCATGCACCCGCCCTATGAAAATGTGACGCGGTTACTCTACGTTACACGCATTTCATCGTCAAGCGCTAAACAGGGAAGCAGCTTCCTCCCACAAATTCCCTGACAATAGAATTATTGGGAAGATGTTCGCTGCTGACGCCCAGAAAATATTCCAAAAACTTGAGAAGGCGTTTTGCCTCATGATATTCCGGTTCATCCGGCGAAATACTAAATAAAAGTGGCTCTGCAAACTGTTTGAGCACTGCCAGTTCATAAATGAGTGCACTGTTAAAGAAAGCATCCGCTTTCTCCTGGAACGGAAAAATATTTTCCTCCTCTCCCTTTCTGACGGAAGGCCACATCTGTATGGTACGCTTGGCACTTGCGCCTCTCGTTCGCGCATCACGCACCATACGACGGATCAGTCTGCCGTCTGTCGTCGGAATCCTGTTGTGCTCATCCACATTGAGGCTGGTAAGTGCACTGATATAGATTTTATATTTGCTCTCATTCGGGAGTGAATATGACATCTTATCATTCAGGCCGTGAATTCCTTCAATCACAAGAATATCATCCGGTCCCAATTTCTTGACATTCCCCTTATACTCCCGCGTACCGGTCTTAAAATTAAAGGTAGGAAGTTCAACCTCTTCCCCCGCCAAAAGCGCACTCATATCTCTGTTAAAAAGTTCAATATCAATTGCACCCAGACATTCGAAATTGTAGTCGCCATTTTCATCACGCGGTGTATCCTCGCGGTTCACAAAATAGTCATCCAGCGCAATCGGATGCGGCACAAGACCATGCGTGCGCAGCTGAATGGAAAGTCTGTGCGAAAAGGTGGTCTTTCCGCTGGAAGAAGGTCCGGCAATCATGACAAATTTGACACCGCCACGCTCCGCAATTTCTCTCGCGATCTCGCCGATTCTTCGTTCCTGTAACGCCTCCTGCACCAGAATCAGATCACTGAGCTTACCTTCACAGATCTGCCTGTTCAGATCTCCTACTGTATCAATGTTCAGTTTATTCCCCCAGTCTGTTGCCTCCTGCAGCGTTTCAAACAGCTTTTTGCGTGGCACAAACGGCGATACGACAGTAGTCTCCTTCTTATCCGGAAGATTTAACATCAGACCATTTTCATATGGAATCACATCAAAGTACTGCACATATCCCATATGCGGAAGCATATATCCGTAATAATAATCATAATAGTCATCAATCTGATAGACATTAACCATAGAACTGCGTCTAAAACGGAACAGTTCCACCTTATCTGTCATTCCCATCTTTGCAAAAAGCGAAACTGCCTCATCTTTCGGATAGGAAAGCTTGTGAATCGGTGTTTTTGCATTTACCAGTTCTCGCATCCGTAAGCGGATCTTTTCCGCAACCGCCTCATTGATCAGAGCGCCCACCACACTGATATAATATCCTTTACCGATGGCAAATTCTACTTTTATTTTTTCAGGCTGTGCATCTCCAAAAACATCGTACATCGCCTTCATCAAAAGCAGGGTCGCTGTTCTGACATATGTTTTATGTCCCGCATCTGATGCAAAGGTCAGAAACTCCACTGTTGCGTCCGGTTCAACCGTTTTGATCAGCTCCCTGATCTTGCCGTTTACACAGACAAGCGCAATCGTATCCGGAAAGCCTTCCTGAAAATCCATGGCGATCTGCTCGTAAGTCGTTCCGCTCGGATACGCATATTCTTTTCCTGCAATCGTTACCTTCATACAATACCCCCTGTCACATTTTTTATGTTGTGTCCGTCTCCCGGACCAGACTTCCACCGTTTTACATTCCAATTTATCAATACATCTGCATGACTGTTAAACCGTCACAAACGGACAACTCGGCTTACTGCACAAAATTTCCAGTCCCGTTGTCTCCCGATTCAGATATTCCTTCAGATATGGCACGAAAATCTGCTCTAAGCCAAAATGTCCCGCATCAATCACAGCCATACGCCTCTCCCATGCATCCATGCCGTCATGATGATCAATGTCCCCCGTGATCATCACATCAATGCCTTTTGACACAGCATCTCTAATCATTGATTTCCCGCTTCCGGGCATGATTGCCGCAGTTTCCACTTCCATATCAAGATCACCGAACACCCTGACATATTCTATGCCAAATTTTTGTTTGACATACTCTGCACATTCCCTTAACGTCATAATCTCCGGCAATCTGCCGTATCTGCCATACCCTTCTTTGGCGATATCATCCTCAAATGTAATTTTGAGTACTTCCCGATTCTTCAGCCCAAGTTCGTCAGCCGTCGCGTCTGCCATGCCCATCACATCGAAATTGGTATGCATGGCATAATAACAGATATCGTTCTGAATGAGTCTGAAGATTCTTCTGCCTACATAATCATCCGTGTTAACCCGTTTCAGTCCTTTGAAGATCAGCGGATGATGCGTCAACAGAAGATCCGCCTTGCACCTGATTGCCTCTTCAATGACCTCTGAGGTGGCATCCAAGGCAATCAAAATTGTCTTAATTTCTTTGTTCTTACGTCCGGCCAAAAGTCCGGGATTATCCCAGCTTTCCGCAAACAAAAGCGGTGCCAGTTCCTCCAGCTTTGCAATCACTTCCTCACAGCGCATCCAAAATTCCTCCGTATCTCATTTCCACATCTCACTTCATATCCCATTTGCTATCTCATTCCATCTCTTATTCCTCATAACACTATTCCGACAACAATTCGGAATCCCTTAGAATAAGATTAAAACGATTCATAGTGCGCAAGCGCCTCATGAATCATGGCAAGCTGTTTCTCGACTGCCTCATCCATTTTCCCATTTTCTGCAATGCGGACGCGTACACGGCTGAATTTATCCTGTTCCCGCAGAAGATATTGAAAGAGCACATCATTTTTTTCCTGCAGGAGAAGCGGTCCGAATAAATCCGTAACCTCCTGTTCCAACCCGGTCGTTCCGGGGCATGCCTGTCCTCTGATTTCTCCACTCCGGTCTTCTGCCGCCAGCGCTTCCTTTAACTCCTTACTCCGCTCCTCTGCCCGGATTGCTCGCATAACGGGATAAAACTTTCCATCCTCGCATACCATATCTTCCTGCACGATTTTGTAACACTGCTGCCGCAAAAAGCACCGCAACTGCTGCCAGTGCGATTGTGGCTGCAAAACCAGTTCAGGTATCACAAGAGACCGCTCCAATGCATCACCAATCAGACGGGTCATAAGCAAACCACCCATTCCTGCCATAATGACAGTTCCGATTGACTCCTTGTGACTAACCGCTGACAATCCGTCTGATAATCTGACCTCTATGTAGTCACATAGCCCATATTCCTTCACGTGCTCCTGTGCCCTTGAAAGCGGACCCTCTCGTACATCCATTGCAAAGACCCGCCCTGCAATTCCCTTTTGTATCAGGTAAATGGATACAAATCCATGATCGCAGCCAACATCACAGACAATTCCACCGGGCGAAACCATCTGCGCCACACAGGAAAGGCGCTTTGACAAAACGACAGGCCGAAGCACATTCTTCTCTTCTTCCATATATCTTCTAGTCCAAAAAGTCTTTGAGTTTGCGGCTCCTGCTCGGGTGACGGAGCTTCCGCAGTGCCTTTGCCTCAATCTGACGGATACGTTCACGTGTGACATTAAATTCACGTCCCACTTCTTCGAGTGTTCTGGCACGACCGTCGTCCAGTCCGAAGCGAAGCTTCAGCACCTTCTGTTCTCTGTCTGTCAGCGTATCCAAAACCTCGTTAAGCTGCTCTCTGAGCAGTGTAAAGGCTGCTGCATCAGCCGGTACCGGCACATTGTCGTCCTGGATGAAATCTCCCAGATGAGAATCCTCCTCCTCACCGATCGGCGTCTCAAGCGACACCGGCTCCTGGGAAATTTTCAAAATCTCACGCACACGGTCGACAGGCATATTCATCTCTTTTGCAATCTCCTCAGGGCTGGGTTCACGTCCGTATTCCTGCAAAAGCTGTCTGCTGACACGAATCAGTTTATTGATTGTTTCCACCATATGCACGGGAATACGGATGGTTCTTGCCTGATCGGCGATTGCTCTTGTAATCGCCTGTCTGATCCACCATGTCGCATAAGTAGAGAATTTATAACCCTTGCTGTAATCAAATTTTTCTACTGCTTTGATCAGACCAAGATTTCCCTCCTGAATCAGATCCAGGAAAAGCATACCACGACCTACATATCTCTTCGCAATGCTGACGACCAGTCGCAGATTGGCCTCTGCAAGCTTCTTTTTGGCTTCCTCGTCCCCCTCTTCCATTCTTCTGGCAAGTTCAATTTCTTCATCTGCACTCAGAAGCGGGACCTTACCGATTTCTTTCAGATACATTCTGACAGGATCTTCTATACTGATACCGTCCGGGACAGACAGATCGATGTTCTCCACATCTACCTCGTCCTCCTCTGTCAGAATGATTTCTTCATCCGGTTCTTCCTCCTCAGAGATGCGAAGCACATCGATTCCGCTCTGTTCCAGATATTCCACAGCCTTATCCAGCTTGTCATCCTCTAAAGACAATTCTGCAAAAAAATCCACAACCTCCTGGTAATCCAGCACGTTTTTCTTTTTCTTTGCAAGCGCCAGCACTTCGCGCAGCTTCTCTTCAAATCTTGCCTGTGTGTTTTCGTCCATTTTTCTTCCATCCTTCCATTTATGTAGGTAGTTTATCCTTAATCAATTGAAATATGCGTTTTTTCGAGCTGCGCAAGCGCTACTTTTCCATCTACCATACGCTGCATTGCAGCAAGATCGGTTCCTGACGCCCGCACATCCGCTTCATAAGCATTCTTTTTCACCTTCACCAAAATGTCGTGAAAAGCCTTCTCCCGTTCCGCTTTCTCTTCCATTCCGTTGCCATCTTCGCTCTCCTCATCAAGGAAATCCAGTTTCGTATGAAACAGCCTTGCAATATCCCTCTGCTCCTCTTCTTCCTCAAACCGGCTGATGATGGCGGCCGGATTTACGTTTCCCTTCTCAATATCCTCAAACAGCATTTCCGCCACCTGACGATACAGCGAATTCGTAAAATCCTGCGGTGAAATATACACCTTTATCTTGTGATATAGCTGCGGCACTTCCACAAGCCATGTCAGAAGAAGACGCTGCACCTGATCGCCTTTCTCCTGCTGCTTCTGCCCTTTCGGCGCTTTTGGTCTGACATACTCCTTTGTCATTCCCTCTCGCGCAGCCTGTCCCACAACAAGCTTGCGCAAACTGTCCCGCCCAATATAATATTTCTGGGCCACAGCTTCAATATAATTCTCCCGTTCCACTTCCTCTGAGAAGCCGCACAGTTTTTTGGCGATTTCCGTCAGAAAACGCGTCTTACTGTCCGGATCAGAAAGATCATAGTTTTTTTCCAACATCCGTATTTCAAACAGAAAACAGTTTTCTGCCTGATCCAGTCTCTTCTGAAACTCCTCAGGTCCCAGATTTTTGATAAATTCATCCGGGTCTTTGTACGGCTCCAGATTTAATACTTTGCCGGACAGTCCCGCCTCTTTTAAAATCCCGATTGCACGAAGTGCCGCCTTCACACCTGCGCCATCACTGTCATAGGAGAGGATCACATTCTGGGCATAACGCCTGAGCAGATTGGCCTGCCCGGAGGTAAATGCCGTTCCAAGCGATGCGACAGCCTGCGTAAAACCAGCCTGATGCATGGCTATGACATCCATATATCCCTCACACAGAATAATGTTATTTTTGCGAGAAGTCCGCGCAAAATTCAAACCATAGAGATTCCGGCTCTTATCAAAAATCTGCGTCTCCGGTGAGTTGAGATATTTCGGCTCGCCCTCACCCAGCACACGCCCTCCAAATCCAATCACGCGATGATTGCTGTCCTGAATCGGAAACATGACGCGATTCCAGAATTTGTCATTCAATCCATACTTTTCATGAAAGACGGCGACACCCGAATCACGAATCAATTCATCCGAAAAGCCTTTACTTCTCAGATACTGTACCAGATCGTTGCTCGTTTTATTGGAAAACCCAAGACCGAACTGTTTCATCGTATCTTCCGTAAGCTGACGCTTTTGAAAATACTGCAGACCAATACTGCCCTGCGGCATTCTAAGCTGATAATAAAAATATTTGGCAGCTTCCTTATTGATCTCGAGTAATTTCTGCCTTTTGGTCTCCTTCTCCCTGTTTTCCTTGGAATCCTCTATCTCCGGCAACTCCACTCCGGCTCTATCCGCAAGGAGCCTGAGTGCCTCCCCAAACGTGTAGTTCTCATAATTCATGATAAAGGTGATCACATTACCACCTGCACCGCAGCCAAAACAGTAATACATCTGTTTATTCTGGCTGACGGAAAAAGACCCTGTCTTTTCATTATGAAAAGGACATAGTCCGAAATAATTGCCTCCCTTTCTTTTCAGGCTGACATACCCGGAAATAATGTCCACAATATCATTCTTTTGTCTGATCTCTTCCACAAGTTCTTCCGGATAATACATAACTTCTCCTTATCGCTTAGCCGTGCCATGTATTGGGAATGTAAATCTCCTCATATTTTGCAATCGCAAAACGGTCAGTCATGGCTCCCACATAATCACATACAATCTGCTCTCGCGGTGTGCCGTCCCGTTCCATCAGCTCGAGCATGTCCCTCGGCAACAGATCAATATGCTTCAGATAATAGTCATACAATGTGACCATCAAAGCCTCTGCCTTCTTCTCTTCTCCTTTTGCGCGAGGATTCTGATAGACCCTTTCAAACATAAAGGCGCGCAGTTCCTTCATCGCCTGCTCCACAGGAGGTGACATGCGAATATCCTGCGCATCCTTACTCGTGATAATGATATCATGAATAAAATGATCCAGCCGCTCTCCCAGCGTATAGCCGATCACATCCCCTATCCTTTTCGGAACATCGTTATCCGTCAATATCCCGGCTCTGATCGCATCATCCATATCATGATGAATGTAGGCAATTTTATCCGATAGTCTGACAATCTTTCCCTCCAGTGTAGACGGCATGAGGGAAGTCTGATGATTTCTGATACCATCGCGCACCTCATAGGTCAGATTCAGTCCCTGTCCGTTCTTTTCAAGCACATCAACCGTCCGAAGGCTCTGCTCACTATGCACAAAACCATAGGGACACACACTGTCAAGCGCGCGCTCTCCGGCATGTCCAAAGGGAGTATGCCCCAGGTCATGCCCAAGTGCAATTGCCTCTACAAGCTCCTCATTTAAACGAAGCGCCTTGGCAATCGTCCTGGCATTTTGAGACACCTCAAGTGTATGCGTCAGTCTCGTTCTGTAATGATCACCGTCAGGTGTTAAGAACACCTGCGTCTTGTCTTTTAATCTGCGGAAGGATTTGCTGTGCAAAATGCGATCCCTGTCGCGCTGAAATACCGTTCTGATATCACACTGCGCCTCTTCCTTCAGTCTTCCTTTTGAATTTTTACTCAGGCATGCAGAAGGACTCAAATCCGTCTGCTCCATCTCCTCAAGCATCTCTCTGATCGTCATATGAATTCCCTTCTTCCAAGAGACCGTACTTCAAAAAAATCCACTATTATATAATTTCTGCGTTTTTTTTTAATTTCCTTTTTCTTTTATGAGAAAACTTTTTCACACGCTCCCAGCGCTGATGCTATGACCGCATCCATATCATAATACTTATATTCACCAAGTCTTCCCCCAATGTGCACCTTTTCTTCATCATCCGCCAGCGTACGGTATCGTTCATACAGCTTTCCGTTCTTCTCATCATTCACCGGATAATATGGTTCGTCTCCCATCTTCCACTGCGTACTGAACTCCTTGCTGATGACAGTTTTCGGCAGATCGGCTCCGTTTGCATCTTTGCCAAATTCAAACCACTTATGTTCAATGATTCTGGTATAAGGTGTCTCGGCATCCGTGTAATTGACTGCTGCATTCCCCTGAAAATTCGGCATATCCAGAATCTGTGTATCGAACCGTACCGACCGATACTCCAATGCGCCGTAGCAATATTCGAAAAAAGCATCGATGGCTCCTGTATAAACGACCTGCTGCGCCATTGCATCATACTTTTTTCTGTCCTGCAGATAATCCACATCCAATTTGATTTCGGCACCCTGCAACATATTTTCCACCAGCTTTGTATATCCGCCGATCGGAATCCCCTGATATAAGGCATTAAAATAGTTATTGTCAAAGGTCAGACGGACGGGAAGTCGTTTGATGATAAATGCTGGCAATTCCCGGCAAGGTCTCCCCCACTGTTTTTCTGTATATCCTTTGATCAGTTTCTCATAAATATCCGTTCCCACCAATGAGATGGCCTGTTCCTCCAGATTCTGCGGATTCGTGATGCCGGCCTCCTTGCGTTGCTGCTCTATGATCGCTGCCGCCTGGCCAGGCGTTGTGACACCCCACATCCGATTGAAAGTGTACATATTAAAGGGTAGAGAATACAGTTCCCCTTTATAATTGGCAACAGGAGAATTGGTAAAGCGGTTAAAGGTCGCAAACTGATTGACATACTCCCAAACCCGTCTGTCATTTGTATGAAAAATATGCGCTCCATACTCATGTACATGAATCCCTTCTATCTGTTTGGTATAGACATTTCCTGCAATATGCGGACGCTTATCTATCACGAGTACTTTTTTTCCTCTCTTTACTGCCTCATGCGCAAAAACTGCACCATACAACCCGGCTCCTACAATCAGATAATCATACATAGCTTTCCCTTCCTCCTACTAAAAAATCTTCCCGCTCATCCGCACTTCGTGCTCTCCGATTTTCTCGCTGTACGCTCGTTCTCATTTTCGTTTCTCACTACACAATACAAAAAACCTCTTGATTTCTCAAGAGGTTTCCATGCAGGAGATGGGACTTGAACCCACACGGTATTGCTACCACAGGCACCTGAAGCCTGCGCGTCTGCCAATTCCACCACTCCTGCGCGCAATATGTAGTATATCTGTTTTCTCTTATCTTGTCAACAACTTTTTTCAACAGCATTTTAAGAAATTTCAGCACGCAATTTCAACACGTAATTGGGGCAAAAAACCAAAAAATACTTTAAATAAAGCTGTTCAGGATATTACCGGTATCTAAATTTGCCTGATACTGTGCTGCAGAAGAATAGACTCCGCTTGCCTTATTCGCATCCTCTTTGGCATACATATTCATATAAGAAGCCTTTGACTGCACGCCATATGCGTAGGAACCTACTCCGTTAAACAGAGACTTCAATGTGGCAATATCTGCACTTTTCAGTTTCTTCTCATCCACAGATAGCTTATTGTCCTCTCCGATTGTGATACCGACATTGTTTAACAGCTTCTCACTTCGAAGAGATTGCGTTACCATATCAGTTGCTTTGCTGATCACATCTGCATTTTTTGATTTGATAGCTGCATCAATCATATTATTATAGCTGCCTGCAAAAGTATCTACCGCTTTATAAATGGCATCTCTGTCATAGTCATATGCAGTCGTCTCATTTCCGTCAGCATCCTTTGTCACAATATCCTTCTTTGTAAACAATGAATCGGAGCCAGTCTTTAAAAGTGTATCTGCAGCTTTTGACAATGCAGATGCCTTACTCTCCACATTTGCATTTGTAGCAGCCGTATCCTTGCCGGCACCTTTGCCTGAAGAAGTCTGATCTGCTACAGAAACGCCTTGCGCATCCTTTCCATAATAGGCCTTCATCACCTTAAAGTAACTGCCGTTTTTGATGCTCGCGTAGTCAGCCAAAGAAAAAGTACTGGTCTGATTACCGGAAAGACTTGAAAATAAAGTTGAATAATCTGTTTTTGCCTGAATATTCATTCGATCACTCCTTTGAAAATAACCGCATCCTTGCGTATTTGGCATCATCATCCCAATAAAATGTACGCTTACATTTCCGTTCCTATTATTTAAAGTATCGTACATTTTACAGGGATTGACAAGAGGTAATTTCTATTTTTCTTACGATTTTACCCTTGCATGACCGAACGCTTCTACAATTGCTATAGATTTCTGAGCACTCTCTCAAATATCCTAAAATTCCTATCGTCATCCGGTCTGCAATATACAGCATATTCAATATTTTTGAATGCATGTAGATAATCCTGCAGAACATTTCGGGCTGCCCTGGCAACCACCTCCGGATTATTCATGAATGCACCACACCCAAAGGCTCCGAGAATGATAGTATCCACTCCTTCTGCAACAGCAACATCCAAAATCCGTTTCAGACGCTTTTCGTGGAGGCTTAACAATTCCTTATCCGAAACCTTTACAGGCTTTCCGTCAGCCGGATTCATGGGATTAGTCGGATTGGGCCGCAGATTCGGCGCAGCGCAGGTAATCACATCCACCGAATACCATTTCTCCTGCGGCATTAGTCTCGGCATCGCGGTATCCGACTTAAACACTATGACATCCGGCGTATAAATGATGTCGTCATTATGAATGGGATCATGCGCGTTTCTATGCGGTGTGTAGAAACCCTCCCACATATCCGGCGCATTTAAACTGAAAAAAAGCCCTGAACATCTGCACAGGCATTCCTCCTGCGCCCCCGAACCCTTGACGACGCCACCCCCGGGATTTGAGGCAGACGCAAAGTTGAGAACCGCAACTCTCCCTTCCCGATATGCACTTGCAGCCTCAAAGGTTCTCTTTTTTGAGACAGTCACCTTTGCTGTTTCCTCATACAGTAAAAGAGTTTGCTCCGGCATAGCCTCCCCCTCTAAGATCAGCTTCTGCCCCGCTGTTGACAATTTTACAGACTTTGCCAGTCTTGCATTTGTCTTGCACAATCTCTCTGTATCCTTGAATATTTCTACATTTTCAACTCTTCCCATTTCCATCTTCCTTCCGTAGTCCATTTCCAATAATAGCTACGCAATACTGTTTGATCCTCTTCCTTTAGACATGGGGAGTGTCAATCTATCACGGTTATGACATCGTCCAATACATAACAAAATGTCGGCGAAGACGATG
>CAMFDJ010000001.1 GCA_945949085.1 uncultured Lachnospiraceae bacterium | reverse complement strand
AGCGCATCGTGGGTGAACTCTATCCCATTAAATCCGAAGGTAAATTTACACTATCTTCAAAAAGCTTTCCGGCTTGAATGTGCAATGCAAAAATGGTATACTTTTCATGGTTGTCCGGAAAAGACAGATTGCAAAGGTGTAAAGATTTATGCGAAGAAGAAAAGGGCTTAGCTTTCGTCAGAAAAAGAAGGTGATCAGTGCTTCTTTGATGCGTGAGATTTTAAATTATATATACATTACCATAGCCTGCATTGTCGTGGCGTTTGTTCTTGTCTACTGCGCCGGTATGCGCACGGCTGTTGTGGGGATTTCGATGGAGCCGGTGCTTTACAACGGACAGGAGATATTTATCAATCGTTTTCTCTACAAGATCGTTTCTCCGAAGGCAGGAGATGTGGTGGTGTTTCTGCCAAACGGAAATGCAAACACACATTACTATGTCAAGCGAGTTGTGGCTGTGCCGGGTGATTCCGTACAGATCAAAAACGGATCGCTGTATATCAACGGTCTTCTGTATAAGGGCGTGGAATACGATAAGATTGAGGATGCCGGCATTGCGGAAAATCCGATCACACTGGAAAACGGCGAGTTTTTTACGCTCGGTGACAATATCAACAACAGTGAAGACAGCCGGTCCGGTAACATCGGTGCGGTCAAGAGAGAAAATATAATAGGAAAGGTCTGGTTCCACATGGCGGCAGGCGACAGCCCTGTGGGACTGATGGAAAAGGTAAGCAGATGAATTATCAATGGTATCCGGGTCATATGACCAAGGCAAAGCGTATGATGCAGGAAAATATCAAGCTGATTGATTTGGTGATTGAGCTGGTAGATGCGCGGATTCCGCTTGCCAGCCGAAATCCCGATATCAATGAGCTGGGAAGAAATAAATCGAGGCTGATATTACTCAATAAAGCTGATCTGGCTGACGAGGGCATGACCAAAAAATGGCAGAGCTTTTTTGAAAAACAGGGCTATTTTGTACTTGCGCTTAATTCACGAAACAGAAATAGCATGAAAGCCATCAATGGGATTGTGGCGCAGGCTTGTAAGGAGAAGCTGGAGCGGGATAGAAAGCGTGGTATTATAGGTCGTCCGGTCAGGGCGATGGTTGTAGGTATCCCAAATGTTGGAAAATCTACTTTCATCAATTCCTTTGCAGGCAAAGCGTGTGCCAAGACAGGGAATAAACCGGGCGTGACAAAGGGAAAGCAGTGGATCAGACTGAGCAAGACACTGGAGCTTTTGGATACACCGGGGATCTTGTGGCCTAAGTTTGAGGATCAGGCAGTGGGGCTCAAGCTGGCGCTGATCGGTTCTATGAATGATGAGATTCTGAACGTGGAAGAAATGGCTCTTTCGCTGATTTCTTATCTGGCAGAATGCTATCCGGGGCTTTTGGCAAAGCGGTATGACTTGCCGGAGGAGCTGCCGGCGGATGTGCCTACGCCCGCGCTTTCCGTCCTTGTGCAGATCGCCGGAGTGCGCGGCTGTATTGCAAAAGGAGAAGAGCTTGATCTGCGAAAGGCATCGGCACTTTTGCTGGAGGATTTCAGAAGCGGCAGACTTGGCAGGATCACACTCGAGGAGCCGACGGAAACGGCAGATTAGGCAGAAGTACGCCGCAGGTGCCTGCCGGAGCAGTGAGAAAGCTGCAAAGGGCAGAGCGATTCGGCAGACAGTAATACGAATGAGACAGAAAAAGGAGCAGGGCAGTGAAGAATGTTTTAAAGGAAATACTGGGATTCAGCATTTACCTATTGATCATATTGGCACTTACTTATCTGGTGATCAATTTTGTGGGACAAAGGACTGTGGTGCATGGAGAATCCATGGAAAACACACTCTATGACGGTGATAATCTGATCGTCGACAAGTGGACCTATCGCAGACATGATCCGAAGCGTTTTGACATAGTGGTGTTCCCTTATAAGTATGAGAAGGATACATTTTATATCAAGCGTGTGATCGGAATGCCGGGAGAAACGGTCCGCATAGACGAGGATGGTAATATTTTTATCAATGATGAACTGTTGGAGGAGTCTTACGGGCGTGAGGTGATCAAAGATGCCGGGATGGCAGGCAATACGATTTATCTGGGATCAGATGAATACTTTGTGCTGGGGGATAACCGGAATAACAGTTCGGACAGCAGAGATCCCGGAATCGGACCGGTGAAACGGAAGGAGATCATTGGCCGGGCGTGGATGCGGATTTATCCGTTTAGTGCCATTGGGAAGGTTGCGGCAAATTAATCGGTTGTGTTTGATCATTCATATTGCAAAGGGAGATATCTATGAGCGAAAAGTTAGCGATCAGTGAAATAAAGAAACAATATCAGGCGGCAGACGAGACACTGCTGCCTGATTTTATTAGCAGTTTTCAGACAGATGAGAGAGCAGGCGTTCAGGCACTTGTAGAGAAGGCGCAGAAGCAGCTGAAGGCGCTTAAGGCGGAAAGACAGCGCATCTATGAGATGAGCAGTTATGAACGGGAATATGCGGATCTTGCGTATATCTGCGGCATTGATGAAGCCGGGCGCGGACCACTTGCAGGACCTGTGGTTGCAGGTGCAGTCATTCTGCCGAAGGACTGTGACATTCTTTACCTAAATGACAGCAAGCAACTTTCGGCCAAAAAGAGAGAGGAACTGTATGATGTTATCATGGAAAAGGCGGTTGCCGCTGCTGTAGGCTTTGCTACGCCGCAGAGGATTGATGAGATCAATATCCTGCAGGCAACCTATGAGGCAATGCGGCAGGCTATTCAGGGATTGGGCATCAGGCCCGATATATTATTAAATGATGCGGTGACGATTCCGGGGGTATCTATCCGACAGGTGCCTATCATCAAGGGGGATGCCAAAAGCGTTTCCATTGCGGCAGCAAGCATTCTGGCAAAGGTGACAAGGGACCGGCTGATGGTGGAATATGACAAGGTCATGCCGGAGTATGGTTTTGCACAGAATAAAGGATATGGATCGGCCGCACATATTAAGGCGTTAGAGGAATACGGCGCATCGCCGATTCACCGCAAATCATTTATTACACATTTTAAGGTGAAGGAATGAGCTTACATTTAGGAGATATTTTCGGACAATCAACAAGATTACAGACGCAGACAGCGTCCGGCGCAGGCGCGGCGCAGCAGACGGCATCCGGTGGGAGCAAAGCGCCGGATTCGCTGAATCTGCCCATAGGCGCTACCGTCAGCGGCATTGTGGTGAAGGCGGAAGGGGATCGTGCGGTCATTTCGATAAACGGAAATGAGCTGCAGGCAAAAATGGAAAATGCGGTATCCCTTGAGCAGGGGGCTAATGTGACCTTTCAGGTCAGCGGCATGGCAGACGGACAGGTTATTTTGAAGAGTCTCTTTCAAAATATGGCAATGCAGGCAACCGCTGAAAAAGCACTGCAGCAGGCGGGTATCACAGTTGGTGCAAATGCACTCGGCATGGTGCAGGCAATGATGGAAAACGGCATGGCAATTGATAAAAATGCCCTGCAGGCGATGTATCAGGATGTGGTACGCTATCCGCAGCTTGGTGGCGCTGATATGGTGTCGATGCATCAGTTGGAGCTTGCGGTCAATGAGAAAAATGTCACGCAGTTTCAGGCATATCTGAATCTGGAGCATCAGATCAGTGCGGGCATCGGACAGATGACGGATTCGCTGCTTAGCGCATATGAGGAACTATCGGTTTCGGATCCACAGAAAGCCTTCGGGCTGATGGCGCAGCTTCTTGCCAGTCTTGCAGATGAAATGGATGGTGAAGCTTTTGCTGCTTTGCGCGGAAATATCGGTGCAGAAGAACAGGCAGCTGTCTCGGATGTTTCCGAAAACAATCCGCAGGATGCGGCAGTGCAAAAGACGATGGCAGAGCAGCCGCAGCAGATGGCACAAAATGCAACGGAAGTTAGCACTGGACAACCAATGTCCTATCTGGAGGCACTGCAAAAAATTGCACTTCTTGCGCAGGAAAACGGCAGCGAAGGGCAAAGCATCGGGGAACAGCAGCAAGCGGATATACAAGGGAATATGGCGCGCCTGACTGACGCAAATCATTTTCAAGCAATCCTGCGAGAGCTTGGCATTTCACAGGATGCAGCGGCGCAACTTGCAGACGGAGCGCGCCCTGCGCAGGAGCTTTTTTCCTTTTTGCATACAGTGATGGAGCAGGCAAAGATGTCAGGTGATCAGGCTATGTTATCAAAACTGGAAGCGCTGTTTCACAACAAAGACTTCCAAACGCTTGTCAGAAATGAGACTTTCAGACAGCTTTTGCTACAGCCCCAATCCGTATCAGACAAGTCACAGGTCGAAGCCTATTATGCAAAGCTTGTAGAGCAGACAGATACACTTTTGGGCAAGCTTTCTGATTTTGTGCCGCAAAATCATCAGGTCATGCAGGAGCTGACCAATCTGCGTGACAATCTGGATTTCATGAATCAGCTCAATCATACCATGAGCTATGTCCAACTGCCGCTGAAGCTATCGGGTGGCAATGCACATGGTGATCTGTATGTGTACACGAATAAAAAAAGTCTGGCGGCAAGCGATGGCAATGTCAGCGCCTATCTGCATCTGGATATGGATCATTTGGGTCCGGTGGATGTCTATGTGGCGCTGCAGGGACAAAAGGTATCCACCAATTTTTATCTGCGGGATGATGAGATGATCGATCTTGTCAGCGCGCATATCGATCAGCTGAATGAGAGACTGGAGCAGAAGGGGTATCAGATGCAGGCGAGTATCACCAAAAAGGAAACCCCTAAAAGCGAGGGCGTGATGCACGAGATTGTTGAGGACCACAAAGGGAAGCTCCTGATCGGTTCGCAGTCTTTTGATATGAGGGCGTAAGAGGCAAGGATAATGTGATACAGTTTTTGTAATCCCTGTAAAACGATAGTGTGGAAAGGAAGAGCAGATGGCAGCAAAAGACAGTCAGAAGCCAAAACAGGCAATTGCGCTTGCCTACGATCCGGCGGAGGATGCACCGAAAATCCTGGCTACCGGAAAGGGAAAGCTGGCAGAGCGCATCATAGAGGAAGCAAAGGAAGCGAAGGTACCGGTGCATAAGGATTCCAAGCTCGCAGAAACATTGTCAAAGCTTGAGATCGGGGAGATGATTCCGCCGGAGCTTTATGAGGTCGTTGCGCAGATCCTTGTCTTTGTCGATCAGATGGATCGCATTCAGGCAAAGATCGATGCTTATCAGAAAGAAAAGAAATAAGAAAATACAGAACCATAGTAATGGTTCGGGAGTAAGCGCTGCATTTTGCGTCGTGTCGGGAAAAAACAAAATGCAAGGATGAATAAACGAAAAAAGGGAACACAGAAGGAAGCACTGGCAGCCGCGTATCTTGGCAGAAACGGGGTAAAAATTGTGTGCCGTAATTACCGCGTCAGACAGGGGGAAATCGACCTGATCGGATGGGAGGAAGCCTGCGAGGCAACGCGCGGCAGAGAAAGGAAAAGCAGAACACTTGTGTTTTTTGAAGTGAAATACCGTAAAAACCGCGGAAACGGGAGTGCGCTCGAAGCGGTCACGCCGGCAAAACAAAGGCAGATCAGCAGAGTGTCATTATTTTTTCTCAATCAATATCACATCAGTGACAAGGTACCGATCCGATACGATGTGGTTGCCATTGACGGAAATGAGAATGGAGAAGATATCACATGGGTGAAAAATGCGTTTCCGTTTATGGGATGAGGTGCAGTGTTCTTTCGTTTATCATAATAAAAAGATTTGTGACGAATTGAATTATGTGAATTTCTAATATCATGAACAGCATGCCTGCATAGTTACTGATATTGATAAGAATGGAGACAATATAGAATGGAGCAGCTTTTCAGAACACCAACATCATATGAGGCAGAATGCAGTCTTTCAAATGCCCATCAGACAGATGACGCTTGCAACAGGGGAATGAGGCAGGAGGAGTATGTTTCCCCTGAGGGCTGGAATCTGGAATATCTGACATTTCCGGGACTGTCGGCACTTCCGGGGGTGAAACACCTGTTTACAACCAGAAAGGGCGGTGTGAGCAAAGGCTTTTTTGCGCAGCTGAATTTAAGCTTTACAAGGGGAGATGAACCGGAGTCAGTGATGGAAAACTACCGGAGAGTGGCATGTGTTCTTGACATTACGCCACAGCAGATCGTCTGCTCCGATCAGACACATACGACAAATGTGCGCGTGGTAACAAAGGAGGATGCGGGGAAAGGCGTGGTCTGCCCCAAAGATTATACCGATGTAGACGGACTGATCACAAACGAAAAAGGGTTAGCTCTGGCTACCTTTTACGCCGATTGCGTTCCGCTCTATTTTGTCGATCCCGTAAGAAATGTAATCGGATTATCCCATTCCGGCTGGCGCGGGACGGTGAAAAGGATGGGAGAAGTAACCGTCAGAAGGATGCAGGAGGAATTCGGCTGCAATCCAAAGGATATTCATGCGGCAATCGGTCCTTCTATCTGTCAGAGCTGTTATGAAGTCAGCAGCGATGTGGCGGATGCGTTTATGGGAGATGCAAAGGATTTTGCAAAAGTATTTACGCAAAAGGATGAGAGGCAGAAGGCAGAGGGGAAATATCAGATGAACCTCTGGAAAGCCAATGAACTTGTGCTCCTTTCAGCAGGCATCCTGCCTGAGCACCTGGAGGTGACGGATGTCTGCACATCGCACAACGCCTCTTTCCTGTTTTCACACAGGGCTTCCAACGGGAAACGCGGAAATCTGGGAGCTTTTTTGATGCTTATCTAGCTATCAAAGCTCTTCCTTTGCATTGTATTTTGCAAGAATCTCCTGAATTTTCTCAGTCGGGGTCAATACATTTTCCATGGAGACATCGTGGTTCATAAAGTCGATGATGCTCGCCATGAATTTACTCATATCAGCTTCCACGAAATATTCTCTCTGCTTGATCTCGGGTGGCAGATAAGTCAGGTTTGTGCAGACTACGCGATTGAAATATCCCTTCTCATAGGCATCATCAAATTTAGAAAGACCCTCTGTGAACAATCCGAAGGTACAGCAGATGAAGACACGTCCGGCACCCATTTCCTTGAGCTGTTTTGCGGTATCAATCATACTACCGCCGGAAGCAATCATATCATCGATGACAATGACATCTTTTCCTTCAATATTATCTCCAAGAAATTCGTGTGCAACAATTGGATTTTTTCCGTTGACGATCTTAGAATAATCACGTCTCTTATAGAACATACCCGTGTCGGTGCCAAGAACGGAAGAGAAGTAAACGGCTCTGTCAAGTGCGCCTTCATCCGGGCTGATGACGATGGTGTGCTCTTTATCAATGACCAGATCCTTTTCCTGTTCCAATAACGCACGTGCAAACTGATAAGGCGGCGTAAAGTTGTCAAACCCTTTCAGCGGTGTTGCATTCTGTACACGGGGATCGTGGGCATCAAAGGTAATGAAATTCGATACGCCCATGTCGCCAAGCTCCTGCAGCGCATAAGCACAGTCGAGGGATTCGCGCCCGCTTCTTCTGTGCTGTCTGCCTTCATACAGAAATGGCATGATGACATTGATCCTGTGTGCTTTTCCGGCGATGGCGGCAATGACACGCTTTAAATCCTGATAGTGGTCATCGGGGGACATATGGTTTTCGTGTCCGTTGACGGTGTAGGTAAGGCTGTGGTTGCAGACATCCACGAGAATAAAAATATCTTTGCCACGCACAGATTCATTCAGAATTCCTTTTCCTTCGCCACTGCCGAATCGCGGGCAGGCGGCACTTAAGATATAATTGGATTCGGAATATCCTTCAAATGCGGGATCTTTCTTAAAATCATTGTTGACACTTTTTCTGAAATCTACCAGATAAGAATTTACCTGCTCACCAATCTCTTTACTGCTGTCAAGTACCAGAAGCTTCAGGGGGGCTACCGGCATGGCTTTTTCCAGTTTGTTTAAATTTGGCATGATACGCTCCTTTATGATTGAAACATTTTTTGTACTGTACTGACGTAATCTCCTACATATATATAGCATAGAAAGAGGCGAAACACAAGCTATCTGCAAAAACATCACATTTTGAGGATGACAGAACCGCTTTTTTTTAGTAAGATAGAATTGCAGTGTGCAAGGGCAGTTCTGCCTGCGGATATTGTAATACCGGAGACGGACAAGTGGTTTCCGGCAGAAGGAGTATGATATGGCACAGAGAAAGAATAAGCCAATCGTGGCGGTAGTCGGCAGACCGAATGTGGGAAAATCCACATTGTTTAATGTGCTTGCCGGTTCGCGTATTTCCATTGTGAAGGATACACCAGGCATTACGCGCGACAGGATTTACGCAGATGTCACATGGCTCAATTATCATTTTACATTGATCGATACGGGCGGTATTGAACCGGACAGCAGCGACATCATTTTGTCACAGATGCGTGCACAGGCGCAGATTGCCATCGATACGGCAGACGTGATCCTCTTCCTTGTGGATGTGAAACAGGGACTTGTGGATGCGGATGCCAAGGTGGCAGACATGCTCAGAAGATCGCGCAAGCCGGTAGTGCTTGTAGTGAATAAAGTTGACAGTTACGAA
Source organism: uncultured Lachnospiraceae bacterium (assembly GCA_945949085.1). Taxonomy (GTDB): domain Bacteria; phylum Bacillota; class Clostridia; order Lachnospirales; family Lachnospiraceae; genus CAG-194. Next base: position 200,288 of record CAMFDJ010000001.1, on the reverse strand, counting down.
AAGATGATGATGGATGTCTATGAGTTCTATAATCTGGGGATCGGCGAACCAATGCCAATCTCAGCGGCGAATCGTCAGGGGATTGGTGATATGCTCGATAAGGTGGTGGAATATTTCCCGGAGGATAGCGCAGACGAAGAAGAGGATGAGCGTCCCCGTATCGCTATCATCGGCAAACCGAACGTAGGCAAGAGCTCTATCATCAATAAGCTGATCGGTGAGGAGCGGCTGATCGTATCTGACATTGCGGGCACTACGCGGGATGCGGTGGATGCAGAGGTCAGATATAACGGAAAGGAATATATCTTTATTGATACGGCAGGTCTGCGCCGAAAGAATAAAATTAAGGAAGAACTGGAGCAGTACATGATCGTGCGCAGCGTTTCGGCGGTAGAACGGGCTGATATTGTTGTTCTGGTCATTGACGCGATAGAAGGTGTGACCGAGCAGGATGCCAAGATTGCCGGAATTGCGCATGACAGAGGCAAGGGAATCATCATTGCAGTCAATAAATGGGACGCGGTGGAAAAGGACGATAAGACCATGTATCGTTTTTCGGAAAAGGTCAGACAGATTTTATCCTTTATGCCGTATGCGGAGATCATCTATATTTCTGCCAAGACGGGGCAGCGCCTGTCAAAGCTGTATGAACTGATCGACATGGTGGAGCAGAACCAGTCACTGCGCGTTGCAACAGGTGTCTTAAATGAGATTCTGACGGAAGCTGTCGCATTGCAACAGCCGCCCACAGATAAGGGTAAGAGGCTGCGTCTCTACTATATGACACAGGTTTCGGTCAAACCGCCGACATTTGTCATTTTTGTCAATGACAAGCAGCTGATGCATTTTTCATACCAGCGTTATATTGAGAATAAGATCAGAGATACCTTTGGTTTCAAGGGAACGCCGCTCCATTTTATCATCCGGGAGCGCAAGGAGAAGGATCAGTAGGATAACAACATTAATAATGAGGAACAACAGAGGGTTAGGGAAATGGAACGAATCATATGTCTTTTGATCGGATATGTGCTCGGTATGTTTCAGACGGCATATATCTATGGAAAATTACATGGAATTGACATCCGTGAGCATGGCAGCGGAAATGCGGGCACGACCAACACATTGCGTGTGCTTGGCAAAAAAGCGGGTATCATCGTGTTATTAGGCGATATTTTAAAATGCTTTTTGTCTGTACAGATTGCAAAATTACTGTTTGCAAAATCATGTCCGGAAATGATGCCGCTTCTGGAACTGTATGCGGGTGCGGGTGCCGTATTGGGACATAACTTTCCGTTTTACTTAAAATTTAAAGGCGGAAAGGGAATTGCCGCAACGGCAGGGCTGGTATTTGCGCTGCCATGGCCTTTTGTCGTGGTTCTGGCACCGACCTTCTTCATTACCTTTTTTCTCACACATTATGTATCTCTCGGATCCCTTCTTGCCTATACGGGACTCGTGATCGAACTGGTTGTCTTAGGACAGATGGGATTCTTTGGCATGACGCAGCCGCTTCTTTTGGAAATGTATGCGGTGGGGCTCGTCCTTGCAGCCATGGCATTTATCAAGCATAAGGATAATATCAAAAGGCTGCTGCATGGAGAAGAGAGAAAAACATATCTGACGAAGAAGAATAAAGCAGATTAAAAACAAAAATCATAACAGAAAATTGCGGAAAAAAACCGGGAAGGAGAGTAAATATGGCAAAAATCGGTGTAATCGGAGCAGGCAGCTGGGGAACAGCGCTTGCCAGACTGCTGACAAATAACGGACATGATGTGATCATGTGGTCCATCATTGAAGATGAAATCGCAATGCTGAAAAGTGAGCATGAGCATAAGGATAAGCTGCCGGGAGTGAAGCTTCCGGAAACGCTGACATTCACGACTGATTTACAGGAGGCTGTTGCCGGCAAGGAGCTTCTGGTGCTGGCTGTACCTTCTGCTTTTACGAGAAGTACGGCGCATTCCATGAAGGAGCTTGTGACGCGTGATCAGATCATTGTCAACGTGGCAAAGGGAATAGAAGAAGATTCGCTGATGACGCTTTCACAGATCATTGAGCAGGAAATTCCGCAGGCAACGGTTGCGGTTTTATCGGGACCATCACATGCGGAAGAGGTTGGGAAGGATATGCCTACCACATGCGTTGTCGGAGCCGCCCGAAGAGAAACGGCGGAATATATCCAGAATATATTCATGAGCCCCTATTTTCGCGTGTATACAAGTCCGGATGTGCTCGGCATTGAAGTGGGAGCGGCATTGAAAAATGTGGTGGCGCTTGCAGCAGGAATTGCGGACGGACTTGGCTGCGGTGACAATACAAAGGCTGCGCTGATCACAAGAGGAATTGCGGAGATTGCCAGACTCGGCACTGCGATGGGAGGTAAATACGAGACTTTTGCGGGCTTGTCCGGAATCGGAGATCTGATTGTCACTTGTGCATCCATGCATTCGAGAAACCGTCGCGCCGGTATCCTGATTGGAAAAGGCGCCACGATGGAGGAAGCCATGGCTGAGGTAAAAATGGTCGTAGAGGGTGTGTATTCTGCAAAAGCAGCAAGAGCTTTGGCAAAGAAATACAAAATTGATATGCCGATCATCACCGAAGTCAATGAAGTACTTTTTGAGAACAAACCGGCAAAGGAAGCGTTGACGGATATCATGAGCCGGGACAAAAAGTCAGAGCTCGCATGGGAAGCATGAGACAAAAAATGTCCTGTCAGGTGAATGACAAAAGTAATTCTGCGTGAAAGCGGTGTTATGGTGTGCAGCAGAAAGATTGGAAAACGAAAAGAAGCAACAGGACAGGTTAAAGAGAAGAAAGGACATACACATGGAAAATAACTTTAATTCTACCGAGGAATATGTAGCAAGTGAAGAGCTGATGGCCAGTGTCAATGTGGCAATGGCGCTGAAAAAGCCCCTTCTGATCAAAGGAGAGCCCGGCACGGGCAAGACGATGCTGGCACAGGCGGTTGCAAAATCCCTGGGACTTAGGCTGATCATATGGAATGTCAAATCTACGACAAAGGCGCAGGACGGTCTTTATATGTATGACACCATCCAGAGACTGTATGATGGTCAGTTTGGCGAGGAAGGTGTGGATGACATTGCCAGATATATTAAGCTTGGTAAGCTTGGAGAGGCATTTGAATCAGAGGAGCAGGTTGTTTTGCTGATTGATGAGATTGACAAGGCAGATCTTGAGTTCCCGAATGACCTTCTCTGGGAGCTTGATCAGATGGAATTCTACATCCATGAGACCAAGCGCACCGTTAAGGCAAAGAAGCGTCCTATCGTGATCATCACCAGCAATGCGGAGAAGGAGCTTCCCGATGCATTTCTTCGCAGATGCATTTTCCACTATATTGCATTCCCGGACGAGGCGCTGATGAGAGAAATCGTGAAGGTTCATTTCCCGGATGTGGAAGAAAATCTCTTAAAGAATGCCATGGATACGTTCTACTGGATCAGAAGCATGAGAGAAGTGCGCAAGAAACCAAGCACCTCAGAGCTGATCGACTGGATCAATGCTTTGCAGATCGGCGGCATTCCTGCAGATAAGATTAGAAGTGAACTGCCTTTTATCGGAGTGGTGGTTAAGAAGGACGAAGATCTCGAGACAGTGAAACACTACGTGTAGCGAGGAAGGGAAGCAAGCGCGAACGAAGTTCGCATTTGCTTTCACCCGAGCGTACAACGAGAAAATCGGAGAGCACGAAGTGCGGATGGTGCGAAGCAGCATGATTTTCGAGTGGAAGAGGAAGGGAACCATGTTTCTAAAATTTTTCTATAAATGCAGAGAAAAAGAATTGAAGATAGGTCTCTCGGAGTGGCTGACACTGATCGATGCGCTGGATCAGGGACTGTGCGGCAGTCAGTTGACGCAATTTTATTATGTGGCGCGTATGATCCTGGTAAAGAGCGAGACGGATTTCGATAAGTTTGACACTGCCTTTGAAGAGGTGTTCAAGGGGGCACAGGCAGACGAAGAAGTGACGCAGCAGATGCTCAGATGGCTTGACAAACCGGAGCTTTCCGAGCTTCTGAAGAAGGAAGAAAAGCGTTTTGGCAATCAGCACACCAGTGAGGATAACCAGATTGACAAAGAGGACGTGGAGACGCGGTTTAAGGAGCGTCTGAAGGAGCAGACCGAGGAGCACAACGGCGGAAGCTTCTGGATTGGTACCACAGGCAGCACGCCCTTTGGCAATACCGGTAATTACGTTGGCGGTGTCCGTGTCGGTGGTGCGAGCGGATATCAGTCAGCCTTTGAGGTAGTTGGACAGCGGAAATTCCGTGATTTTCGTGATGACAGGGTACTTGAGAGCAGACAGTTCCAGATGGCACTTAGAAAACTCCGGCAGTTTTCCACGAGACTGGAGATTCCCAAGACGGAGCTTGATATTGATGCGACGATAGATAAGACCTGTAACAACGGCGGCTGTCTGCAGATTGAGATGATGCGGCCGCGCAAGAATGCCGTCAAACTTTTGCTTCTGATGGATTCGGGCGGAACGATGATTCCGTATTCATCCTTGGTGAACGAATTGTTCCAGACAGTCAATAAATCAAATCATTTCAAGGATGTGAAGTGCTATTATTTCCATAACTGTATTTATTCCAAGGTCTATAAGACACCGGAATGTGAGAACGGAGACTGGATTGATACAGACTGGATGTTCCGCAACCTCGACAGTGATTATAAGGTGATCATTGTGGGAGATGCGGCGATGGCACCGGAGGAATTATATTCTGTCACCGGTAATTACAGAGGACCGAACGGCGGACTGGCGGGGATAGACTGGCTGAAGCTCATGAAATCCCATTATAAGCGGATCATTTGGATGAACCCCAAAATGGCGCCGGGACGTGCGCCGTGGAGAGAGGCGGAGACTGCGATCAAGGAGCTTCTGCCCATGTATAAGCTGACAGTCAGCGGATTGAATGAAGGCATGAAAAAACTCATGGAAACCAGGTAACTGCCTGGCTCTCATGAGTTTTTTTATTGTATGTTTATGTATGCGGAAATGCTCGACATTTTTTTGCTATCGCATCAGACTTTGTCGCGCTTCGAACGGCATCATAAGACTGCGTGATATAGCATATGATAGCAAGAATAAATCTATGACAGAGACTTCCTGCAGATATTTCTTCTGCATGCACTGATCGGGAACCAGTTGCAATCCCCGCATATATCGGAAAGCATTTCTTCTGTCATCTGCTCATCAATCTGTCTCGTGATCTCGTGATAATTGTATTCCTTTTCCTCCAAATGAAAATAGGAGACTGTCTTTGCGTCGAAGCGCTTTACTTTTTCCTGCGTGTCACACAGATCCTCGCCTTTCTTATGGGGGCAATCTGTGCAAAGGTCGTCTGTAGAAAAGGTGAGTGTGATTTTTGCGTCTTCGTGCGAGCGCAGATAATGGACAATCTCATCCATGTTGGATACAAAGTTGTCATCATAGCCTTTTCCCGAGTAGCCCTGTGTACATAAGAGATGATGCGGCCGCAGTGTAATCATAATTTGAGCCGCTTTCTGATCTCAAAACCAAGGATGGTAGCAAGGATTGCTTTGATGATCGCTGTCGGGATAAACGGAAGCACGCAGGCGGTGATGCCTGTCATGACAGAACTCTTGGTGAGCAGACAGAACATGATGACGCCGATCACGTAGTTGACAAGTGTACCTGCGATCAGAGAGAGTACGTAAGCGCCTTTAAATGCCTTGCAGTGTTCCACTCCAAAGCCGATGATGAAGGCCATCAGGGGGAAGGAGATTAAGAATCCGCCTGTCGGACCTACGAATTTACTGAGCCCGCCGGAAAAGCCGGCAAGGACCGGTACACCGACTGCGCCGAGCAGAAGGTAAATGGTTGTGGAAATGGTGGAAAGCTTTGCGCCCACCACTACGGCTGCAAGTGTGATGGCAAAGGTCTGCATGGTCATGGGAACGCCGAGCGGCATGGGAATCGATATCTGTGCCATAACTGCGATGACTGCCGTAAATAAAGCGACATAGCAGATTTCTTTTGCGCTGAATTTCTGTGATGCTTGTGATTTTGTCTGTGTCTCGTTCATGTGAGAACCCTCCTTCATTTGTCTTTCAAAGCCAGGAACAGTATATAAAAGATAAAAACAATTGTCAACCATAAATTTAATATTGGTTAACAATCTAAAATAAATTGACGAATGGTTTCTGTTGTGCTATTGTTATAGCAATCCTTGAGGGAGTAATCGGCATACTAATTTATGTAGATGCAGTGATACCGACATACCCGGCCTAAACCCGGTATTGCTTTAATTGATGAGACTCGTGGACAGTTTTTTATGACTGTTCATGAGTTTTTTTGATAGTATATGATATTGAAGGAGTGGAAAGAAAATGAAAGAAATGGGATTGGCAGTATTGATGCTGCTGGCAGGTTTTGTGTTACTGATCAAGGGAGCGGATTTTTTTGTAGAAGGCAGTTCTTCCGTGGCCAAACGATTGCGTATTCCGTCCATTATTATCGGTATGACGATTGTGGCAATGGGTACCAGCCTGCCGGAATGCGCAGTCAGTGTTACAGCATCACTGAGTAACCAGAATGAGCTGGCCATCAGTAATGCGATTGGTTCCAATATATTTAACCTGATGGTGGTTTGTGGCGCCTGTGCTTTGTTTGCGCCATTATTGGTGGAAGTCGGTACTTTAAAAAGAGAATTTCCGTTTTCCTTTCTTTGCGCCGGACTGTTACTGGCATTAGGGTATTTTGGCATGTCTTTGGGACATGTAGATGGCATTGTCATGCTTATCATTTTTGCGGCATACCTGACTTATATGGTACTTTCAGCGAAAAAGGCAAGGAAAGCGGGGGCGCAAGAGAAGGATGAATCCTATAAAATCCTTCCGATCTGGAAGTGTGCGCTCTTTATTTTGGGCGGTGCGGCAGCTATCAAATTCGGCGGTGATTTTGTGGTGGACGGGGCCTCTGTGATTGCTGCGAAATTTGGCCTTAGTCCCAATCTGATCGGTCTGACCATTGTTTCCATGGGAACCAGTCTGCCGGAGCTTGTCACCAGTATTGTGGCAGCCAGAAAGAATGAAGTGGATATGGCAGTCGGCAATGTGATCGGATCAAATATTTTTAATATTCTTTTGGTGTTAGGCGTTGCAGGAGCTATCAGTCCGATCGCCTTTGCGATGGAAAACATGATCGACATCATCCTTTTGATTGTGATGAGCGTCGTTGTCTGGATTTTTGCATGGTCAAATAAAAAGATTGTCCGCGGCGAAGGCGCTGTTATGCTGGCCGTCTATGCAGGCTATATGGTCTATATTTGTATTCGGTAGTTTTGTATTTGCGATAAAGTATCATCGCATGAGATTTGTTGTATCGGCATAGAAATCTATCATTTTCAGGCATAATCATTGCCTCATTCCCATATATATGAACAAACAGGGAATGGGGCATTCTTATTTATGGACAACAAAGCAGAAAAATTTGATTTATATGCGGATATTGAGGCGCGCACAAACGGAGAGATTTATCTGGGAGTGGTAGGACCGGTCCGAAGCGGAAAGTCGACTTTTGTCAAGCGTTTCATGGATCTGTGCGTTCTGCCGCATATGCAGGATGAGTACAGCAAAAAGCAGGCGATGGATGAACTGCCGCAGAGCGGAACAGGAAAGACAATTACGACGACGGAACCGAAATTTATTCCGGCTGAGGCGATGGAGATTCCTCTCATGGGGAAAAATCCGGTGAAAATGCGTCTGATTGACTGTGTCGGATACATGGTCGAGGGCGCTGTGGGTCACATGGAGGAAGGACAGCAGCGCATGGTACATACACCTTGGTTTGCCGAGGAAATCCCCTTTACGAAGGCAGCAGAAATCGGCACACAGAAGGTCATAGAGGAGCATTCCACCATCGGAATCGTGGTGACAACAGACGGAAGCTTTACGGATATTCCGGCATCGGCATATGAACCGGCACTTGAAAAGACGATTTCACAGCTCTCCAAGATGCAAAAACCATTTATCGTGCTGGTCAACACGGATAAACCTTATTCGGACGCGGCAACCTCACTTGCGCAGGAAATACAGGAGCGTTATGGCGTGACGGCGATGCCAATCAATATTGCGCAGATGAAAAAGGAAGATATTGATAAAATCATGCAGGAAATTTTGGTGGAATTTCCGGTTTCTGCCATTTGCATTGACTCGCCGAAGTGGTTTCATATGCTGCCATTTACACATCCGGTCAAACAGGCAATCTGGCAGGAACTGCGCGCGAAGATCGGAAACTACCATCATATGAAGGATATTGAGGAAATACCGCTTACAATGGAGAATCCCTATGTGGCAAGGCTTGGACTGGACCGTGTCAGTCTGGCGGATGGCAATGCATGGATGACGATGAAGCTGGAAGATGATTGTTACTACCAGATGTTATCCGAACTGCTGGGTATGCCGGTGGAAAGTGAATATGAGCTGTTTGATTATCTGAAGGCGCAGGCAGGTATGCGCGAGGAATATGAGAAGGTGCTCAGTGCCATGGAGAGTGTACGGCAAAAAGGATATGGTGTTGTGACACCCTGCAGGGATGAGATTACGCTTCAGGAGCCGCAGATCATCCATCACGGCAATAAATTCGGGGTAAAGATAAAGGCGCAGAGTCCTTCCATTCATATGATCAAGGCAAATATCGAGACGGAGATTGCACCGATCGTCGGTACAAAAGAGCAGGCAGAGGACCTGATTGCCTATATCGGAGCAGGCTCAGATGGCGCAAAAGACGGAAAAGATACAGGCATTTGGGAAACCAATATATTCGGAAAGACAGTGGAACAGATGGTGCAGGACGGTATTGCGGCAAAGGTTGCGCTGATCGGAGATGAAAGTCAATTGAAACTTCAGGATACCATGCAGAAAATCGTCAATGATACAAACGGAGGACTGGTGTGCATCATCATCTAAGAAACAGTTGAATCGGTTTTTAAATCTTGGTATGATAAAGAATAAGAAAACGGAAAGAATCATAGTAAGATGAAGAAACAAAATAACAGAAAAAATGAACATATCATCAAAATGGTTTCGCCGGGTTCAATCGCCGAGGAAATGGAGATTGAACCGGGTGATGTTTTGCTGTCTGTAAATGATGAAGAGATTGGTGATGTATTTGATTACCGCTATCTGATCAAGGACGAATATATCGAGGTGCTGATCCGCAAGCCTGACGGCGAGGAATGGCTTTTGGAGATTGAAAAGGATTATGATGATGATCTCGGCATTGAATTTGAAAATGAGCTGATGAGTCCGTACAGGAGCTGCAGCAACAAGTGTATTTTCTGTTTTATCGACCAGATGCCGCCCGGTATGCGGGATAATCTTTATTTTAAAGACGATGATTCCAGACTGTCTTTTTTGCAGGGCAATTATATCACGATGACCAATATGAGCGACAGGGATGTGGATCGCATCATCCACATGCAGCTTGCACCCATCAATATTTCCGTGCAGACGACAAATCCCAAGCTGCGCTGCAAGATGCTGCATAACCGGTTTGCCGGGGAAAAACTGCAATATTTGGACAGGCTGTATGAGGGACATGTGGAGATGAACGGACAGGTTGTTCTTTGTAAGGGTGTCAATGACGGTGAGGAGCTTGCGCGCACCATTGAGGATCTTTCCCGTTATCTGCCCTTTATGCGCAGCGTATCCATTGTACCCGCAGGGATTACCAGATACAGAGAAGGGCTTTATCCGATTGAACTGTTCACAAAGCAGGAGGCAGAGGCTGTCATAGACTTGATCGAGAGCTATCAGCCGCGCTTTTATGAGCAGTACGGACTGCATTTTGTACATGCCAGCGATGAGTGGTATATGCTTGCCGGTCGTTCCTTCCCGGAGGAGGAGCGGTATGACGGTTATATTCAGCTTGAGAACGGCGTGGGCATGATGCGGCTTCTGGCGGAGGAGTTTGATGAGGAGATTGCCAAAGTTCTGGAATCAGATGCATATCCGCAGATGAGAGATCAGCTGAAAAGAACACTCACGATGGCGACCGGAAGATTGCCTTATGCGCTTTTGAAAGGGTTTGCTGCAAAGCTTGAGGAAGCATTCCCGCATCTGTCTATTCATGTGCAGGCGATCCGCAATGACTTTTTCGGTGAGACGATCACGGTCTCAGGGCTTGTCACCGGGCAGGATCTGATCGCACAGCTTTCCGAAAGCAGGAACAGAGGAGAAAATATGGGGGATACGCTGCTGATTCCATCTAACATGATCTGCAGCGGAGAGGGCGTTTTTTTGGATGATTATACGCTGCAGCAAGTGGGAGAGGCACTTTCCATGCAGGTAGTTCCCGTGGAGACGCAGGGGAAGGATCTGATTGCGGCGATTTTGAATCCTGCGTACCGGATGGAACGCAAAAATGAGAATTTTGTGTATATCCGGGCATATGAAAAGAAGTAGGGGGATCTCTATGATTAATAAAGGAGGCAACGTATATGAATGAGGTTTACGGGAAGTTACAAAATTGTCTTGTAAGTATCAGGAAGAAAACGGATTTTGTACCGCAGGTAGCCATTGTCCTGGGTTCGGGTCTTGGCGACTATGCGGACGGCATAAAAGTGGCGTGTGAGGTGGATTACAGTGAGATCGCGGGATTTCCGGTCTCCACAGTACCGGGACATGCCGGTAAATTCATCTTTGGTTATGTGGGAGATGTGCCTGTAGTCTGCATGAAGGGACGTGTGCATTATTATGAAGGATATCCGATTTCAGATGTGGTATTGCCTGCGAGACTGATGAAGCTGATGGGGGCAAAAATCTTGTTTTTGACCAATGCGGCAGGTGGTATCCGTGCAGCTTTCCATCCCGGAGATCTGATGATGATCACAGATCAGATTTCGGTGTTTGCACCCAATCCGCTGATCGGAGCCAATATCGATGAGCTTGGCGTCCGTTTCCCGGATATGACGGAGATTTATGATAAGGATTTGCAGGAGATAATCCGCAAGACTGCGGCTGACAATGATATCGCGCTTCAGGAGGGGGTTTATCTGCAACTGACCGGTCCTTCTTATGAGTCTCCCGCAGAGATTCGTATGGCAAAGGTGCTCGGAGCAGATGCTGTCGGCATGTCTACCGCTGTGGAGGCGATTGCAGCCAATCATATGGGCATGAAGATCTGCGGCATTTCCTGCATCTGCAATATGGCAGCCGGTATTTCGCCTGTGCCGCTTACCCATGCTGAGGTACAACAGGCTGCAGCAGAGGCTTCTGCCAAGTTCAAGTGTCTCGTGACGGAGAGTGTGAAGCGGTTTTGCCGCTAAGTGGCAGAGAGATGCATAGAAGCAGACAGACAATCCGTTTTGCTAAGAAGCAGTGGAGGAAGAAATGATGACGATAGAAAGCTGTGGCTTAGACAAGAAAAGAATAGAGGAGCTCATCACTGCGGCAAAGAAGGCGCGCTCTTACGCCTATGCACCGTATTCCGGGTATCTGGTGGGTGCGGCGCTTCTGACCGGGGAGGATGAGATCATAACAGGCTGTAACATCGAAAATGCAGCGTACGGTCCGAGTAACTGTGCGGAGCGGACAGCCTTCTTCAAGTCAGTCAGCGAGGGAAAAAGTGATTTCGCGGCTATTGCGATCGTCGGTGGCGCAAAGGAATCGGAGGGCGAATACGCTACGCCTTGCGGTGTCTGCAGACAGGTCATGAGAGAATTCTGTGATCCGGATACATTTTTAGTCATTGTTGCCAAAGACGAGACTGCTTATAAACTGTTTTCGCTGACAGAGCTTTTGCCCGAGGCGTTTGGACCGGATAATCTGGGCTAAAGCGATGTAACGGGTATGCACCGGGGAGGAAATGCGAATGAACATCAGATTTTATCACGCACGGATCCTGACAATGGAAGAACCGCTCTCGGTCATAGAGGGACAGGTCTGGGTAAAGGGAGAGCGGATCATTTATGTGGGAGACGGCTCTGCCGCTTCTTTGGAACACTTTTATGCAGAGTTTGGAGATGAACCTGTCATATGGGACAGGGAGATAGACTGTCAGGGGAATCTGCTGATGCCCGGCTTTAAAAATGCGCACACGCATTCGGCGATGGTACTGTTTCGTTCCCAGGCAGATGACGAGCCTTTGCAGGAATGGCTGGAAAAAAAGATTTTCCCTGTGGAGGCGAAGCTGTCGCAGGAAGATATCTATGAACTTACAAGAATGGCGGTTTTGGAATATCTGACAAGTGGCGTGACGGCGGTTTTTGACATGTACTTAGATCCGTTGCCTGTGCAACAGGCTTTTCTGGACAGTGGAATGCGTCACGTGCTGGTCAGCGGGCTCAATAATTTTGTGATTTCTCCGGAAGAGATGGAGGAATATTATCTTTCCCTGAACGGTAAGAGCAGTCTGTCTTCCTATCATATGGGTATCCATGCGGAATACACCTGCTCGCAGCAGCTTCTTGAAAAAGTTGCGTCTCTGATACAAAAATATAAGGTTCCTTTTTTTGCGCACAGCAGTGAAACGCAAAGTGAGGTGGCGGCATGTATCAGACGCTACGGAAAGACTCCCACACAGCTTTTTGATGCGCTGGGATTCTATGCGTATGGTGGTGGCGGCTATCATTGTATTTATATGGATGAGAGGGATATTGAGATTTACAGAGAAAAGAATCTGACGGTTGTCACAAACCCGGCTTCCAATCTGAAGCTGGCCAGCGGCATTGCACCTGTCAGCCGGTTTTTGCGGGAAGAGATCCCTGTGGCAATCGGAACAGACGGTGCGGGCAGCAATAACTGTCTGGATATGTTCCGGGAGATGTTTCTCGTGACCGGACTTGCCAAATATCTGGATGGGGATGCGCAAAGTGTTCCGGCCATGGAGGTCTTGAAGATGGCGACGGTAAACGGTGCATATGCCATGGGACTTTCTGACTGTGATACCTTATCACCCGGCAAATATGCAGATCTGATCATGATCGATCTGCATCAGCCGAATATGCAGCCGCTTGGCAATATCGCTAAAAATATTGTTTACAGCGGCAGTAAGCAGAATGTGAAGCTGACGATGATCGCAGGAAAGATTCTGTATGAGGACGGAAAATTTGACATAGGAGAGGATCCGGAGGTTTTGTATCAGAAGGCAAACCGGATTGCGGATCGGTTTAAAACGGCATGGAATATTTGATTTTGGCAGCAGCGCTGCTTGTGCTATTTTTGATCTATGCATGCAATTGCATCATTACGGATAGAAAGCGGAGAAAAGCATTCGAAAAGAGTCTTCACACTGATTATGGGAAGGCATCGGAAAAGAAGTATCCGGATGGAAGACTGGCGACGATTGCGGGACATTTTCGGAAAAAGGATGCCCTTTATGCAATAGATGACATTACCTGGAATGATCTGGATATGGACAGGGTGTTTCAGGCTATGGATCACACATTTTCCGCAGCCGGTGAGGAGGCATTATATACCATCTTAAGATGTCCCTGCCTGTCTGAGGAGGAACTTTTGCGCCGGGATGACCTGATCGGTTATTTTATGGAACATGAGCAACAGCGTGTGGCACTTCAGCTTTTTTATGCGCGGATGGGACGGACGGGAAAGTATTCCATCTATGATTATCTGGATTACCTGGATACCCTCGGGAAACGCAGTAATGTGAGACACTACGCAGTTTTGGGACTGATGATACTTGCGGTGGCACTCTGTTTTGTAAAGCCGTCCCTTGGTATTGCTGCCCTGTGTGCGCTGATATGCATCAACATGGTCACCTATTTTAAAGAAAAGGGAGAGATTGATCCTTATATCACAACCTTCGGCTATTTTTTGCGTGTGCTTCGCGTGGTAAAGGAGCTTGAGGGATACAAGCTTGACAAAATAAAAGACATGACGCAGGAACTATGCAAGAGAGGGGCACATTTTAAGCGCTTCTCCCGCTTTTCCTTCTTGCTGATGCACCAGAGCGACATGGCAAGTGGCAATCCGCTTGATCTGATTGTGGAATATCTGCGGATGGGGCTTCATCTGAATCTGATCAAATTTAACACGATGCTGGAGCAGGTGCGCATGTACAAAGAGGATATCATCTACATGATTGAGCAGCTTGGCTATCTCGAGGCAATGCTGGCTGTCGGGTGGTATCGCGCAAGTCTTCCCTACTTCACGAAGCCTGAGTTTAGCGCAAGCCTGCATAAGTGTCACAGCAGAGCTATCGATGATGAGGAGAAGTGCGATGATGCCTTTCCGGTCTTTACAGCGGAAAACATGTATCATCCACTCATTGAGGAACCGGTGGCAAATTCCATCAGCGTAACGCGTGATGTGCTTTTGACGGGTTCGAATGCGTCGGGGAAATCGACGTTCTTAAAGACAGTGGCAATTTCTCAGATCCTGGCACAGTCTGTTGCAACCGTACCGGCAGAGCGATTTGTCACTTCTTTTTTCAGAGTCTATACTTCCATGGCACTGCGGGATGACCTTAAGGCAAAGGAAAGCTACTTTATTGTTGAAATCAAAGCGATGAAACGTATTCTGGATGCTGTCTCCTGTCAGGATGAGGGCGTGCGCGCTCCGGTGATGTGTTTTGTGGATGAGGTACTGCGCGGCACCAATACGGTGGAGCGGATTGCTTCCTCCACGCAGATATTGCGCTCGCTGGCAGAAGGCGACACACTGTCATTTGCGGCGACCCATGATATCGAACTGACAGAGCTTTTGCAGGATGTGTATGAAAATTATCACTTTACAGAAGAGATTGCAGAGTCAGATGTGCAATTCAGTTATCGTCTGCAACAGGGGAAGGCGACGAGCCGAAATGCCATCAGACTGCTGGGTGTCATGGGCTATGATGAGTCGATCATAGAACGTGCGGAAGAGATGGCGCGGACATTTATGCGGGAAGGAGTATGGAAATCATGAAGGTAACCATATATACGGATGGTGCCGCAAGAGGCAATCCGGATGGACCGGGCGGTTATGGCACTGTACTGCAATATGTTGATCAAAACGGAAAGCTACATGAAAAGCAGATGAGTCAGGGGTATAAGAAGACGACCAACAACCGCATGGAACTGATGGCGGCGATTGTGGGACTCGAGGCGCTCAACAGACCCTGCGAGGTGGATCTGTACTCGGATTCCAAATACCTGACAGATGCGTTCAATGCGCATTGGGTGGATGGCTGGCTGAAAAACAACTGGAAGAACAGCCAGAAAAAGCCGGTCAAAAATGTAGATCTCTGGAAACGTCTTCTTGCAGTCAAGGAAAAGCATCAGGTGACCTTTATCTGGGTAAAAGGACATAACGGTCATCCGATGAACGAATTGTGTGACAAGCTGGCAACGACTGCAGCGGATGGGGAGAACTTACTTGACGATGTTTACCCGGAAGTGGTATCATAGTTTATAGCGGAAGGAGAGAACGTGATGAATAATCTGATTTTGTTTTTCAATGAATTTTTATCATACATCTTATTATTTATGGTGATTATCGTGGTGGCTGCGGTTGCGATGTTTTTCGGAATCAAGAGGAGAAAAGCACAGGATGCCAAGACACTTATGGCACAGAATGCGGCAGAGAATGAAATGCAGCCGGATAAATAGAGAGATGGATTGTCGGGGTGTTCAAGCTGCTTGAACACCCTTTCTTGTAATATGTTGTGCGGGAGAGTTCAAAACCGGATACAGAGTATGTGCCTCTATCATCGGTGGAAGAGGAAGGAAAATGAGTGAGAGGAAATATGATATCATCTTATGGGATGCGGATAATACGCTTCTGAATTTTGATCTTTCACAGGATTTTGCGATTCGGGAGAGCTTTCGCAGGTATGGAATCGAGATCGATCGGGACATTGTGAAAGCTTATTCTGCCATCAACGATTCTTACTGGAAACGTTTGGAACGGAGGGAAATTGAGAAGCTTACGGTACTCAGAGGGCGTTTTGAGACATTGTTTCGGCAGTTGTCACCGGGCGGCGTGCTTGCGCATAAGAAGCTGCCGGCTGATGTGCTTGCGCAGATTGATGTGGACGTGTTCCGCAGGCTCTATCAGCAATATCTTGGCAGTGTCTATTATTATCAGGATGATTCCTTTAAGCTTGTCAAAAAGCTGAAAGAACAAGGTTTCAAACAATACATTATCACAAACGGTGTTGCAGCGACGCAGCGAAATAAACTGACACTTGCCGGTTTTTATGAGGTGATGGACGATGTCTATATTTCAGAGGAAATCGGTGCCAATAAGCCGGATGTTGACTTTTTTGAAGGCTGTTTTGACAGAATGCGCGCCGGCGGCACAGAGCCGGCGCGCGACCGTATGCTTGTAGTGGGAGACTCTCCGACTTCCGATATGCAGGGGGCAAGAAATGCAGGTATTGACTGTTGTCAGTATCTTGGCATCAGTCAGATGGAAGATGGACAGGCAACTTATCGGATACAGAATCTGTGGGAACTGGAGGATATCATATGCCAAAATCATCCAATCAGAAGCTAAAAGCGCTTTATATTTTAAAGATCCTGCAGGAGAAAACCGATGAACATCATGCGATTTCGACGCAGCAGATCATTGACGAGCTGGCCGGATATGAGATCAAAGCGGAGCGTAAGAGCATTTATACGGATATCAAGGCATTACAGGATTTTGGAGTGGATGTGCACAGTTCCAAGGCAAAAGAGAACAGCGGTTTTTATCTGGCGAGCAGAGAGTTTGAACTGCCGGAGCTTAAGCTTCTGGTAGATGCGGTGCAGGCATCGCGTTTTATGACGGTAAAAAAGTCAAGGTCATTGATTGAAAAGCTGGAAAAGCTGGCAAGTCCCTTCGAGGCAAAGCAGCTGCAGCGTCAGGTTTTTGTTGCCGACCGTATCAAAAACAGCAATGAATCCATCTATTACAGCGTGGATGAGATCCACCGCGCTATGCAGGAAAATAAAAAAATCGCCTTCAAATACTACGAGTGGGGCATTGACAGAGAAATGCATTTTCGCAGAAATGGCAGTCTGTATATAGTCAGCCCCTATTTTCTGCTCTGGCAGGACGAAAATTATTATCTTGTCGCCTATGATGAGAAAGCGGATATGTTTAAGCATTACAGGGTGGACAAGATGGCACAGCTGTCTGTCACAAAAGAAACAAGAGAAGGACAGAATCTCGCAAAATCATATAATCCGGCTGTTTATGCCCGTCAGAAATTCGGTATGTTTGCCGGGACGACTGAGACGGTTACCTTACAATTTGATGAAAAGATGAGCGGTGTGTTGTTTGACAGATTCGGGAAAGACATCAGTATCCGGAAGAAGGACGACGAGCATTATACCGCGAGGGTGGAGGTGACTGTGTCGCCGCAGTTTTTCGGGTGGCTTGTAGGCGTTGCACCGGGCATCCGTCTGATCGGACCGGACAGCGTTCTTACGCAGTACAGGGCACACCTTTCCATGATTGTGAACGGTTATGGTACAGATACGTAGCATGCGTATCGATGATACAGATGATTTAGCCGGTAAGCGGATCAGATAGAAAGCCGGCAGAAAATACGATAGGAGAGAGAAAAATGAAACCATTTGCAGACAGAGTCAGTCAGTTTGAAGCAGGCATCTTTCAGGTGCTGAATGAAAAAAAACAGGAGAGGGAAAAGCAGGGAAAAACAGTCTATAACTTTTCCGTCGGCACACCGGATTTCCCGCCGGCAGAGCATATCATGAAGGCTGTGAGCGAGGCGGCGACAAAACCGGAGAATTATAAATATTCCCTTGCCGACATGCCGCAGTTGACTGAGGCGGTCATTGACCGGTTCGCGAAAAGATATGGCGTTACGCTTTGCGCCGACGAAATTACCAGCGTCTATGGTTCACAGGAGGGAATCGCACATATTGCTTACCCGCTGTTAAATCCCGGAGATATCGTCCTTGTGCCGAATCCGGGATATCCGATCTTTGAGATCGGACCGGCACTTGCGGGAGCTAAGGTATGTACCTATGACTTAATTGAGGACGATGGGTATCTGCCGGATCTTGACGCGATTGATGAAGAAATTGCAGCACAGGCAAAATGCATCATTGTATCTTATCCGCTGAATCCGGTATGTAAATGTGCACCGCCATCCTTCTATGAAAAGCTGATTGCATGGGCAAAGGCACATGAGATCTGGGTCATCCATGACAATGCCTATTCCGATATTATTTATGACGGAAGAGAAGGCAGATCCTTCCTTTCTTATCCGGGTGCAAAGGAGGTCGGTGTGGAGTTCTATTCTCTCTCCAAATCCTTCAACTATACAGGTGCGCGTATGGCATTTCTGGTGGGCAATGCATCACTCGTGCAGGCATTTAAAAAAGTCAGAAGCCAGATCGACTACGGTATTTTTTATCCGGTGCAGATCGGGGCGATTGCCGCATTGACCGGACCGGATGACGGTGTAAAAGAGCAGCGGGTTGCATACCAGCGCAGAAGAGATGCACTCTGTGATGGTTTTACGGAAATCGGTTGGAAATTTGAACGGAGCGAGGGAACCATGTTTGCATGGGCGAAGATTCCGGAAAAATATGGAACAGATGATGTCCGCTTTGTCATGGAGCTGTTTGACAAGAGCGGTGTGTTGTGTACGCCGGGCAGCAGCTTTGGTACGCTGGGAAAAGGACATGTACGTTTTGCGCTCGTCCTCCCGGTGACTACCATAGAAAATGCAATCGACTCGGTCAAACAAAGCGGTGTGCTTTTATAAAGCAGATTTTTAAAAAAGTCAAGTGAAAAAAGTAAAAAAACAGATAGAAATAACGACGAATTCTGTCTGTTTTTTTTGTGACTTTTTCCAAATGCCCAATCTGTTGACAGACGCTTTTTCTTCTCGTATACTATGTAACTGTACACCACAAGATATTGTGTCTTACGGAAGAAAGTATGGAAAATCTTGTAATAGAATAGAGCGGTGTGCGGGAATGGGAAAACCGCAGGAGTTCTGATAAAAAAGGGGATTTGGATACATACTGTCAGTGAGGAATGTGTACCGTAGATCATACATGTATCGTACAGATTTGTACGTGTCAAATGTGAAAAAATGTGTAAAGGAAACAGGACATGCGTAAGGAAATGCGCACACGTCACACGTGTAAGTGAAAGACCGGAGAAAGAGAAAGGATCAGGGAAATTACATGG
Organism: uncultured Lachnospiraceae bacterium; assembly: GCA_945949085.1. Taxonomy (GTDB): domain Bacteria; phylum Bacillota; class Clostridia; order Lachnospirales; family Lachnospiraceae; genus CAG-194. The sequence continues at coordinate 181,139 of CAMFDJ010000001.1, read as the reverse complement.
GCAATGAAGTATTAACCGAAACAAAGGACGAAACCAATTATGGAGAGCTGTTTCAGCCAAAAAAAGATGTCAAGGTGATAAAGAAGGACGGCAGCCTTGAAAAATTTAATGTGCAGAAGGTCATTGATGCAGTCGGCAAATCCGCATACCGTGCACTGACGAAGTTTACGGAAGATGAGAAGAAGCATATTTGTCAGTATGTCATCGATAAGGTTGACGGACTGGATTCCGATCAGCTTCCTATTCCGATCATGCATAATATTGTAGAGTCGGCGCTGGAGGAGGTTAAGCCGGTTGTGGCAAAATCTTACCGAGATTACCGCAACTATAAGCAGGATTTTGTCAAGATGATGGATGATGTCTATAAAAAGAGCCAGTCTATCATGTATGTGGGCGATAAGGAAAATGCCAACACAGACTCTGCGCTGGTTTCTACCAAGAGAAGTCTGATCTTCAATCAGTTCAATAAGGAACTGTATCAGAAATTCTTTATGACAACAGAAGAGATTCAGGCATGCAGAGACGGCTATATTTACGTACATGATATGTCGGCAAGACGTGATACGATGAACTGCTGTCTGTTCGATGTGGCAAATGTCTTAAGCGGCGGCTTTGAAATGGGAAATATCTGGTATAACGAGCCAAAGACACTGGATGTGGCATTTGATGTCATCGGTGATATCGTACTTTCTGCCGCTTCTCAGCAGTACGGCGGTTTTACGGTGCCTGAAGTAGATAAGATCTTAGAGCCCTATGCGGAAAAATCATATCAGAGAAATATCAAAAAGTACACAAAGCTTGGCATTGACAAAGAGACTGCAGAGGCAGAGGCTTATGCCGATGTCGTAAAAGAGTTCGAGCAGGGCTTCCAAGGCTGGGAATATAAATTTAATACGGTGGCATCAAGCCGCGGTGATTATCCGTTCATCACTGTGACAGCCGGTATCGGAACCGGCAGATTTGCAAAGCTTGCGTCCATTTCGCTTTTGAATGTGCGCAGACGCGGACAGGGAAAGAAGGATCATAAAAAACCGGTATTGTTCCCGAAAATCGTATTCTTATATGATGAAAACCTGCACGGACCCGGCAAGGAGCTTGAGGACGTGTTTGAAGCAGGTGTGAAGTGTTCGGCTAAGACAATGTATCCGGACTGGTTATCACTGACCGGAAAAGGCTACATTGCCAGCATGTATAAGCAGTATGGCAAGGTCATTTCACCGATGGGCTGCAGAGCTTTCCTTTCCCCGTGGTATGAGAGAGGCGGCATGCACCCGGCAGACGAGAAGGATGAGCCTGTATTTGTCGGTCGATTCAATGTGGGTGCTGTATCATTGCATCTGCCGATGATTCTTGCAAAATCAAGACAGGAAGGCAAGGACTTCTATGAGGTACTCGATTACTATCTGAATCTGATCCGTCAGCTTCATATCAGAACCTACGCTTATCTGGGAGAGATGAGAGCGAGCACCAATCCCCTTGCATACTGCGAGGGTGGTTTCCTCGGAGGCCATCTGCAGCTCCATGATAAGATCAAACCGATTTTAAAGAGCGCGACAGCTTCTTTTGGTATCACAGCCTTTAATGAGCTGCAGGAGCTTTATAACGGCAAATCCCTTGTTGAGGATGGCGCATTTGCGCTGGAGGTTCTTGAGCATATCAATCAGAAGGTGAATGAATTTAAGGAAGAGGATGGCAATCTGTATGCCATCTATGGCACACCGGCGGAGAACCTCTGCGGACTGCAGGTAAAGCAGTTCCGTGCCAAATATGGAATTATCGAGGGCGTTTCAGACCGCGAGTATGTGTCCAACAGTTTCCATTGCCATGTGACAGAGGATATCACCCCGATTGAGAAGCAGGATCTGGAATATCGTTTCTGGGAGCTTTCCAACGGCGGTAAGATCCAGTATGTGAAATATCCGATTGATTACAACTTAGAGGCAATCAAAACGCTGATTCGTCGTGCAATGGACATGGGCTTTTACGAGGGTGTCAACATGTCTCTGGCATATTGCGATGACTGTGGTCATCAGGAGCTGGAGATGGATGTCTGCCCGAAATGCGGCAGTAGGAATCTTACCAAGATCGACCGTATGAACGGTTATCTGGCATATTCGCGTGTCCATGGAGATACACGTCTCTCTGATGCCAAGATGGCAGAGATTGCGGAACGTAAATCCATGTAACAGGGGAAAGAGAAAAAGATCATTGGAGTTGTAAAACATGAGATATCACAATATTACAAAAGCAGATATGCTAAACGGCGACGGACTTCGTGTTGTGCTCTGGGTCGCAGGCTGCACGCATTGTTGCAAGAATTGCCAGAATCCCATTACATGGGATCCTGACGGAGGGCTGCTTTTTGACGAAGCTGCCAAACAGGAAATTTTTGACGAGCTTGATAAACCGTATATCAGCGGTATTACGTTTTCCGGAGGAGATCCGCTGCATGCGGCAAACAGACTGGATGTGCGCAATCTGATGGCTGAGATCAAAGAAAAATATCCGGACAAAACGATTTGGCTCTATACGGGCGACACATGGGAAAATATCATGCATTATCCGGCAATGAAGTATGTGGATGTACTGGTGGACGGAGAGTTTGTTGACGAGCTGAAGGATCCGAAGCTTCTCTGGAAGGGCAGCTCAAACCAGCGTGTCATAGATGTGCAGGCTTCCCTGAAGCTGACAGACCATCATGCGCCGATACTACACTGCGAGAATTATTCCAATTAAGCGTCTTTGTGAAGTGGTTGAGCAGAAGCAGAATTCCTATAGAAGTGATAGCGCAGAAGTAGTATTTTTATAGAAGTAGCGGTGCATAGAAATATTGTATTTGGCAGAAGAAAAATTTTGGGACATTCAGGATAGGTGAGAAAAAGATGTTTACGGCAGATCACTATGCAATCAGCGTCGGCGACGCAGACAGAAGCATTGCATTTTATGAAAAACTGGAGTTTTCCGTCATTAAGGATTATAGAGCTGATAATGGGACGGTTCGAATCGTACAGATGCAAAACGGCTACTTTATTCTGGAGCTGTTTGCGTATCCGGACAGCGGGCAGTTGCCCGATTTTGTGGATACCCTAGGCACCGATCTGAAGGTGAAGGGCGCAAAGCATCTGGGACTGCAGGTTGCAGATGTGAAGAAGGCGGCCGAATATCTGACAGAAGCAGGACTGGTGACCGAAAAGCCTGCAATCTGCGAAGGACGCCTTGGAAGACCTTACTTTTTCATCAAAGACCCGGATGGCATCTTTGTCGAAATCATTTCTGCAAGGGAATAATGGGAACTTAGAATAGCACCAACCTATGATAGGGGGTGCTATTTTTTTGCGGGTATGCTATAATGGGAAAAGCTGGAGAAACAGGGCAAGAGCAATATGTTTCACACGCATAATAAGAGTACGGATTATGGTAACGGAGGAAAAACTATGTATAAGGCTACATTTATCGATCAGTGCGGTTATTTGCCGGAGAGTCAGAAAAAGGTAACATTCCGCGCAAAGAAACCGGTTCATTTTGCGGTATGTAAAAGTGACGGTACGAAAGTATATGAGGCCGACGCAGAGCGTCACGTCAAGAATGCATCTGCCGGTGAGAGTAATTATATCGGTGATTTTTCGGCATTGACGCAGGAAGGTGTGTATTTTGTCCTGTCAGAAAGCTGTGGGGAGTCAGATTATTTTGTGATCGGTCAGCAGGCATATCAGGAGTTGTTCCAGAAGACGATGGCATTCTTTTATCTGCAGAGATGCGGACAGGACCTTCCGGAGAGCGGAGCAGGGAAGTATGCGCATCCGGCATGTCATACGGAAAAAGCTTCTGTCTATGGAGAAACGGACAAGAAGGTGGATGTCACAGGCGGATGGCATGATGCCGGAGATTATGGCAAATATATTGTTCCTGCTGCAATGTCAGTAGCACAGCTTTTGTATGCATGGGAGAGAAATCCTGAGCTTTGCAAAAGCTATGTGAGTCCTTTGGAGCGATCTGAGGAAGACAAAAAGGTCCTTCCGGATTATCTGGAAGAAATCAAATATGAGCTTGACTGGATGTGCAAGATGCAGCGTGAGGATGGCGCTTTGTATCACAAGGTCACATGCCAAAGCTTCTGTGGTTTTATTATGCCCCAAGAGGAAAAGGATGAGCTGATCTTGAGTCCTGTCTCTGTGACGGCAACCGCTGATTTTGCGGCAGTGACTGCAATGGCAGTCAGATTTTATAAGGAATATGATGTCGCTTATGCTTCTAAATTGGAAGAGGCATCCCGCAAGGCTTATGCAGCCATGAAAAAGATGGAATTGCCCGGCGGCTTTGTGAATCCGGAAGGCATCACGACAGGTCAGTACGAAGATGCAAATGATCTGGACGAGCGCTACTGGGCTGCGGCGGAGCTGTACAAGACATTCGGCAATACCGAGTACCGGGATGATTTTGAGACGCTTGCCAGAAAGGAAATCTACCACGGTTATGGCTGGGCAGATATGGGTACGTATGGCAATCTGGCATATTGTACGACAACCAATCCTGTCAATAAAGCCTTAAAAAAGAAAATTGAAAAAGCAATGTGCAAGATTGGGAAGGAAAGACTGTCCGTCACGGACAAGGATGGTTACGGCACATCGCTCAAAAAGACCGAGTATATCTGGGGTTGTAATATGAATGTGGCAAATAACGGTCTGCATCTGTACGATGTGTATCAGGTGACGGGAGAACAGAAATATCTGGACGCGGCAAGAGAGCAGATCCATTATCTGCTTGGACGCAATCCGATGGGGCTTTGCTATGTCACGGATTGTGGTACACAGTCGATTCTTCGCCCTCATCACAGACCATCTGCTTTCGTAGGGAAGGCAATGCCCGGTATGCTTTCCGGCGGTCCCTGTGACTGGATGGCAGATCCGCTCTGTAAGACATTTCTTACGCCGAAGACACCACCGGCAAAGATGCTTATTGATATGACAGGAAGCTATTCGACCAATGAGGTGACCATTTACTGGAATTCGGCACTGATTGCACTGCTGGCTTCTGTGATGTAAGAAAAAACAACCGAGAAAAGAGAGGGAAATGAAGATGAAGAAAACAAAACGTATTGTAAAGGCAATAGTAGCTATATTTGCACTTGTGTTGGCATTTCAGGTGTTTGGAGTGGAAGCAAAGGCTGCCAACTATAACCTTAGCGGACCGGATACGATTATGCTTTATAAAAATCAGGGGCATTGGGTTAGCGTAATAGAGGGTGAAAATAAAGAAGATAATTACAATTTTGTAGATGCAAAGTTTATCAGTGTAAAAAGTTCCAATAGTAAAGTATTAAAGATAGAAAATAAAAGTAGTAGTGGCTTTGGTTTCGTTGTTAAGAAGGGCGGTAAAGCTACCGTGACTACGAAGGTCAAGATAAAAGGAAAGACCTATACTTTAAAAAAGAAATACACTGTCATTGATGATAAGCCATTTGAATACATTAAGTATGGCAATAAAAATATATATAAAGGAAAAGAGTATGTGGAGAATTGCCTGTACAAGCCAAAGAGCGGCAAGAAGATTTCTTGGAAATTAAAAAAGGGGTATCAATTGCTGAACGCGACATATGATAGTGGTTATCCCTCCAAACTTAAAAAATGTAAAAATGGTCAGAAGCTGAAATTGAAAAAAGGAGGAACTACAATCGTGACCTTTGATATCAGAACACCTGAAAATCATAAAATTCAATATATCATTCATTTTACGGATGAAGCATATGGGGAATGGTATTAAATAAAGAGCAAAGAAGCTTCGCAAGATGCCGGGCCAAGATGCCCAAAAAGCAGTACTGCGAAGCTTTTTTATTGCTATGACTTGATAGAATTGATAGCGTTTTTTGCTGTTTAATTATTTACTGACGATAATACTGCAAAAAGTCTCCAAGCTTGCCCATGGCTTCTTCAAGAACCTCGATCCGCGGCAGATAAACGACACGGAAGTGGTCAGGTTCTTTCCAGTTGAAACCGCTGCCCTGTACGATCAGGATCTTCTTTTCTTTTAACAGATCAAGAGCAAATCGCTCATCATTTACAATATTGAACTTTTTGGTATCAATCTTCGGGAAGATGTAAAACGCTGCTTTTGGTTTGACTGCTGAGATACCGGGAATATCGTTGAGTGCCTTGTAAATATATTCACGCTGTTCAAAGATGCGACCGCCGGGAACCACATAGTCTTTGACACTCTGGTGTCCGCCAAGTGCCGTCTGTACGATGGATTGTGCCGGTACATTGGAGCACAGACGCATATTCGAGAGCATGTTCAGACCTTCAATATAGTCGGCAGCGATGCGTTTATTGCCGCTAAGTACCATCCAACCGATACGGTAGCCTGCGATCATATGAGACTTGGACAGTCCGCTGAAGGTGATGCAGAACAGATCCGGTGCAAGGGATGCGATGGAGACATGCTCTAAATCATCCATGACAAGTCGGTCATAAATCTCATCGGAAAAGATCATGAGCTGATGCTGCCTTGCAATTTCCACAATTTCCTGCAGAACCTCCTTCGGATAGAGTGCACCGGTCGGATTGTTGGGATTGATGATGACGATTGCCTTGGTGCGATCGGTGATTTTTTTACGCATGTCGTCTAAATCGGGATACCATTCAGCCTGTTCATCACAGATATAATGGACAGCAGTGCCGCCTGCAAGCGTAGCGCAGGCCGTCCAGAGCGGATAGTCGGGAGAGGGGATCAGAATCTCATCACCGGGCTCGAGCAGAGCGGACATACACAGGTTGATGAGCTCGCTGACACCGTTTCCGGTATAGATGTCGTCCATGGTGACATTCGGAAGGTGTTTGAGCTGTGCATATTGCATGATTGCCTTGCGTGCGGAAAAAAGTCCTTTGGAAGCAGAGTAGCCTTCACATTCCGTGAGCTGGCGACGCATATCGTCGATGACTTCATCCGGTGTGCGGAAACCAAACGGAGCAGGATTTCCGATGTTGAGCTTGAGTACCTGCATGCCGGCTTCTTCCATTTTGTTTGCCTCGTCCACAACAGGACCTCTTACGTCATATAATACATTATCTAATTTTGAAGACTTCTTGAATTCACGCATGATTGTTCCTCCTGATAAGCGGTTATTGTCTGCCGGTATGACCGGCTGTTTTGTGTTATTGTTTTTCGTGTGATTTTGGCTACCTGTTATCCGGTCTTTCGCTTGGGCATCAGTAGCGTCAGTAGCAGATGAAATGCTTGCAGCAGCTGCATTACCCGTCGCGTGAAGGGGGGCTTCCTTTTCTGTGCCAAGCAGCCAGCCGGGTGCAACGCCGAGCGTTTCAGCCAGAAAGCCGAGGATCTCCGCTCGGGGGACCGTCTTACCGCTGACATACTGGCTCATGTGACTTTTGCCTAGTTTGATGCCCTTCTCGGCAGCACTATGAATGAAATCGACCTGTTTCAATCCCTTTTCCCGCATGGAAGAGACAAGTCTTTCGGAAAATGTATCATTTACCATGTCATGCTCCTGTTCTTACGCGTGATTATGCGCGGTAAAAAAAGTTCAATTTTTATATAGTATAACACAGAATATAAAAAGTTCAATATTTGGGACATATTTCGGGAAGAATTTTTCCTCGGAAATGTTGGAAATCCATAAAAGTTCAATTTTGCGGAAATGACGAGTTGGAATATATATCCTACAGAAAAAGTTCAATTTAAGGGTACCAGGGTCAAAAGGTCATACGTTTGCGGAGACTTGCGTGAGCACAAAGTGCGGAGCAATCCGTAGGTATCATGGTGGCAAAATACCGTTTGACCCCCAACACCATTTGGTTGATTGAGATGCATGAGAGCATAAAACAGGGATTGTGAAAAAATCTACAATTTATCTTTGACATACATTTAGCAGAAGAATATAATGAAATCAGTAGATTGCAGGAGGTATTTTGTATTGGAGGAGAAGGGTATTTCACAGGCAGTCATTGGGCGTCTGCCGCGGTATTTCCGCTTTTTGGGAGAACTGAAGGATCAGGGTGTGGAACGCATTTCTTCGCAGGAGCTTTCGTATCTCATGCATGTGACGGCATCCCAGATCAGACAGGATTTCAACAATTTCGGCGGGTTTGGTCAGCAGGGATATGGGTACAATGTTGCATATCTGTATGAGGAAATCGGCAAGATATTAGGGCTTGACCAGACGCATAATCTGATCATCATCGGAACAGGACATCTGGGACAGGCACTTGCGAATTATATGAATTTTGAGAGAAGAGGGTTTTTGATCAAGGGGTTATTTGACAATGATCCAAAGCTTACGGGCACGCTTGTCAGAGGGATTGAGGTACGTCCTATGAGTGAGCTTGAAAGCTTTATCACGGCACATAATGTAGATATCGGCGTTTTGACGATTCCCAAAACGAGTGCAGAAGACGTGGCAGGGAGGCTGGTTGCCTGTGGGGTAAAGGCAATCTGGAATTTCGCACATGTGGATCTGCAGCTTCCGCCTGAAGTGCAGGTTGAAAATGTACATTTGTCAGATAGTCTGATGAAGCTTTCTTACAATTTGACCCGGCAGGAGAAAGGGCAGGTATAAGCGATGGGAAGGAGAGAAGATGTCTACAAACCGGCGCTGATGGGTAAGAATATCCCCATCCTGACACTGGATAATAAATGGCACAGGCTTTTCACACAGACCGGTATCAGCCCGCAGATTCAAAAAAAGGAGGAGCAGCTCAATGAGCTCTTGAAAAAACAGGGCAAGCTGACGAACGAGAGTAAGGATATCAGGCGCCTCAAGACAAAGCTCATGAATGAGATTGTTTCGCTGATGGGGGAAGACGGTGAAGCGCTTTCCAAGGAATCTGCAAGAAAGCAGGAGGAAAATAAGCGTCTGATTGAGGAGTGCAACGAAAAAATAGACGCTAATCAGGATAAGCTGCTTGACCTCGATAAGGAAATCAGCGAGGCAAATTATGAACTGATGCTGCTCTCCATGGAAGTGTGTTATGATGCGATCGGAGAGAACACAAAGGAGATCGAAGCGATAGACAAATGGATCAATCAGATTCGGATTGAACTGAAGAAAAATGTGGTTCGCAAGCAGGAGAAGGAGCTTTTTAATCAGGAACTTTATACGTATATGCATGATATTTTCGGACCTGATGTGATCGAAATATTTGATATGAAATATAATCCGCAGGACAGAATGCTAAAGAAGAATAATCAGGAAAAGCAGGAGCAGACGAAACAGACAGAATAGACAGATTGGACAGATTGAACAGATTGGACAGGATAGACAGGATAGACTGGTTAGATGGAGCATGCAGGATGGAACGACTGGTAACGGCGCAGCAGATGCGAAACATAGAAAACAATATCATACAGAAATTTGGATTGCCCGCTGTTGTGCTTATGGAGCGGGCTGCGCTTTTTGCTGCGGACAGAATCATGGACACGCAGCAGAAAGGGAAGGTTCTGATTGCCTGTGGCATGGGGAATAACGGGGCAGATGGCATGGCACTTGCCAGAATTCTTGCAGAGAGAGGATTTGATGTGTCATTTGTGACTGTGGGGGATCAGGCAAAGCGAACAGAGCTGAATAAATTACAATATCATATGATACAAGAACTCAGCGTGCATGGAAAAGTGCAGGAAATCACGATGGATGCACTTGCGGCGGGAACCAAAAGGAATCCCGGAGAATATGCTATCATTGTAGATGCCATACTTGGAATTGGTGTCAGCAGACCGCTTGGCGGAGACTTTGCCAGGCTCGTCCGGCTTTTGAATGACCTTGCCGGGTTTAAGCTGGCAATGGATATTCCGACCGGTATTCATACAGATACGGGACAGATGCTCGGAAGCTGTTTTATGGCAGATATGACATTCTGCTTTGGGGCAGTCAAGACGGGACTGTGCATGGGCACCGGAAAGGTAGCGGCGGGTAATATTTTTTGCGACTCATGCGGCATGGTGTATCAGGAAGTTCGTATGCCCATAGACGACAGACCGGAAGCAGAAAGTATTGCGTATTCCATGACAGTGCAGGATGTCCGCCCGTTCCTTGGGCGCAGCCGGGGGGGAAATAAGGGCAGTTTTGGAAAGCTCGGTCTGATCGTAGGCAGTCGGAATGTACCGGGGGCCGCAATCCTTGCATCGTCGGCAGCTTATCGGAGCGGTGCGGGCTATGTCAGAGTGTTGACGCAGGTTAAGAACAGGGATTTGCTGATGGAACGTATGCCCGAGGCGGTCTTGCAATTGTATGAAGAACCGGAGGAGGCACAATGCTTTCTCGCTTCGGTTGTCTCGTTTGCGGATGTTCTGGCTGTGGGATGTGGCATCGGAACAGGACCGGCGCAGGAGAAGCTTTTGGAACTTCTCTTTGACGAAATTCTAAAAGCAGAATCAGGCGAGTCAAAAGAGAAATCGGAAGAACCGGCGCACGCAAAAGTGTCTAAAGTCCTGATTCTGGATGCGGACGCCCTCACGATTCTGGCTCGTTGCGATGCCCTTTTGCAAAGGGTAAGGAAATTGCCCTGCATAACGATACTCACACCGCATATGAAGGAATTTGAACGCTTATGTGGTAAAACCGTAGCTGAGGTGGCAGAGGATCGAATGGAGATTGCAAGGGCGTTTGCAAGGCGGCATGATGTGATTTTGGTGCTGAAGGATGCCGGAACGATTGTGACGGATGCGGCAGGCAGATGCATGATCAATCGACTTGGCAATGACGGCATGGCAGTTGCGGGAAGCGGTGATGTGCTCTGCGGTATCATAGCTTCTCTTTTGGGACAGAATGTCAGATGCAGACAGTCGCGGGGGGATGCTTTTTGGGGCACATGTGCGGCAGTAACGCTTCACGCCGCTACCGGAGATGTATGCAGCAGGAGATTGGGAGCACACGGCATGCTGCCGCAGGACATGACAAAGCAGTTGCCGGAGGTGATCCTGCAGATAGCCGGGGAACCATTGTGATTGGCCGGATATCGGTGAAACGGATAAATGGTATGGCAGTGCCCGGGATTTTTTACGGGCAGCATACCGGAAAATTGCATGACGAAAGAAGGTTGACAACATGAGAGATGCAATGGAAAAGTATCAGAGAGTGTGTGCTTTTGTAGATCTGACAGCGATGCTTGGAAATATGGAGCATATGCATGCAAACATTGATCAAAGTACGCAGATGATTGCCGTGATCAAGACGGATGGTTACGGACATGGCGCTGTGCAGCTGGCGCGGCAGTTAGAGGAGGTTCCCTATGTGTGGGGCTATGCTGTAGCGACAGCAGAGGAGGCTTTTATCCTGAGAAAGTGCGGCATGGAAAAGCCAATCCTGATTTTAGGGTATACCTTTCCTTATTCTTATGAAAAGATGATTTTGCAGGATATCAGACCTGCAGTATTTCGAACGGATCAGCTTGCTGACTTTGCGCAGACTGCTGTCAGGCTGGGGAAAGAGGCAAAGATTCACATCAAAGTCGATACGGCCATGTCACGCATCGGCATTAAGCCGGATGATGATGGTATCGCATTTGTCAAACAGGCAATGGAGACGGAAGGCATTTTTGTGGAAGGTATTTTCACGCATTTTGCAAGAGCTGATGAGGCAGATAAAACAGCCGTGACAGGGCAGCTCGCACGTTATCAGGCATTTCTTGCAAGATGCGGCTTGGAATGTCCGAAGGAGATTCCGCTTAAGCACTGCTCAAACAGCGCGGGCATTATCGAACTGAAACAGGCAAATATGAATCTGGTCAGAGCCGGTATTACCATATATGGGCTGTGGCCGTCAGAGCAGGTCAGAAAGGATATCGTGCAGCTTTCGCCTGTTATGTCGCTGAAAAGCCATATTGTATTTTTGAAGACGATCGATCCCGGTACACCGGTGAGCTATGGCGGAACATTTGTGGCGGAAAGGCAGATGCGGGTCGCAACAATCCCTGTGGGATACGGAGACGGTTATCCCAGAGGTCTCTCAGGGAAAGGTGAAGTCCTCATCAGGGGACAGCGCGCAAAGATCCTTGGTCGCGTGTGCATGGATCAGTTTATGGTGGATGTTACGCACATTGATGGCATACAGATGGGCGATGAGGTGACCTTGATCGGAGCAGATGGCGCAGATTGCATTACGATGGAAGAGCTTGGCAGCATCAGCGGCAGATTCAATTATGAACTGGCATGCGACATTTCGAAACGTGTGCCGCGTGTTTATCTGAAAGACGGACATATCATTGATACAAAGGATTATTATGAGGATTATCGATAAATAGCATGGAAAGTTTATCCTGCAAATGGAATACATCTGAAATTTTAGGGCAATACTTGCATTAAGAAGTCTTAAAAAGGAGAGAAGTATTTCATGAGAAGAGGAGATGTGTTTTATGCAGATTTGCGTCCGGTGGTGGGAAGCGAACAGGGAGGAATCAGACCGGTTCTGATCATCCAAAATGATGTGGGAAACAGGCATAGCCCTACGATCATATGTGCGGCGATCACTTCCCGGATGAACAAGGCAAAACTCCCGACACATATTGAATTGTCCGCGCAGAAATATCATATGGTGAAGGATTCCGTGATCCTGCTGGAACAGCTGCGAACCATTGATAAGGCGCGACTTAAGGACAAAATCTGTCATCTCGATGATGCTATCATGGATAAGGTGGACAGGGCACTTCTGATATCCCTGCAGCTTGATACATAAGCAAGCAGGGTTTCCTTGAGATTTGACGAACATCACGCAAGATGCTATACTAAATCAGTATGACTAAATTTGACTTACAGAAAGGAAGATGAGTATATGGATGACAGTTCGGCCCCGTCGAGTCTGATTCTGTTTTTTGTTTTATTGGCAATTGAGATTATTTTGTATGGCTTTGGCAGTGCGATCCAGCAGCTGAACGGCGGTCAGATCCGTGATGCGGCGCAGGAGGGAGACAAACGCGCGGCCAAGATTACCAGGATTATGGACAGGCCTGTTTATTATGTGAATATGATGCAGCTTTTTACCATTATCATTCACCTGATCATGGGCGGCTTTTTCCTGCAGGTATTTGAGCATTTGTTTGATAAAATCCCAAATATCGGAGGACAGCTTACCGTATTACTTGCAGGAATCGTACTGCTGGTATGCATTTTTGTGGCCGGTGTCCTTGTTCCAAAAAAAATCGGAGCCAAATACCCGAAACGCTGGGTATATGCTTTTGTGGAGCCGATATCGCTGCTGCTTCTTGTATTTCGTCCGGTGACGGCAGTCTTTGACTTTGTAGCCAACATTCTGGTGCGTCTGTTTGGGGTGAATCCCCATGACAACGAAACAGATGTGACAGAGGAAGAAATCATTTCAATGGTCAATGAAGGACATGAACAGGGAGTTCTGCAGGAGAGCGAAGCGCAGATGATCACCAACATCTTTGAATTTACCGACAAGGATGCCAAAGATATCATGACGCATCGTTCCAATATTGTCGGGATCGAGGCGCAGACACCGCTTCGGGAAGCTGTAGACTTTATGCTGCATGAAAAAAACAGCAGATATCCGGTCTACATAGAAAATATTGACCATATCATTGGTATTATCCATGTCAAGGATGCATGTCGTGCTCTGGAAAATGGAAAGAATGATGCAAAACCGATCAAATCGATCAAAAATCTGATCCGGGAGGCAAGATTCATTCCGGAGACCAGAAATATCGATGCCCTGTTCCGTTCCATGCAGTCCTTAAAGACGCATATGGTCATTGTCATTGATGAATACGGACAGACCAGCGGTCTGATCGCCATGGAGGATATCTTAGAGGAAATCGTCGGCAATATTTTTGACGAATATGATGAGGATGATTCCTTTATTCAGGAAAAGGGAAAGGATTGTTATGAGATAGATGGTATGATGCCGCTTTCCGAGCTCTCAGAGAAGCTTTCCGTTGATTTTTCGGACGAGGAATTTGAAACACTGAATGGTCTGATGACCGCACATTTAGAGCATATTCCGCAGGATGATGAAACATTTGATATGGATTACGGCGGATATCATTTTAAGGTGTTGTCTGTACAGAATAAAGTGATTCAGACGGTACTTGTGACAAAATGTAAGGATAAAAAAGAAGAGAACAAAGAAGAAAATAACGAAGAGAAAAAGGAGAATTAGTTATGTCAGGACATTCTAAATTTGCCAACATTAAGCACAAAAAGGAAAAAAACGATGCCGCAAAGGGCAAAATCTTTACCATGCTCGGCCGCGAAATCGCCGTAGCGGTAAAAGAAGGCGGCGGACCGGATCCTGCAAATAATTACAAGCTGGCACAGGTCATTGCAAAGGCAAAGGCAAACAATATGCCAAATGACACCATTGAAAGAGGAATCAAGAAAGCAGCCGGTGAAAACGGTAATGTCAATTATGAGCATGCAACCTATGAAGGATACGGACCAAGCGGTATTGCAATCATTGTGGAAGCGCTGACAGACAATAAGAACAGAACCGCAGCCAATGTCAGAAGTGCCTTTACAAAGGGAAGCGGAAGTATCGGTACACAGGGCTGTGTTTCTTTTATGTTCGATAAAAAGGGACAGATCATCATTGATAAAGAAGAGTGCGAGATGGAAGCCGACGATCTGATGATGCTGGCTCTCGATTCCGGTGCGGAGGATTTTGCAGAGGAAGAGGACAGCTTTGAAATCCTGACAGATCCGGATGAGTTCCAGACTGTTTATGATGCGCTCAGCGCAGAGAATATTGTAATGGCATCGGCAGAGGTGACCATGATTCCGCAGAATTACGTGACACTGACAGATGAAAATGATATCAAGCAGCTGAACCGTACATTGGATCTTCTCGAAGAGGATGATGATGTGCAGGCTGTATACCACAACTGGGATGAATAAGACCGGTTATGAAATAAGAGGATACAAGGAGAGAATCAGATGAAGGAAATGAGCAGCTACGGACTTGGAACACGTTGTGTACAGGATGGCTGGCAGCCAAAAAACGGAGAGCCGCGCGTTCTGCCGATCTATCAGTCCACAACCTTTAAATATGAATCCACAGAGCAGATGGGAAGATTGTTTGACCTGGAGGAGGACGGATATTTCTATACAAGACTCCAGAATCCGACCAATGATTATGTGGCAAAGAAAATCTGTGATCTTGAGGGCGGTGTGGCAGCCATGCTGACTTCTTCAGGTCAGGCAGCCAACTATTATGCCGTATTTAACATTGCGGGCGCGGGAGATCATGTCATCATGTCTTCCAGCGTATATGGAGGCACTTTCAACCTTTTAACTGTCACAATGAAAAGAATGGGTATCGAATGTGACGTGATCGATCCTGATTGCAGCGAGGATGAGCTTAATGCAATGTTTCGGGATAATACAAAGTGCGTTCTGGCAGAGAGTATTGCCAACCCGGCACTTGTCGTGTTAGATTTTGAAAAATTTGCAAAATGCGCACATGCGCACGGCGTACCGCTGATTGTGGATAATACGTTCCCGACACCGATCAACTGCCGCCCGTTTGAGTTTGGCGTGGACATCGTGACACATTCCACCACCAAATATATGGATGGTCATGCAATGGCTGTGGGTGGTGCCATCGTAGACAGCGGAAATTTTGACTGGACAAAGTATCCGGATAAATTCCCGGGACTCTGTTATCCGGATGAATCTTATCATGGTGTGACATATACAGAGCGTTTTGGCAAGGCTGCTTTTATCACAAAGGCGACTGCACAACTGATGCGGGATCTCGGTTCCATCCAGTCTCCGCAGAATGCATTTTTACTGAATGTCGGTCTGGAGACTCTGCATCTGAGAGTACCGCGTCACTGTGAGAATGCACTGAAGGTAGCGACTTTCCTGGAAAATCATCCCAAGGTGAAATGGGTACAGTATCCGGGACTTAAGAGCAGCAAATATTATGAGTTGGCACAGAAATATATGCCAAACGGTACATGCGGTGTCATTTCTTTTGCTGTGAACGGATCAAAGGAAGATACGGTCAGATTTATGGATAAGCTGGAGCTTGCTGCAATCGTGACACATGTGGCAGATGCCAGAACCTGCGTATTGCATCCGGCAAGTCATACCCACAGACAGATGAATGAAGAGCAGCTTGCGCAGGCAGGCGTTGATCCCGGAATGATTCGTCTTTCTGTCGGCATTGAGGATGCTGCGGATATCATTGCAGATTTAGAACAGGCACTTGAAATTCTGTGATGATTGGAAACGATTCAGAATCATTTCAACTTATTGTTTTTTTCATATGATGCCCAATCTGCACTTGGAGGATGATGATATGGATAGACTTGCGATTGTAGTACCCTGCTACAATGAGGAGGAGATGCTGCCGATGACGACAAATGCGTTGTCGGAGGTGCTCGATGTCCTGATCAGGAAGGGGAAAGTCTCAGAGGACAGTTTTGTTTTATATGTAGATGACGGAAGTAAGGATGCCACATGGCGCATCATTACAGAACATTTTGAGAAGAATCCGAAGATTTCCGGCCTTAAGCTTGCCGGAAATGTCGGTCATCAGTATGCGCTGACTGCAGGCATGCTGGAGGTGATGGAGCGGGCAGATATCATGATTTCCATAGATGCCGATTTGCAGGATGATGTCGGTGTCATGGAGGAGATGATCGATAAATACCATGAGGGATGTGATATCGTTTATGGAGTACGCAATGACAGAAAAAAAGATTCCTTCTTTAAGCGTACGACTGCCCAGGCATTTTATAAGGTAATGGCGATGTTTGGTGTCAAGACAATTTATAACCATGCTGATTACAGATTAATGAGCCGTCGCGCACTGCAACATTTTTCTAAATATGAAGAAGTCAATTTATATCTGCGCGGGGTGATGCCGCTGATTGGATATCAGACAGACTGTGTTTACTATGAGCGGAAGGAGCGCGCTTTGGGACAATCGAAGTATCCGCTGAAAAAGATGCTGGCACTTGCATGGAACGGGATTACTTCCTTCAGTGTGAAACCGATTGATTTTATCACTTTACTTGGGGGAGTCCTGGTCTTTCTGAGCGTGGTTGCCGCAATCTATGCATTTGTCTCTTATCTGGGCGGTCATGTTGTGGCAGGATGGACTTCGCTGATCCTGTCAATCTGGTTTATCGGTGGTGTGCAGCTGTTTGCCATTGGTCTGATCGGACAATATATAGGTAAGATTTACATGGAAGTCAAGCACAGACCGCGTTATAACATTGAAACCTGTCTGACACATGATGCAAAGGAAGAATAGGAGATCACGTATGGAGCAGGAGAATTGTATGCAGGCAATGCAGCCGGAGGGATCACAAAGCCTGGACGATAGAAAAAACGGCGCTGCTGCTGTAAGCCGAAAGACGGATTTTATTCCAAATCCTTTGCCGGGACCCAAACCGCATGTAAAAAGAGAAATGAAGTTTGATTATGAGGTGACGACGGAAAAGATGCGATTTGATATCGAAAAGCCGGATCGTATGTATTACGACTATGATTAGATAAGATTTCAGAAGAAAAGCCGATGGGTGCTGCGGGAATGCAGGACGGTCGGCTTTCTGTGTTTCTGCTTTTGGTATAAAAAAACAGAGGATAAGGACATACTATGATAGGAGTATAAGCAGCAAGTCAAACGGTCTGCTTAAGATTCACTATTTCGTCCGGAAAAAGGAGTATGTCCATGGGAAAACAGAGTAAAGAAAACAGAGAAAATAAGGCGGAGAAAAACGAGGAAAAAAGGACAACAGATAAGAAGAAAAAGAAAGATTCCGAATTACAGGACAGACAGCAGTCTGTGGAAGAAATCAAGGAGATGGGAACCACGCAGCTGTCAGCCAATGACCAAAAGCACCATATTGAACTGATCACCATCATCGGAGAAGTGGAGGGACATGAAGCGCTGTCGGGGAATTCGAAAAGTACAAAATATGAGCACATCCTGCCGCGTCTGGCAGAGATTGAAGATGATTCGTCGGTGGACGGCGTACTTGTATTGCTTAATACCTGCGGTGGAGATGTGGAAGCGGGGCTTGCCATTGCGGAAATGATCGCCTCCCTGAGCAAACCGACGGTTTCCCTTGTGCTTGGAGGCAGCCATTCCATCGGCGTACCGATTGCCGTCAGCACAGATTATTCCTTTATCGTGGAAAGTGCAACTATGGTCATTCACCCCGTGCGTCTGACCGGTATGGTCATCGGTACGGCGGCAACCTTTGAATATTTCAAATCCATTCAGGACAGGATCACCGGTTTTGTCTGTAATCACAGTGCAATTGAGAAAAAGACCTTTGAGCGCCTGATGATGGAGACAAAAGTGCTCACAAAGGATGTGGGAAGTGTGCTTGGCGGAGAAAAGACGGTAGATTACGGACTGATCGATGCAGTCGGCGGTATTTCGGATGCCATGCAAAAACTTCATGAGATGATAGAAGAAAGCAGAGCGGAAGACGCGTGAAGAGGAACCGGCGCCTGAATCGCAACTGCCTAATGACATTTTTAAAAAAGAATGCTATACTATACCTTGTGAGAAAATGCAAACTTAGAAAACGGAGTGAAGAATATGGCAGCACAGAATGGGAAAAGGGCTGCTTCCGGGAAGGGAAGTACAAGAAGTACCGGCAATAGAAGAAGAAAAAAGAAGCAGGAAGAGTTCAGCGCAGAAGTCAGGGGAGAAGTGTTGCTGCTCAGTGGCATTGCAGTGACGATTCTTTTATTTTTGTGTAATTTTCATATTATAGGTAAGTTTGGTAATGCCGTCAGCGGTGTGATGTTCGGCGTATTTGGTATACTGGCATATATTGTTCCGATTGTGGCTTTTTTCGGGATTTTGTTCGGAGTTGTCAATATCGGTAGTCATACAGCTGCCGTCAAGCTGACGGCCGGTACGATTTTATTCCTAGATTTTGAAGTGATTGCAGCGCTTCTTGCAGGTGTGGAAAGAACCGGCAGTAAACTGACGGAATATTATACATACGGAAAAGAGCATCTGCTCAGCGGAGGTGTGATCGGCAGCCTTCTGGCAAAAGGACTGGTTTCCCTGATCGGTATTGTGGGAGCCATTGCACTTGCACTCATTGTGATGATTATCTGTATGGTGCTTATGACGGAGAAATCCTTTGTAAAAGGTGTTGCAGGCAGAGGCAGACGTATTTACGATACGGCGAGAGAGGATATTGACAGGTGCAGGCAGCTCAGTGAGATACATAGAGAGAATAGGGAGCTGCGGGAAGAAGAGCGATCACGCAGAGAAAGCGAATACGAAGGAACCGGCAAAACAAAGGGCAGATCGCGCCGGATAGACCAGAAGGTCAGTGGTGTTGCTTCAAACCTTGTTCTTCCCGAGGATACAGACAGACGCAAAAATACTGGCAGAAAGCCGGTACGTGATTCTATGGAGACTACAGAGAAGAGCCGGAAGGAACAATCAGATCTGGATGATCTGTCGAATATTACGATCAAGGGTATGTTCCAGCAGGATCAGCAGTCAGAACTAAGTCCGGGATATCCGGATGCGGAGCCTTTGGTAAAATCGGCTGCAGAGCGGAAGAAAACGCACAGGATTCAGATTGCATCGGAGGATGCATTTGATATGGAAGCAGTCAGCTTCGCACTGGAGAACAGTGCAGATAAGCTTGTTGAGGATAATCTGACGCTTCGCAGAATCCGGGAGGAACAGGCGGCCGGTCAAAAACGTATGCAGACGCAGCAACCGCCGGATGCAGGCTCGCAGACGCAGCAACCGTCTGATGCAGTAAGGATACAGAACACAGGCATGCAGACACAGACTGTAGGCATGTTAAATACCGATCGCACAGCTGTGCAGAAAAAACCAAAACCATATAAACGTCCGCCTATGACTCTTTTGAAAAAGAACAGCGCTGTGGGCAATCATAATTCGGAAATGCAGCTGAAAGAGACAGCCTTGCAGCTGCGCCAGACGCTTAAGACCTTTGGGGTCAATGTCACAATCACCGATATCAGTCAGGGACCGGCAGTTACCAGGTATGAGTTGCAGCCTGAGATGGGTGTCAAGGTCAGCAAGATTGTCAATCTTGCGGATGACATCAAACTAAACCTGGCAGCAACAGATATCCGAATAGAAGCACCGATTCCCGGTAAGGCCGCAATCGGTATCGAGGTTCCCAACAAGGAGAACAGCATGGTTCTTCTGCGGGATCTTCTGGAAACAAAGACGTTTAAGGATTTTCCGTCCAACATTGGTTTTGCAGTCGGAAAGGATATTGCAGGACAGACGATTGTGGCGGATATCGCCAAGATGCCGCATGTGTTGATTGCCGGTTCGACCGGGTCAGGAAAGAGTGTGTGCATCAATACGCTTATCATGAGTATTCTTTACAAGGCAAGTCCGGAGGATGTCAAACTGATCATGGTTGACCCTAAGGTGGTCGAATTAAGTGTCTATAACGGAATCCCCCATCTGCTCCTGCCTGTCGTGACAGATCCGAAGAAGGCATCTGCAGCACTCCAGTGGGGCGTAAAAGAAATGACCGACCGTTATAAGAAGTTTGAGGATATGCATGTCCGTGATCTGAAGGGCTATAACAAAAAGGTGGAAGAAATGACGACAAACGACGGACAGCCGCTTCCTGAGAAGCTTCCGCAGATTGTCATCATTGTGGACGAGCTGGCAGATCTGATGATGGTGGCACCCGGCGAAGTGGAAGAGTCCATCTGTCGTCTGGCACAGCTTGCCAGAGCGGCAGGTATTCATCTGGTCATTGCAACGCAGCGGCCGTCTGTTGATGTCATTACCGGTCTGATCAAGGCTAATATGCCCAGCCGAATTGCTTTTGCGGTTTCTTCCGGTGTGGATTCCCGTACCATCCTGGATATGGTGGGAGCGGAGAAGCTTCTCGGAAAGGGCGACATGCTGTTTTATCCGCAAGGATATCCCAAGCCTGTCCGTGTACAAGGGGCTTTCGTATCTGATAAAGAGGTGGCTGATGTGGTGGATTACATCATTGCCAATAATGATCCGGCTGCCGATGCGGACGGTCAGATTGAGCAGCAGATGCTGTCGATGGCAAATGCTTCGGATGGAAACGGTGCAAAGGGGCAGGATGTTGATGACAAGGACATCTATTTTGCGGACGCAGGTCGTTTTGTCATCGAAAAGGACAAGGCATCCATAGGTATGTTCCAGAGAGTATTTAAAATCGGCTTTAACAGAGCGGCCCGCATCATGGATCAGCTTTGTGATTATGGTGTGGTCGGAGAAGAGGAAGGAACAAAGCCCCGCAAGGTACTTATGACAATGGAAGAATTCGAACAGCTTTTGGAGGAATTACCGTAAAACACCATTGTATTATTTTATTATCAAAATGCAGCTGAAAAAGGAGGATAACTATGAAGTCAGATATTGAAATTGCGCAGGAAGCTGTCATGCGGCCCATTACGGAGGTTGCAGCATCCATCGGAATGACGGCAGATGATCTGGAGTTATACGGCAAATATAAGGCAAAGATTTCCGATGCCTATCTGAAGAAAATTGAAAAGAATCCCAAAGGGAAACTGATTCTGGTTACGGCAATCAACCCGACGCCGGCAGGAGAGGGAAAGACGACGATCACAGTCGGACTCGGCGAGGCTTTTTCCAAATCGGGAAAGAAAACTGTGATTGCCTTAAGAGAGCCATCCCTTGGTCCCTGCTTTGGCATTAAGGGAGGAGCTGCCGGTGGCGGATATGCCCAGGTGGTTCCCATGGAGGATCTGAATCTTCATTTTACAGGTGATTTTCATGCAATCACATCAGCAAACAATTTGCTTGCGGCACTTTTGGACAATCATATCCAGCAGGGCAATGAACTGCGTATTGATACCAGACAGATTGTATGGAAGAGATGTTTGGATATGAATGATCGGAGTCTGCGCAATGTTGTGGTAGGTCTTGGCAGTAAGATGGATGGTTTTGTACGCGAGGATCATTTTGTCATTACAGTTGCTTCTGAAATCATGGCAATTCTCTGTCTTGCAAAGGACATGGATGATCTGAAAGAGCGTCTGGGGCGTATTATCGTGGCATATAATCTTGACAATGAGCCTGTTACGGCAAAGGATCTGAATGCAGTAGGTGCAATGGCGGCTCTTTTGAAGGATGCACTTTTGCCGAATATGATCCAGACACTGGAGCATTCTCCGGCGCTTGTGCATGGCGGTCCGTTTGCAAATATCGCACATGGATGTAACAGTGTCCGTGCAACAAATGCGGCACTGCATATGGCTGACTATGTGATTACAGAGGCCGGTTTTGGAGCTGACCTTGGCGCTGAGAAGTTCTTTGATATCAAATGCCGCCTGACAGGTCTGAAACCGGATGCGGTAGTGCTTGTGGCAACCATTCGTGCACTGAAATATAACGGTGGCGTGAAAAAAGATGCCCTGTCAGAAGAAAATCTGGATGCCTTGAAAAAGGGAATTGTCAATCTCGAGAAACATATTGAGAATCTGCAGAAATATAAAGTGCCTGTTGTTGTAACCTTGAACTCTTTTGTCAGTGATACGCAGGCAGAGCTTGACTATGTAAAGCAATTCTGCGAGGAGAGAGGCTGTGAATTTGCCGTCGCCCGCGTATGGGAAAAAGGTGGCGAGGGTGGTCAGGAGCTTGCACAGAAAGTGCTTGATACACTGGCAAATAAAGAGAGTCATTTTGAAGTCCTGTATCCGGACAGCCTTTCACTGAAAGAAAAAATTGAGACAGTCGCAAAGGAAATCTACGGCGCTAAAGGTGTCAATTTTGCACCTGCTGCAGCAAAGCAGCTCGCGCGCCTTGCGGAGCTTGGTTTTGGCAATATGCCGGTCTGTATGGCAAAGACACAATATTCGCTTTCCGATGATCCGTCTCTGCTCGGAAGACCGGAAGATTTTGAAGTCAGTGTCAGAGAAGTGTATGTGTCTGCCGGAGCCGGATTTGTCGTTGTACTCACGGGTGCTGTCATGACTATGCCGGGACTTCCGAAAAAACCTGCAGCATTCGGTATCGATGTAGGAAAGGACAATAAGATCACGGGACTGTTCTAAATACACGGAGGCATGCGTACTCTTTTGTGCAGTACAGAATAATAAAATGCTGCCTTGCAGCGGAAATGAGGAATGCAATGGAAATAATCGATGGAAAAGCAATCTCCCAGCAAATCAAGGATGAGGTAAAGGAGCGTGTTGCGCAGCTTGCCGAAAAGGGAGCAGAGGTTACGCTGGCTGTCATTCAGGTAGGTAATGATCCTGCTTCCAGCGTATATGTCAATAATAAAAAGAAAGCATGTGCTTATACGGGCATGAAATCAGAAGCGTTTGAGCTTCCGGAGGAGACAACCGAAGAAGAACTGCTTGGGCTGATCGGGCAGCTGAATGAGAGAGCAGATATCAATGGCATTTTGGTTCAGCTTCCGCTGCCGAAGCATATCGATGAAAATAAGATCATTCAGGCTATTTCTCCGAAGAAAGATGTGGATGGTTTCCATCCGCAGAGCGTCGGCAGCCTTTGCATCGGTCAGCCGGGCTTTGTTTCCTGCACACCCGCAGGAATCATTGAACTTTTGAAGCGTTCCGGTGTTGAGATTGCCGGAAAGGAATGCGTTGTGATCGGAAGAAGCAATATCGTCGGCAAGCCGATGTCTCTTCTGATGCTTCGCGAAAACGCAACTGTGACAATCACACATTCCAAGACGAAGGATTTAAAGGCGGTCTGCAAGCGTGCTGATATTCTGATTGTCGCAATCGGCAGACCGAAAATGATTACGGCAGAGTATGTGAAGGAGGGTGCGGTAGTGATCGATGTCGGCATTCATCGTATGGAAAACAATAAGCTGTGCGGTGACGTTGACTTTGATGATGTGGCACCTGTCTGCAGCAAAATAACGCCGGTACCGGGAGGCGTTGGCCCTATGACGATTGCAATGCTGATGCATAATTGTGTGGAGAGCGTTGCTTTGCAACAGGAGTGATAAGCATGAAGTGTCCGCATTGTGGAGCTTTGATGAAGGATGAACAGGTCTTTTGTGAGAGTTGCGGCAAGGAACGACAGCTTGTCCCCGTATTTGATGCACAGATAGATGCAACGCTGCAGAGTACAATATCAGGTATTGTAGATGATCTTGCCAATACAAAGGAAATCAAGCCTGCGCTTGTTCGGTCCGAACTGGAAAAGCAAACCAAAACGCAACAATTGAATAATGCGTTGCAAGAGAGTGCAACACATACCGATACGGCAAAGAGTGAGTCGGAAAATGAGAACAAATCGATACGAGGTGATCGATCAACGGAAACGGCAAATCCCGATAAAAAGAAAAAAGAGTATCGCAGAAGAGACACGGAAACAAAAGTAAAAACCGGTAAGACTGGATTTGTGCTGTCTGTAGTAGGTGGGATTTTTGCTGTCGTCATTCTGATCATTGCCATTGTTGTTGCAACCACGCAATATAATAATAATTCGTATGAATACCAGCTGCAAAAGGCAGAAGAAATGTATGCTGCTTCGGATTATGAGCAGATGCTTATTTTTGCCAAAAAAGCTTCTGAGCTGGCCGAAAATTCTTCGGATGCAAAGATGATGATGGCACGTGCCTATGAAGGATTGGGGAATGCACGTTCCAAGAAGCAGATTCTGCAGATTCTGCTCGAGGCAGATCCGGCATATGTAAGTGCCTATGATCTGCTGATTCCAATGCTGCAGGAAGAAAATGCTTATGAACAGATCGGACAGCTTCTGCTCAAATGCTCTGAACAGTCTGTGCTGGATAAGTATGTGGAATTTTCGATTGAACCGCCGTATTTTTCGGAGGAGAGCGGTACATTTGATGATGTTTCCAGTCTTTCGGTGAAGCTCCTGGCATCCGGAAGCGGGGAAATCTTTTATACAAGAAATGGAAGCGACCCGGTATCGCATGGCAGAGAATATATGACACCGATTATCCTAAGTCAGGGACATCATGAACTCAAGGCCGTTTATCGCAATCAATACGGTGTATACAGTGAGGTGGTGTCCGCAAGCTTCGATGTACAGGGAAGTGAAATGGATCAGCCCCTCTTATCTCTAGAATCAGGTGTCTATGACAGTCCGCAGTATGTGACGATTCTGAATGCAGATGAACTGGATGCTGTTTATTATACAACAGACGGCAGTGAGCCTGACACCAACAGTCTGCTTTATACCAAGCCGATCCCCATTCCTCTCGGAGAAAGTCACTTTATCTTTGTGGCATATGAAGAGGATATGCAGATGAGCGAATATACCTATGCAGATTATACGCTTTCCCTGGATCTGAGCATATCAGGACAACAGGCAGCAAATATCCTGGTGCAGGCGCAGATTGCAGCGGGAGTGCTGACGGGGCATGACGGCTCTCTGCCTGATATGGAGGGCAGAAAAAGCTATGAGGTCTGCTCTGTCATATCTGAGAATGAAATGTTGTACTATCTGCTCGCAGAATCTTACACTTCACCGGACGGAGATATCCAGAAAACAGGAAACATGTTTGCGGTTTCCGTAGTGACCGGAGAAAGCTTTACTGCTGTCCAGAATGAGATGGGAACATTTGATCTGCACAAAATCCGGTAAAACCATTGCTATTTTCGATATTTTTTATTATTATTAATAATTGGGTGTATTTTAGTATCAAAATGTCAGGAAATCTGACAGAGAATTAGGAGGATAAAATGTATAAAATTGTCAGAGCGCAGGAACTAGCGACAAACATTTACCTTTTTGAAGTTGAGGCAAAGAGGGTGGCAAAATCATGTTTGCCGGGGCAGTTCGTGATTGTCAGAAATGATGCGGAAGGAGAAAGAATCCCGCTGACCATCAGTGATTATGATAGAGAAAAGGGAACAATCACGATTGTCGTACAGACGATCGGTGCATCCACAACTGCTATGAAGGAATTAAAAGCAGGCGATGCATTCCATGATTTTGTAGGACCGCTTGGCTGTCCTTCCGAGTTCTGCAACGAGCCAATCGAGAGCCTGAAGCAGAAGAAAATCATTTTTGTTGCCGGAGGTCTTGGGACAGCACCTGTCTATCCGCAGGTAAAATGGCTTTCCGAGCAGGGGGTAAAGGCTGATGTCATCATCGGTGCCAAGACAAAGGATCTTCTGATCTATGAAGAAGATATGAAGAAGGTTGCAGGAGAAGTTTTCCCGACAACAGATGACGGCTCTTACGGCAGAAGCGGCATGGTGACACAGACTTTGAAGGATCTGGTTGAAAAGGAAGGAAAAACCTATGATGTCTGCGTGGCTATCGGACCTATGATCATGATGAAATTTGTCTGCCTGACGACAAAGGAACTCGGCATTCCTACGGTTGTTTCCATGAATCCGATCATGGTGGATGGAACCGGTATGTGTGGTGCCTGTCGTCTGACAGTCGGTGGCGAGGTGAAATTTGCCTGTGTGGACGGACCGGAATTTGACGGTCATCTGGTGGATTTTGACCAGGCAATGAAACGTCAGCAGATGTACAAGACTGCAGAGGGAAGAGCAATGTTGAAACTGGAAGAAGGTGACACACATCATGGCGGATGTGGTCATTGCGGAGGTGACAAATAATGGACGTATTAAAGAAAGTACCTGTTCGTGAGCAGGACCCAAAGGAGCGTGCGACAAACTTTGAAGAGGTTTGTCTCGGATATAATCAGGAAGAGGCGATGGAGGAAGCAAGCCGCTGTATCAACTGTAAGAACGCACAGTGTGTCAAGGGTTGTCCGGTAGCTATCAATATTCCGGGCTTTATTGAGCAGGTAAAGGAAGGAAATATAGAGAATGCATATCATATCATCGGAGAGTCCAGTGCACTTCCGGCAGTCTGTGGACGTGTCTGCCCGCAGGAGAGCCAGTGTGAGGGCAAATGTATCCGCGGTATCAAGGGTGAGCCGATCTCCATCGGGAAATTGGAGCGCTTTGTTGCTGACTGGGCTTCTGAAAACGGAATCAAGCCTACCGGCGCAACAGAAAAGAAAAATAAAAAAGTGGCTGTCATCGGTTCCGGTCCGGCAGGTCTGACCTGTGCCGGTGATCTGGCAAAAATGGGCTATGATGTCACAATTTTTGAAGCATTGCATGAGCCGGGCGGTGTGCTTGTCTACGGTATTCCGGAATTCCGTCTGCCCAAGGAGAAGGTTGTGGCAAAGGAAATTGAAAATGTAAAATCACTTGGTGTCAAGATTGAGACCAATGTTGTGATCGGTAAATCAACAACCATTGATGAGCTTATGGAGGAAGAAGGCTTTGAGGCAGTCTTTATCGGTTCCGGAGCAGGACTTCCCAAGTTCATGGGGATTCCGGGGGAACAGGCAAACGGTGTCTTCTCTGCCAATGAGTATCTGACCAGAAGCAATCTGATGAAGGCATTTGATGAGAATTCCACAACACCGATCATGCGCGGTAAGAAGGTGGCTGTTGTCGGCGGCGGTAATGTGGCAATGGATGCTGCAAGAACAGCGCTCCGTCTCGGTGCAGAGGTGCATATTGTATACAGAAGAAGTGAAGAAGAGCTTCCTGCCAGAGTGGAAGAAGTGCATCATGCAAAAGAGGAAGGCATCATCTTCGATCTTTTGACCAATCCGGTCGAAATCCTTTCTGATGAACAGGGATGGGTAAATGGTATCAAATGCGTCAGGATGGAGCTTGGTGAGCCTGATGCTTCCGGAAGAAGACGTCCTGTTGTGATTGAAGGATCAGAGTTTGTCATTGATGTGGATACCGTCATCATGTCTCTCGGTACTTCACCGAATCCGCTCATTTCCTCTACCACAGAGGGACTTGAGGTCAATAAGTGGAAATGTATTGTTGCAGACGAAGAATTCGGTAAAACCACAAAAGAGGGTGTTTATGCCGGTGGTGATGCTGTGACAGGTGCTGCGACAGTTATTCTTGCTATGGGTGCGGGAAAAGCCGGAGCAAAAGGTATCGACGAATATCTGAGCAATAAATAGAATATCGGAAGAGAATTTGTGGCGGATCACAGGTCTGTGGTCCGCTGTTTGTTATAACGACCAGGAAAATGCAATAGAATAGAAACAGCAAAACAAAAACACAAGAAAAGCACAAGAAAAACACAGACAGGAGAAGAGAAAAATGCCTTGGTGTCCATTATGTAAAAATGAGTATAAAGAAGGATATACGCATTGCAGCGATTGTGATGTGGATCTGGTTGAATCGCTGGAGGTAGCACCGCAAGCAATCATTTTCGGTGAAGAAATCGCAATTGAAAATATGTGTCATGTATTGCACGAGGCACATATGGATGGCTGCTTTACGCATTATGATGCGAGCAGTAAACAATATGAATTATATGTGCCATACGATCAGGTGGATAGTGCCAAAATGATCCTGCAGTCCTATCTGCAGGAGATGACGCGCCAGCAGATGGAAGAGAGGGCGCAGCAGGATGAACAGGAAACGACCCCGGCCCATGCGTATGAAGATAAGCATCAGAAAGCGGAAGAGTACAAGTCAAGTGCGTATGCACTCATTCTGGTCGGTGGAATCGGTCTTGTTGCAACAGTTCTGTTACTGTTGGATGTCTTGCCTATTCATTTGTATGGCAATGGAAAGATTTTGATCGGTGCTGTGATGACACTAATGTTTGCCGGATTTATCCTTCTGGGAGTCAGCTCTGCGAGACAGTATAAGACAGGTCTTATGATTGCAGGCAAAGAGGATGAACTGATCGGAAAGATCCGTGCTTTCGCCGCTGAAAATCTGACAAAGGAGAAAATTGATTCCATGGCGGGAGTTTCTTCTGTGGATGAGGATGATATGCAAAATTATTATCAGAGAACACGTGTCATGAAATCGCAGATTGAGGAGGCATTCCATCCAAACGCATCGCTCCTTGAAAAGATTGTAGACGATCTGTATGCGGAAATTTTTGAGTCATAGTATATAGATTATCTGAAGGGAAGGATTGTGTCATCATTTGTGAGATGAAACGGAGTGTATTATGAAAATAACAGTGCTTGCCGTTGGCAAGGTGAAGGAGTCTTATTTCAGAGATGCGATTGCAGAGTATAGCAAGCGGCTGTCCAAATACTGTAAATTAGAGATTATCGAGGTTCCGGATGAAAAGACGCCGGACAGGGCAAGTGAAAGAGAAGCGGAACTGATAAAGGAAAAGGAGGCAGACAGACTCCTTAAGTATATCAGGGAAGATGTATTTGTCTGCGTTCTTGCGATAGAAGGTGTGCAGCTTGATTCGGTTGCGCTTGCCGGGAAGATAGAGCAAATCGGACTGCAGGGAAAGAGTCATGTGATTTTTATCATCGGAGGCTCTCTGGGGCTGCATGGATCTGTTCTGCAGCGTGCAGATTTGCTGCTTAGTTTTTCTAAAATGACATTTCCGCATCAGCTCATGCGGGTGATTCTGCTTGAGCAGGTCTATCGCGCTTACAGAATCATGGCAAATGAACCATACCATAAATAGGTGCACAAATTTTAGACAACATGAGAAGAATGAGGAGCGTATAGGGATGACAAAAAAACAGAGAGCGCGCATCATCATAGATAAGCTGCGAGAGGAATATCCGGATGCGGTATGCTCCCTTGATTATGAGGAAGCATGGAAGCTTTTGGTCAGTGTCAGACTGGCAGCGCAGTGCACGGATGCAAGGGTGAATGTCGTGGTAGAAGGCTTGTATAAAAAGTACCCAACGATAGATGCGCTGGCAGAGGCAGAAGTGGAGGAGATAGAGAAAATCGTACACCCTTGCGGACTTGGAAAAAGCAAAGCAAGGGATATCAGCGGCTGTATGAAAATGCTCAGGGATACGTATGATTGCAGAGTGCCTGACACCATGGAAGAACTTCTGAAATTGCCCGGTGTAGGAAGGAAGAGCGCTAATCTGATCCTTGGAGATGTCTATGGAAAGCCTGCCATTGTGACGGATACACATTGCATCAGGTTGGTGAACCGTATGGGACTGGTTGATGGCATCAAGGAGCCTGCCAAGGTGGAAAAGGCTCTATGGAAAATCATTCCACCGGAGGAGGGCAATGATTTCTGCCACAGACTCGTCTATCACGGAAGAGAGGTCTGTACGGCGCGGACAAAACCATATTGTGATAAGTGCTGCCTGCAGGATGTATGTAAAAAGGTAGGCTGTTAGATGATTGTATGTATCAATTGTATGTATCAATTGCAAGGATGGTTTTGCTTGATTTTTGTCGATTAACGTGCTAAAATATTATAGATCGTTTTCATATGTAAACAAAAACGCGAATGTCAAAGTGGACAATCCCGGGGCGGAGTGTCCACTTTTTTGTAGCGGCGACGAGGAAAAAGGTCATCATGCTTGCATGAATGACCATTTGACAACCGCTTACCATCGAGCCGATAGGCGAGATGTAGCGAGGAAGGAAAGCAAGCGCGAACGAAGTTCGCATTTGCTTTCACCCGAGCGTACATGAGCATTTCGGAGAGGCACGAAGTGCCGGCTGACGCGAAGCGGCAGGAAATGCGAATGAAAGAGGAAGGAAGTGGGGCGCGAACGAAGTTCGCATTTGCTTTCTTACATACTCTGAATAGTGACACATAGTTTACGTAGAAAATGAATAGATTGGTAACAATGGGAGGATTCAAACATGATTGAAACAATCACAAACATCAATGGGGCAGTCAACAATGTTGTTTGGGGATGGCCTGCCCTGATTCTGCTTGGATTTGTAGGTGTGCTTATGACGTGCCTTACAAAGTTCTTTCAGATCAGTCACTTTGGTCATTGGATGAAGCATACGATAGGTGCAATCATCGGTGACAGACATGTGACAAAGCATACGGAGGATAAGAGTATTTCTCAGTTCCAGTCGCTTTGTACGGCGCTTGCCGCGACAGTCGGTACCGGAAATATCGTCGGTGTAGCCGGAGCGATCGCAACAGGAGGACCGGGAGCGGTTTTTTGGATGTGGATCATCGCATTTTTTGGTATGATGACCAATTACTCCGAAAATGTGCTTGGTATCTTATATCGTCGTAAAAACAGCCGCGGTGCCTGGGCAGGCGGAGCAATGTACTATCTGAAGGATGGACTTGGTGCCAAGAAAGGCTGTAAACAGATCGGAGCAGTATTGGCAGTCCTGTTTTCCTGCTTCTGTCTTCTCGCTTCCTTCGGTATCGGTAATATGAGTCAGGTAAACAGCATGGTAAACAATGTCAATACTGCTTTTGGCATTCCAAAGCTGGTAACCGGCATTTTCCTGGTGGTTGCAGTTGGTCTGGTTGTCATTGGCGGACTGAAAAGAGTTGCGGCTATCACGGAAAAAATCGTTCCGTTCATGGTAATTGTATATCTGCTTGGCACACTTTTTATCATTGTATCTCATGCAACCATGATTCCGGCTGTGTTTGTTTCTATTTTCAAGGGTGCTTTTGCCATGAAGTCTGTTGCAGGTGGTATCGTCGGTTCCGGTATTGCACTTGCCATGAAGATGGGCTTTAAGCGTGGTGTATTCTCGAATGAGGCAGGTCTTGGATCTTCTGTTATGGTGCATTCCAGCTCCAATGTCAAAGAACCTGTCCGTCAGGGAATGTGGGGTATCTTTGAAGTGTTTGCGGATACGATCATTGTCTGTACACTGACGGCGCTTACGATTTTAAGTTCAGGCGCAATCGATCTGCAGAGCGGACTTATGACGGCTGAGGCGGAGGCAATCGGTTCCAGCTCGCTGATGGCATACTCTTTCCAGATGTCCTTTGGAAAACCGGGTGCATGGTTTGTTGCGCTTGCTATCTTGTTGTTTGCTTATTCCACTGTACTGGGATGGAGCCATTATGGTTCTACTGCCTGTGAATACTTATTTGGCGAGAAATCTTCGATTGTCTATCGTGTGATTTTTGTGTGCATTGTGCTTGCCGGTTCTGTCATGGAAGCACAGCTGGCATGGGATATTTCCGATACCTTTAACGGACTTATGATGATTCCCAACCTGATCGGTGTACTGGTGCTCTCGCCGGTTGTTATGAAGTGTACCAAGAACTATGTGGACAGAAATATCAAGAATTTAGATGTCAAACCGATGTTGTCCATGATTCCGGAGATTCAGAAAGAACAGGAAAAGGACTTATAAGAGAAAAGTTGCATTGCGGATTGTATTTTTCGTGCAACTACGATAGAATGATTAAGAGAAAAAACAAAGTCAGGTGAAAAAAATGGCAGATTATACATTTGCTGGCGTGAAGGTGCATAATGAGTTGGAATTCTGCATGGTAAGCGATATGGAGGTCAAGAAACAGCTGGAACGCTTGTTTTTGAATCATAGGATTTCCTACTATGAAAAATGGGAGGATGTTTCCTTTTTCAAAAGATTGTTTCATGATACAGGAAAAAGTCAATGTATTTTGTGTATCAATGAAATGCAGAAGGAAAAAGCAGAGGAAATCATCAGACAGCATCCTGAAATCGGTGACAGACTTGAGATGATTAATAAAAAGGTTGAAAAAACATATTTTTAAGAAGGGAAGTGTAAATGCGGATGCGTTTACACTTCCTCTTGCTTTTACGCAAACAGATGAAGTATGATAAGTATAGATATTGTTTTTCGGGTTCCAAAGTCAAGCTTTTTCATGCAAGCACGAAGCGTATGACCTTTGGACCATGGTATCATGCTATAGTGTCATGAAGAAATGGGGGAAGCAAAAATGAGAATGTATGATCTGATCATGAAAAAAAGAAATGGCAACAGTCTGACACGCGATGAGATCAGGTTTATGGTAGATGGTTATACAAACGGTGACATACCGGATTATCAGATGTCTGCGATGATGATGGCGATTTACTTTAGAGGTATGACAAAGGAAGAAACGCTGCAGCTTACCATGGCTATGGCAGAGAGCGGGGATATGCTGGATTTATCCGGGATTCCGGGGGTGAAGGTCGACAAACACAGCACCGGTGGTGTCGGTGATAAGACGTCTTTGGCACTTATTCCCATGGTTGCGGCATGCGGTCTGAAAGTTGCCAAGATGAGCGGACGCGGGCTGGGACACACAGGTGGCACAATTGACAAGCTTGAGAGCTTTCCAGGCTTTACAACCGGTATCGAAATCCCGCTTTTTGAGGAAAATGTCAGAAAGAACGGTATTTCCATTATGGGACAGACCAGAGACCTTGCTCCGGCTGATAAAAAGCTCTATGCACTGCGCGACGTGACGGCGACGGTAGATAATTTATCTCTGATCGCAAGCTCCATTATGAGTAAAAAACTCGCGTCAGGTGCGGATGCGATCGTGCTGGATGTGAAATGCGGAAGCGGTGCTTTTATGAAAGCGGAAGCGGATGCAAGGGCTTTGGCGCAGGAAATGGTTACAATTGGCAATGGAGCCGGAAGAAAAACGATTGCAGTGATTACGGATATGGATCAGCCACTCGGTAATGCGGTGGGTAATATTCTGGAGGTCAAAGAAGCAATCTCGACGCTCCGCGGAGAGGGACCTTCTGATTTTACAAAGCTCTGTTTCACACTTGGCACGCAGATGCTGCTTGCAGGAGGTGCTGCAGGGAATCCGGAGGAAGCAGAGCAGATGCTTGGCAATGTGATAAAGGACGGCAGTGCGCTTACAAAGCTTGCTGATTTTATTGCGTCGCAGGGTGGAGATGCTTCCTATGTCTTTGATACAGACAAATTTGAATGCGCCGGCATCATAGAAGAGGTAAAAGCACCGAAAAGCGGATATATTCAAAAAATCGTGTGTGATGAAGTCGGAATCTGCTGTCTGATGCTCGGGGGCGGCAGAGAGACGAAGGAGAGTGTCATTGATCTTTCGGTAGGCATTCTTCTGCAGGCAAAGGTGGGAGATTTTGTCAAAGAAGGAGAGACAATCGCCATCTTGCATGCAAATGATGTGGATAAATGTATGGCGGCAAAGCAGCGGCTTTTGCGTGCTTATACCATCGGGGAGGAAAAGCCTGCTATGCGTCCGCTCATCTTCGATGTGATCAGATCTCCTGAGAAATAAGAGTAGCCGGGTGATACAGATGTTCGGATTTGGCTGCATATGAGAAAAGATACAAAGGAAGGTTCTACGATTTGTTGTTTTGCATAAACTGATAGCATGAAAACAAAAAAACTGATCAATCAGACAAAACAGCATGTGGCAGACGCATTAAAGCTGCCGGGGGATCTGGCGCGGGGAGAAGCGCTTTTGGCAGTGACCGGACAGCAGGAGGCCTATATTGAAAATTATAAGGGAATCCTGGAGTGCAGCGAATCGCAGGTAGTGATCGCAACCGGAAGATGTAAGCTCTGCTTTCAGGGTAAAAAGCTGCATATCGCTTATTATACGGATGAAGAAATGAAGATAGAGGGGTTGATCCAAACAATTTCATTCATATAAAGGGAAAGTCAGATGCTGCAGCTGAATCGATATTTAAAGGGGTATGTGAAAATCCGGGTGAGCGGCCCGGCAATACAGAGATTTATGAATCTGTGTTCCGTCAGAGGGATTGCACTCACATCTGTGCAGATTCATGACGGCTTTGCACTGATGGAAATGAATCTGCGTGATTTCTGGAACATCAAACCGATTGTGCGAAAGACAAAAATGAAGGTAGTCCTGCTTGAAAGAAAGGGACTGCCTTTTTCCGTAAAGAAATGGAGAAAGAGAAAGGGGTTTATGGCGGGAGTCCTGTTATGTGGCATGCTTCTATATGTATTATCCCTTTTTGTATGGGATATTGAGCTTTCTCCGGAGGGAAGACTTACCAGAGAAATGCTGCTCTCCTTTTTGCAGGATGAGGGCATCGGATATGGATCTTATCTGGGCAGCATTGATATAGAGGCAATCGAGAAAAAGCTGAGAGATGAGTATCCCTATATTGTGTGGACATCACTACGGATTGAAGGGACAAAGCTTACTGTATTTGTGAAAGAGAATGCACAGTATCAGGTCACCGGGAAAACAGTCAATCATGATCCCTGTGATCTGTATGCAACCGTACATGGCACAGTGAGTTCCATTGTGACCAGAAATGGTATCCCACAGGTTACCAGTGGTCAGGAGGTGCAAAGGGGAGATAAGCTAGTCAGCGGACAGATTCCCATCATGAATGATGATGATACGGTCAGACAATATCTTTATACGCATGCGGATGCGGATATTGTGGTAGATACGGTTTTTTCCTATGAGAAGGAGCTTCCGCTTGTACATGAGGAGAAGATATATACAGGGAAGCAGAAGATTGTATTTTATGCAAAACTTTATCGCAACAGCTTTTCTTTGGGACACATGAAAGGCATGGAGCAATATGATATCGTGACAGATCTGAAGCAGGCAAAGCTGTTTGAAGACTTTTATCTGCCTTTGTATTATGGTAAAATAACGTTTAATGAATATAAACTTCAAAAATATACCTATACAAAAGAACAGGCGCGGCAGATCCTGCAGAAAGATTTTGAAGGTTTTTGTGAAAGTTTAACGCAAAAAGGTATTCAAATCATAGCGAAAGATGTTACAATAAAAGATAATAAAAAATCAGAGAAAATAAAAGCAGCGCTGACAGTCCGTGTCAGGGATGGCGAGGAGAAGGCAATCAATAAAGTGCCTGAGGAGTAAAAAGTGGAAGAATACACAATTGCATTGGAACTGGATATGGATGAAATGCGTACCATTTTTGGACAGCATGATTCTTATATCGCACAGATAGAGAAAAATCTGCATGTTTCCGTGATCAATAGAGACGGTGTGATGAAGATTATGGGCGAGCAGGAATCTTGTGAGCAGGCAAAGCGCCTTATTCTCTCTCTTGCGGATAGCATGAAACAGGGAACGCAGATCGATCAGCAGCGTGTGAATTATATGCTGGATTTAAGTGAGGAAGGTCTGGATCTGTCGCTGGATGAGATGGATCACACCTGTATCTGCCACACCATGGCAGGAAAACCGGTTAGACCGAAAACGCTCGGACAGAAAAAATATGTGGATGCCATGAAAGAGCACATGATTGTATTTGGGCTCGGACCGGCAGGTACAGGGAAGACATATCTTGCCATGGCCATGGCGATCACAGCATTTAAGAACAACGAGGTAGAGCGTATCATTCTGACAAGACCCGCGATCGAAGCCGGAGAAAAGCTGGGATTCTTGCCCGGAGACCTGCAGAGTAAGGTTGATCCGTATCTGAGGCCCTTATACGATGCCCTGTATCAGATTATGGGGGCAGAGAGCTTTCTAAAGAATATGGAGAAAGGTCTGATTGAGGTTGCCCCTCTTGCATACATGCGAGGCAGGACATTAGATAATGCTTATATTATACTGGATGAAGCACAGAATACGACGCAGGCGCAGATGAAGATGTTTTTGACAAGAATCGGCTTTGGATCCAAGGTTGTGATCACAGGTGACCTTTCGCAGAAGGATCTGGCAGAAGGCGTAAGAAGTGGTCTTGATGTCGCAACAAAAGTACTCTCAAAAGTAGAGGATATTGCATTTTGTCAGCTTACCAGTAAGGATGTTGTCAGACATCCGCTTGTACAAAAAATCGTAAAGGCTTATGAAGAATATGAGAAAAAAGAAAACCGCAATAGCGGCGAAGATAAAAAAAGACAAAGGACAGGCTCCGGCAGGAGAAATCAGCGTTAAGGATGTTCTGACAGCAATATGTACCGGAATAGTTCCCGTTTGCGTTATGCTTTCCTATGAATATATTTTAGGCAGTACAGTTGCGCAGATACTGCCAAAATTCATTTATTTATCATTTTTTGGTCTTGTTTTTGGCTATCTTTTTCTACTGGCTGTCAGGAAGAAAAGTTTTTCTTATTACAATAGGATTTATCTGTATCGGTTTGGAATTGTTTTTGCGGTCAGTACCTGCTTTTGTTTGCTGCAGGTTTATCTGCCTTTCATGTTGTGGATGTATTTGCCGATCGCAGTGATGCTGACTGTGTTTTCCTGTCTGCAGATCGGTGTGGCAGCTTTTTTGTATCTGTTGTTTTTTCAGTGTATGCTGCAGTCGCCGCAGACGATTGTATTTTTTGGATTTTGCCTGATCGGTCTGATTGCTGTGATGCTGTTTGGATATCTGGATGAGGAGTTTCTGTTCGGCGTTCCATTATTTGTTTCGCTTGCATTTGAGGCAGTTATGCTGATCACAATGAATCTGGTGACAGAGCAAAGATTGACCTTCGATACATTTTTATATACTGCGATCAATATTTTTATCAGTTTTTTTGTGATTACCATGTGTTTGAAATATCTGAGTTTCCATGTGTTGCACAAGAACCGGGATAAATATCAGGAAATCAATGATCCGGAATATGAACTGCTTGCCCGGCTGAAAAAGGAAAATCCCAAAGCATATTTTCATGCGGTTCACACGGCTTATTTCAGTGAAAAGATTGCAAAAAAGATTGGCGCGGACGAGCTGCTTGCAAAGGCCGGCGGTTATTACCATAAGATTGGAAAGATGAGAGGACCGCAGAATCTGAAGAATGCACTTGCCATAGCAGATGAGCATCATTTCCCGCCACCGCTTAAGGAATTGTTGAAAGAATATGGCGGCAAAAACACAGTCCTGCGTTCCAGAGAGGCTGCAATTGTGGTTTTTGCGGATGCGATGGTTTCTTCCGTTACATTTTTATTTGAGAAGGACAGTAGTGCAACTTTAGATTATGAAAAGATTGTGAATGTGGTATTCCAGAAACAGATGGCAGGCGGCATTTTGGATTATTGTCTGCTGACGATGGAGGAATTGACTGTCATTCGAAAGACTTTTGTGGAGGATACCCTGTATTATGACTTTTTACGTTGAAAATGAAGTAGAAGCAGTATTTGATTTTGATATAGAAGAGCTTTTGGAAAGATTGATAAGAGCCG
This sequence comes from uncultured Lachnospiraceae bacterium, assembly GCA_945949085.1. Taxonomy (GTDB): domain Bacteria; phylum Bacillota; class Clostridia; order Lachnospirales; family Lachnospiraceae; genus CAG-194. The sequence continues at coordinate 143,356 of CAMFDJ010000001.1, read as the reverse complement.
CAGTCTCCTATGAAAAATGTCCTTATGAAGTGGAGGTTGCCGTCACAATCACTGACGCAGCCGGTATCAGAGAATACAATAAAGAATATCGCAAAATCGACAGTGCAACGGATGTCTTGTCATTCCCGGCGGTCGACTATGAGAAACCGTCCGATTTTTCGCTGGTTGCAGACTCACCTGCATGTTACCTCAATCCGGACACGCAGGAACTGGTGCTCGGAGACATTATTCTGTGTGAGCAGCGTATCAGGGAGCAGGCGAAGGAATATGGACACAGCCTGATGCGAGAGTTTTCGTTCCTTGTCATTCACAGTATGCTTCATCTGTTTGGCTATGATCATATGGAGCCGCAGGAGGAGAGGGAAATGTTTGACAGGCAGGAGGCAATTTTGCAGGGACTCGGCATTTGCAGATGATGGATATCATATTACGACAAAGGAGTAAAGTCTATGACCGATAAAAGAAAACGCAATCATTATATGGCACAGGGTGGTCCAAAAATGTGGGCAATGTATGCGTTCTTATTTCTCTTTTTTATAAAGATCTGTTTCATGACGAAAAAGACAGGTGTTGCCGGAATCGGTTATTTTGCGATGGCTTTTTCAGTATTTATGCTTCTGTATTTTATGAATGGGACATTGATACCGGATATCATGCGAAAGATGGTGCTGTTTCAGGTGAACCGAAGAAGTGTCAGGAACGCAGTCAGATTATATCGTGTGATCAGCTATTTTTCTACCATTCTTTCCGGGATCTGCTCACTTGTCATGATTATTTTATCTGACAGGATCAGTGCACTTTTGTTCCGTACACCGTTATTATCGCTTCCTATCAAAATATTTGGGATAGCGCTGTTTTGTATGGTGCCGCAGCAGTGTATGAAGGGGTATTTAGAAGGTATCAGCAGTCAGATTCCGGGTATTGTGAGTATGTTTATCCTGCTTTTTATTGATCTTGTAACGACATTCATTCTGCAGAATTCCTGTATGGAATATGGCAATCAGGTGGCAGCACTGATGCGGAATCAGAATTATTATTATGCATATGCCTGTGTCAGCGGCGCGATCGGACTTGCAGTCGGGAGTATTTTTTCTTTCCTCTTTTTGCTTTTGATCACAACGTTGCTAAAGCAGATGCAAAAGGAGCGACTGCAGCTGGATGAGACGAAAAACAGTTTGCGTACTTCTGATATTTTGCGTAATTATCTGACAAACGGAGCAAAGGAAATTTTGCTGAATTGCTTTTTACCGCTTTTGTTTTTCATTACCTGTATCATGCTGTCACGCAGTGAGTCTGTCAGTATGGAAGGTGCCGGTATGATGTTTATCAGCATGTTTGCGGCAGTTCCGGTGCTGATGCACGGTTCGTGTCAGGGTAAATTTGCATGTAAACAGATTCATTCCATCCTCCGCAAAGGAGATTACAGTCATGCGCGGCAGCAAATTGCCCTGCATTTAAAGACAATGTTGTACTCTGCGCTGTTTGTTGTTGTATTTTGCATCTTTGCAGCAAAATCATTCTGTCACCTTTTCTTCGATGTGACGACGGATGAAATGCTGGCAGTATTTCGGACAGCAGAGATTGCGTTTCTTCTCTTGACGATTGCGGTTATGATTCTTTGTATTGCATCTGCATATTGTAAAAATGCTTTCATGAACATTGTTTGCCTGTGTGGAATACTTGTATTCCCGGTTTTTGCTACTGTATTTCGGAATGCGTCACTTGACGGAGTCAGACCCTATGTGTCTGCGCTTCTTGTGAGTGGATTGTTCATGGCACTGATCGGAGGAGTTGTAATGCTTCAAAAATCGCATTACAGGGATGATCTGATTCGCGTGTTTATATTGCCTTGTATAGGCGGCGTCGTAGTGATGCTTGTCTGTCTGATTGCGGACAAGATTTTTTATCAGAAATTTGGCGCAATGACTACTTTTTTACTCAGTTTATTGCTTAGTTATATTTCCTATCAGTTTGTGATCATTTTGACACGTACCTTTGACCGTCATGAGTGGAACGCTATGCCGTTTGGCAATGTTCCTGTTTATTTGGCAAAAAAACTGAATATGTATTGATTTTTATGGAAATACTGATACAAAGGAGTCATTATGAAAGCTTTGTATCGAATCAGTATTTTTTGTAATGTGATTGCAATGGCATTTATTATTATTCGCGGGAGTGAACTTCTGACACGTGAATGGGTGCAACAGAATGCGGCTGAGAGTGAGATTTTACCGGAAGCTGATGCGCAGCAGCAACCGCAGGCTGCAGTAGATATGCAAATGCGAGGGGCAGAAGATACACATAAAAAAACGGCAGAGCATGTAAGCTCTGACACAGGGGAGACCACTACCTGTGATACCATATACCATGTGCTGATCTGTGATGCATCAAGAAGCATGCAGCAGGAGGAGATTGCAGAACTTCCAATTGCCTATATCGGAAAAAATCGGGAGCAGCTTGCGGAGCTTCTTGCAATCTATAATGAAAGTCCACCGATGGAAGAACTGGAAAAGGGATTTCAGAGCGCGGAGCTTATTGCTTTTTCCAAGACGGATATCACAGTCAGAAAATTTTATGAGTCGGAAGACTTTTATTGCTGTGTTGTTGTGGAGGATGGCTATCTTGTCGTATACGATGAACATAGAAAAGATGTAATACTCTATACCGATATTCAGCTTGACGATCTGCCGCAGGAGCTTGTGCAGGAAATTATCGACGGAAAGTATTTTAGGTCGCAGCAACAGCTTTATCATTTCTTGGAATCGTATTCCAGTTAAGCGTTATATGCCCGGTAAATCAAATGGTCTGACCGGATTTTTGCAACTTATATATCCGCATTTTATTTGGGCAGCATTTTGCAAATGTCCGGGCTGATAGCACATGATAAGGAGAGAGAAATGTATCGTATTGGCGTAATAGGAGGTGGCGCGGCCGGCATGATGGCGGCTGTGACAGCTGCAGAGCATGGTGCGCAGGTGACAATTCTGGAACATACGGACCGGCTTGGCAGAAAGATTCTATCTACCGGAAACGGGAAATGTAATTATACAAATCTTCACATTTCTAAGGATGATTATTTTGGGAATCATCCTTCTTTTGTGACAGACGCGCTTTCTGTGTTCGGACCGCAGGACATGATCTCCTATTTCAAGGATCATGGGATTCTGACGCAGGAAAAGAGAGATGGATATTGTTACCCATACGCAGGACAGGCATCTACAATTCGTGATTTTTTTATCCGCAGGCTGGAAGAGTTATCAGTTGCGGTTTTGTTACAAACAAAAGTGAACAAGATCAGAGTTCTTCCGGATGGATTTGCCTTGCAGACAGCTGAAAAAGAGTATTTTTTTGATCGTTTGATCATTGCGTGTGGAGGGAAGGCAGCGCCGGTAACCGGTTCTGACGGAAGCATATTTTTGTTATTGAAGTTATTGGGAATCAAATTACAGAAAATGTATCCGACGCTGGCTCCCTTATATGTGTCAGATGAGGAATGTAAGCTTTTGGCAGGTGTCAGAGCAAATGGCAGCGTCACACTAAAGATTGATGGGGAGCCTTTGTGTCAGGATGAGGGAGAAATTCAGTTTAACAAAGAGACAATATCCGGAATTCCGGTTTTTCAACTGACACATGACGCTGTAGCAGCACTTGATGAAGAAAAAAAAGTCACAATCTGGGTTGATTTCTTACCGAAGATGGAACATGATGAGACAAAATGCTACATAGAAAAGCAGATAGAAGAGCGAACCGGTATTTCGACAGGGCAGCTCCTTGCGGGCATGGTGCATCAGAAGGTGACAGTGGCAATCTTACATCGTTTAAAGCTGCCGGGAAGCGGCGCGGCTGGGACGTTGTCTTCCAAACAGATCAAAAAAATCGTTTCTTTGCTGCATCATTTTGTTTTTACGGTGAGCAGACAACCGGATTTTGCAAATGCACAGGCAACCAGAGGAGGTGTCTGTGTGGACCAGCTTGATCAGAATATGATGGTAAAAAAAATCCCCGGACTTTATATTGCCGGTGAGATGATGGATGTAGACGGAAAATGTGGCGGTTACAACCTGCAGTGGGCATGGACCTCGGGGCGGATTGCAGGAATGTGTGCAGCGGCGGGAGAGAACAATGCTTAGGATTAATCCGTGTAAAATGGCGGTGGGATATACCCCGCAGGATGTAGAAAAGAAAATATGTAAAGTGCTCAAATGCAACATGAGTGAAATCCTTTCCTGGGAGCTTGTGAAAGAGTCGCTGGATGCAAGGAAAAAGCCTGACATATTTTATTCGCTGATCCTGGATGTGGCAGTAAGAGAGGAAAAAAAGATTCTTGCCAAAGTCAGATCAAAAGATGTCATAAAAATAGAAAAAACACCTTATCAGTTTCCGGAGCATTTTCCAAAGAAAGAGGAACTACCTGTGGTGATTGTCGGAGCAGGCCCGGCAGGGCTTGTGTGTGCTTATTATCTTGCGAAAAGCAAGATTCCTGTCATGCTTTTGGAACGGGGCAGATGTGTGGAGCAGCGGCAGAAGGATGTGGATGCATTCTGGAAAACAGGTGAGCTTGACACAGACTCTAATGTACAGTTTGGAGAGGGCGGCGCAGGTGCATTTTCGGACGGTAAACTAAATACCCTTATTAAGGATAAAAACGGCAGATGTCATGAAATACTATCCCTTTTTGTGAAAATGGGAGCACCTGAAGATATTTTATATAAACAAAAACCGCATGTCGGAACGGATCTTTTGATCGGTATGGTAAAAAATCTGCGCAATGCGATTCGTGAGATGGGCGGTGAGGTTCGTTTTGAGAGTCAGGTGACGGATCTGATAATCAGGGATGGTGCCCTCTGCGGTGTTGTCATAAACGGAAGTGAGAAGATTGCCTGTTCCAATGTGGTACTTGCGATTGGGCATAGTGCCCGAGATACGTTTGAAATGCTTTATCAGAAACAGATTCCTATGGAGGCAAAGGCTTTTGCAGTCGGACTTCGTGTCATGCATCCGCAAAAAAAGATTGATGAAAGTCAGTATGGAAAGCAGACAGATGCCATTTATGAGAAGCTTGGCAGTGCCTCCTACAAGCTGACGGCGCGTGCCGGTTCGGGAAGAGGGGTCTATTCCTTCTGTATGTGTCCCGGCGGGTATGTGGTGAATGCCTCCAGTGAGGAAAACAGACTTTGCATCAATGGCATGAGCTATCATGACAGAGCATCAGGGGTGGCAAATAGTGCGGTGATTGTTTCAGTATCACCGGAGGATTACGGAAGTGCTCATCCACTTGCCGGAGTTGCCTTTCAGAGAAATTTGGAGGAGAAAGCATTCCGACTCGGAAACGGAAAAATACCCATTCAGACACTTGGTGCTTTTGCGGCAGATGAGGTTGATCCGGAGCGACCCGATGGTGCGTTACTTCCCATACGAATCAAGGGACAATATACTTTTGCCAATCTGCGTTCTCTTCTGACAGAAGAAATGAATGAATCTTTTCTTGAGGGCATGACAGTCTTCGGACAGAAGATCAAGGGCTTTGACGGACCGGACACGTTGCTGGCCGGCATCGAGGCGAGAACATCATCCCCCGTTCGGATTGTCAGGGATGAAAACGGTATGTCGCAGGTGAAGGGACTTTACCCCTGCGGGGAGGGCGCGGGCTATGCCGGTGGAATCACAAGTGCCGCGATGGATGGACTGTATATTGCGGAGCGCATTGCGCTTGCACTTTTGTAGTATAATATTTGCGAGGCAGAAAACCAAGCGTCCGCGAAGCGGACATTTGGTTTCACCCGAGCGAATAACGAGAAAATCGGAGAGTGCGAAGCACGGATGCTGCGATAGCAGCATGATTTTGGAGTATAACCGGCAAATCACACGGCCTGCTTAGGATTTATACAGCTTGCACATCTGCATCTACGATATTGTGGTGTTTCGCAAATGCCTATAAGAATGAAACAGATATGAGGAGTGGATTATGGAAAATTACAGAGAGCTTTTGAAGGATAAGAAGCGGATTGTTGTGAAGATCGGATCTTCTTCGCTGCAGCATAAGGAGACGGGAGATTTTGATTATACGAAGCTGGAGGTGCTTGTCAGGGAGCTTTGTAACCTCCGCAATCAGGGAAAGGATGTTGTGCTGGTTTCCAGCGGTGCCATCGCTGCAGGAAAGAGGGCTGTGCGCATTGATGAGAAGGACAATCCCATTGCTGTCAAGCAGGCATGTGCGGCAATCGGACAGGCTAGGCTGATGATGATCTATCAGAAGATATTTGCAGAGTACAATCATGTGGCGGCACAGATCCTGATGACACGTAATACAATTGTGGATGATCTGAACCGGTTCAATGCACGCAATACTTTTTCTGAGCTGCTAAAGCTGGGGGTTGTGCCAATCGTGAATGAAAATGATACGGTTGCAACCTACGAGATCGAGTTTGGTGATAATGATACGCTTTCTGCCATTGTTGCCTCCCTGATCGATGCGGATCTGTTGATTCTGTTGTCGGATATCGACGGACTTTATACGGATGACCCGAACCGCAGTAAGGATGCACGGTTTATCAGTGTTGTGGAGCAGCTCGATGACGATATCATGCAGATGGGTAAGGGAAGCACAGGAAGTAATGTGGGTACCGGTGGAATGAGTACGAAGCTGTCCGCTGCCAAGATCGCGACATGTTCCGGTGCGGATATGATCATTGCGAATGCATCGGATATCAGGATTCTGCACCGTATCATGGACGGCAGAGAATACGGAACGCTCTTTAAGGCACATAAGGACGAAAAATTTGATCTGACTACATATGTGGAACATATGCACCAATAATTAGGACATCGAATTTGAATATATCATGATTGCATGATGAAGGAAGGGAAAAATGGACACATTAAAAATTGCAAGAATCAATGAACTCTATCACAAATCAAAGGCGGAAGGATTGACGGAGGAGGAGAAAAAAGAGCAGGCACTTCTGAGACAGGAGTATATCGCAAATGTTCGCGGGAATCTGCGCAGTCAGCTCAATAACATCAATATACAGAATGAGGATGGCAGTATCACGAATCTTGGTGAAAAGTATGGAAACAAAGAAGCAAATTAGACGTGCGGTACTGGAAAAACGGAATCAGATGACAGAAAGTGAAAGGGCGCAAAAGAGCAGAATAATCTGCGGGCGCCTTTTTGCGATGGAGGAATTTACCGCGGCGCAGGATATTCTGCTTTACGCCTCTTATGGCAGTGAGGTAGAGACAAATTCTGTTTTTGTGCATGCTGTTTCATTGGGAAAACACGTTTATTACCCGCGTGTTGAGGGAGAGAATATGCGTTTTTTTCGGATACATGCGCTTTCGGAGCTTGCAGAGGGGTATAAAGGAATCAGAGAACCTGATTTGCAAAATGAAGACATGTTTTGCGGGGATGGAACAGATGCCCTTTTGATCATGCCGGGTGTTGCCTTTGATGAAGAGAGAAACAGAATCGGGTATGGAAAGGGATTTTATGACAGATTTTTGCAGGGTGGTTTTGCCGGATATAAGATTGCGCTCTGCTTTTCGTTGCAGATTCTTTCGCAAGGGCGCATTACGGCAGAAAAGACGGACATCAGACCGGACAGAGTGCTTTCGGAGAATATTTGTCTTGAAGAGAATTTGTAAAAGATGACCTGATAGAAAGGAAGATGGATGCGATGGCTTATGAAAAGCTGTTAAATGAAATATATGCGGCGGTTTCCCTCAAGTATCTGTGGAAGGAATATAAGCCATGCTTTATCAAGAGTGAAGCGCCGGACTGGATCAACGAAACGATGGATTTTGGTTTGGAAGTCAGTCAGGCACTTCTGCCGGATGACGGGCAGGAGGAGAGCTTTATTGAGCAGTATCTTGGGTGTCTGAAGGAAGATTTGCCACCACATGCGTTTGAAAAATACGGGGATCGTCTGAATTTTTACAACGGACGATTCTGGGCGATTTTACCGGATCCCATCGTGCAGCAGGATTATCTGTCCAAAGCAAAGTATCGCTTTGACAGAAAGCTGGAAAAGCTGAATACGAATTATGTACATAAGCGATATAATGGTCTCTATCTTTTTTTGCATCCGACGGATGAGAACGACATTGATGCAGGAGCTCTATTCGAGTATATGCGATTGACGCAGAGCACGCAAAAGAGACGCTTTGACTGGGTATTTTTAAACTGCGTGAAGACGATCTATGTCTGCAATTACGGAAGCAATACGATTGAACCGATCATACTTCCACAGAATGCGGAGAATTTTCTGAATACCGAAGCGGAATATCTGCGTTATTGCCACGATTGGGAGGACGGCATGTCGCTTGATTTGTAGGCTGTTGCATGTATAGGATGCCATTGGCAATTCCATATCTGTTTGGCTTCAGGTAACAGATAAAGGTATGCCTATTGAACAAGACATTTATTTTGAGAATAGTGATGCTCTTTTTGCAAGTTGGGTAGATGTTAAGTCCCTAAAAAAAGAGGATTTAACATTTTTTTGTTAATAAAAAAGAGTTATACCCGTTATACACTCACATAAAACAAATAAAATGGGTATAACGAGTATCATAAAACTAAGGAGGTGCTGCTCATGGGACAAGAAGAATTAATGAACATAATAGCAGAATTGGAGTGTGAAATTGCAATTTTGCCGGAGGGCAGTATTACGATGAATAAAAGGATTTTCTACGAGAAAATATGTGGATCAGGGATGGATGAAGAATATTCCTCTTTATGCGGTTTGCAATCTGTAGCGTGTGTTTGGAACGCTAAGGGACGTTTCTATTTTCTGTATACCGGTGTATAGGGTGCCGTATTTATTATGGCTGTTTGAAAGGGTAGAAATGAAGGAGGAAATATGCTGCGAGTAAGACCGTATAGAAATGAAGATGCAAAAGCGATTGTGAATTGGTGTAAGAATGAAGAAGCATTCTTAAAATGGAGTGCAGGTATTCTGGGTGATTATCCGATTACGGTACAAAGAATGGAAGAGGCCACTTCCGGGAGAATAGAAAATGACAGGTATTTTCCGTTTGTCGCAGTGGATGAGAATCGAGTGGTAGGATTCTTTACTTTGAGACATCCCGGAGAGGAGGATGATGAGCTGCGTTTTGGATTTGTGATTGTAAGTCCTGATGTCAGAGGAAAAGGATATGGAAAGAAAATGTTGCAACTTGGGCTCAAATTTGTATTTGAGGTGTATGGCGCAGCAAAAGCATCTCTGGGGGTGTTTGAGAATAATCCAAATGCTTATCACTGCTACAAAGCGGTCGGGTTTCAGGAAAACGGTAAAATTGAACAATATGAGCTCAAAGGTCAGGAATGGAAATGCATTGAAATGGAAATTGTAAGAGAACAGGTGATTTTGTAGGAAGTCACCTGTTTTTTGTTATGTTCATCGAGCCGTTAGGCGAGATGTGATACTTGACAAAGAAAACGGTCGTTAGCTATAATGAAACATACGAATAAGATGAAAAAGCGGTATTGAAAATAGTTATGGTAACATGAGGTGAAAGTAGTGAATGAGAAAGTAACAACGAGGGACAGGATTTTGGATTCCGCACTGACATTGTTTTCGGAGAAAGGATATGATGGCGTGGGAGTCGATCTGATCGCTGAAAGAGCGGGATTAAAGGGTCCATCCATTTATAAGCATTTTAAAAGTAAGGAAGAGATTTTAGATGTTCTGATTGAAAATGTGGAGGATTATTATACTCAAAACTTTGGTTCGCAGATGAATCCGGGCAGGATACCGACTACGGCGGAGCAGCTGATTGCGGGAGCGCTGGGGAGAATTCAATTTACCCTGTATGATGATACGATCGTCAAGACCAGAAAAATACTGACGATGGAGCAGTTTCGAAATGCTCGTATTGCTAAGCTTGCTACGCTCCACAATCTGGACGCGATTTCGGCAATGTACCAAAAGATTTTTGCTTGCATGATGGAAGAGGGCACGATCAGGCAGTCAGATGCCGGAATGCTTGCAACCGCTTTCGTATCGCCCATTACAGTTCTGATCCAAGTGTGTGACAGGGAGCCTTGGCGTATGCAGGAGATGGTGGAACAGATGAAGGATTATATGACGTATTTTGCACAGAACATTCTTTCCTTTTGAAAAAAGACGTTGGGTGCGGATAAATCATATGGAGAGGAGGAAGTCACTTGCTAAAGATTGCTATCTGTGATGACAAAAAAGAAGACAGAGACAGAATGTATCAGTACGTACAGGAGTTTTGTCGTGAAATGAGTTTGCAGGCGGAGATAAAAGTGTTTGATCATCCGGATGCATTGATCTGCACATGTGAGAAACTAAGACCGCACATTTATATACTTGATATTGTAATGCCTATGGTAAACGGAATACAGGCTGCAAGAGAGCTTCGGTGGAACCAGCCGGAAGCACAGTTCATTTTTGCTACATCCGAAGAATCCTTTGCGCTGGAGTCCTTTGATGTAAATCCTGTGAATTACATAGTAAAACCCGTAAAGAAAGAGAAGCTGTTTGAAACGTTTCAGCTTGCCGTAAAGCGCCTTGGACCGGGGAAACAAAAGACGATTACGATCAAGGTAAAGGGTGGCTACAGTACCATTCGTCTGGATGACATTATGTATATGGATTACCGCAATCATGTGGTGTGTTATCATTTGTATTCCGGGGAAATGATATCGACCAGTACGCTCCGCATCGGATTTGCAGAGTATCTGCGTCAAAATCATGACGGAGAAGATTTTGTGTTATGTCATGAATCCGTTGCGGTCAGTATCAAGGCGATTGATAAGCTTACCAAGACAGAACTTACGGTGAGAAATCATGAGGTGCTTCCGGTGGCAAAAAGCCGGTATGCGCAGGTGTCGGAAAGATATATGAACTATCAGTTTGGAGAGACACCGGAGTAGGAGAGAGAAAAATGTTTATGAATGTATCAGGTGCAGATCTGTTGCTTTTAGCAGGGGATTTCCTGACAATCTATCTGTTTGGCTATATGCATAGATCCTTTTGCGTGAAACGGGATTGGGTCAATAAATATAAAATAGCGGTACCGGTTATCTATCTGCTTGATTGGATTCTGTTGTTTGCTGCAAATATGATGGAACTGCCGCCTCTGAATCTTTTTGCAATGACGGCCAGCTATATGATTCCGTTGTTTCTCATCTATCACGTGAAGAGTATTCGGGATTTGACAAATTATTTGTTCTATATGATTGGGACAATGGTTATGGAAATCATTTTTGGAATCAGTGCCGGGTATCTGAACAATGAAATGGGCTTTCATACCCGATATGATCTGCTGACACCACAGACCGCATTATTCATGAATTTTGCGGAAATCATATTGGTTCTTCTGATTTGCAGATTTGGAGACAAGGGGAAAGAAAAAAAGTCAGATCATACGATTGGGCTGCTGATGGCAATGCCTTTGGTTTCAGTGCTTTTGATTGTGCTGAATATGTTTTTGCTTGCAATGGGCCTGTATCGGAATTTTAATCCCGCACAGTTTCTCAGTACGGCAATATTATTGATTATTGTGAATATCGCCATTTTTATCATCCTCGAAAAGTATACACAGCTGATGCGCCGTGAAATTGATCTTACAGAGGAAAAAAGCAGATTGAAATCAGATGCCGATATCATGCAGCTGGCGGCAAAATCGATGAAGGAACGACTGCAGTCAGCAGAAACAGTCATACAGAAGGACAGAATGATGCGTCACGACAGAAGGCATTTTGAAGCGCTGCTGTATCAATTGCTGGAAGACGGAAGGACGGAGGATGCCAAAAAGTATCTGTCAGAAAGACTTGCCCTCAAGCCGCAGGGGGGAAGTAGGTACTGCGAAAATACGACAGTGAATGCTGTCATCAGTCATTATATAGCATGGGCAAAGCAGGAGGAAATTCAGACGACTGTTTTTGCGCATATTCCATCTGATATTCCGGTGGATGAAATGGAGCTTGCCATTACCATCAGCAATCTGCTGGGTGATTACAGTACTGATTTTATAGGATCCGTGGAGAGGCTGCCACAGATGTAGCGAAGGATGTAAATTCTGCTATATCCGTAAGGAGATGCTTGCCAAAAATTAGCGAATGTTACTATGTGTTGCTTGTGGCAACGGCTTTTTTGGTGTGAAATAGAGACATCAAAAACAAGGAGGCATGGACTATGCTAAGTGAAAACATTAAAAATCTTCGAAAATCAAAAGGTCTTTCGCAGGAAGGGCTTGCCATGAAACTGAATGTGGTAAGGCAGACTGTATCAAAATGGGAGAATGGTTTATCGGTTCCGGATTCAAGTATGCTCATTTTATTGGCGGACGAGTTGGATACTTCGGTAAGTGTATTGCTTGGAGAAAACGTACCGGAAAACTGCTCTGATGATATAAGGACAATTTCCGAAAAGCTGGAGGAGATTAATTTGCAGCTTGTAAAGAGAAGCATGGCAAGAGTGAAAACCGTTCGCTGGATATGCATCTTACTATGCATACTGATAATTGTGTTTTTTCTTTTACTTGTAGCGATAGATAGTTCCTATTTGAATTGGAATTATCATGATCCCGAATTAGCAGTTGCGGGAACCATCTTACACGGTTTTGAATTTGCTTTTGTGAGACTGGCACCGATCGCGTTTTTGTTTTCTGTGATAGGAATTGTGATCACATACAAAAAAAGATGAATAATAGGGCAGAAGCAAATGGACAGAAACGTAGGAGATGCACTTTTTGAGAATATAGAAAATAAAAATTAGTAACTATTCTGTTTGGAGTAGTTACTATATTTTTATAATACAACTGACAATCTGTCGGTCGCCTTACCGGCTTTGGCCTGGAGGGGTATGTGTTTGAGAAGAAAAGCAGTGCGGCGGGGATGGCACTTGTGATGATTTCGGTGAGTATTCTGTTTGTGAAAGAAATAAGAGTACTTGAAGAGTAGAGAGGCAAAGGAGAAGAGGAATGATTTAGCCGGTTTTTCTCGCGCAAAACAGATAGGAATCCGTGTGACAATGGTTTTTCTTTTATGAATATGGTATATTTGAAAGAAAAATGATTGGAGAACGCTATATAATTGATCAGAATAGAATTGTTTGCAACAGAAAATTCGAATGGTTTGTCATATGTAAGGAGAGGTAGAGATGGTCAGGGAAGTAAAAAAAGAGGAACTGAATGAACTGTTAGCATTATATTTGCATTTACATGAGAAAAGCATTCCGGAAATGTCGGAGCACCTCGATCAAACATGGAACACGATCCTGCAAGATGAAAATAATCATATTATCGTGAATGTCGTTCATGATAAAATTGTGTCTTCCTGTGTATGTGTGATCATACCCAATTTAACAAGAAATAGTAGACCTTATGCATTGATTGAAAATGTTGTGACACATGCCGACTATCGCGGAAAAGGATATGCAACAGAATGTCTAAGCTACGCAAAAGAAATTGCAGAAAGAGCAAATTGCTATAAAATGATGTTGCTTACCGGCTCCAAGGAAGAGTCAACGAAGCGTTTTTATGAAAATGCCGGTTATAACAGTAGCGATAAAACTGCATTTATCAGATGGCTTACGTAATTGTTGCTTTAAAAAAATGTGATGGATTCATCCGAAAAAGCTGATATAATAGTTTGGAATGTATTGCCATATGCAAAAATTAAGAAGAAATGCAGTTGATGAAACAGAAAGAGTAAGGTATTCTTATAAATGGAAAAATGGGAGGCGGAATATGACATTACAGGAAATCGGAAAAAGAGCCGCGGTGACCAAATATCAGGTTGCTCAGATGGATACAGAGAAAAAGAATGAGATTTTAAAAAAAATTGCCGATCAGCTGATGATTGATGCACAGGTGATTTTGGAAGAAAACGAAAAGGATCTGAAAAGAGGACAGAAAAACGGAATGTCTGTGAGTCTGCAGGACCGGCTTCGCCTGACAGCGGAGCGCATTGCCGGTATGGCGGAAGGTGTCAGACAGGTGGCAGATTTACCGGATCCTGTAGGAACAGTTTTAGAGGAATTTGACAGACCAAATGGCATGCACATCAAAAAAGTGAGCGTACCAATGGGGGTCGTCGGTATTATTTTTGAATCGCGTCCGAATGTGACCATAGATGCGTTCAGCTTATGCTTTAAGGCGGGAAATGCTGTTATATTAAAGGGAGGTTCTGATGCACTTGCTTCTAATATGGCAATCGTGCAGTCTGTCAGAAATGTGCTTGCAAAAGAAGGCGTTTCATCCGATGCCTTGCAGCTCATAACCGATACCGACAGAGCAGTGACAACGCAGTTTATGAAAATGAAAGAATATGTGGATGTACTGATTCCAAGAGGCGGCGCCGGACTGATCCGTGCGGTTGTGGAAAATGCCACAATTCCCGTCATTGAGACAGGGACCGGTAATTGCCATGTTTACGTGGATAAGGATGCCGATCTTGAGATGGCAGTCAATATCATCATCAATGCAAAAACGCAGCGCATCAGTGTATGTAATGCCTGCGAGTCGCTGGTGATCCATGAGGCTGTGGAGGCGGATTTTTTGCCTGTTTTGCAGAAAGCACTCCGTGAAAAGAATGTTGAGATCCATGCAGATGAAAAGGCATCTGCTTATATGACGGATGTCATTCCCGCAACAGAGGAAGATTTTGGCAGAGAATATCTGGATTATATCATTTCCATGAAGACTGTCGGCAGTCTGCAGGAGGCCATTGCCCATATCAATCAGTATAACACAGGCCACTCCGAGACGATTGTGACGGAAAATCAGGAAACGGCAGATCTATTCTTAAAAGGTGTGGATGCGGCATGCGTCTATCATAATGTTTCCACGAGATTTACCGACGGCTTTGAATTTGGATTTGGTGCGGAAATCGGTATCAGTACGCAAAAGCTTCATGCGAGAGGACCGATGGGACTTAGAGAACTGAATTCTTATAAATACACGATCGAAGGAAACGGACAGGTCCGTTCATGAAAACACTAGGAGAATTGAACATACATGATTAATCAGCAGAATTTGGAAGAAGAATTAAAGAAATTTGACTTATCACTTTCACCGCCGGCTAAAGAGCCGGAGCGTCAGTATTATTATATGGCACTGGCCAGAGAAAAGGTGAAGAAGATGACACAGGAGCTTGGCAGAAAACCAACCTTTTGTGTTGTGACATTCGGGTGTCAGATGAATGCGAGAGATTCCGAAAAGCTTGTCGGCATTCTGGAAGAGGCAGGATACGAAAACAACGGAGAGGATGAAAAGTCCGACCTTGTTATTTTCAATACCTGTACGGTGCGGGACAACGCCAATCAGAGAGTATATGGCAGACTTGGTATTTTAAATGGGTATAAGAAAAAAAATCCTGCTATGAAGATTGCGCTATGCGGTTGTATGATGCAGGAACAGACCGTGATTGAAAAGCTGCAAAAGAGCTACCGGTTTGTCAATCTGATCTTTGGAACGCACAATATTTTTAAATTTGCAGAGCTTCTGGTTGCCATGATCGACAGTGATGATATGATTGTAGACATCTGGAAGGATACGGATCAGATTGTCGAGGATCTGCCGGTCAGTCGAAAATATCCGTTCAAATCAGGCATCAATATCATGTTTGGCTGTAATAATTTTTGCAGCTATTGTATTGTGCCGTATGTCAGAGGCAGGGAGAGAAGCCGGGAGCCTAAGGATATCATCAGAGAGATTGAAATGCTGGTGGCAGACGGTGTTGTAGAAATCATGCTGCTCGGACAGAATGTCAATTCCTACGGAAAGAACCTCCCGCATCCGATCACCTTTGCGCAGCTTTTGCAGGAGGTGGAGAAGATAGAGGGACTTGCACGCATCCGTTTTATGACCTCTCATCCCAAGGACTTATCGGATGAGCTGATCGAAGTGATGAAGAAGTCTAAAAAGATTTGCAGACATCTTCATCTTCCGTTACAGTCAGGCTCCACCCGCATTCTTGAAAAAATGAACAGAAGATATACGAAGGAGCAGTATCTGGCACTTGCGAAAAAAATCCGTCGTGAGATTCCGGATATTGCGATCACAACTGATATTATCGTAGGATTCCCGGGGGAAACGCGCGAGGATGTAGATGACACGATTGATGTCATCAGGCAGGTGGCTTTTGATAATGCATTTACCTTTATTTATTCGAAGAGAACCGGAACACCTGCTGCCGCAATGGAGAATCAGGTGCCACAGCAGGAAGTGAAGGAAAATTTTGACCGCGTACTGAAAACTGTACAGGAAATATCCAGAGAGCGTGTCAAAGAATATCAGAAGCAGCATCAAAGAGCTGAAATTCTGATTGAAGAGGTCAATGAACATGATGCTACTCTTGTGACAGGAAGGATGTCCAACAATACGCTGGTACACATTCCGGGAGATGCTTCTATGATCGGACGGATTGTGACGGCTGAGCTTTTGGAGTGTCATGGATTTTATTATGTAGGAAAAATATGTGAAGATACGTTGTAAATCACTTGACTTGTAGGTATAGTGTATATGACATAGTGTTTTAAGCAGAGAAAACACCGCAGATAGAAGTGAGGAAAGTATGGAACAGTTAACACCGATGATGCAGCAGTACATGGAGACAAAAAAACAGTATCAGGACTGTATTTTGTTTTACAGACTGGGTGATTTTTATGAAATGTTCTTTGACGATGCGATCACTGCATCAAAGGTCCTTGAAATTACGCTGACAGGAAAAAACTGCGGTCTTGAGGAGCGTGCGCCGATGTGCGGTGTGCCGTATCATGCAGTGGACAGTTATTTGAACAAGCTGGTCAGCCACGGCTATAAGGTTGCCATCTGTGAGCAGGTGGAAGATCCAAAGCTTGCAAAGGGGATTGTGAAGCGTGAGGTGATACGGATTGTAACGCCCGGTACCAATCTCAATATGCAGGCACTTGAAGAGAGCCGGAACAATTATCTGATGTGTATCGCCTATATGGATAATGGCATCGGGATTTCCGTCATTGATGCACTGACCGGAGATTATTATGTCACAGAGGTTTCGGATATCAAAAAGTTAAGCGATGAGATTATCAAATTTTCGCCGTCTGAAATCATATATAATGATAATCTGCTTGTCAGCGGTTTCGAAATGGATGAGCTAAGAGATAGATATCAGATTACGCTTTATAAGCTGGACAACTGGTATTTTGATGAGCAGGGCTGCCGCAAACTGCTCAGTAAACATTTCCATGTGCACACGATGACGGCACTCGGAATCGATGATTTTCCGGCGGGACAGATTGCTGCCGGAGCTGTGTTGCAGTATCTGTACGAGACACAGAAAAACGGATTATCCAATATTACACACTTAAATCCTTATATTGCAAACCGCTATATGCTGCTGGACAGCTCGACGCGCAGAAATCTTGAACTTGTCGAAACGCTTCGGGAAAAACTGAAGAGAGGTTCGCTTCTGTGGGTGCTGGATAAGACTAAGACTGCAATGGGTGCGAGAACACTGCGTACTTATATTGAACAGCCCCTGATCGACAGGAAAGATATTGAAATGCGACAGGATGCCATCGAACAATTGAATCAGAATATGATCAGCAGGGATGAATTGCGCGAGTATTTAAGCCCGATTTATGACCTTGAGAGACTGCTCGGTAAAATCAGTTACAAGACGGCTAATCCAAGGGATCTCATTGCATTTCGCAATTCCCTCAGAATGTTGCCGCCGATCAGGACGGTCCTTTCCGAGTTTGACTGTGCGCTTTTACAGAATCTTTATCATGATATTGATGGTCTGGAAGACCTTTGTTCTCTGATTGAGGCTGCTATTGAGGAAGAACCTCCAATCTCAGCAAGAGAAGGCGGCATCATCAAAACCGGTTTTTCAGATGATATCGATCATTTCAGACAGGCTAAGACGGAAGGAAAGACGTGGCTGGCAGAGCTTGAACTTGCAGAGCGGGAGCGCACCGGTATCAAAAACCTGAAAATCAAATATAATAAGGTGTTCGGCTATTATCTTGAGGTGACAAATTCCTTTAAAGATCAGGTGCCGGAGGATTACATTCGTAAGCAGACGCTAACAAATGCAGAGCGATACACCATGCCGAAACTCAAAGAGATGGAGGATGCCATCCTCAATGCAGAGGACAAGCTGTACGGTCTGGAATATGATCTTTTCTGTGAAATACGAGACAGCCTTGCAGCCAATATGGAGCGCATTCAGAAAACGGCAAAGGCAATTGCCAATCTGGATGTTTTTGCTTCCCTTGCTTTTGTCGCAGAGCGTAACCATTATGTCAGACCAAAGCTGAATACGAAGGGCATCATTGATATCAAAGAAGGGCGTCATCCTGTAGTGGAGAATATGATTGCAGGCGGAATGTTTATTTCCAATGATACCTATCTGGACGGTGATAAAAATATGATTTCCATCATCACCGGTCCCAATATGGCGGGTAAATCCACCTATATGAGACAGACGGCCCTGATTGTTCTGATGGCGCAAATTGGAAGCTTTGTGCCTGCCAAAGCAGCAAATATTGGCATTGTGGATCGTATCTTTACAAGAGTAGGTGCTTCTGATGATCTGGCAAGCGGTCAGTCGACGTTTATGGTCGAAATGAATGAAGTGGCAAACATCTTACGAAATGCCACATCAAACAGCTTGCTGATTTTAGATGAGATTGGCCGCGGTACTTCAACGTTTGACGGTCTTTCCATTGCGTGGGCGGTGGTAGAGCATATCAGTAATAAGAGACTTTTGGGAGCTAAGACACTTTTTGCCACGCACTATCACGAACTGACAGAACTCGAAGGGAAGCTGCCTTGTGTGAACAATTATTGTATTGCGGTCAAAGAGAAAGGCGATGATATCGTATTTCTGCGCAAGATTGTGAAGGGCGGTGCGGATAAAAGCTATGGTATCCAGGTGGCAAAGCTTGCCGGTGTGCCGGAGATGGTGATAGACCGTGCAAAGGAAATCGTGCAGCAGCTTTCAGACAATGATATTACAGAGAAAGTACAGAGCATACAGACCCCCGGCGGCAGGACAAAGGGAAAGATCAAGAAATATGATCAGGTGGATCTTTTGCAGATGTCTTTGTTTGATACGACTACAGATGAAGATGTCATAGAGGAACTCAAATCAGTCGATATTTCCAATATGACACCGCTTGATGCCCTGAATACATTATATAAACTGCAAAATATGGTAAAGAACAGATGGAGCAATACCGATGAATGAAATTCATATTCTTGATTCCAATACAATCGATCAGATTGCTGCCGGCGAGGTAGTGGAACGCCCTTCTTCTGTTGTGAAGGAGCTTGTGGAAAATGCAATCGATGCCGGCGCTACGCATATTACAGTAGAGATAAAAGACGGCGGAATCAGCCTGATCCGTGTGACAGACGATGGCTGCGGCATTGACAGATCACAGCTTGATAAGGTTTTTCTGCGCCATGCTACCAGCAAGATTGTAAGTGCGGAGGATCTCGATACGGTGATGAGTCTTGGCTTTCGCGGGGAGGCATTGTCGAGTATTGCGGCAGTATGTCAGGTGGAACTGATGACAAAGACTGCAGATGCTCTGACAGGCTGTCGTGTTTGCATAGAAGGCGGGGATATGGAGATGCCACAGGAGACCGGACTTCCCGACGGAACGACCATCCTTGTCAAAAATATCTTTTATAATACACCTGTCAGACGTAAATTCTTGAAGACACCGCAGACTGAGGGAAGCTATATTGCCGATCTGATGCAGCATATCGCACTTTCAAGACCGGATGTGGCGATTCAGTTTATTGCAAACGGACAGACCAAATTTTATACTTCCGGAAACGGACAGCTTCGGGAGATCATTTACCGCATATACGGCAAAGACGTTGCGGGGCAGCTGATAGAGGTGTCAGCGCAGGCAGATGGGTTATCCCTGTCCGGCTATTTGGGAAAGCCTATCCTGAATCGTGCAAACAGAGCATATGAGACATTTTTCGTCAACGGAAGATATATCAAAAGCCCTCTTTTGAGCAGTGCCGTAGAGGAGGGTTACAAGACGTTTCTGATGCACCACAAATATCCTTTTGTGGTATTGAATATGGCAGTAGACCCGACGAGGATTGATGTCAATGTCCATCCGACAAAGATGGACATCCGTATCAATGATCCTGCAAAGTTCCTCGCATTTGTGAAGGATACTGTCGCAGAAGCCCTGACCGGGAAAAATATGGTGCAGCCGATGGAAGTGAGTCCTTTTACGGAAAAGGAAAACGCGTCGGCACAGGCAGTCCAAAAACAGCTTACCAGACAGCTGCCACAGCCGTTTGAACAAAAGCGCAGACTGGAAACACAAAACACGTCAGAATTGCAGAACGCAAAGGAAATGCCGAAATCACAAGAGTCATCAGGTCTGCAAAGGTCACAGGATAATACTGCCGGGCTGCTGCGTGAGAGAAGCTCCTATGCACAGGAGAAGATGCCGGACATTAGCGGAGTTCATAAGATTTTAGGGCAGAGTCAGACGCAGGATACTGTTTCAAAATTGCTTGAACAGACGCACAGGAGTGGCAATGTCATTAAGCAGAAAGAGACAGTGATGCTTGAAAAACCAAAGCAGATGGAGCTGTTTGAGGAGACAGATGCCGGCTTTGCCAATCAAGCAGATGATTTCCGAATCGTGGGACAGGTGTTTGATACTTATTGGATTCTTTCTTTATCCGATAAGATATACTTTGTAGATCAGCATGCGGCACACGAGAAGGTGATGTATGAAAGGCTGATGAAGCACTATAGGGAAAAAGATATCAGTTCGCAGCTTTTAAATCCGCCTGTCATCATCCATGTCTCACCCAAGGAGAAACAGGTGCTGTCGATACATTTACATGATTTTGAACTTTTGGGTTTTGAGATCGAAGAATTTGGTGAGGATGCGTATGCACTGCGCGCTGTACCGATGGATCTGTATGGATGTATGGAGAAGGAACTGTTTTTATCACTTCTTGATGAGCTTGTCTCATTCCCTGTCAAAGGAGACGGAAGTGCGATTCTGATGAAAATTGCGAGTATGGCATGCAAGGCGGCTGTCAAAGGAAACAGCAGACTATCCCTGCAGGAAGCGCAGGCGCTTCTGAAAGAATTGTTTGCCTGTGAGAATCCGTTTAACTGCCCACATGGCAGACCGACGATCATTTCCATGACCAGATATGAACTGGAAAAGAAATTTAAAAGGTAATACAGATATGGAAAAGGAAAAAAAGAAACTTGTTATTTTGACCGGGCCGACTGCCGTGGGGAAAACGGCATTGTCATTAAGGCTTGCAAGAGAGCTTGGCGGAGAAATCATCTCCGCCGATTCTATGCAGGTATACAGACGTATGGATATCGGTTCTGCAAAGATTACCCGAAAGGAAATGCAGGGAGTGCCGCATCATCTTGTGGATATTCTGGAACCGACAGAGCATTTTGATGTCTGCACCTTTCAAAAACTGGCAAAAGGGGCGATGGAGGGGATCTATGAAAGAGAAAATATCCCCATTATCGTAGGAGGGACCGGTTTTTATATACAGGCAGTTCTTTATGACATTGATTTTTCCGAAAATGAGAATGATGGTATCCGGGCAGAACTGGAAAAGCTGGCGCAGGAAAAAGGTGCAGCGTATCTGCATCAGATGCTGGCGCAGATCGATCCCGCATCTGCCGCTTCCATTCATGCGAATAATGTAAAGCGAGTGATCAGGGCAATTGAATATTACAGACAGACAGGTGAGCGGATATCCGTGCATAACAGTGAGCAGGCGCAAAAAGAATCCCCATACGATTTCTGCTATTTTGTCCTGAATGATCGTAGGGACAGGCTGTATGACAGAATTGAGAAGCGTATTGACGAGATGCTTGGAGCCGGACTTGTGCAGGAAGTCGAGGGCCTTCTTGCAGAAGGACTTTCTGCCGGAATGACTGCGATGCAGGGACTTGGTTATAAAGAAATTGCAGCTTATCTGCAGGGAGAGATGACTTATGAGGAGGCAGTGTACACACTGAAACGTGACACCAGGCATTTTGCAAAGCGACAGATCACCTGGTTTAAGCGGGAAAAGGATGTCATTTGGGTCAATAAGAATGAATTTGACTATGATGAGGACAGGATCATGGCATATATGCGGCAGTTTTTGTATAAGGAAGCACAGCGTTAGCATTGTTGCTGCAATCGGTCAAAGCACAAGGTTCTTTGTGGTTTCGTGCGGATTGTACAGACGCTGAATATAGCAGAGAGGATAAATTATGGAAGCATTACAGAAGTTATACCGAGAGATGGGAATCGACAGCGATATTCTCTCTTTTGGAGAACAGGTATTAGAAGATTTAACGGAACGATTCGAGCGGATCGATGAAGTGGCGGAGTGTGGTCAGCTCAAAGTCATTCAGGCAATGCAAAAGGCACGGGTCAGTGAGGCATGTCTGCTCGGTACAACAGGATATGGATACAATGACATCGGACGTGACACCCTGGAGGAGGTATATGCCAATTTATTTCATGCGGAGGCGGCACTGGTGCGTCCGCAGATCACTTGTGGAACCCATGCACTGGCACTTGCGCTGATGAGTAATCTGCGCCCCGGGGATGAGCTTCTATCACCTGTCGGAAAGCCTTATGATACGCTGGAGGAAGTGATCGGAATTCGTCCTTCCAAAGGCTCTTTAAAGGAATATGGAATCGCTTACAGACAGGTCGATCTGTTGCCGGACGGTGAATTTGATTTTGAGGGTATACGCAAAGCTTTGAATGAAAAGACAAAGCTTGTCACAATACAGAGATCAAAAGGATATGAACCGCGAAAAACATTATCGGTTGACAGAATTGAGCAGCTGATTTCTTTTATCAAGGGAATACGGCCGGATGTGCTGTGTATGGTAGATAACTGCTACGGTGAATTTGTGGATTTGCGGGAGCCCGTTGAGGCAGGAGCAGATATGGCAGTGGGGTCTCTGATCAAAAACCCCGGCGGTGGACTGGCTCCGATCGGCGGATATATTGTCGGAAAAAAGGAATGTATTGAAAACGCGGCATACAGACTGACTTCGCCCGGACTTGGAAAAGAGGTCGGTGCTTCACTTGGTGTTCTGAAGGACTTTTATCAGGGATTGTTTTTGGCACCTACGGTCACTGCCGGTGCGCTGAAGGGGGCAATATTTGCAGCCGGTCTTTATGAAAGACTCGGTTACCGTGTTGTGCCTGCGGCCGATGAGGAGAGATTTGATATTATACAGGCAATCACTTTTGGCAATCCGGAGAGTGTGATCGCATTTTGCGAGGGAATCCAGCAGGCAGCACCTGTCGATAGTCATGTTACGCCGGAGCCTTGGGATATGCCGGGGTATGACGCACCTGTTATTATGGCAGCCGGCGCTTTTGTGGCAGGATCTTCCATTGAACTTTCTGCTGACGGTCCGATCAAACCGCCTTATGCAGTATATTTTCAGGGGGGACTGACGTTCCAGCATGCCAAATTCGGTATGCTGAAAACCTTGCAGAACATGAAAAACAAGGGCCTGATCAGCGCAGAAGATATCAAAAATGCAATGGACTTGTCGAAAAAAAAACCATGAATTTTGTGTACAGACTTAGGTGCTTGTGATAAGATAGACAGGAAGTAAGCACATACAAAGGAGGAACCATGAGAGGAAAAAATAATTGGGCCTGCTTTTTGATGATTCTGGCAGGTATTGTGATTGGTGGGTTTATCGGAAGTCTGTTTCCAAACACCTTTTTAAATTATGGACAGAGCTTTGGTCTTTCTTCACCGGTCGTGCTGGATTTGGGTATTTTGGTGCTGACCTTTGGTCTTACAATCCGTATCACAGTTGCAAGCATTCTGGGTATCGTACTTGCAATTCTGATCTATCGTTTTATTTAATGATGGCAGTTCAAATCACAATATGGTGGATATTTGTGATATGCGGTGTCGCGGTCTGGAAAAAACTGAAGTTACATGTATCAATTAAAGGAAAACGGAACATTTCAAATGCTTCCCTATGAAAAATTTTTAAAGTGCGGAGCAAAAGCATTGTCAGATGAAGAACTCCTTGCGATTATTTTGCGGACGGGCACACTGGGTGAGGATGCACTGACTCTTGCAATGCGTGTTTTGACGCTTTGCGGCAGAGAGGGGATTCTTGGTCTGCATCATCTGACACCGAAGGATCTGAAAACAATCAAAGGAATAGGGGAAGTAAAGGCTGTTAAGCTGATTACGGTTGCAGAGCTTTCGCGCAGAATGGCTGCTGCAGTCAGGGAAAAAGATATTTGTTTTACGAATCCGCGCCAGGTGGCAGAGGCATACATGGAGCGGATGCGTCATTTTGAGCAGGAACACTGTATGGTAGTCTATTTGGACGGAAAGGACATGAGGATTGCCGATGAAGAATTGTCGGTCGGTACGCTGAATGCCTCTCTTGTTTCAACCAGGGAAATTTTCAGAAGGGCATGCAGGCATAATGCTGCGTCCATTATTTTATTGCATAATCATCCGAGCGGGAATCCACAGCCAAGCAGGGAGGACATTCTACTGACACAGAGATTGTCACAGGCATCGCATCTTATGGAGATTCCGCTTTTGGATCATATCATAATTGGAGATAATACTTATACGAGTTTAAAGGAGAAAGGAGTTTTATAATGGCTTCGAGTGCATATGGTATCGATCTTGGTACCTGTAACATTAAAATATACGGAAAGGGTGAACAGAATATCTTCTGTCAGAAGAATATCATTGCAATTGAGAATAAAGATATCCTCTTTGCTTATGGAGATGCTGCTTTTGAAATGTATGAGAAAGCTCCTGGAAATATTCATATTTCTTATCCACTTTGCAACGGTGTCATTGCTGATATCAAAAATATGCAGACACTTGTCAAATGTTTTATCCAGGATATTGCGGGAGGTCCTGCCAAACCGGCTGATTATTATATTGCGGTACCGACTGATGTGACGGAGGTTGAAAAAAGAGCGTTTTATGATCTGATCAAAAATGCCAATGTCAAGGCCAAAAAGGTCATGGTGGTGGAAAAAGCAATTGCAGATGGACTTGGAATGGATATTGATGTGAAAAATTCACAGGGCGTTCTGGTTGTGGATGTAGGGTATGATACCACAGAAATCTCAATCCTTTCTCTGGGAGGCATTGTATTATCCAAACTGATCAAGGTTGGAGGACAGAAATTTGACGATGCGATCCGTAATGCGGTGCGTAAAGAGTATAGCCTGATCATCGGAGGCAAGACTGCCGAGAAGGTAAAGATAAGCCTTGCAGAGCTTTCAGAGGCCGGAACAGGTGCTGTCGTTTACGGACGTGATATTGTAACCGGACTCCCGGTAGAGCGCGAGATTCCGACGGAACTTGTAGATGATTGTCTGAAAGAGCATTTTAATACCATTACGGATAATATTAAGGTGATTCTGGAGCGTACCCCACCGGAACTGGCTGCCGATATATACAGACAGGGAATTTATCTGACAGGAGGTGCCTGTCAGGTGAGCCATCTGAGTGAATTGATTGGCAAGGGAACAGGACTGAAGGTCAATGTGGCAGAGCATCCGATCGAGAGTGTCGCGTTGGGACTTGCACGCATTATTCAGGATGACAACTACAAATCAGTTGCATATGCCATCGAGGGCATGGGTAACGGAGGAAAATAATGAGAAGAAAGCGGCAAAAGTTTACCATTCCAAGTAAATACTTATTGCTGATCATGACCTGCGTTTGTGTCCTTCTCATGACGGTTACTTTCTTTACGGATCTGATTGTGGCACCGTTTGGCCGGATTGCCGGCGTGGTCATTGTGCCGTTTCAGTCCGGTGTGAGCCGGATTGGCGGATGGCTGACAGACAGATCAGAGGAATTGCAGACAATTCGGGATCTGATGGCTGAGAATGAGTCACTAAGGGCGCAGGTAGATGCCCTTACAATCGAAAATAATTCTCTGCAGCAGGATAAGTACGAACTCAACCATCTCAGGGAACTTTATAAGCTGGATCAGGAATATGAAGAATTTCATAAAATCGGTGCCAGAGTTGTTTCCAGCGATTCCGGCAACTGGTTTCATTCTTTTGTCATAGATAAAGGCTCTCTCGATGGAATCGCACCGGATATGAATGTCATGGCCGGAAGCGGACTTGTAGGAAGAGTGACAGAGGTTGGTGATGACTGGGCTAAAGTCATGGCGATCATAGATGATGATTCCAATGTCAGTGCAATGGTGCTTTCCACAGAGGATGCATGTATGGTGCAGGGGAATCTGGAGACGATGAATAATAGTGGCGTGATTACTTTTTCAAAGCTGATCAACGGAGAAAAACCCGTACAGGAGGGAGATAAGGTCGTCACCTCTTACATCAGTACAAAGTATCTGCCTGGTATTCTGATTGGTTATGTGACACATGTGAGTGCGGACGCAAATAATCTGACAAGCTCCGGATACATAACACCTGCCGTAGATTTTGCTCACTTGGAAGAGGTTCTTGTCATCACGGATTTGAAAAAGGATTATTCAGGGGTTTTAGACGAGTGAAAAGAAATTTTTTTATGGCTTTTATGGTCATTTTTTGTTTTGTATTACAGTCTACACTGTTCCAAACACTATCATTTGGCGGTATTGCGCCGAATCTGCTGATTATCATCACAGCAATCTTCGGCTTCATGTGCGGAAAGAAATGTGGTTTATGGGTCGGCTTTTTTGCCGGACTTCTCTATGACATTTTCTTTGGAAGTGTACTGTGCTATCATGCAATGATTTTGATGTATATCGGATATATGAATGGTTATTTTAAACAGATCTTTTATAAGGATGATGTCAAGCTGCCCATTCTGATGATTTTTGCCAGTGATATGGTATACAATTTGATTTATTATATTCTGATGTTTCTGCTCAGAGGACGTTTTCATTTTGGCTTTTATTTTATGCATATCATTATCCCGGAGAATGTTTATACCATTCTTGTGACAATTTTGATTTATCCGCTGATCAGAGATATGATTTATCGCTTGGAAGATGCAGGACAAAGAGGTGATGACAGCTTTGCTTAAAACGATCAAAGAAGCAATTATCAATATGGTAACCTCCAGGATTTTTGTTCTGATTCTGTTATTTGGCGCGTTGTCAGGTATTTTGACCTACCGTCTTTTTGATTTGCAGATTGTGCATGGGCAGGAATATTTGGAGAACTTTAAACTGAAAATCAGAAAAGAACGTACGATTGCCAGCACCAGAGGCAACATTTACGATACAAACGGAAAACTGATGGCTTACAACGAGCTTGCTTATTCCGTAACCATTGAGGATGTGTACGAATCCGGCAAAAAGAAAAATGCGCAGCTTAACGCAACGCTTTCTTCCCTGATTGATATGATAGAAAAGAACGGGGATAAGATTGTCAATGATTTCAATATTATTGTGGATGAGAACAATAATTATGCTTTTACCGTCGAGGGTTCACAGCTTTTACGTTTTTTGGCTGACGTTTACGGCGAAAGCTATGTGGATAAGCTGTCCTATAAGCAGAAGACTTCGACAGCAGAAGACGTGATTCAGTATTTGGCAGGCACCAAGAAATTTGCTGTCGGTGAATATCTGGATCCGGACAATACTTCTTCTGACTTTATTGTGGGAAGCGGCTATACCAAAGAAAAGCTGTTGCAGATTGTGACGATTCGTTACGCCATGAGTTTAAACGGATATCAGAAGTATATTGCTACAACAGTGGCTAAGGATGTTTCTGACAAGACTGTTGCGATGGTTATGGAAAATGCGGATATTTTACCCGGCGTTTCCGTTACAGAGGACACAATGCGTAAATATGTTGACAGCATCTATTGTTCTCATATCATTGGTTATATCGGAAAGGTATCCAATGAAGAATACGAGGAACTGTCAAAGGAGAATGAGGATTATTCCCTGACCGATATCGTCGGAAAATCCGGTATTGAGCAGTACATGGAAACGACGCTGCAAGGGAAAAAAGGAAAAGAAGTTGTTTATGTTGACAATGTCGGAAAGGTAATCGAAACCAGTGACAGGACTGATCCCCAGGCGGGGAATGATGTCTATCTGACAATTGATATGGAACTCCAAAAGGCTGTCTATCACTTGCTCGAACAGAAGATTGCAGGTATTCTGGTTTCCAAGATCCAGAACATCAAGGAATATGTGGCCGGAGAAAATGCGAGTGCAAGCAATATCAAAATTCCGATTTATGATGTTTATTTTGCACTGTTCAACAATAGTGTCATCGATACATCCCATTTTACGGCAGAAAACGCAAAGGAAACAGAACAGGAAGTCCTGCATGCCTTTGAGACAAAACAGTTAAGTGTGGTATCGCATCTGAAACAGGAGCTATTGGAGGATGAGACGAGGTATGATAATCTGACGCTTGAGTATCAGGTGTATCAGCTTGCAATTGTGTCTCTTCTGGAAGACAAAAAGGTCATTCTGACAGATAAAATCGATAAGGAAGATGAGACTTATCTTGCATGGAAGGAAGATGAGACAATCAGTCTGAGTACTTATCTGAAGTATTTGATCTCACAGGGGTGGATTGATATTACCAAACTGGATATTAATGCAAAATATTCTGATTCCGAAGAGATTTTCAAACAGCTTGTTGCCTATATTGAACAGAATATTGTGAAGGATACTTATTTTAATAAAAGACTCTATAAGTATATGCTGCTTGATGAACAGATTTCCGGCAGACAGGTATGTATGCTTCTTTTTGAGCAGAACATCATTGAGGGAACCGACGAAGAGATCGAGGCTGTCAGAAACGGCAGCAAATCGGCGTATTCTTTTATGATTGATAAGATAACCAATCTCGATATCACGCCGGCTCAGCTTGCACTGGATCCATGTTCCGGTTCCTGCGTGGTAACAGATGTGAATACCGGCGAAGTAAGGGCACTTGTAACTTATCCGGGATATGACAATAATAAGCTGACAAATTCCATTGATTCGGAGTATTACAATAAGATCTACAATGATCTTTCCCAGCCAATGTGGAATTATGCGACGCAGCAGCTTTCTGCGCCAGGTTCTACATTTAAGATGGTTTCTACTGCTGCAGGACTGGAGGAGGGTGTCATCTCTCCGGGGGAGATCATTACGTGTAAGGGTACATGGGATACCCTGCAGCCTTTTGCAAAATGTTGGATTGCGCCGAGCAGTCACGGCGGACTCAATGTTTCCGGTGCAATCGAACACTCCTGCAACTATTTCTTCTATGAGACAGGGTATCGTTTAGGTCGTTCAAACGGCGTTTATGATAGCGATACAGGACTGGAAAAGCTGGCAAAGTATGCTGACATGTTCGGTCTTTCGGATAAATCGGGGATAGAAATCTCTGAGAGCGCACCAAAGGTGTCTACGCAGGATGCCATTCGTTCTGCGATTGGACAGGGTAACAGTAACTACTCGACAGTTGGTCTTGCCAGATATGTGACTACGGTGGCAAACGGCGGTAATTGCTATAACCTGAGCCTGATTGATAAGACGACAGATTCAGAAGGGAATCTGCTAAAGGAGTATACACCGGAGCTTCGGGGAACGGTAGAGCTTTCACAGTCAACATGGAACGCGATACACACCGGTATGCGTAAGGTCATAGAGGATAAGGAGTATTATGATGGACTTGGTGTAAATGTTGCCGGCAAGACCGGAACGGCACAGGAAAACAAAAGAAGAGCAAACCATGCATTGTTTGTTTGTTATGCACCATACGAGGCACCGCAGATTGCGATTGCAACGAGAATTGCATTTGGATACGCATCCGATTATGCGGCGCAGATGACACAGAGCGTTATCAAATATTATTTTGGATTAGAGGATGAAGAAGATCTGATCACAGGAACTGCAGAGCAGACAAATGTCATGCAGCAGGCAGGAGACTAAAGGAAAGGATGCTATGAGTGATAAAATCAGATTAAAAGGATATCCAAACGGCATTCAGAT
Organism: uncultured Lachnospiraceae bacterium; assembly: GCA_945949085.1. GTDB lineage: Bacteria > Bacillota > Clostridia > Lachnospirales > Lachnospiraceae > CAG-194. Next base: position 113,394 of record CAMFDJ010000001.1, on the reverse strand, counting down.
CGTCATCGACGAGGATGCTTTGCTGGGAGATATTTTGGTGGAAGTGGCTGAAAAATTTAAAGACAGTGAAAAATTTTTCGGCAAATCAAAAAAGGTAATATCCTTTGAAGGGAAACAGTTAAGTGCAAAGGAGGAGGACGCTATCATCAGTACGATCAGGCAGTCCTGCAGTCTTTCCATCGTTTGTGTGGTTTCCCGGCAGGAGAATGAGACATTTCAACAGGCTATGGTGCGGACCCAGCAGGAAAAGATGGCTGACAAAGCACAGTTTTTCCGGGGGAATGTCGGTCGCAGAGATATCCTTGAAATGGATCAGAGCGTGATTATCCTGGGAAATGTCGAGAGCGGAGGGCTTGTCATATCTCAGAAGGACATTATTGTCCTGGGACATCTGCAGGGCAGTGCTTATGCCGGTGTGGATGGCAATCCGCATTTTATCTGTGCGCTTCATATGGATCCTGAGACAATCCGGATCGGAGAGATAAAAGGAAAGTATACACAGAAGTCCAAATGGAAAAGCGCGAAGAAGGATACACCCAAGCTGGCATGGCTGAAAAACGGTGAAATACAGTTTTCAGATGTAGAATATACAGAAGAATTACTTCAAAATTTGAGATGAATTTTGATGGGGACAATGATTCATATAATATGGAGGATTTTCTATGAGTGAAGTTATTGTCATTACATCAGGAAAAGGCGGCGTGGGGAAGACGACCACGACCGCAAACATCGGAACCGGTCTTGCCTACCTTGGCAAAAAGGTAGTATTGATCGATACAGACATCGGTCTTCGCAATCTGGATGTTGTAATGGGACTTGAAAACAGGATTGTGTATAATCTGGTGGATGTCGTGGAAGGAAACTGCAGGGTCAAGCAGGCACTGATCAGGGACAAGCGTTATCCGGATCTTTATTTATTACCCTGTGCGCAGACACGCGACAAAAGCGCTGTCAATCCGGAACAGATGAAAAAGCTGACAATGCAGCTTCGGGATCAGTTTGATTATATTTTGCTGGACTGTCCCGCCGGAATTGAGCAGGGATTTCAGAACGCCATTGCAGGCGCAGACAGAGCTCTTGTTGTGACAACGCCGGAGGTTTCTGCCATCCGTGATGCAGACAGGATTTTGGGACTGTTGCATGCCTATGAAATCGGAAGAGCCGATCTGATCATTAACAGATTACGGGATGATATGATAAAACGCGGTGATATGATGAGTGCTGCCGATGTGGTGGATATTCTTTCCGCAGACATGATAGGCTGTGTCTATGACGATGAAGCCGTTGTTGTTTCTACCAATCACGGGGAACCGCTTGTGCTGGGAGATTCACTTGCAGGCAGAGCTTATATGAATATCTGTCACAGAATACTGGGGGAGGAAGTACCTTTTATCGATTTGGAAAAACAGCGCTCTGTCTGGTTTCGTTTTACCGGTCTTTTTCAGAAAAGTAAGGGAGGGCAAAACGTATGAATTTCAGAAGACTCTTCCATAAAAAGAAATCAAAAGATATTGCAAGAGACAGACTGAAAATTCTGCTGATTTCAGACAGGCTGAATTGTTCGCCGGAGACCATGGAGCTGATCAAAAAGGAAATCGCACAGGTTTTGTCCCGCTACATACAGATTGATCCCGGCAGAATGGAAGTCGAGGTCAGCAAAAGAAAAATTAATGTTTTTTGGTGATAGGAATGTTAAAAAAATACCGTTTCAGGGATTATGATTTTAAATTAATAATATTACTGATTGCAATTACCGTGATTGGGATTCTGGTGATAGGAAGTGCAAGAGAATCCACACAGTCAAAGCAGATTCTCGGATTTGTCATGGGGCTGTTTCTCATGATTGTGATCTCTTTATTTGATTATTCCAGCCTGCTGGGTCTGTACTGGGTCATGTATGTCGGAAATCTTGCACTATTGCTTCTGGTGGAATTGTTCGGGGAAACAACGAATAATGCACAGAGATGGGTCTCAATCGCGGGAATCCGTTTTCAACCATCAGAAACAGCTAAAATTTTGTTGATTTTATTTTTCGCACAGTATATTATGAAACATAAGGAAACGATCAATTCCTTAAAGACGATCGTGACTATGTTGGCACTTCTGGTTCCGCCGCTTCTTTTGATTTACCGGCAGCCGGATCTGTCGACAAGTATTATGATTGTTCTTTTGTTTTGTGTTTTGCTCTTTATCGGAGGACTTAGCTATAAGATCATATTTGGCATTCTTGCGATTGTGATTCCGGCTGGGATAATAGCACTGACGCTTGTGCTTCAGCCGGATCAGAAGCTGATCGAAGAGTATCAGCAGACACGTATTCTGGCATGGCTGAATCCGTCTGAGTATTCTATGGCAGAAGGTTACCAGCAGGATAACTCAAAGATGGCAATCGGAAGCGGTCAGTTGTTTGGGAAAGGGCTGGATAACAACGAGATCAGCTCTGTAAAGAATGGTAATTTTATTTCAGAACCACAGACAGACTTTATTTTTGCGATTGTGGGAGAAGAGCTGGGATTTGCGGGCAGTTGTCTTGTGATAGGACTTCTGTTTTTGATTACGCTGGATTGTCTGATGACTGCCAGGATAGCCAAGGATCTGGCCGGGACGCTGATTGCCTCGGGGATGGCGACTGTCGTCGGTTTCCAGAGTTTTATGAATATTTCAGTGGCAACGGGTATTTTGCCTAATACCGGAATTCCGTTGCCGTTTGTCAGTTATGGTCTGACATCGCTGGTCAGTCTCTATATCGGAATGGGGTTTGTATTAAATGTGAGACTGCAACGCGTGAGAAAATACACATAAGGACAGTTTACCAAAGGAGAAGGAATACTATGAATATTGCACTTATTGCACATGATGCAAAAAAGAAGCTGATGCAGAATTTTTGCATTGCTTATCGGGGTATATTAAGTAAGAATGATTTATATGCAACCGGTACGACGGGGCGGCTTATTGAGGAAGTGACAAATCTGAATGTGCATAAATATCTGGCCGGCCATTTGGGAGGAGAACAGCAGATCGGAGCACAGATTGAACACAACCAGATCGATCTGGTGATTTTTCTGCGTGATCCTCTCACTTCAAAATCGCATGAACCGGATGTGAATAATGTTGTGAGATTATGTGACATGCATAATATACCGCTTGCCACCAATCTTGCGACAGCAGAACTGTTAATCAAATCTTTGAATCGAGGAGATCTTGAGTGGCGTGAAATGTACAAGTAAGATAAAATGCACGGCTGCATTGACTTTTTTGGTCAGTGCTCTTTGTGTGGGATGCGGCAGAAATAATTTGGCAATGGCATATGATTCCGATTCCTCGGTCAGTGCATTCCGGTTCGAGATTACCGGTACAGAGGATAGGGAAGAGAAGGCAAAGACATTTGCTGCCGATCTGTGTCTGAAGGATGAATCATCTCTGGCATCGGATGCCGTTGACCTTTCGGAAAGTCTTTCCGGCATATTATGTGATGTAAACGGAAAGCGAATCATTTATGCAAAGGATGAAAATCTGCAGCTGGCACCGGCGTCTTTGACCAAGGTCATGACAGCCCTGATCGCTCTGCAAAACGCAAAACCTGACCAGATACTGACAGCTTCGGAAAATGTAAAGATTACAGAGTCCGGCGCAACGCTCGCCGGTCTTGAAGCCGGTGACACCATGACACTTGACCAGGCTTTGCATGCACTTCTCATGCAGTCGGCAAATGATGCGGCTGTTCTGATCGCGGAGAATGTCGGAGGAAGCGTGGAAGGCTTTGCGGATATGATGAATGCAGAGGCACTTAGGCTCGGTGCTACCAATTCTCATTTTGTGAATCCCCATGGACTTACGGCAGAGGAGCATTATGTGTCTGCCTATGATATGTATCTGATTTTTCAGGAAGCAATGAAGTACGATACATTTACACAGATTATTCATCTGGATACATATGACACGATTTATCATAACAGCCAGGGTGAGGGAAAGGAGTACTCCTGCAGTACGACAAATCTATATCTGAAGGGGGATTATGAATCACCGGAAGGCATTACTGTGATCGGAGGAAAAACAGGTACGACAAATGCTGCAAGAAATTGTCTTGTACTTATGACAAAGGATTCTGCAGGCAATCCGTATGTGTCAGTGATTCTTAACTGCAGCGAACGACAATATCTGTATCAGGAGATGACGCAGCTGCTGAAAACAATTCGATAAAGTGGTTGTCATTTGAGGGCTATTCTGCTAAGATAGAAATAAGCACTAAGGCAGCTAAAGCATAGCTAGGAGGGTATACATATGGTAGAACTTATCGTCGGAAACAAGGGAAAAGGTAAGACAAAGCATTTATTGGATAAGGTGAATGCGCAGGTACAGAGTGCAGCCGGTAGTATCGTATATCTGGATAAGAGTACGAAGCACATGTATGAGGTAAATAATAAGGTCAGACTTATTGATGTTTCCGCTTTTGAAATTGGCAGCAGCGATGAATTTATCGGACTGATCAAGGGGATTATTTCACAGGATCACGATTTGCAGCAGATGTATCTGGACAGCTTTTTAAAGATTGCACTGGTAGAGGATGATTGCATTGCAGATGTGATTGCTAAATTAGAAAAAGTCAGTGAAGTATATCATGTCGATTTTGTTCTGAGTGTCGGTAAAAACGAAGAAGAATTGCCGGAAGAACTGAAATCAAAAATCATTGTTTCGTTATAGATGAGTGGAAGGATGAAAACCTCGGAGCAATCCGAGGTTTTTACATGTACAGGAAAAACGAGACAAAACTGTTGACAAGGCAGATGAAGGAAGGTGAGCAAATGGCGCAGAAAAAGAAAGTTGTGCGTATGCAGGACTTTAAAGGTAACAAATTACAATTTAATATCGGACTGCTGATTTTTTTGGTCATTTTTATTTATCTTGTCATTGCGGTTGTAGTTTCTATGAACAAAAAACATATCGTTGGGTACGAGGTTTCCAAGGGAACGCTCAGTGTCTCCAGTGTGTATGAAGGGATTGCCGTTCGGGATGAGATGACTGTTTCGTGTAACGGAGTCGGTTACATTAATTTCTTTGCAAAGGAAGATGAGCATCTTGCGGCAGGTGATCTTGTTTATACACTTGACAGTACAGGGAAAATAGCTGAAATGATGGAGCAACAGGAGTCGGAGATGCTATTGTCTGAAGAGGATCAAAAAAATCTTAGAAGTCAGATGATACATTTCCAGAATCAGTTTTCGCCCGAGGAGTTTGACAGATTATACGATTTTCAGGATCAGCTCAGCAGTACGACCTTAAAATTGTCAAATTATAATATGCTGCACAATATGAGCGCACAAAATAATAATTCGGACAATCTGACTTTTCAATATGCACCTTGCAGTGGCCTGATCTCCTATGAGATTGATGGATATGAGTCTCTGCGGCCGGAGATGGTCACAAAGGATATGTTTGAGAAGAAGGATTATGAGGCAAAGCATCTCGAAAGTAATCAGCTTGCTTCTACGGAGGATACGGCATACAAATTAATCTTGGATGAAAACTGGTCAATTGTAATCCCTGTGGAGGAAGCAAGAGGCAGCGAACTGGAAGCGGAAGAGTATGTCAAGGTGAAGTTTATCAAGAACCAGTATGAATCATGGGCAAAGGTGACACTTTTACATAACATGGGAGACACCTTCGTACAGCTTGATTTTACCAATTCTATGATCACGTTTGCTTCCGAACGTTTTATTGATTTGGAGATTCTCGCATCACAGGAGGAAGGACTGAAGGTTCCGATCAGTGCGATCACTGAACAGGAATTTTATTTGATTCCGCTTGCATATAAAGCAGAGGGCGGTAATAACGGTAAAAGCGGTTTCACCAAAGAAACCTATGATGAGGATGGTAAACCTGCGACGGAATTTGTGGAGGCAAAAATATACTATGCAGACGACGCGTATTACTACGTGGATACGTCGCAGCTTCGGGTTGGAGATTATATCTGCAGGACGGATTCAAGTGAAAAGTATCCAATCAGCAGAGTCGGCTCATTGATCGGCGTTTATAATATTAATAAAGGATATGCTGATTTTACTGCAATTACAATCCTGAGTTCCAATGAGGAATACGCGATTGTAAAATCCAATACATCCTATGGCCTTTCAGAATATGATTACATTGTTTTGGATTCCTCCACTGTAAATGCGGATGATTTTGTATATGAATAGATCAATGATAATAGGAGTGGTAATATGTTGACAAAAAATTATGATGAGGTGCAAAGCAGAATTACGGCAGCCTGTGAAGCGGTAGGACGAGATAGAAGTGAAGCAACGTTAATTGCGGTCAGTAAGACAAAACCTGTTCCGATGTTGCAGGAGATCTATGATCACGGGTGCAGGGATTTTGGTGAAAATAAGGTACAGGAGCTCGTGGAAAAATATGAGCTTCTTCCGAAAGATATCAGATGGCATATGATTGGTCATTTGCAGAGAAACAAGGTGAAATATATTGTCGATAAAGTATATTTGATTCACAGCGTCGATTCTGTCCGCCTTGCAGAGGAAATCAGTAAGGAGGCGGTTAAAAAAGGAGTGACAGTCCGTATACTGGTTGAAGTGAATGTTGCACAGGAAGCATCAAAATTCGGTGTGACAATACAGGATACCTTATCTTTGGTTGAAGAGATAGCGGTTTTGCCAAATATAGAGATTCATGGACTTATGACAATTGCACCCTATGTCGAAAATCCGGAGGAAAATCGTCCCTATTTCCAAAAATTAAAAGAATTATCTGTTGACATAATGCAGAAAAACATTGATAATGTATATATGGATACTCTTTCTATGGGTATGACGGGCGACTTTGAGGTTGCTGCGCAGGAGGGTGCTACCTATTTACGTGTCGGCACCGGTATTTTTGGAGAGAGAGATTACAGCATACATAGCTGATAGGCAAATAAAGGAGAAGATTTATGGCAAAGGTATTAGACAGCCTCATTAAGTCCATGCAGCTTAATGATGGACCGGAAGATGATTATGAATTAGATGACGGATACTATGATGAGGATGACGATTATGATGAAAGACCGGCGAAGAAATCATTATTTTCGAAATCAAATGATGATGTCATAGAGGAACCGGAAGAGAAGGCTCCGCGGGCAAAATTAGTCAGCAGACCTGCTCAGACAAAGCAAACTGCAAAGAGAGGGGTAGGGAATATGGAAGTTTGCGTAATCAAACCTACAACAGTAGAAGAAGCACGAGAAATCACAGAAACATTGCTCTCCAATCGTACGGTTGTATTAAATCTGGAAGGACTTGATGTCGGAATCGCACAGCGGATCATTGATTTCACATCCGGTTCATGTTACGCCATTCAAGGGAATTTGCAGAAGATTTCGCATTATATATTCATTATCACACCGTCAAGCGTAGATATCTCCGGCGATTTTCAGGATATACTGGCAGGATCTTTTGATGTTCCTTCCGTGGATTCTGAGTTATAGGATTTGCAATAAGCAATTACGATAGACTTCCTGTCAGGCTTGACAGGGAGTCTTTTTGTAGCGAGGAAGGAAAATGAGCGCGAGCGAAGCGAGCATTCATTTTCACCCGAGCGTACACGAATAATTCGTAGAGGTGCGAAGCACCGACTGACGCGAAGCGGCAGGAATTATGAGTGCAAGAGGAAGGAAAATGAGCGCGAGCGAAGCGAGCATTCATTTTCACCCGAGCGTACACGAATAATTCGTAGAGGTGCGAAGTGCGACTTCTGCGACGCGGCAGGAATTATGAGTGCAAGAGGAAGGAAAGCAAGCACAAGTGAAGAAAAGGAGTTTCATTCATGATCGATACAATTGAATCAAATCATATGCAGGTGAATAAAGACAAAAAATTCTGTTACAACATTGTTTTTGAGAACAGCTTTGAACGGCTGGCAGAGGAACTTTCGACGCTGGATATTTCGCAGCGCAGGATATGTATTGTGACAGATTCCAATGTAGAAACGCTCTATGCAGTAAAAGTGGAGGAAGCACTTTCCGGTTCCTGTAGAGAGATCAAAACATTTTCTTTTCCAGCCGGTGAAGAAAGTAAAAATTTAGATACGGTACAAGATCTTTACACATTTCTTATCGAAAATCATTTTGAACGTAAGGATATGCTGCTTGCACTTGGCGGAGGAGTTGTCGGTGATCTGGCAGGATTTGCAGCTGCCACCTATCTGAGAGGAATTGATTTTGTGCAGATTCCGACAACATTGCTTGCACAGGTTGATTCGAGTATCGGCGGCAAGACAGGCGTTGATTTTTCCAAATATAAAAATATGGTAGGCGCATTCTATATGCCAAAGCTTGTCTATATGAATACTTCTGTTTTAAGCACACTGCCGGAGAGACAGTTCTATGCAGGTATGGCGGAAGTGATTAAAAGCGGGTTGATCAAGGATGGCTATTTTTATGAGTGGCTCATTAACAGTCTTTATGAAATCTATGAAAAAGACGAAGAGACGATCCTGAAGATGATCTATAACTGCTGCAATATCAAACGGCTTGTAGTGGAAAAGGATCCGACTGAACAGGGAGAAAGAGCGCTTCTTAATTTTGGTCACACGATCGGACATGCCATTGAGAAGGCTATGAATTTCAAACTCCTTCACGGGGAATGCGTGGCACTTGGTATGGTTGCAGCCTCCTATATTGCGTATAAGAGAGAAATGCTGACCTTTGATGAATATTATGAAATCAGGGATATGATGGTCCCATTTAATCTGCCGATCACGATTGAAGATATTGATCCGGAAGAAATTTTGAAATTGACAAAGAGTGACAAGAAAATGGAGGCCGGAAAAGTGAAATTTGTTTTGCCAAAGAAAATCGGCAAGGCAATCATCGATCACTCGGTAACTGACGAAGAAATTATGGCGGGTATCAAGGAAATTTATGTAAGTGACGAGGAAAAATATGAATAAGAATCGTTTTCGGAGAGATAAAACCATACAGCTCTTAGCTGATCTGTTCTTTTTTGCAGTTTTTCTCACAATCGATCAATTGACAAAATATGCAGCAGTTTTGAAACTGAAGGATAAACAGCCATATGTTCTTTGGGAGGGTGTTTTTGAATTTCATTATTTGGAAAACCGGGGCGCAGCCTTTGGCATGCTGCAGAACAGAAAGGTTTTCTTTGTGTTTGCTGCGGTTCTTATGATGACCGTCATCCTGTTTGTACTTTTTAAAACGCCTTTGTCTGCAAAATACAGAGCATGGCATATGCTGCTTGTGCCAATTGCAGCCGGTGGAATCGGAAATATGATCGATCGGCTTAGACTGAATTATGTGATTGATTTTTTCTACTTTAAGCTGATTGATTTCCCGATATTCAACGTGGCGGATATTTACGTGACGGTAGGGGTTGCATTTCTCATTATTTTTATGCTGTTTGTGTGGAAGGAAGAAGATTTGCAATTTATATCACTGCATATTCAAAAAAATCCCAAACAGAGCAGAAAGGTCTAGAGGCTGATTGGGCTTGCTTATGACAGATAGGACAGAGATGGAAGAAAAGAATATTGTGCTTGTGGCAGATACTGAGCAGGAGGATGAACGGATCGACAAGGTGCTTGCTGCCTATATGGAAGATGTGTCCAGAAGTTTTTTGCAAAAACTGCTGAAGGAAGGCCGTGTTCTGGTAAACGAAAGACCGGTGAGGGCCAGCTACAGAGTGAGGGAAAACGATGTGATTGTCTTTCAGATTCCTCCGGCTGTGGAACCTGATATTTTGGCAGAGGACATACCACTTTCTGTTTTGTATGAGGATGAAGACGTGCTTGTGGTGGACAAACCAAAGGGAATGGTGGTGCATCCTGCTCCCGGACATTATTCCGGCACACTGGTCAATGCAATCATGTTTCATTGTAAAGATGGATTATCGGGTATCAATGGGGTGCTAAGACCGGGTATTGTTCACCGGATCGACAGAGATACAACAGGATCTGTTATCATCTGCAAAAATGATTTTGCCCATCAGGAGATTGCCGCGCAGCTGAAGGAGCATTCTATCAATCGAAAATATCATGCCATTGTATGCGGAAGGCTGCATGACAAGGAGGGAACCATCACAGGTGCCATTGGCAGGGATAAAAAGGATCGCAAGAAAATGGCAATCTGCCCTGAAGGGAAACCGGCCGTCACACATTTTCGTGTACTGCAGGAGTTTTCGGCATATACGTATGTGGAATGTAAGTTAGAGACAGGCAGAACCCATCAGATCAGGGTGCATATGGCGTCCATCGGGCATCCGCTGCTCGGTGATGAGGTCTATGGGCGAAAATCATCATCTTTTCAACTGCAGGGACAGTGTCTGCATGCCAAAACGCTCGGATTTGTACATCCTGTGACAAAGAAATACGTGGAAGTAGATGCCCCTCTTCCCGCTTATTTTCAACATTTATTGGAGATTTTAAAATAATTATGACAAAACAAGAATTTTTGGATTTATGTAATCAGCAATATGTATATTTGGATGGTGCGACAGGATCTAATCTGCAGATGGCAGGTATGCCCAACGGTGTTTGCCCGGAGCAATGGATTTTAGAAAATCCGGATGTTCTGCTTAAGCTGCAGAGAGGGTTTGTTGAGGCCGGCAGCCATATTTTATATGCGCCCACCTTTACGGCCAATCGGGTCAAGCTTGCGGAGTACGGCCTTTCCGATGATCTGATCAGAATCAATCATGAACTGGTTGCACTGACAAAGAAAGCGGCGGGGGACAAAGCTTATGTGGCGGCAGATCTGTCCATGACAGGCAGACAGCTGAAACCGACCGGAGATATGGATTTTGAGGAGCTTGTTGAGATATACAAGCAGCAGATTCTGGCAGATGTAGAAGCCGGTGTGGATCTGATTGTCGTTGAAACAATGTTTAGTCTTCAGGAAACAAGGGCAGCACTGATCGCTGCCAAAGAGGTATGCGAACTTCCTGTTATGACGACGCTTACTTTTGAAGAGGACGGGAAAACACTCTTCGGAACAGATCCTGTTACCGCCGTTGTTGTATTGCAGGCACTTGGCGCTGTGGCTGTCGGCGTGAATTGTTCGACAGGACCGGAAAAGATGTGTGAAATCATTGCGGCTATGAAGCGCGTTGCAAAAGTGCCAATCATTGCAAAACCAAATGCAGGACTGCCAAAACTTGATGAAAACGGAAAAACTGTCTACGAAATGGACCCGGAGACCTTTGCGGAGGAAATGAAACAACTTGCCCGCGCAGGAGCTGATATCATGGGAGGCTGCTGCGGCACAACAGTGGAACATATCCGTAGACTCACGCAAGTGACCACGCCTCTTTTTGCGCAGTTACATGTGGCAGAGAGCAGGTTTGTGCCTTGGGCAAATGGCAATACGGATCTGACGATTCCCGATTGCGGAGCCAGATTTCTTGCCAGCGAGAGACAGACGTTGGAATTTGGCCTTTCCGATCCATTTATCATTGTAGGAGAGCGTATCAATCCAACGGGTAAGAAGAAACTGCAGGAATGTATTCGCAATAAGGATCTTTCCATGGTGGAAGAATTTGTGGAGCAACAGGAAGCCTGCGGCGCAGGGGTACTTGATATCAATATGGGGATGAGCGGAATAGACGAAAAAGAGATGCTGCTTATGGTCATGGAGGATGTGACGATGCAGACCTGCCTTCCGCTTTGTATTGATTCTTCTCATGTGGAAGTGATGGAGGCGGCACTGCGCCGATATCCCGGAAGAGCATTGATCAATTCGATTTCACTGGAACAGGAAAAATTTGAAAAACTCATACCGATTGCAAAAAAATATGGTGCCATGTTTATCCTGTTACCATTGTCGGACGAAGGGCTTCCGAAAGATTTGGAGGAGAAGAAACGAATCATCCACACAATTGCCGAGAGAGCATTTTCTCTTGGACTGTCCAAAGAGGACATTGTGGTAGACGGGCTTGTGACTACAGTCGGAGCGAATAAGACGGCAGCGCTTGAGACGCTCGAGACAATACGATATTGCAAATCAATTGGTCTTGCAACGATTTGCGGTCTCTCCAATATTTCTTTTGGTCTGCCGCAGAGAAGTTATATCAATACAGCATTTCTGACGATGGCAATCTCGCAGGGCCTTACCATGGCGATTGCGAATCCATGTCAGGAACTTCTGACAAGCTGTATGATGGCAAGTGATCTTCTGCTTGACAAGAGCGGCAGCGATATTCGTTATATTGAGGCGATGAACAAGCAAAGCGTGGCAGAAAAAGCTGACACGCAAAATGGCAAAGCAGCATATGCCTCCGGACAGGAGCTTTCGCCTCTTGCCCTGGTGCATCAGGCTGTGATGAAGGGAAACAAAAAGAATATTGTGAATCTGACGAAACAGGCGATTGCAGCCGATATTTCGCCGAAGACGATTTTGGATGATGCATTGCTTGTCGCAATCAATGAAGTTGGAGATTTGTTCGATAAAGGCATTTATTTCCTACCCCAGCTGATTGCCAGCGCAGAAAGTATGAAGCAGGCAATTGAATATCTGGAGCCGCTTCTGATGGATGAATCTGATGATGTTTATAAGGGAACGATTGTCATTGCCACTGTGGAAGGCGATATTCATGATATTGGTAAAAATCTGGTGGCGCTGATGCTCAAAAACTATGGTTTCCGGGTGATTGATCTTGGAAAAGATGTGCCCAAGGAGACAATCATTGAGACGGCAATCCGGGAAAAAGCAGATATCATTGCGTTGTCTGCCCTCATGACGACTACGATGCAGGAGATGAAGCATGTGGTCGAATATGCGAGAGAAAAAGGTGTCACTGCCAAGGTGATGATCGGCGGTGCTGTCATCACGCAGGAGTATGCAGATGAGATTGGAGCAGACGGGTACTCTAAGGATGCAGCGCAGGCAGTCAGAGTTGCCATGCAGGTTCTGGGGATTTCCTGATGGTTCGCGATGAAAATGGAATGAGATAATGATCATGAAAAATACAGAAACGACAGAAAAGGAGAGAAGATATGTTAGGTGCTGATGCAATTGTAAAATGCCTTGAGATGGAGGGCGTTGAGGTAGTATTCGGATATCCGGGCGTAGCCATCTGCCCGTTTTACAACAGTATTTTGGAGTCTAAGATTGAAAGCGTACTTGTCAGGACGGAGCAGAATGCGGCTCACGCAGCCAGCGGTCTTACAAGAGTGACAGGGAAGGTTGGCGTTTGTGCCGTGACAAGCGGACCGGGTGCTACCAATCTGATCACCGGTATTGCAACTGCATTTGCAGACAGTATTCCCATGATCTGTATCACGGGACAGGTAAACAGTGAACTTCTCGGGAGCGATGTGTTTCAGGAAGCAGATATCACAGGTGCAGTCGAGAGTTTTGTAAAATACAGCTATCTGGTAAAAAATGTGGAGGATATTCCCCGCATTTTTAAGGAGGCTTTTCACATTGCCAATACCGGAAGAAAAGGGCCTGTGCTGATTGATGTGCCAATTGATATTCAGAATGCGACCATAAAGAACTTTACATATCCGGAAGAGGTGAAACTTCGCACCTATAAACCTACGGTGAAGGGCAATATGGCACAGGTGAAAAAAGTGGTACGTGAACTAAACGATGCCAAAAGACCTTTGATCTGTGCCGGCGGAGGTGTCCTGCTGGCTGATGCAAAGCAGGAACTGCTGGAATTTGCACATAAATTCAATATACCTGTTGTATCTACCATGATGGGAATCGGTGCTATGCCGACAGAGGATAACATGTATCACGGTATGGTCGGAAATAACGGAAAAGCATATGCCAACAAGGCTATGAATGAATGTGATGTTCTGATCATGGTGGGAGCCAGAGTGGCAGACCGCGCAGTCAACCAGCCTGATAATATTGTGAACAATAAAACGTTGATTCATATCGATGTAGATCCTGCTGAGATCGGTAAAAATGTGGGACCGCATATTCCGCTGGTGGGAGATTGCAAGGCTATTTTTGAGGATCTTTTACTGCAAGAGATAAAGGGGGATTACGAGGACTGGAATGACACGCTGGATTATTATCAGGCAACGATGCAGAAACAGCGAAAGGTGAAAGAAGGGTTTGTTGATCCTGCTGCTTTTATCACACTCTTATCCCAGAAGCTTCCTGAGGATGCCATTTATGTGGCAGATGTCGGACAGAATCAGATCTGGTCATGCGGCTATCATATTGTGAAAAAAGGACATTTTCTGACTTCAGGCGGAATGGGAACCATGGGATATTCCATTCCGGCTGCAATGGGAGCAAAATATGTTTCCCCGGATAAGGAGGTCATTGCTGTCTGTGGGGATGGTTCCTTCCAGATGTCTATGATGGAATTTGCGACTATGCGGCAGCATGGAATAAAATCAAAAGTGATTGTATTGCGAAACAATTATCTTGGTATGGTGCGTCAGTACCAGCATTTTACCTACAAAGACAATTATTCTGTTGTTGATCTGTCTGGAAGTCCCGATCTGTCTAAAATCGCAGCGGCATATGATATGCCATATTTTCTGGTGGACGGACAAAGTGACATGGAGCAGATGATTGACGCATTTCTTTCAAATGAGGGCGCGTGTTTGATGGAATGTGTGATCGATCCGATGGATCTGGTATAAGGAGGCAATGATGAAAAAAATATATTCCGTACTCGTAGAAAACCGTTCCGGTGTTTTGTGCAAAGTGGCCGGCCTGTTTTCCAGAAGATGCTTTAATATTGATTCACTTGCTGTTGGAGAGACTGATGATAGTGCAGTATCCTGTATGACCATTGTTTCCAGCGGCAATCAAAGGACATTGGAACAGATTGAAAAACAACTGAATAAAAAGCTGGATATCATTAAAGTACGTACTTTTCCGGAAGAACAGAGCGTTTCGAGAGAACTGATGCTGATGAAGGTAAAATATAACAGGAGTAACCGTAAGGATATCATGGAAATCTGTGATATTCTGAAAGCGGAGATTGTAGATATGTCGAAATCTTATATGACAATTCAGCTCTGTGCAGAACCCGAAAAAATTCAACTTCTGATTCAGATGATGCGTTCTGTCAGCATTGTGGAAATAGCCCGCACAGGAACTTTGGCTCTGATGAAGTGTAATGAAAATGAGTAATATCATAAAGTTTAAAACGAATAGCAAAACGATTGGCAATAACCTGTGGTTATACATTGCATGAAAGAATGTCATAGATTGACAAAGCAATATAGGTACTGTTAGAATACTTAAGAACAAGGGTTTTTGACTGAAAAAATCCGGGGAGAGGAAAGAATTATGCAGAAAAAAGTATTTCAGCTTCTGGTAGATAATACATCCGGTGTACTGAGTCGTATTTCAGGTCTTTTCAGCCGCCGTGGTTACAATATTGAGAGTATTACGGCAGGTGTTACGGCAGATCCGAGATTTACCCGCATTACGATTGTGACAAGTGGGGATGATATCATTCTGGATCAGATTGAGAAACAGGTTTCCAAGCTTGTTGATGTCAAGGACATCAAGGAACTGAAACCGGAGAACAGCGTTTACAGAGAACTTGCAATGGTTAAGGTTCGCGCAGATGCTACGCTGCGTCAGGGTGTCATTGCGGTTGCTGATATCTTCCGCGCCAAGATCATAGATTGTTCCGCTGAATCTGTGATGGTGGAGCTGACCGGTAATCAGGATAAGATTGATGCGTTCTTAAATCTTCTGAACGGTTATGAAATTCTGGAGCTTGCCAGAACAGGTATTGCGGCACTCGGACGTGGTACAGACAACATTACATATCTATAAAGAGCTGTATCTCTTGTACAATAGAGACGGCATAGCTGCATAGCAGCTTAACCATATAATCAATAATTACAAATATCCAAAACAGGAGGAAGTAAAAATGGCAATGGATGCAAAAATTTACTATCAGGAAGATTGTAATCTTTCCGTATTGGAAGGCAAGACAATCGCAGTCATCGGTTACGGAAGCCAGGGACATGCACATGCACTGAATGCGAAGGAGTCAGGCTGTCACGTAATCATTGGTCTTTACGAAGGTTCTAAGTCCTGGGCAAAAGCTGAGGCACAGGGATTTGAAGTATACACAGCTGCTG
Source organism: uncultured Lachnospiraceae bacterium (assembly GCA_945949085.1). Classification (GTDB taxonomy): domain Bacteria; phylum Bacillota; class Clostridia; order Lachnospirales; family Lachnospiraceae; genus CAG-194. The sequence goes on along the minus strand of CAMFDJ010000001.1, from coordinate 97,323 downwards.
AGGCTGCTAAGAAAGCAGATATCATCATGATCCTGATCAATGATGAATTGCAGGCTGATATGTACAAAAAAGATATCGAGCCCAATCTGGAAGCAGGCAATATGTTAATGTTTGCACATGGATTTAACATTCATTTCGGATGCATTAAGCCACCTGCAGATGTCGATGTAACAATGATCGCACCTAAGGGACCCGGACATACAGTAAGAAGTGAGTATCAGGCCGGAAAGGGTGTTCCTTGTCTGGTTGCTGTTGAGCAGGATGCAACAGGTAAGGCTCTTGAAACAGCACTTGCTTATGCACTTGCAATCGGTGGCGCAAGAGCAGGTGTTCTTGAGACAACCTTCCGTACAGAGACAGAGACAGACCTTTTCGGTGAGCAGGCTGTTCTTTGCGGTGGTGTCTGTGCTCTGATGCAGGCTGGTTTTGAAACACTGGTTGAGGCAGGCTATGATCCGAGAAATGCATACTTTGAGTGTATCCATGAGATGAAACTGATCGTTGATCTGATTTATCAGTCAGGTTTTGCAGGTATGAGATATTCAATTTCCAATACAGCAGAATACGGTGATTACATTACAGGACCAAAGATCATCACAGAGGATACCAAGAAGGCAATGAAGCAGATCTTGTCAGATATCCAGGATGGTACTTTTGCAAAGGAATTCCTGCTTGATATGTCACCTGCAGGTCGTCAGGTTCACTTCAAGGCCATGAGAAAGCTTGCTTCTGAACATCCGGCTGAGAAGATCGGTGAAGAGGTTCGTAAGCTGTACAGCTGGAATGGAGAAGATAAGCTGATCAACAACTAATTCAGTTGTATTTTTTCAATATTTTGTAAAGTTTTTGCGATTTACACCGATATATAGTATGTAACCAGTCGAAATACAGATCCAGGGAGGGATTACCAAAGCATACGGAGTAGGCAGTATTCAAATGGTACAGTCTGTGATGATGATTGCTTCTCTTGATGACAGGAGAGATCATAGACGCAGACAAGAACAGAGACAAAGCAAAAAAAATGAGGAGTATTTTTCATTTTTATTGCAGGGTGAGTGCTCCAAGGTGAATCGAAAAGTGTAGAGGACATGCCACCGGCCCGGCCGGCGGCATGTTTTTGCTTGCATTTGTGATTGCAGATATGCTATCATTGCTATGGTTTTGAACGAAATGTATGACCTTTTGTCTTTGGTATCATATGATAAAATAGGATAGGTATTTGCAATTACCTAAATGAAACAACAGATAGATGAGGTGGCAACATGATTTATGATAATGTGCTGGATTGTATGGGGCAGACGCCCATAATCCGTTTAAACAGAATGGCAGATCCGGATGGTGCAGAGGTCCTTGTTAAATTTGAAGGACTGAATGTGGGTGGATCAATCAAGACCAGAACAGCATACTATATGATCAAAAAAGCAGAAAAAGACGGAATTATTCATGAGAACACGATTATTGTTGAGCCGACCAGCGGTAATCAGGGAATCGGACTGGCGCTTGTCGGTGCTGTCAAAGGATATCGCACCATCATTATCATGCCTGATTCCGTGAGTGAGGAACGTCGCAAACTGGTACAGCATTACGGTGCGGAAGTTGTGCTTGTGCATGACGGCGGAAATATTGGTGCATGCATTGATGAATGTATGCAGATTGCGCTTCGTATGGCAAAGGAAGATCCGAATGTCTATGTACCACAGCAGTTTGAAAATCCTGCGAATCCGATGGTGCACAAGCATCATACAGGATTGGAGATTTTGGAGCAGGTTGCAGGTCCGATTGACGGCTTTTGCTCAGGTATCGGAACCGGCGGTACAATCAGCGGAATTGGGGAAGTATTAAAGGCACAGAATCCGGATATTGAAATTTGGGCAGTGGAGCCTGAAAATGCTGCAATTCTGGCGGGTGGAACGGTTGGTACACACTTACAGATGGGCATTGGGGATGGATTGATTCCCAAGAATCTCAATCAGAATATCTATGATGACATCTATGTGGTAACTGATGAAGAAGCGATTCAGACAGCAAAGGATCTGGCGAGTAAGGAAGGACTGATGTGTGGAATCAGCAGCGGGACAAATGTAGCGGCAGCCCTTCAGCTTGCGAAAAAGCTTGGAAAGGGAAAAACCGTTGTTACGGTGCTGCCTGACACTGCGGAACGCTATTTTTCGACACCGCTTTTTGAAGCATAGTGTATCATTATTTTTATCTGTATGATGATAGATGAGCAGTTTCTTCCTGCCTGTATGGGAGAAACTGCTTATTTTGCCTGGCGTAATGTTCTGAATTATATGTTTCCGGATGCTATGTCTAAAATAAAAAAGAGAAAAACGAAAAGCAGAAGATGCCGGGTTACAATCCGGCATCTTCTGTGAAATAGGATATCAATTTTTTCATAGGTTCTGTCATGAGACCATTATCGGAAAAGACAAGTCCGATTTTTCTTTTTGGAAGATTGCGTTTCAATACGATTTCAGTCAGTGAATGATCTGCAAGCTCATCCTGTACAAAATCCTTAATGACACAGGCAATGCCGAGATCTATCTTGGCAAGCTCAATCAAAAGGTCCATTGTATTGATTTCAATGATGTTCTCCATAGTGATCTGATGTGCGGATAGATACATATCAACATATTTGCGTGAGATATTATCTTTATTGAGCATCATAAAGGTAGCGTTACGTAATATAGCATCCTTGTCGTGACCTTCACGAATCATCAGATTTTCCAAATATCTGTCAGTCGTCACAAAAGTATCCTGAATTTCTTTAAAGGGTAAATAAGTGAGATTGCCGGGCTGGCTTGGTATCCCGACAATGCCGATATCTGTCACACCGTTTTCGATATCACGAATTGTCTCAAGAGAAGGGTGACAGGTGATTGTGACTTTCACATGCGGATTGTCTTTTACAAATTGCTGCAGATAGGGGAGCAGTACATATTTACACAGGGTGATGCTGACACCGATGGATATGCGGGATACGCCAAGATCATTCACTTTTTTGATCTGATCCTCTCCGCGTTTTATGGCAGAAAATGCAGTTTTGACCTGATCATATAATAGCTCTCCCTCCATCGTGAGCGTGACACCGCGGGAGGAGCGGTAGAAGAGTGTCACATCCAGATTTTGCTCGAGTTTGGATATGGCCTTACTGATGGCCGGCTGGCTGATATAGAGCTGTTTGGCGGCACTTGAAATATTGCGCGTATTAGCTACCGTATAAAAAATGTGATACAAATTCAAATTGTTTTCCATCGTTTATTCCCTTTCTGTTGTTATTTTTGTATTTATCAGATGAGAAGTCTCAGACATGCGCTTTTTGTAGCAATAGGAACATGCCCTTCCTGTGATATAGCATATCATACTATGAAAATAATTCATAGTAATTATAAGTATTATGTATTATATTTATGGGTGAAGTTATGATATGATGCTACTGGGGTCAAAAGGTCATACGTTTTATTTTTGATCTCAACATCAATATGATAGCATTCAGAAAAAGAAAACGATTCAGGAGGAACAGACATGGGAATGACAATGACACAGAAAATCCTTGCTGCGCATGCAGGCCTTCCAAGTGTGGAGGCGGGACAATTGATCGAGGCAAATCTGGATCTTGTACTTGGAAATGATATTACAAGCCCCGTTGCCATAAAAGAAATGAGCAGGATGAAGGTGGACGGCGTGTTTGACAAGGACAAAATTGCGCTGGTGCCGGATCATTTTGTGCCCAATAAAGATATCAAATCGGCAGAACACTGCAAATGCGTAAGAGAATTTGCACGCCGTAATGAGATCACCAATTATTTTGAGGTTGGACAGATGGGAATCGAGCATGCCCTTCTGCCGGAGAAAGGTTTGACGGTAGCCGGAGATGTGATCATAGGAGCAGATTCTCATACCTGTACGTATGGAGCGCTTGGTGCATTTTCGACAGGTGTCGGCAGTACTGACATGGCTGCAGGTATGGCAACCGGAAAGGCATGGTTTAAGGTGCCGAGTGCCATCAAGTTTAATCTGGTCGGGAAACCGAACAAATTTATCAGCGGAAAAGATGTCATCTTACATATCATTGGCATGATCGGAGTGGATGGCGCTCTGTATAAATCAATGGAATTTGTGGGTGAAGGTGTTGCCAATCTTTCCATGGATGACAGATTTACAATTGCCAATATGGCGATTGAAGCAGGCGGAAAGAACGGAATCTTCCCTGTTGATGAGAAGGCAATTGCCTATATGAAAGAACATTCTACCAGAGCCTACACAGTCTATGAGGCAGATGAGGATGCTGTTTATGATGAAGAATACACGATTGATTTAAGTACGTTAAAATCAACTGTAGCATTTCCACATCTTCCGGAGAATACTCACACGATCGATGAGATTGACCAGTCACTTACCATCGATCAGGTGGTGATCGGTTCCTGTACGAACGGACGTCTGGATGATCTGCGCGTGGCTGCCGAGATTTTGAAAGGCAGACATGTGGCAGAGGGAATGAGACTCATTGTGATTCCTGCAACACAGGCGATTTATCTGCAGGCAATGGAAGAGGGACTCTTAAAGATCTTTATCGAAGCGGGCGGAATTGTATCGACACCGACTTGTGGACCTTGTCTGGGCGGTTATATGGGAATCCTTGCAGAGAATGAGAGATGTGTCTCTACAACGAACCGTAATTTTGTGGGTCGTATGGGTCATGTGACAAGTGAGATTTATCTGGCTTCTCCGGCTGTTGCGGCAGCCAGTGCCATTACAGGTCATATATCGGATCCTGCAGCTTTATAAAACAGGTTTCATACAATCCGGTGTGGATAGAAATGATATTGCAATTACCCGGATGAATTTTTGAATGAAAAGGAGAACAGATATGGAAAATGCAAAAGGTATTGTTTTTAAATATGGAGATAATGTGGATACGGATGTCATCATTCCGGCAAGATATTTAAATTCTTCCGATCCCGCAGAGCTTGCGACACATTGCATGGAGGATATTGATACGGAGTTTATAAAAAAGGTGAATCAGGGTGATATTATCGTAGCCACAAAGAATTTTGGTTGCGGTTCCTCGAGAGAGCATGCACCCATTGCAATCAAAGCGGCGGGGGTCAGCGTTGTGATTGCCGAGACATTTGCACGTATTTTCTACCGCAATGCCATCAACATCGGTCTTCCGATCATAGAGTGCCCGGAAGCAGTAGCCGGTATTGATGCGGGAGATACAGTGGAAGTAAACTTTGATTCCGGCATGATCTACAACAGAACAAAGGGAACAGAGTATAAAGGACAGGCATTCCCTCCATTTATGCAGAAGATCATTGCAGCGCAGGGACTCGTCAATTACATTAACCAAAAATAGAATGATACCAGGGTCAGAAGGTCTTACGTTTTGACCCAAACATCGTAGAATACATGCAAGAGTGAAAGTAAAATTGCGGAAAGTGGCAAAGAGAAGCTGCTTTCCGCACATCTTTTTTCTTCGCTGCATAAGATAACAAAAAGCGGTTTTTGTTGTGAACAGAGTCAGAAAACAAATTGGTTATAAGGAAGCAGTTTCGCAGCATTTAACAGGGAATCGAATCGGAATCGGAGTGCTTGATTCCGGTATTTTTTTGCATACGGATTTAAGAGACCGATGTGTAGCTTTTGCAGATTTCGTAGATGGAAAAAGACGACCTTATGATGATCTTGGTCATGGAACGCATATTTGCGGTATCATAGCGGGCAGCGGAATTGCTTCCGGTGGATATTATCAGGGACTTGCACCGGCGTGCAATTTATACGTCGGTAAGATCCTGGACAAAAACGGAAATGGTATGATCGAATCCATCATACATGGTATGGAATGGTTGCTTTCGTTTCCCGCAAAAGCGAATCTGAGAGTGATCAATATTTCGGTCAGTTCATTTTCCTTTCAGAATAAGATGCGTGAAAGAATGCTCTTTGAACTGTTTCGGGAAGCCTATGAAAAAAATATTCTTGTAGTAGTCGCGGCCGGTAATCAGGGACCGAAAGGAAGCAGCATATCACGTCTGGGAGACACGGTGCATACCATTTGTGTCGGCTGTCATGATGGAGAATATTTTGCCGATGATAAAAGTGCCTGCAAATTTTATTCCGGGCAAGGTCCCGGAAATGCAGTATATCTGAAACCGGATATCGTGGCACCCGGCACAAGGATTGTATCCTGTAAAAATGTGGATAGGCAATATGCAGTAAAAAGCGGGACCAGCATGGCAACGCCGATTGTAACAGGGGCTCTTGCGCTTGCATGGCAGAAATATATCGGAGATTCTTCTTATGAAATGAAACGGAGGCTTCTTAGAAGCGCACGTGATCTGGGAGAAAATTATCCGAAGCAGGGATTTGGCATGGTGGATCTTGGGAAACTTTTGACAGACATGCATTGACATGAACATTATTATTGTATACAATTATACAAGAGTAAACCAAAAGAGGCGGAGACCTTAAAACAGAGGCAGGAGGGATACTGATGAACAGTGCTTTTGATAATAGACCGGTCAGGATGAACGATCACAAAAATCTTTTGGAAATTGAGGAGCATATGTATATTCTTGACGACGTGGAAAAACCAAACGTCTTTCGGAATATGTTCCCCTATTCTGAAATACCCAAGATTCCATTTAACGATAGAATTGTGCCGCACGATATGCCAAAGGATATCTGGATCACCGATACAACTTTTCGTGACGGACAGCAGTCACGAGCACCATATACGACAAAGCAGATTGTGACAATCTATGATTATCTGCATAAGCTCGGCGGTCCAAACGGCATGATTCGTGCAAGTGAGTTTTTCCTGTACAGTAAAAAGGACAGGGATGCCGTTTATAAATGTATGGAGAGAGGCTATGAATTTCCCGAGGTAACAAGCTGGATCAGAGCCAGCAAGGAGGATTTTAAGCTGGTCAAGGAAATCGGCATGAAAGAGACAGGTATTCTTGTCAGCTGTTCCGACTATCATATTTTCCTAAAGCTTAAAATGACAAGAAAACAGGCTATGGAGCACTATTTAAGTGTAATTCGTGATTGCCTGGAGGAAGGGATCAGTGTCAGATGTCATTTGGAGGATATCACACGGGCAGATATCTATGGCTATGTGGTTCCTTTCTGTGTCGAACTTATGAAACTGATGGATCAGTATAAGATTCCGATCAAGGTTCGTGCCTGCGATACCATGGGATATGGTGTCAATTATCCGGGTGCCGTAATTCCGAGAAGTGTACAGGGAATCATTTATGCAATCCACACGAATGCCGGTGTTCCTTCCGAACTGATCGAATGGCATGGACACAATGATTTTTATAAGGCAGTGACAAACTCCACGACAGCATGGCTCTATGGTTGCAGTGGTATCAATACGTCTTTATTTGGTATAGGTGAGAGAACCGGAAATACACCACTTGAGGCGATGGTATTTGAATATGCACAGCTGCGCGGTGATCTGAACGGTATGGATACCACTGTGATCACAGAACTGGCCGAGTACTATGAAAAGGAAATTGGGTATGAGATTCCACCTCGTACACCGTTTGTCGGAAAGAATTTTAATGTCACGAGAGCGGGTATTCATGCAGATGGACTCTTGAAAAATGAGGAGATTTATAATATCTTTGATACGGAGAAGTTCCTGAACAGACCGGTGCTTTGCGCAGTTTCCAACACATCAGGTCTGGCCGGTATTGCACACTGGATCAACAGTTATTACAAATTACCGGTGGATAAGCATCTGGACAAAAACGATCCGCTTGTCAAGGAAGTCAAGGCATGGGTTGACGCAGAATATGAAGGCGGCCGTGTTACAGTGCTGACAGACGAAGAACTCATACGGCAGATCAAGGTGGCATGCAAAAAGCTTGGTCTTGATTATCATACTGTTGTGAATAAAAAGAAAGAAAAGTAAGCGATAACAAAAGACAGAACAGGAGAACGGGAGAATTCCAGTATGTCTGATTACAATTTGAAACAGGAGGTATCTGACCAGTATTCTCTGCGTGGCAGAGTGTTTCATAAAATCCGGGAAGATATCTTAAACGGAAAATACAAACAGAATGAAGAACTTAAGGAAGCTGCCATCGGTGCTGAGCTGGGTGTTTCCAGGACGCCTGTCCGTGAGGCATTTCGCCAGCTTGAGCTGGAAGGGTTGCTCAAGATGATTCCGAACAAAGGCGTTTATGTGACCGGTATCACTGCAAAGGATGTTCGTGATATTTATATGATCAGGTCGCTGCTCGAGGGGCTCTGTGCCAGATGGGCGACGGAACATATTTCCAAAGCGTTAATGGATGAGATGGAAGAAAATGTCTATTTATCTGAATTTCATGAGAGCAAAGGACACTATGAACAGATGGCTGAGCTTGATAATCGCTTTCATGAAATCCTATATGAATCCTGTGATAGCAAGATGCTTGAACATACGCTCAGAGATTTTCATCAGTATGTGTACCGTGTTCGTAAGATGACGTTGTCGAGCGAAAATCGCGGGAAAGCATCCAATCATGAACATAAAGAGATCATGGAGGCAATCAAATCGCATGATGCCGAAAAGGCGGAAAGATTGGCCAATCTACATATGATCAAGGCTTATGAGAATATATTGGAAAGCGGATTGCTGGATGAATTTTGAAGGCATTGTCGATGAAAAGCAGAATGTCCTGCTACACGAAAAAGCCTTTGTGGCAAATAGATACTACAACATAGAAACTAACTGCCGAAAGCCCAGGCAGAAATAGTAATAGAAATTTTGGAGGAAAAAGAATGAGCAAAATTCAGATGACTACCCCCCTTGTGGAAATGGACGGAGACGAAATGACACGCATCCTTTGGAAGATGATCAAGGATGAATTGATACTGCCGTACGTGGATTTAAAGACGGAGTATTACGATCTGGGACTGGAGTACCGCAATGAGACAGACGATCAGGTGACGATCGACTCTGCCGAGGCGACCAAGAGACTTGGTGTGGCCGTAAAGTGTGCAACCATTACCCCGAATGCGGCCCGTATGACGGAATATAACCTCAAGCAGATGTGGAAGAGTCCGAACGGTACGATTCGTGCAGCGCTGGATGGAACTGTTTTCCGTGCACCGATCATTGTGAAGGGAATCGAGCCGTGTGTCAAGAACTGGGAAAAGCCGATTACGCTGGCGAGACATGCTTACGGCGATGTATATAAAAACACAGAGATCAAGGTACCTGGACCGGGCAAGGCTGAGCTTGTCTTTACGGCAGAGGATGGAACAGTGACCCGTGAGACGATCCATGACTTTACAGGCGCCGGAATCATTCAGGGCATACATAATACCGATAAATCCATTACAAGCTTTGCAAAGGCATGCTTTAACTATGCGCTTGACACAAAGCAGGATCTGTGGTTTGCAACCAAGGATACCATTTCCAAGAAATATGATCATAATTTCAAAGATATCTTCCAGGAAATCTTTGACAAAGAATACAAGGAGAAATTTGAAGCTGCAGGTATTACATACTTCTACACGCTGATCGATGATGCGGTTGCCCGCGTTATGAAGGCAAAGGGCGGATTTATCTGGGCCTGCAAGAACTATGACGGCGACGTGATGTCAGACATGGTATCAAGCGCATTCGGCTCCCTTGCAATGATGACTTCCGTTCTTGTTTCCCCAAGCGGTGTCTATGAGTATGAAGCAGCACATGGCACGGTACAGAGACATTACTATAAGCATCTGGCAGGAGAGGAGACCTCAACCAACTCCGTGGCAACTATTTTTGCATGGACAGGTGCACTCAGAAAGCGCGGAGAGCTCGACGGCAATAACGACCTTATGGCATTTGCAGACAAGCTGGAAAAAGCGACAATCCAGACGATTGAGAACGGAAAGATGACAAAGGATTTGGCATTGATTACTTCCCTGAAAGATGTTACAGTATTAAATAGTCAGGACTTTATCAAAGCCATCAGAGAGACCTTTGACGCGATCGCATAAGATATGTTTTTTGCATCCTGTCCGTCGGGCGGGAGACAGACAAAGGCCGGAGAACTCCTGACAGGATTTTCAGATCGATAAAGGAGCTTATCCCATGGATTTTATTTCAGGATATTTCTTACTGTTTCTGGCTATCGGACTTGTGATTTTTTATAACATACCCAAAAAGTGGCAGCAATACTGGCTGCTGCTTTTGAGTATGTTTTTTTATTGTTTTGCGTCGCTTAAGCTGTTTGCGGTGATGCTGGGAAGTGCTGTCATTTCCTATGCCTCGGCACTGCTGATAGAAGACGGATGCGCCCAGCGGCATGCATTGTCAGGCAGGCGTGTTTCGGCAAAACACAGTGTGAAGTCCGGTGATAGCGGCAAAACTGCGCTTCGATATCCCGGGATCATACTGGGACTTGCAGTCATACTGCTCATTGGTATTCTTCTTGTGCTCAAGACGGCAGCCACGGCGCCGTTTCTGGCAGCAAGGCTTCATCTTGGCCCTTTTGCCCTGCTTCTTCCGATTGGTATTTCCTTTTATACGCTGCAGATGATCGCTTATCTGACGGATGTATATCACGGAAAGATCCGTGCGCAGAAGAATCCTGTGAAATACCTTTTGTTTATTCTCTATTTTCCGCAGATCCTGCAGGGACCGATTCCACGCTATGACGATCTGATGCCGCAGCTTACCGGGCAACACAAATTTCACTATGAAACCTTTGTGGGTGGTTTTGAACTGATGCTGTGGGGTTATTTTCAAAAGCTTGTCATTGCCGATCGTGCCAATATCATGGTCAACAGGCTGTTTGGTGAGTATGCGTCCTTCCCGGGCACCTATATGCTTCTGGCAGGTGTTCTTTACAGCATCCAGCTTTACACGGACTTTAACGGCTGCGTCTGCATTGCGCGCGGCATATCGGAAATGTTTGGCATTTCTCTGGCAGACAATTTTGCCCATCCCTATTTTGCGACAAGCATTCAGGATTTCTGGCGTCGTTGGCATATATCGCTGAGCAGTTGGCTTAGGGACTACGTGTATATTCCACTCGGCGGCAACCGGAAGGGGAAATGCAGACAGTATGTAAATCTTCTTTTGACATTTGTTGTTTCAGGCATCTGGCACGGAATCGGTGCAACATACCTTGTATGGGGGCTTCTGCATGGGTTGTATCAGATTGCCGGAAAAGTCACAAAACCTTTGAGAATGAGAGTTTGTGAGTGTTTTCATGTGGATCAGAATACCTTTTCCCACAGATTATTCCGTCAGTTCGTTACTTTTATGCTTGTTATGCTGGCGTGGATATTTTTCCGTTCATCAAGCGTCTTACAGGCAGTCAGTATGATTCGCAGTATGGTTACCACATTCAATCCATGGGTGCTCTGGGACGGCAGTCTGTATCTGCTGGTATTGAACGCTAAAAATGTCTGGGTACTGCTGTGGGCTATTTTATTGCTTGTTCTCGTAAGCTTCTTGCAGACAAAATGCAGCATTAGGGAAAAACTGATGCAGCAGGGCATCGTATTTCGCTATCTTGTTGTGCTGACCGGTATTCTGGTGATCCTTGTCTTTGGTATTTACGGACCGGGCTATGATGCCGCGCAGTTTATCTATGGAGGATTTTAGTCGGTCCACTACCTTCCGCCTGAAGATAGTGGGAGAGAGGTTTTGATGACCGAAAGGATATGATTTATGAAAAAGAAATCAATTTTTATACGTTTTGCTATATTTTTTCTATTATTTTCAGGACTTCTTTATCTGACAACAGAGGTGCTGAAGGATAAGCGCGTGGAGCTGGAATATGACGTTACGGCAAAGGTCAAGGGCTTCTATGCAGAGCCAAAGGACACGCTTGATTTTGTGTTTGTCGGTTCCAGTCAGCTCTATGCGGATATCGCACCAAATGTTTTATTTGAAGAGTTTGGCATGACTGCCTATGATTTTTGTGCCAACGAACAACCGCTCTGGATTTCGTATTATTATATCCGCGAGGCCTTAAAGCATCAAAAACCGAAAGCAATCATTCTGGATGTGTTTACCGTCTACGGAGACACCTATGAGGAAAATGGTGTCAATCATATCAATCTGGATGATCTGCCATGGAATCTCAATAAGCTGGGAGCTATCCGGGATGCCGTGCCAAAGGGAAGCCGCGGCGAATTCTATTTTGAGCTGGTGCAATATCATGACACGTGGGATACGCTCGACCGGAATAAGATCATAAACACCTTTTACAATAAAAAGAATGTTTACAAGGGATATTCACCCTTTGTGGTCCGCCATACCTATGGGGATGAAGCGCCGGAGGAAGTGACAGGACAGAAGGAGATTGCTCCTTTGCCGGACCGCGCCAGGGAATGGCTTGATAAAATCGTGGAGCTTACAAGGCAGGAGGGTGTCGACCTGATTCTGATCAAGACGCCAAACGGCAACGCAGAGCGCCAGAAACTCTACAATGCCGTCAGTCTGTATGCGGAGGAACAGGATGTCCCTTTTGTCAATATGAATCTGCTGTTTGACGGGGAAGCCCACCTGAATATCCTGCAGGCAGAAAAGGTGACGCGCTATATTGGAGAGTACCTGTCTGAACGCTATGATATCACCGATAAAAGACAGGACCCTGCTTTTGCATCCTGGCATGAGGACGGCAGATATTTTTATCACAAGAAAAGAAAATGTGAACTGATCAGCACAGATGATGCAGAGCGTTATTTTTCACTGCTCGGGGAGAGTGAGACAGTAAAGCTTGTGGCAGTCAGAAATGATGAGGATTCCACGAATGCTGAGAAATCCGATGATGCCTATGCGAATGATGAGAAATGCAAAGAAAAACAATCGGGAAATTCGGATCGAGAAAAACAACAGAAATTTCTTGCAGAATCAGGACTTAAGACGGATGAGAATGATTTTCTAAATTATGTAGAGGCAGAACAGCAAACCGGCAGCGCGTGCTATCTGGCACTCATAGACGAGCAGGGAAATGTGCTGGCGCAGCTATCTGATACAGTTGCTTGCAGCACGACAATTGACTACGCCGGTCATACATGGGAGCTTTCTTATGACCCGGAGAGCGAAGGACGCAAGACCGTACTCGGCATTGACGGTGACAATTATAGTCTGGACTACGAGGGCATCAACCTCTTTTGTTATGACACGCTGCTTGAGGAAGTGGTGGAGTTTGCAGCGTTTGAGGCGGAAGATGAGTTTGTGAAAAAGACAGAGTGAAGCTGCCATAATGGAACCGAACTACCGCTCATACACCTTCTTCATATTGTCCAGTTTCGCGGACATATTACTCATCATCATATCAAGTACCGTGATGGCAGCCATGGATTCCACAACGACAACTGCACGCGGAACGATGATAGGATCATGACGACCTTTTATTTTGATCTTGATGTCTTCTCCGTTTCTGCTTACCGTTTCCTGTTCACTGAAGATAGAAGGAGTCGGTTTGAAATAGGCGCGCAGGACAATTTCGCTGCCGTCGCTGATGCCTCCCAGAATACCGCCGCTGTGATTGGTTTTCTTTTTGACAGCGCCATTCTCCATATAGAAAGAATCGTTGTTCTCGGAGCCATTTGACGCTGCAACAGCAAATCCGTCTCCAATCTCAAAGCCTTTGACAGCTCCTATAGACATAACAGCCTTTGCAAGATTTGCACTCAGCTTTTCAAAAACAGGATCACCGATTCCGGCCGGAACCCCATTGATGCGGCATTCAACCACTCCGCCGGCAGAGTCGTAATGCATCATACAATCCTCTAAATATTTTTCTGCCTCCTTTGATGCATCGGCATCGGGCATGGAGGTGGGAGTGGAGAGAATATTTTCCAGATTGAATTTATCGTAGTCGATTGTAACAGGTCCGATAGATCTGGTATATGCACAGACGGAAATGCCAAGCTCACTCAAAAGCTTGCAGGCGATAGCCCCTGCGGCAACACGACCTGTCGTCTCACGGCCGGAAGAACGCCCTCCGCCGCGATAGTCGCGAAAACCGTATTTGGCATCGTAGGTGTAATCTGCATGTCCCGGTCTGTAGTAGGATGCGATTCCCGAGTAATCCTGTGAGCGCTGCGAGGTATTGCGCACGAGAAGCGCGATCGGCGTTCCTGTCGTTTTCCCCTCAAAAACACCGGAGAGAATTTCCACCTCATCTGCCTCCTTGCGCGGGGTCGCAAATTTATTCTGCCCCGGTTTTCTGCGGTTCAGATAAAACTGGATATCGGAAGAATCCAACATAAGTCCTGCCGGACAACCGTCTATCACAACACCAATCCCTTCTCCGTGTGATTCGCCAAAAGTCTGTATGGTAAAATTTTTTCCGAAATTTGAACCTGCCATCGTATGATTTCCTCCTTTATGTAATAACAATTCCATGCATGTATCATTTGTGATTCCTTCTGCTGAAATATGTTTTGAAAACTGTCTTTGACCGCATTTATCATATCATAGCAAAGGCTGTTTGCAAAGCAAATTTTAATGTGGTATCATACAAGGCAGATGCAAAAAAGAAGCTTACAAATGATAGAAAAGGAAGGTTACGAAGTTGAAATTTTCTTTTCCGCTCAGGAAAATGATTGCTTTCATCTGCCTTCTTTTGGTCTTTACGGTACAAAGCAGTTTCCTCTATGAAATTGTTGATATAGAAATGCTGTTTGCAGATAGTCTGCAGATCGTACAAACACCTGATGGACAAAATATGTCAGGGGAGGATGACACGCAATATCCAAAAGAAATACCGGGATCAAATGAAGCCGGGACTGAAACCAATGAAGCCGAAGAAATCACAGAAGCAGAAACCTATACCCTTGAGGATGTGCTTTCTGCTTCGCACGAAAGCAACAGAAAAAACAAAAGCAGTACAGTTTCCGGGAATGAAAGCGAAAAAGTGCAGACAGAGAATGTACTGGAAACCTTACACAAATCAGACTGGAATTTGATTCTTGTGAACAAGCAGCATCCGATTCCGGAGGATTATGCATTTACACTTGGAACAATTAAGGGCAGTATGAAGTGTGACGAGAGAATACTGGGGCAGCTTGGGCAGATGATGCAGGCGGCGAGGGCAGATGGTGTAACCCTTGTCATTCGTTCCCCTTATCGGAATGATACCAGGCAGGAGTATTTGTTTAATCGCAAAATAAAGAATTATATTAAAAAGAAGATGTCTTATCTGGAAGCATTTCGTGCCAGCGCACAGGCTGTGACAATCCCCGGTTCCTCTGAGCATCAGATCGGACTGGCACTGGATATAGTTTCGGACACTTACACGATGCTGGAGGAGGGATTTGCGGATACAGATGCCGGAAAATGGCTTGCAGATAACAGTTATCGCTATGGTTTTATTCTGCGCTATCCCAAGGGAAAGGAAGACATTACCGGCATTGAATTTGAACCGTGGCATTTCCGGTATGTAGATGTGCCGGCAGCTACTTATATGTATCAGAATCAATTGTCGCTGGAAGAGTTTGTGCAGCTGCTCGGCGAGTAAGTATTCCGTTTCTATGGAACAGAGTATTTTGTGTGCGATTATTTTAGATTATTTTGCAGATTTCTGCATGTAGTCGGAAAGGATAACAGACAAGTATATAGTATGTATAAAATTCTAAAACAGGAAGGCAATGCAAAAAGAGCGGAAGTAACAACCGTGCACGGAACAATCCAGACACCGGTTTTTATGAATGTCGGCACGATTGCCGCCATTAAGGGAGCGGTCGGCACAGAGGATCTGGAGAAGATTGGGACACAGATCCAGTTATCTAACACCTATCACCTGCATGTCAGACCCGGGGATGAGATTGTGCACAGACTCGGCGGTCTGCATAAATTTATGGTATGGGACAAACCAATCCTGACGGATTCGGGGGGCTTTCAGGTATTTTCGCTTGCGGGACTTCGTAAGATCAAAGAAGAAGGTGTCTATTTCAATTCACATGTGGACGGCAGAAAGATTTTTATGGGACCGGAACAGAGTATGCAGATTCAGTCAAATCTCGCATCCACAATAGCGATGGCTTTTGATGAGTGCCCGCCGAGTAAGGCAGAATATCAGTATGTGAAGGATTCCGTCGATCGCACGACGCGTTGGCTTGTGCGCTGTAAAAATGAAATAAATCGCTTGAATCAGCTTGAAAAAACCATCAACAAACAACAATGGCTTTTTGGCATCAATCAGGGAGCGGTTTATGATGACATCAGAATAGACCATGCGAAGCGGATTGCAGAGCTTGATCTTGACGGCTATGCGCTGGGAGGTCTGGCAGTCGGCGAGTCCCATGAGGAAATGTACCATGTACTGGATGTGACGGTTCCTCATCTGCCAAAGGATAAACCGACTTATCTGATGGGTGTCGGAACACCGGCTAATATTTTAGAATCTGTGGATCGTGGTGTTGATTTCTTTGACTGCGTTTATCCTTCACGCAATGGCAGACACGGTCATTTATATACGCACTATGGCAAGATAAATTTGTTCAATGCCAAATATGAACTTGATACGCGTCCGATTGAAGATGGATGCAATTGTCCGGCCTGTCAGCGCTATTCGAGGGCTTATATACGGCATCTGCTGAAGGCAAAAGAAATGCTGGGAATGCGTCTTTGTGTGCTTCATAATCTGTATTTCTACAATCATCTGATGGAAGAGATTAGAAATGCACTCGATGAAGGACAATTTGGCAGTTTCAAACGCGAAATGCTTGACAAGCTTTTGCAGGGCGGAGAGTCGTAAGAAATTTTTCTAAAAACAGTATGTTTAACTTGCAAGAATGTCATATTTTGTGTATGATGTTTTTTGTGCAAATCTTACTGCCGGCAGGGAGTCATGCCCCCTGTAAAAGCGTAAAACAGAAAAGAAAGACAAACGGAGGTTTTGAAATGGGAATCTTATTAACAGAAAATGCAGCGGCTGCTAACGGCATGTCTGGTATCGTTTTGGTATTGTATATCGTATTCTTTATTGCTTTTATTTATTTTCTGATGGTTCGTCCACAGAAAAAAGAACAGAAAAGAGTAGATAATATGCTCTCCCAGCTTGCAGTTGGTGACAGCGTTCTGACAACAAGCGGTTTTTATGGTATGATTATTGACATTGATGATGAGAATAACATGGTCATTGTGGAGTTTGGCAGCAACAAAAACTGCCGCATTCCTATGAATAAGACAGCAATCGCACAGGTTGAAAAGCCGGATGCGGAGTAAATCGGCAGTGAAATAATGATTGACACATGCGGGACAGATAACACGTGTTTATTTGTCCCGTTTACTTTCGCATAAGAGGAGGAATACATTCATGTATCGTGAGATTTCTAAATTGATTTTGTATGGAAATATGGACCAAGACTCTATTTTGATGCGCCTTTCTGCCATTTTTCGCGATTTTGATGAAAAGACAAAGGATCATGCCACGTTGATACAAGAGATTTATACGCAACTAAAATATTTATTGGAGGTTGCAACAGATTATGGATTTGATCATAATTTATGGCAGAATTATCTGACTTTTCTTTTGATCACGAACGAAAATCCCTTCAGTATCACTTGTGAAAAGACCGGTGCAAATGATGGCAGTGTCAATATTTTTGCCAAAAATGATTTTCAGGTATTCATGAATCTGTTTGCGTATGATTTTTCGGTGATTGAACAGGCGCTTGGCATCAAATGCTTTTCCATTTTATCTGATTACAAAGCCATCGGTAAAAAAGAACTGATGTATAACAAAAATGTCAGCGAAAAAGTACAGAGTCTGAGCAGTAAGCTCGCACAGGCCAGGGATGTGGATACATTTTTCGCACTTGTGACAGGCTTTTATAAAGATTATGGCGTCGGTATGTTTGGACTCAACAAGGCATTTCGTTTGGCGGATAACAGCGAGGATGGAAAAATCAAGCTTCTTCCGATCAATAATATGGACAAAGTCATGCTTGACGATCTGATCGGCTATGAAATCCAGAAAAAGAAACTGATTGATAACACAGAGGCATTTGTTCAGGGGCGTAAGGCCAACAATGTCCTTTTATTTGGGGACAGCGGTACAGGCAAATCCACATCTATCAAAGCCATTGTCAATGAATATTATGAGCAGGGGCTTCGTATGATTGAAATTTACAAACATCAGTTCAAGGATTTGTCCAATATCATTGCAACGATCAAGAACCGTAACTATCGTTTTATTATTTATATGGATGATCTTTCTTTTGAAGAATTTGAGATTGAATATAAATTTCTGAAGGCAGTCATTGAGGGCGGTGTGGAGACAAAACCTGAGAATATTCTGATCTATGCCACATCCAACAGGCGCCATCTCATCAAGGAAAACTGGAGTGACCGAAGTGATGTGGAAATGGATAATGGTATGCATCGAAGCGACACCATGGAGGAAAAGTTGTCGCTCGTTCATCGTTTTGGCGTGACAATCAATTATTCCAAACCAAGCCAGAAGGAGTATTTCCATATTGTGACTTCTCTTGCCAAAAAGCAGGGGATTACCTTAAGTGAGCAGGAGCTTTGTCAGGAGGCAAATAAATGGGAGCTGTCTCATGGTGGGATTTCCGGCAGAACAGCGCAGCAGTTTATCAATTATCTTGCGGGACAAAATAACTGATACGCATATCATGTATGCCTAATAGTTATAATACGGCTTTTTGCTATGAAATGTGTTGATATTTCACATCGTTTCATGTATCATGAATCTAATAAAATAATATTGGTGTCGAAAGGTATTTTGCCCATTATTCGGGTATTTCCGAGACATAGTAACGGGAGGTAGAAATGGAACTGCATATTGTATGTATTCCGGGTGACGGAATCGGTCCGGAAATTGTGACAGAAGCCAAAAAGGTGCTCGACAAGGCGGCATCGGTTTACGGACACAAGATTTCATATGAGGATATTTTGATGGGAGGCGCATCTATTGATGCATATGGCATCCCTTTGATTGATGAGGCGGTTGCGACTGCAAAGGCGGCTGATGCGGTGCTTATGGGCTCTATTGGAGGCAATACGCAGACATCGCCATGGTATCAGCTTCCACCGGACAGAAGACCGGAGGCAGGTTTGTTAAAGATTCGTAAAGAACTGAATCTGTTCGCCAATTTAAGACCGGCTGTTCTTTATGATGAACTGGCAAAGGCTTGCCCGTTGAAAGACGAAATCAGCGCCAAGGGCTTTGATATGATGATCATGCGCGAATTGACCGGCGGACTCTATTTCGGTGAGAGAAAGACTTTTGAAGAAGACGGACAGATGAAAGCAGTTGATACGCTGACCTATACGGAGAATGAAATCAGACGTATTGCCATCAAAGGTTTCGATATTGCAATGAAGAGACGCAAAAAGGTGACGAGTGTAGATAAGGCTAATGTACTTGACTCCTCCAGACTTTGGAGAAAGGTTGTTGAGGAAGTGGCGAAGGATTACCCGGAGGTAACTTTGGAACATATGTTGGTAGATAACTGCGCAATGCAGCTTGTCAAAGATCCGGCACAATTCGATGTCATCCTGACAGAGAATATGTTTGGTGATATTCTTTCCGATGAGGCAAGTATGGTGACAGGTTCCATTGGCATGCTGGCCTCAGCCAGTCTGAACGATACAAAATTCGGTCTCTATGAGCCAAGTGGCGGTTCAGCACCTGACATTGCCGGGAAGGGGATTGCCAATCCGATTGCAACGATCTTAAGCGCAGCGATGATGCTCCGATATACCTTTGATCTCGATCGGGAGGCAGATGCGATTGAACAGGCAGTATCGCAGGTATTGAAGGATGGCTACAGAACGATAGACATTATGCCACAGGATGAAGAGGGCAAAGCAAAGGTTATGCAGATTGGAACGGCGCAGATGGGTGATTTGATTTGTGAACGTATTGTATAGCCGTATAAGCAGGCAAAATACTACATAGATATGATTGAAAAAATATGGACCAATAGTGTTGAGACAAACCGATCTGTTGTCGGATCGGACAACGAATCAGGAAAGGAAAGAAAAATGAAAAGTGATAATGTAAAAAAGGGTATCCAGCAGGCTCCCCACAGATCTTTGTTTAACGCACTCGGTTTTACACCGGAAGAGATGGATAAGCCGCTTGTGGGTATCGTCAGTTCTTATAATGAAATTGTACCGGGACATATGAACCTTGATAAAATTGTCAATGCGGTAAAGCTCGGTGTGGCAGAGGCAGGTGGTGTTCCTGTCGTATTTCCGGCAATCGCGGTTTGTGACGGAATTGCCATGGGACATATTGGTATGAAATATTCGCTGGTTACCAGGGATCTGATTGCCGATTCTACAGAATGTATGGCACTTGCCCATCAGTTTGATGCCCTTGTCATGGTTCCGAACTGTGATAAGAATGTACCGGGTCTTCTGATGGCGGCAGCCAGAGTCAATGTGCCTACTGTTTTTGTATCGGGAGGTCCAATGCTGGCAGGACATGTCAAGGGACAGAAGAGAAGTCTCTCGTCCATGTTTGAAGCAGTCGGTGCACATGCTGCAGGTACCATGACAGAAGAGGATGTACGTGAATTCGAGGAGAAGGTCTGCCCGACCTGCGGATCCTGCTCCGGTATGTATACTGCAAACTCCATGAATTGCCTGACAGAGGCTCTTGGTATGGGACTGCAGGGCAATGGTACAATTCCTGCTGTTTATTCTGACAGGATCAAGCTTGCAAAACATGCAGGTATGGCTGTTATGGAGCTTTTGAAAAAGAATATCAGACCGAGAGATATCATGACAAAAGAAGCTATTTTAAATGCGCTGACAGTTGATATGGCACTTGGATGTTCTACAAACAGTATGTTGCATCTGCCTGCAATCGCACATGAGATTGGTTTTGATTTCGATATTGCATTTGCCAATGAGATCAGCGAAAAAACACCAAATCTTTGCCATCTTGCACCGGCCGGTCCGACTTACATGGAGGATTTAAATGAAGCCGGCGGTGTTTATGCTGTCATGAATGAACTGACAGAACTGGGATTGTTACATACAGACTGTATGACAGTGACCGGTAAGACAATCGGAGAGAATATTAAAAATGTCAGAAATCGCGATGAATCTGTTATCAGACCTCTGTCTAACCCTTACAGCAAGACAGGCGGACTCGCTGTCCTGAAAGGGAATCTGGCACCGGACGGCAGTGTTGTCAAGCGTTCTGCTGTTGTGCCGGAAATGATGGTACACGAAGGTCCTGCAAGAGTGTTTGACTGTGAGGAAGATGCTATTGCTGCCATCAAGGGCGGTAAGATTGTTGCCGGAGATGTTGTTGTCATCCGTTATGAAGGTCCTAAAGGCGGTCCGGGTATGCGTGAGATGCTCAATCCGACATCAGCCATTGCAGGTATGGGGCTTGGATCTTCCGTAGCACTGATCACAGACGGTCGTTTTTCAGGTGCTTCCAGAGGTGCTTCCATCGGACATGTCTCCCCTGAAGCAGCTGTCGGTGGACCAATCGCGCTTGTTGAGGAAGGAGATATCATCAAGATTGATATTCCGAATATGAAGCTTGATATTGCTGTATCAGAAGAAGAGATGGCACGCAGAAAAGCCGGCTGGCAGCCCAAGGCTCCCGGTGTTACAACAGGTTATCTGGCAAGATATCGCGAAATGGTGACAAGCGGTAACAGAGGTGCTATTCTGCAGTCACCGAATTCCTAAGAAAGATATGATGATTTTTGCAATAGAGTAAATGAATGAATAATGAGGAGGATAAGAGTATGCAGCTGACAGGTGCAGAAATTGTGATAGAGTGTTTGAAGGAACAGGGCGTTGACACGGTATTCGGTTATCCGGGTGGAACCATCCTCAACATTTATGATGCATTGTATAAGCATTCCGATGAGATTACACATATTCTGACATCGCACGAACAGGGAGCCGCGCATGCGGCAGACGGTTACGCAAGATCTACCGGCAAGGTAGGTGTCTGCATGGCAACCAGCGGACCGGGTGCGACAAATCTGGTTACAGGAATCGCAACCGCATATATGGACAGTATCCCGGTTGTGGCAATTACAGCCAATGTGAATTTGCCGGCACTTGGAAAGGATTCTTTTCAGGAGGTTGATATTGCAGGTGTCACAATGCCTATTACCAAGCATGGTTATATCGTAAAGGATATCAATAAACTTGCAGATACCATTCGAAAGGCTTTCTTTATTGCCAAAAGCGGAAGACCGGGTCCTGTCCTCGTTGACATTACAAAGGATGTGACAGCTAATACCTGTGAGTATACTTATCAGGAGCCAAAGCAGCCGGAATATATCAACAAATTCACCCCTGATGACATTGATGCAGTTCTTACACTGATCGACCAGTCGGAGAAACCTTATATCTATCTGGGTGGCGGTGCTATCTTATCGGGAGCATCCGCGCAGGTGAGAGAGTTTGCCAAAAAACTGGATTGTCCGGTATGTGACACACTGATGGGAAAAGGTGCATTTGATGGCTATGATGAAATGTATACCGGAATGATCGGTATGCACGGAACCAAGACGTCCAACCTTGGTGTATCGGAATGTGATCTGCTGATTGCACTTGGTGCGAGATTTTCAGATCGTGTCATTGGAAATCCGAGTACATTTGCATCAGGTGCTAAGATTGTACATATTGATATTGATGCTGCAGAAGTGAATAAGAATATTCGTACAGATGCCTCTGTAATTGGTGATCTGAAAGATATTCTTGCGATTCTGAATCAGAAAATCGAACAGAAATCTCATCCGGAATGGAGAAAGAGAATTCTGGAGTTGAAACAAAAATACCCGCTTAGCTATGATCAGTCTGTGCTTACGTGTCCTTATGTGATCGAACAGATTGACCTGGCAACAGAAGGTCAGGCAATCATTACAACAGATGTCGGACAGCATCAGATGTGGGCGGCTCAGTATTATCATTATACACAGCCTCGTACCTTCTTAAGCTCCGGCGGTCTTGGCACAATGGGATATGGCCTTGGCGCATGTATCGGTGCACAGGTCGCCAATCCGGATAAGATCTGTATCAACATTGCAGGTGACGGCTGTTTTAGAATGAATATGAATGAGCTTGCAACGGCTTCTCGCTACAATATTCCGATTGTTCAGGTAGTGATAAATAATTCTGTCCTCGGTATGGTTCGCCAATGGCAGACATTATTCTACGACCACAGATACTCACAGACGGTACTCAATGATAAAGTGGATTATTGCAAGGTGGCGCAGGCGCTTGGCTGCGATGCTTACCGTGTCACAAAAAAAGAAGAAGTCTTTGATACGGTTAAGAAGGCGATTGACAACCGAAGACCGGCTCTGATTGAGTGTGTGATTGATCCGGATGACAAAGTTTTTCCGATGGTTCCTGCAGGAAAGCCGATTGACGAGGTATTTGATGCATCAGATTTAGAGGCACATGCATAACATATAGTAATCACTGTAACAAAGGATAAGCATGCAAGATGAAAAAAGTAATCCTGATCTTATTTTGTATCTTTATTTTGCTGCCCGCAATACTTGTGGGCGGCTGTTTTGCGCTTGTCAGCTATCAATATAAAGATACATTTATGCCGGGATTGTTTGTGAATTCCGTTTATGCTGCTAACATGACGACAGAATCGCTGACAGAAAAGCTGAACGACGCAGAACAAATTCCCGAACTTCAAATTGTGGAGCGGAATGGCAATTCCCACACCGTCTCTTTGGAGCAGATCGGTTATCATGCCGATTACAGCAAACCGGTGACGGAACAAAAAAATAAGCAGTCCGTGATAGGTTTTTTGCAATGGTTTACGCAGACGGAGCATGCTACGCGGGAAGTGACGGTAGAACCGGAATATGCCTATGATGAGGAACTATTTGAGAAGTATTTTGATTCGGCCGATTATCTGAAAGATAATTCAGATCCAAAAGGCAAAGTAGTGGAAGTCAGATATGATCATTCCGAAGGCTATTATCTGTATGATGAGACAACTGCATTGCTCAGTCATGAAAAAGCAATCCGGGCGATCCGTGACGCTCTTGATGCGCGTCAATTTACCGTGGATCTGGAAAGCTGTGACTGTTATGTCAGCGCGGAACATACGGCAGATATGAAGGAGGCACTTTCCCTGTGGGATGATCTTTCACGATTTATGAATACAAAAGTGACTTATGATTTCGGGGGAGCAAAATTAGCGATTGATGCCGGTATCATCAGCACTCTTCTGGCAAAAGATGAGGAAGATAATCTGCTTTTTGATGAAGACGGGAGAGTCTATCTGGATGAAAAGAAAGTAAAGGAGTATGTGCATACCTTTGCAGAAGAATACAATACGGTAAATAAACCAAGACAGTTTCGGACAACGAGAGGTGATGTCGTGACTGTCGAGACCGGTACTTACGGTATGAAAATCGACGAAAAGGCAGAATTGTCTTTCCTGCTGGATGCACTTGATAACGGCAGGGAACAAAATCGTCTTCCGGTGTACAGCCAGACAAATTATACGGGCATCAGCAACCTCCACGACATCGGAAATACTTATATTGAAGTCGATCTGACCAATCAGACGATGTATTATTATGTTGGCGGTGATCTCATGATTGAGACTCCTGTCGTCACAGGTAACACCAGTCTTGGAAGAGGTACTCCGCAGAAGGTGTGTTTTGTTTATGGGAAAGAAAAAAACAGAACCTTGCGAGGGGAAGGGTATGCTTCTTTTGTCCGTTACTGGATTCCTGTATATGGCGGAGTCGGCATCCATGATGCTTCCTGGCGTTCGTCTTATGGTGGAAAGATCTATAAAACAAACGGCTCTCACGGTTGCATCAATACCCCGAAGGATGCGGTTGAGAGACTCTATGATATGGTCGAGATCGGAACCCCGGTCATTATTTTCTATTGACGCATGATAGCGATAAGCGTAAAATATAAAAGCATATGAATGAAGAGGAGGAAATGAAAGTGTCCAGAGTTTACAATTTTTCAGCAGGTCCGGCAGTTTTACCTGAAGAAGTATTAAAAGAAGCTGCAGATGAGATGTTAGATTATAGGGGAACCGGAATGTCGGTCATGGAAATGAGCCACAGATCAAAAGCCTATGATACCATCATCAAAGAAGCGGAAGCAGATCTGCGTGAAATTATGAAGATTCCTGACAATTATAAGGTGTTGTTCTTACAGGGTGGTGCCAGCCAGCAGTTTGCCATGATTCCGATGAATCTGATGAAAAACAAAAAGGCAGGTTATATTGTGACCGGTCAGTGGGCAAAGAAAGCTTATCAGGAGGCAAAAATCTATGGTGAGGCAATTGAGCTTGCTTCCTCTGCAGACAAAACCTTCTCTTACATACCGGATTGTTCCGATCTTGACATTCCGGAAGATCTTGATTATGTATATATTTGCGAGAATAATACCATTTACGGAACCAAGTATAAAACATTACCGAATACCAAGGGTCACATTCTGGTTTCAGATGTATCATCATGCTTCTTATCAGAGCCTGTAGATGTCAGCAAATACGGCATCATCTATGGTGGTGTGCAGAAGAACATAGGACCTGCCGGTGTGGTTATCGTGATCATCCGTGAGGATCTGATCTCGGAAGATGTGCTTCCCGGTACACCTACCATGCTCAAATACAAGATTCATGCAGATAACGATTCTTTATATAATACACCGCCTGCATATGGTATTTACATCTGTGGAAAGGTATTCAAATGGATTAAGAAGATGGGCGGTCTTTCTGTGATGAAGGAAAGAAATGAAAAGAAAGCAAAGCTTCTGTATGACTTCCTGGATAACAGCAAGATGTTCAAGGGTACGGTTGTCAAAGAAGACAGATCCCTGATGAATGTACCTTTTGTCACA
This sequence comes from uncultured Lachnospiraceae bacterium, assembly GCA_945949085.1. Lineage (GTDB taxonomy): Bacteria > Bacillota > Clostridia > Lachnospirales > Lachnospiraceae > CAG-194. The sequence continues at coordinate 71,519 of CAMFDJ010000001.1, read as the reverse complement.
GGTGATGCAGATCTGGATGCCAAATTTGTCAAGGAGGCAAAAGAAGCCGGACTTGAGAATCTGAAAGGACACAGAACCGTAGGCGGCATGCGTGCATCCATCTACAATGCAATGCCTTACGAAGGTGTGGAAGCACTTGTGGCATTCATGAAGAAATTTGAAGAGGAAAATCAATAATATCATTAAGAAAAGAGGACCAAAATATGTTTCACTATTATTGCTTAAATCCCATCGCGCAGATTGGACTTGATGGATTTGGAGACAATTATGCAAAGACAGAAGATATCAATGAAGCACAGGGGATTCTTGTCAGAAGTGCAGCAATGCACGATATGGATTTGCCGGACAATCTGCTTGCAGTAGCAAGAGCAGGAGCCGGTGTCAATAATATTCCGCTTGATAAGTGCGCAGAAAAAGGTATCGTTGTATTCAATACACCGGGAGCTAATGCAAATGGTGTAAAGGAACTTGTTCTTGCAGCAATGCTGCTTGCCAGTCGTGATATTGTCGGCGGTATCGACTGGGTTAAGTCAGCAAAAGATGATGAAAACATTACAAAGGCTGCCGAGAAGGAAAAGAAAAAATTTGCAGGAACTGAAATTGCAGGCAAAAAGCTCGGTATCATCGGTCTTGGTGCCATCGGTGTCAAGGTTGCCAACGCAGCAATTCATCTCGGTATGGAAGTGTACGGATATGATCCATATCTGTCTGTCAATGCAGCATGGAACTTAAACAGAAGTGTCAAACATGTGCTCAATGTAGACGAGATTTATGCGGAGTGTGATTTTATTACCATTCACGTGCCGCTTCTCGATTCCACAAAGGGTATGATCAATAAAGAAGCCATTGACAAGATGAAGGATGGCGTCATTATTCTGAATTATGCTAGAGATATTCTGGTGGATGAACCGGCTCTTCTCGATGCTTTAAAGGCCGGAAAGGTTCGTAAATACATGACAGACTTTGCCAACCCGACAGTTGCAGGGCAGGAAGGCTGTATCGTGACACCTCATCTCGGTGCATCCACGGAAGAATCCGAGGATAACTGTGCAGTGATGGCTGTTCAGGAGATGGTTGATTATCTGGAAAACGGTAACATCAAAAACAGTGTAAATTACCCTGCTCTGGATATGGGTGTGTGCGCGCAGGCAAGTCGTGTTGCGATCTTCCATAAAAATATTGCCAACATGATCACAAAGTTTACAGCAACCTTCGGTGATGAAGGTGTGAATATTACAGATATGATGAATAAATCACGCGGTGAAGTCGCATATACCATGATGGATTTAGAGAGCCCTGTTTCTCAGGAAATGGTAGACAGATTATCTGCAATTGATGGTGTATTCAGAGTCAGGATTGTAAAATAAGCAGCATGACAGATTAGAATAGCTGTCATGCCACATGTCAGGAAAACAAAAATCCTTCCCAAAGCAATAAAGCATAAGGGAAGGATTTTTTATGGTGTGTGAGATAAGATATAAGCAAGTAAAAACATTTTTATCAGATTTTGAAATTCATATCCTGAAATTCATCAAATTCATCATCAAATTTCTTTTGCTTCGTAACAGCTGCGTCAGATGCCAGATCCATATAGCGGATAAAAACATCCTCAATCGGTGCGCCTGTCTCGGCGGCAATTTCTTCCATGACAGGTTTTAAATAAGCGATCTGCTCTGATATGGGTGTGATCCTGGGATCTGGATCAATGTCTTTCATGACAACTTCCGAATAAGCGGTAATCCGGTCTAAAAAGAGCTTATCATCTTCGCTCATGATTTCACTTCCTTTTTCTCAATATTTCTGATAAGATGATAGCATTTTTTATGGAAAATGTCAAAAAAGTTTACTTCATAATCGGTTTTTGATATACTATTTTCATAACATATGATAATAGGAGAGAATTATGGCAGATATTAGACCATTTCGGGCAATCAGACCAAAAAACGGACTGGAAAAGGATGTTGCGGCATTGCCCTATGATGTTTATAACAGACAGGAGGCAAAGGAAGCAGTAAAGGGCAAAGAGCTCTCCTTTTTGCGGATTGACAGGGCGGAGACACTTCTTCCTGATGAAATCGATACCTATGACGATGCAGTCTATGAAAAGGCAAAGAGCTTGTACTTAAAAATGCGTGAGGAGGGCATCTACATACAGGAGGAGGAACCGGCATTTTACTTATATGAGTTGACTATGAACGGACGTTCTCAGACAGGAATTGTGGCATGTGCTTCTGTGGATGATTACGAGAACGGTGTCATTAAAAAGCATGAGAATACGAGAGCTGACAAGGAAGCAGATCGGATACGCCATGTGGATACCTTAAATGCACAGACAGGACCGATTTTCCTGGCATATCGCTATGACAATGTGCTTGGAAGCATCAAAAATCAAATCAGGGAACGCGTGCCGCTTTTTGATTTTTATTCTGAGGATAACATCCGTCACAGAGGATGGAAAATTGATGATCTTTCTGTCATTACATTTATTCAGAATCAATTCCGGCAGATGGACAGAATCTATATTGCAGACGGACATCATAGATGCGCATCTGCTGTGAAGGTATCCAAGAAGCGTAGGGAGCAGTATCCGGATTATGCGCCGGATGCACAGTTTCATTATTTTCTGGCTGTTCTTTTTTCCGATGATGAGCTTTGCGTCTATGATTATAACCGCGTTGTGAAGGATCTGAACGGACTGACCGCAGAGCAATTTCTTGACCGAATCAGCGAACATTTTGCTGTGTCACAGGCGCAGACAGTTCCATTTAAACCGCAGGAAAAAGGAACCTTTGGCATGCTCCTTGACGGAGAGTGGTATTGTCTGAAAGCGAAGGAATCGCTTTACACAGGAGATTGTGTAAAGGATCTGGATGTCTCTCTCCTGCAGGATTATCTGCTGGCACCGATTCTTGGTATCGGTGATCCAAAAACCGATAAGCGTATCGACTTTGTGGGTGGAATCAGAGGATTAAAAGAGCTTGAGAGAAGATGCCATACAGACTGCCGAGTTGCTTTTTCCATGTATCCGACTTCCATGGCAGAGTTGTTTGCAGTGGCTGATGCCGGCAGGCTCATGCCACCGAAATCCACATGGTTTGAACCGAAGCTGCGGAGCGGACTTTTTATCCATGAATTGCAATAATGTTCAGGCAATCACATGATTTTATTGTACAATCAAAATATTTCTGAAGGATCAGATAAATCAGGAGGCAGAGGAATGACAAAGAAACTATATAAGCTTATGAATTGGGCCGACATCGAGGCAGTCGTGTATTCGGAGGAGGATAATCCGCATAGAATGCTTGGTATGCATAAGCAGGCGGCAGGACAGCTTGTCCAGTTCTGGTATCCGGAGGCTGTAAAAGCCGTTTTGGTATCGGGCGAAAACCGTTATGAGATGGAGCTGGCTGATGAAGCCGGGTATTTTGCACTTCTGGTGCCAAAGAATGTTGAGAAATTTAAATATTTTGTGGAAGTCACATTTGCAGACGGCACAGAAAAAGAAGTGTATGATCCCTACAATTTTGAACCGGTTATCACGAAGAAGGATACAGAAAAATTTAACAACGGCATTCATTACACGATTTATGATCTCCTTGGCGCACATCCGATGACACTTGAGGGAATCAAGGGAGTCTATTTTGCAGTATGGGCACCAAATGCATTGCGCGTCAGCGTGGTTGGTGATTTCAACAAATGGGATGGCAGAGTACATCAGATGAGAAGACTATGGGACAGTGGAGTTTTTGAAATATTTGTTCCCTGTGCCAATGTCAATGATAATTATAAATTTGAGATTAAGGCAAAAAGCGGTCTGACATTCTTAAAGGCGGATCCTTATGGATTTGGTGCACAGCTTCGACCGGAAACAGCATCTGTTGTGACGGATCTGTCCGGTTTTGCATGGACTGACGGAGACTGGATGGAAAAGAGAAAACAGTCTCATTTTGAAAAAGAGCCGATGTCCGTGTACGAGTTGTATCTTGGTTCCTTCGAAAAACCGGATGAAAAGGATGGCAGAACCTATTTTAATTATCGAGAGCTTGCACCCAAGATCATCAAATACGTCAAAGAAATGGGATATACTCATATTGAATTGATGCCGATCATGGAGCATCCGTTTGATGCATCCTGGGGATATCAGGTGATCGGTTATTATGCACCGACAAGCAGATACGGCAGTCCGCAGGATTTTATGTATTTTATGAATGAAATGCATAAAAACGGTATCGGTGTGATCCTTGATTGGGTACCGGCACATTTTCCGCGTGATACACACGGTCTTTCCGGTTTTGACGGAACATGCCTTTACGAGCATGCCGATCCAAGACAGGGAAGTCATCCGCATTGGGGAACGCTCATTTATAATTACGGCAGACCGGAGGTAAGGAATTATCTGATCGCCAATGCATTATACTGGGCAAAGGTATACCATGCAGACGGTATCAGAATGGACGCCGTTGCTTCCATGCTCTATCTGGATTATGGAAAAAATGATGGGGAATGGGTAGCCAACATGTATGGCGGCAAAGAGAACCTCGAAGCAATTGAATTTTTAAAACATGTAAACAGTGCCCTTCATAAGCAATGTCCGGGCGTTTTATCCATTGCGGAGGAATCTACCGCATGGCCGAAGGTGACAGGTGATCTGAAGGAGGATGGACTTGGTTTTGATCTGAAATGGAATATGGGCTGGATGAATGATTTTACCGGCTATATGAAATATGATCCTTATTTCCGCAGTCATCATCATGGAGAACTGACCTTCTCCATGATCTATGCATACAGCGAGAAATTCATGCTTGTGCTTTCTCATGATGAAGTTGTACACGGTAAGGCTTCCATGATCGGAAAGATGCCGGGTGAGATACCTGATAAGTTTAAAAATCTGCGCGCGGCCTATGGTTTTATGATGATGCACCCGGGCAAGAAGCTCCTCTTTATGGGACAGGATATTGCGGAATTTGATGAATGGAACGAAAATCGAAGTGTGGAATGGGAATTGCTTTCTTATGACCAGCACAAACAGATGCAGACATATGTCAAAGCATTAAATGCATTCTACAAACAGTATCCGGCACTGTATGCAACCGACTTTTCGTCAGACGGCTTTGAGTGGATCAATTGTATTTCGGCAAATGAAAATGTGATAGTCTTTTTGAGAAAGGGCAAATCGCCGAAGGATACACTGCTTGTTGTTTGTAATTTTGCCAATGAAGAGCGTAATGCTTACAGGATTGGTGTGCCTTATCCGGGCAAGTACAAGGAACTTCTGAATTCCGATGCCAAACAGTTCGGCGGCACGAACTTTGTGAATGGAAAAGCGATTGCATCACAGGAAAGTGAATGTGATGACAGAGAAAATTCTATCCTCATTAAGATGCCGGCGCTGTCTATGCAGGTGTTCGGTTATACAAAATTCACTGCCAAGGAGCAGGCTGAAATTGATCGTCTGAAGGAGATTGAGCGAAAGAGACAGGCTGAGCTTGCGCAGCTCAATGAGGCAAAAGAGGCTGAGCTTTCTGCCAGAAGAATGGCAGAGGAGGCTAAGGCTGAAGCGCAAAGGGCACAGGCTGAGGCAAAAGAGGCATTAAAGCGTGCCATGACGGAAGCTAAGAAAGCAGAGGAACTTGAAAAACAGGCACTTGCTCTGGAAAAAGAAGCGCAGAAAAAGCTGGAGGAAAGCATCAAACTCAAAAAAGATGCAAAATTCATCAAACCGGAGGATTTGCAATAGAATCATTGATTTTGAATCATGAAAATAACAGATAATAAGCAAGATATGCGGTATGCAGCTGCATATCTTGTTGTTTTTGTGATATATAATAACTAGAGAAAGGTGAATGGAAGTTATGGTTTTGTTGACAGAAATGATGGAAGGGGTTGCAAATACGGAAGTAATTGGTGAAGTGGAGGAAAAAATCAATATTTTTCAGGAATATCTGAACACTTTACCGCAGAAAGCTCTGAATCTTGGAATCCGTGTAGTGTTTGCACTTTTGTTTTTTGTGATTGGCACACAGCTCATCAAACTGATTCGTAAAATAGTCAAAAAATCGCTTGTAAGGGCAAACGCAGATGTTGGTGTTGTGCAGTTTCTGGATTCTCTGCTTAAAGCAATCCTGTATCTGATTCTGATCTTTATGATTGCGTCCGGATTTGGACTCGATGCGACAAGTGTCGTTGCAGTGATCGGATCTGCCGGCGTGGCAGTCGGTCTTGCCTTGCAGGGAAGCTTATCCAACTTTGCGGGCGGGGTATTGATTCTTTTGCTCAAACCTTTTAAGGTGGGAGATTATATCAAGGAAGATAACAAAGGGAACGAAGGTACTGTCACAGAGATCCAGCTCTTTTACACAAAGCTGACTACACCGGATGAAAAAATAGTGATTTTGCCAAACGGTTCTCTGGCGAATACTTCTCTGACAAATTATACGACGACGCAGACAAGACGCCTTGACCTTATCGTTGGAATATCGTATGAGGCAGATTTAAAGCATGCAAAGGAACTTGCACAGCAAATACTGGAAAATGAACCGGTAACACTGAAAAATTGCGAACGCAGTGTGTTCGTATCAAACCTTGCAGACTCTGCCGTGGAACTGACACTCAGATGTTATGTGAATAATGCGGATTACTGGCCGGTGCAGGGGCGCATCTATGAAGCTGTAAAGCTTTCGTACGATAAAAACGGCATTGTGATTCCGTACAACCAGGTAGATGTGCATGTAGTCAGGGAATAGTATCTCACTGCATATGAGCTATTGTGTTTCCGGCAGGTTCATGATATGATGAAAACAAATGCAGCGAACTGAAGTGCTGTATCAATTGTAGAAGGAGGATTCAAGATGAAAAACACAAAGAAAACATTATCCAAAATGCTGTCTGTCATGATCGCACTTGTGATGGCTGTCACATTATCCTGCTCCGTTTTTTCGGTGGATACCTATGCGGCCAGTCCTAAGACACAGGTCAACAACAGCGTAAAAAAACTGATGAAGGGTGTCAAGCAATGTAATGAAAAAAATGTAACTGCATGTCTGCCAAAGGGATATAAGGCCGGTTATACAGATGTCAAGACAACTGTCCCGGGCATGTACAAATACATCAAAAAAGCGAACAATAAGATGTCTTATAAAATCACAAAGACCAGTGTTAAGAAAAACACTGCAACGGTGAAAGTAAAGATTACATATGCAGACGGCACTGAGTATTGTCAGAATATCATCAGACTGCTTGCAAGAGGTATGATTGACGGCAGTATTGATACAAGTGCAATGGATACTACCAATCTTTCAAATGATGATGTTGTGAAGATGATGAAAGCATATAATCCGATTTTGGGCAAAGCATCTGATATGACTTCCGCAACAAAGATGAGAACCCAGACAGTGACATTAAAGCTCAAAAAGAGCGGAAAAACATGGAAACTCGCAAGTAAACCGAGTGATGCGTTTACGAATATTATGGCCGGTGATATTGTGAGAGCAATGAAGAATATCTCCGAAGATGATATGATGCGTATCATTATGGAGGAAATGTACAAATAGACATTGTACGAAGTGAATCGCATTATGCTTCACGAAATTTGACTGATATGGAAGAAACCGCAGTTTGTGAAAGCTGCGGTTTCTATTATCATTTTTTGAAAAATAATGTTGCATAAATATCGATTATCCGATATAATGTAATTCGTTGGATAACCGGGAAGGTTAGCAGGCTGAAATAGCTCAGTTGGTAGAGCACTTCACTCGTAATGAAGGGGTCGAGGGTTCGAGTCCCTTTTTCAGCTTCCTTAAAAAGGCGCAAACCATTGTTTTAAAGGGTTTGCGTCTCTTTCATTTATGCACAAATCTTCTTCTCAACAAAATGAATCGTCTGATAGAGTATCACGGCAATGATGCACAAAATCACAATACAGAGAATCAATAGATCCAGTTCAAAGACCTGACTGGAATAGATGATCAGATACCCAAGCCCCCGTTTGGCGGCCAAAAATTCTCCAATCATCACACCGACCAACGCGAGACCGATATTGACCTTCATGTTACTCACAATTGTGCCAAGGTTGGAAGGCAGAATGACCATCGTGAAAATATGCCTTTTTTTACCGCCGAGAATTGTAATCAGCTTCTGTTTTTCCGGATCGACAGACAGAAAAGCAGTGTATAAATTAATAATGCATCCGAAAATAGCAACGGAAATACCACAGACAACAATCGTCTTTATACCGGTTCCGAGCCATACGATGATAAGTGGTGCCAACGCGGATTTGGGCAGTGAGTTCAGTAATACCAGCAGTGGTTCCAAAATTTTTGAAATCATATCAAATCGCCATAAAACAGATGCGGTAAGCAGTGAGAACAGCATGATCAGCAAAAAGGACACCAGTGTTTCCAAGAGACTGATTGAAACATGCATAAAAAGCTGCTTTTCCTTTATGGAAAATAGAAAGCTTGCAAATACCTTGCTCGGACTACTGAAGAAAAAAGAATCTATCATGCCGTATTTCGATGTCAATTCCCATAAAAGAAGAAAGGCCAAAAGCAATAAAATGCGCAAAGTGGCAATGGTTCTTTTGGTGTGAAGCTCTTTTTTCAGAAATTCCAATTGCCTGGGAGAAATGGAATCTGTATCGGTATCACAGCTTTTAAGCATGTAAGTCATTGGCTTTTTGTGAAGTATATGAAACATGAGAGTCATTCAACTCCTTCCATATGAGATTAAAGTAATCGGAAAAGTCTTTTTGATGTCTGATTGCAAGAGGCGACAAGTTGCGCTCCCGGAAAGGAAGCGAAACCTCTTTGATCAGATGTGCAGGGCGTTTTGACAAAATCAGAACGCGCGAGGAAAGACTGATTGCCTCTCCGATATCATGGGTGACAAGAATGGCTGTTTTGTTTTCCTGACGAATGATTTGGCCAATGTCGTCTGCAACGCTCAGTCTGCTTTGATAATCAAGTGCACTGAACGGCTCGTCTAAAATGAGCAATTCAGGTTCCATCGCAAGCGTCCGGATCAGAGCAGCACGCTGCCGCATACCGCCGGAAAGTGAAGATGGCTTATTGTCTTTGAATGATAGAAGCTGATATTTTTCCAGCAGAGCTTCGATATATTGTCGTTTTTCATCGGTCAGATTATGATTGATACGAAGTCCTAATGTGACATTTTCCCAGATGGTATACCACTCAAATAATTGATCCTGCTGCAGCATGTAACCATAGAAATCAGCATTATTTCTTCGCTCATCACATCTGACGATGCTGCCTTGCTCCGGGCGAAGCAGTCCGGTGAGCAGATTGAGAAGTGTCGATTTACCGCAGCCACTTGGTCCGACGATGGAAACAAATTCTCCTTGTCTGACAGCAAAACTCAAATGATCTATAGCAGGTATTTCTCCCTGCAGTGTATGATAAACATAACAGACATTGTCACATTTTAGCAGATAATTATCCATTTTACCGATTCTTTTTTTATTATCTTATGTTTTGACAAAGGAAAATGTGCGCATTCCTTGAATTAAGAGGCCGAATATGATATTATCTAATTTAGCTTTTATAAAGGTTTCATAAAAATGATGATAGATTTTGGAGGAAACGAAGATGGCACAGTTATGGGGTGGCCGTTTTACAAAGGACACAGATAAGCTCGTATATAATTTCAATGCATCCATTTCCTTTGATCAGAAATTATTTGAGCAGGATATTGAAGGATCCATTGCACATGTTGTGATGCTCGAAAAGCAGAAAATACTGACAGCAGAAGAAAAAGATGCAATTGTGAAGGGACTGACTGAGATTCGCAGTGATGTGGAGCAGGGAACCTTGCAGATCACAGATGCGTACGAGGATATCCACAGCTTTGTAGAGGCCAATCTGATCGATCGGATAGGGGATACCGGTAAGAAGCTTCACACCGGTCGCAGTCGAAATGATCAGGTGGCACTGGATATGCGGCTTTACACGCGCGGCGAGGTATTAAAGACGGATGCGCTTTTAAAGGAACTGTTGCAGGTTATTCTGGATATCATGAAGGCAAATACTGAGACTTACATGCCGGGATTTACACATCTGCAGAAGGCGCAGCCAATCACGCTTGCGCATCATATGGGTGCCTATTTTGAAATGTTCAAAAGAGACAGGCAGAGAATGACTGATATATATAATCGTATGAATTATTGTCCGCTCGGCAGCGGTGCTCTGGCAGGTACGACCTATCCGCTTGACAGAGAATATACGGCTTCTCTTCTTGGATTTGAAGGACCAACGCAAAATAGTATGGATTCCGTTGCAGACAGAGATTATATCATTGAATTTATGGCGGCATTATCCACGATTATGATGCACTTAAGTCGTTTTAGTGAAGAGATCATCATTTGGAATTCCAATGAATATCAATTTGTTGAGATTGACGATGCGTATTCTACCGGAAGCAGCATTATGCCCCAAAAGAAAAATCCTGATATTGCAGAACTTGTCAGAGGCAAGACCGGACGTGTATATGGGGCACTTGTTTCTATTCTGACAACAATGAAAGGCATTCCGCTTGCTTATAATAAAGACATGCAGGAGGACAAGGAACTGACTTTTGATGCCATTGATACGGTAAAAGGTTGTATCGCATTATTTACCGGAATGCTGCGCACCATGAAATTCAATAAAGAAATCATGGAGAAGAGTGCCATGAATGGTTTTACAAACGCCACAGACGCTGCTGATTATCTGGTCAACCATGGTGTGCCGTTCAGAGATGCACACAGCATCATAGGAAAGCTGGTACTGACCTGCATTGAAAAAGGCAAGGCAATCCATGAGATGAGTATGGAAGAGCTGAAGGAGATCAGTCCTGTATTTGAGCCTGATATTTATGACGCTGTTTCCTTAAAAACCTGTGTGGAAAAACGTTTGACAATAGGAGCTCCGGGACCGGAGGCAATGCAACAGGTGATCTCGCTCTGTGAGGAATATCTGGCAAAGTAAAAAAGCCTGCATTTTAGCAGACTTCAAATAAAAAGTACAATGAGGAGTAAAGAAAAATGAGTGAAAAGTTAAAAGTAGGTATTTTAGGCGGAACCGGTATGGTTGGGCAGAGATTTATTTCTCTTCTGGAGAATCATCCATGGTTTGAGGTGACAACAATTGCAGCAAGTCCCCGTTCAGCCGGCAAGACATATGAAGAGGCAGTCGGAGATCGTTGGAAAATGGATACTCCAATGCCGGAAGCAGTAAAAAAGATCGTTGTCATGAATGTGAACGAAGTGGAAAAGGTTGCTTCAGAGGTTGATTTTGTTTTTTCCGCAGTAGATATGACAAAAGAAGAAATCAAAAAGATTGAAGAAGAATACGCAAAGACAGAAACACCTGTTGTATCCAATAACTCTGCACACAGATGGACACCTGATGTTCCAATGATCGTTCCTGAGATCAATGATGCACATACAGATGTCATTGCAGCCCAGAAAAAGAGACTTGGCACTACCAGAGGTTTTATCGCGGTAAAACCGAATTGCTCAATCCAAAGTTATGCACCTGTATTATATGCATGGAGAGAATTTGAACCGTATGAAGTAGTTGCAACTACTTATCAGGCTATTTCCGGTGCCGGTAAAACATTCAAAGACTGGCCGGAAATGGTTGGTAATATCATTCCGTACATTGGTGGTGAAGAAGAAAAGAGTGAGCAGGAACCGCTCCGTGTATTCGGTAAAGTAGAGAATGGTGAAATTGTAAAGGCCGCAGAGCCAAAAATCACATGCCAGTGTATCCGTGTTCCTGTTTTAAACGGTCATACAGCTGCTGTTTTTGTAAAATTCAGAAAGAAACCTACCAAAGAACAGCTGATTGAAAAATTGGTTTCTTACAGCGGAGCACCGCAGGCACTTAATCTGCCAAGTGCACCGAAGCAGTTTATACAGTACCTTGAGGAAGACAATCGTCCGCAGGTATCCATGGATGTGAATTTTGAAAACGGAATGGGCATTTCAATCGGACGGCTCAGAGAAGATAGCATTTATGATTATAAATTTGTTGGTCTTTCACACAATACAGTACGCGGTGCAGCAGGAGGGGCTGTGCTTTGTGCTGAGTTATTGAAAGCAAAGGGATTTATAGGGAAAAAATAAGTCGAATGTTGGGGAAATAACAATTCGGGAGTTGTAAAGTATATGGACGAAATGCATTACCAGCTTGATCTGTTAACTGCGATGAATCAAAAATTATTAGGCAATGACAAGATGTTCCGCATGATCTGCGGAACATCTTCCAATGCCTTTTTATATTATGATTATGCAGCAGACAAATTTGAAACACTCGGATGCTGGGAACAGTATTTTCCGGTCAGACTGGAATCCTCCTCTGATCTGAAAAAGATATTGGAGTATATCAAGGAGCCTTATCAGCAAGGGGTAGAAGCGACCATAAACTGTGATCGCACCGGTAAAGAAACTCAGACTGTTGAATGTGAGATGTCAGGTCAGAAGCGATGGCTGGAGTTTGAAGTTACAGTTACCTATGATGAGCAAGAAAAACCGAGTGAAAAGATCATTCGGATTCGCGATATTACAAAAAGTAAGGAGCAAAAAGATGAATTGCAGTATCTTGCTTATTATGATACATTGACCGGATTGTTCAACAGAAACTATTTTGTGCGTCTTCTCAGCGAATGGGTACGTAAAGCCCAGACAGAGATGCATTGTATTGATATCCTGTTTATCAAAATCAATAATTTCCGTAAAATCAATGACTCTCTCGGTATGATTGCAGGAGATGAACTTTTGCAGACCTTCGGTCTTTTTCTACGCGATTTCCAAAGTGAAGATGTGATTGTATCGCACTTTAATGATGATGTCTATTGTATGGCAATCTATAACAGCTACGCAGACCGCGGAACGGAATATTTCTATGATCAGATCTGTCAGAGACTGGAAAATTCTTTTCGCCTGACAGGAAACAGTGAAGTTTTCATTACAGTTTCCTGCGGCGTATCCAGATATCCCGAATCAGCCAAGAATTCACTTGAACTGATCAATATGGCTGAGATTGTTCTGTCTCATGAAAAAGAATTCAATAAAAATTCCATTCAGTATTTTGAAGCACCGATGCTTACTGATTTTATGGAAAATATCAGAATGGAAAAACAACTTAAGACAGCGATCGATGATCATGATTTCGAGTTGTATTATCAGCCGCAGTATGACGCGGTCACAAGAGAAATGAGAGGCGTGGAGGCTTTGATCAGATGGCGCGGAAGTGATGGCAAATTTGTCAGTCCTGCCGTATTTATTCCGCTTGCAGAAAAAGACGGCCTGATTGTGCAGATTGGGAACTGGGTCATGGATGAAGCACTTCGGACGCTGGCATCCTGGAATCAGGAGTTCCCCAATAAGCTTATCATGTCCATCAATATTTCTGCAATTCAATATAAAAAGGCAGATTTTGTACAGAATCTGCTGATGCTGATTGAGAAGTATGACATTGACCCGGAGACAGTGGAACTTGAAATTACAGAAACGGTTCTGATCGATGACCAGGAAGCTGTTGTAGAAAAATTGAATATTTTAAAGGAATATGGCATTAAGATTTCATTGGATGACTTTGGTACAGGCTATTCTTCCCTGTCATATCTGAAAGGTCTTCCGATTGATACTTTAAAAATTGATAAATCCTTTATCGATACTGTCATCTGTGATTCTTCCACAAGAGTGATTACGGAAGCGATTGTAGCCATGGTGAAAAAGCTTGGCTGCGAGACGGTAGCGGAAGGTGTGGAAACAATCGAACAGCTGAAATATCTGCAGGCAATCAATTGTGACAATATTCAGGGATTTTTACTTGGAAAACCAATGCCTGCAAAAGAAATTGAGTTTCTTTTGCAGCGGAATAACGGGAAAGCGTGTTAAGGTATGATGCTTGGCAGAGAAAAGGAACTGGAATATCTGAATACCGCTTATGAGAAAGCCGGCAGCCGGATGATCGTGGTCTACGGACGCAGAGGTGTGGGAAAGACTACGCTCTTAAAAGCCTTTTTTGAGGATAAGGATGTCTTTTATTATCAGGCAAGAGAAACGGATACATACAGACAGCTCGTATTACTGGTAAATACTTTTGAAGCGTATGGCATAGACATCGGCAGCCTTGCAACCGGATATGATTCTTTTTGGGAGAAACTTCCTGTTTTAACCGGTCAGAAAAAAGTTCTGGTTCTTGAAAATTTTGAACAGATGGTAAAGGGAGATACTTCGTTTATGCCATCTTTGATCACTTTCATGCAAAATTTACAGCAGAGAGGCATCCTCATTCTGCTTTGCAGCAGCGATATTGATTTTGTGGAAAATGATCTGGTTGCACATATCGGAAAAGCAGCATTGGCAATATCCGGGTTTTTAAAGGTGCGAGAATTAAAATTTTCCGATTTACGTTGCTATTTTCCAAATTACTCTGCAGAAGAATGTGTCATTGTATACAGTATTTTGGGAGGAGTCCCAAGATTTTGGAATTGTTTTGACAAGACGCTTACCGCAAAGGAAAATATCTGTCGCTATATTCTTTCGCAAGGGTGTGTCCTGCGTGAAGAAGGTATGCGACCGGTCAGGGAGCAGTTTCGGGAACCGGCCGTATATGAAGCAATTTTGTCAGCTCTTTCACAAGGCTACTGCAAATTGAATGACCTCTATCATATTACCGGTTTTTCACGCGCAAAAATCAGTGTATACCTGAAAAATCTGATTGCAATAGAAGCAGTGACTAAGGTTTTTTCGTTTGATACGCCGGATCGCGAAAATCAGAAGAAGGGGATCTATCGGATTTCCAATCATTTTATGCGATTCTGGTTCCGTTATTTATATCCCAATGCAAGCATGTTGGAACTCTTACCTGCAGAGGAGTTTTATGATACAATGATTGCGCCCACGCTCCGCAGTTTCTGCAGGGAAGGATTTGCCGAAATCTGCAGAGAAATGATGTTGTATGAGATACAGACAACATCGCCCTATATGCGCCATGGCTTATACGAAGGAAAAAACGGTAATATTGACTTTGTCGGTCAAATTGATGATGATGCTTTTATTGCTGCATTTTCCGATTTTGATAAGACAGTGATCACACAAATGGATTGGCAGCATTATCTTTTTGCATTGCAATCCGCTAAACTTTCTCCGGAGCAGGTGTATCTGTTTTCAGGAGGAGGATTTGATGAAGAAATGATGCTGACGGCACGCACCGACAAGCGTCTGATATTGATAGGAATGAAAGATCTGTAAATATGGGGAAACAAGTATTTATTGCAGAAAAGCCCAGTGTGGCAAAAGAATTTGCCAAGGCACTTGGTTATAGAATGTCGTCGCGGGATGGCTATCTGGAATCGGAAGAGGCAATCGTGACATGGTGTGTCGGTCATCTGGTGACCATGAGCTATCCGGAAGCATACGATGAAAAATGGAAAAAGTGGAGAATTGAGCCACTTCCCTTTATCCCGCAGGAATACAAATATGAAGTCATTGACAGCGTGAAAAAGCAGTTTTCCATTGTCAGTCAGATCCTAAACCGTGAGGATGTTGATGTCATCTATGTCTGTACCGATTCCGGACGGGAGGGAGAATATATTTACCGTCTGGTAGAACAGCAGGCTCATGTGACAGGCAAAGAGCGCAGGCGTGTCTGGATCGACTCTCAGACAGAGGAAGAAATTATGCGTGGCATTCGTGAGGCAAAGGATCTGTCTGCTTATGATCATCTTTGTGATGCCGCATATCTGCGTGCCAAAGAAGATTATCTGATGGGCATTAATTTTTCACGTGTTCTGACGCTGAAATACGGAAGACAGCTTCAAAGCTTTCTCGGGCAGGAGAAAAATGTGGTCATCTCTGTGGGACGTGTCATGACCTGTGTGTTGGGTATGGTCGTTGGAAGGGAAAGAGAGATACGAAATTTTGTCAAAACACCATTTTACAGAGTCCTGGCAAAGTCTGTTGTCGCCGGAAAAGAGATCGAAGCTGAATGGAAGGCAGTCAAAGGTTCTTCTTATTTTGAATCACCGCTTTTATATAAAGAGAATGGTTTTAAGGAAAAAGAGAGCGCTTTGGCGCTGATTGATTCTTTGAAAGCAAACAAGCCGCTTCATATGACAGTAAAAAATATAGAGCGCAAGAAAGAAGTGAAAAATCCACCGCTTCTGTTCAATCTTGCCGAATTGCAAAATGAGTGTGCGAAACTGTTTAAAATCAGCCCGGATCAGACACTCCAGATTGCACAGGAACTCTATGAAAAGAAATTGACAACCTATCCGAGAACGGACGCACGTGTCCTGTCGACAGCAGTTGCCAAGGAAATCCATAAGAATATTCAGGGTCTTTCCTCTTTTATGAATGTAGGACCTTATGTCAGATATATTTTGGAAAAGAAAACCTATGAAAAGCTTGCAAAGACAAAATATGTCAATGATAAGCAGATTACAGATCACTATGCTATCATTCCGACAGGACAGGGACTTTCGGCATTTGGTTCACTCTCGCCGGTCAGTGCAAAAGTATATGAAGTGATTGTAAGGCGATTTTTAAGTATCTTTTGTCCGTCGGCACAGTATCAAAAGGTCGGACTTACGCTGCAAAAAGAGTCAGAATCTTTCTTTGCCAATTTTAAAGTGTTGTCAACGGCAGGATATCTTGAACTGATGCGCTACAGCTTCTCCGGCAAAAAAGAACCGGATAAAGAAGAAAAATCTGAAGGGGAAGAAGGCGATCCCAGTCAGGACGAAAATGTTTGTGATGAGAATTTCATGAATATGCTTTCTTCTCTGAAAAAAAATGATATAATCGAAGCAAAGGATTTTTTCATAAAAGAAGGAGAAACATCGCCGCCCAAACGTTATAATTCCGGTTCCATGATACTTGCAATGGAAAATGCAGGACAGCTGATCGAGGATGAAGAACTTCGGGCACAGATCAAAGGAAGTGGTATCGGCACTTCGGCGACACGCGCGGAGATTTTGAAAAAGCTGTTTCATAATAATTATCTTTCGCTCAATAAAAAAACACAGATCATCACACCAACTCTGCTGGGAGAGAGTATTTATGATGTGGTAGATGTGAGTATCAGACCGCTCCTTGATCCGAAGCTTACCGCAAGCTGGGAAAAAGGTCTCACAGGAGTGGCTGACGGAAGCATTACCTGCGAAGAGTACATGGAAAAACTGGAAGGCTTTGTCAGAAGACGGACTGATTATGTCAAGCAAACTGCACAGGGGCAGCTGTTGCGACAAAAGTTTGAGACAGCGCGTTCCTATTATCCGGAAAAGAAAAACAAAAAGGCATAGACAATATGCCGTTCCAGAAGTGGTACATAATTAAAAAATAATATAAAAAACGGAGGGGTCAAAATGGAGATTTTTAAAGTTTCAAATTTTCTTGACACGGAGCACACAATCGCAAAGTACATGTTTGAATCAGAATCGGTTCAGAATCCATGGGAGATTCTGCCAAGCATTGCGGTATTTATTGAAGCACTCGGACCGAGTCTTCCGGAAGAAGTTTTTGAAAAAGTAGGTGAAAATGTATGGATTTCCAAATCTGCTAAAATCGCACCGACAGCTTCTATTACAGGTCCTTGTATCATCGATTCCGGCACAGAGGTCCGTCATTGTGCGTATATCAGAGGAAATGCGATCATTGGCAAGAACTGTGTGATCGGTAATTCCACAGAGATTAAAAACAGCATTATTTTTGACGAAGTGCAGATTCCGCATTACAATTATGTAGGTGACAGCATCTTAGGATATAAATCTCATCTGGGGGCAGGTGCCATTACTTCCAATGTCAAGAATGACAAATCCAACGTTGTCGTGAATTTCTCACTCGGCAAAATGGATACCAAGCTGCGCAAATTCGGTGCAGTCGTCGGAGATTACTCCCAGATCGGCTGCAATACGGTACTGAATCCCGGTACGATCATCGGCAGAAATGTCAGCATTTATCCACTCTGCAATGTCAGAGGTATGATCAACGAAAATGTCATTTATAAAGGTGAGGGGAAAGTCACACCTAAGATCAAGCTCAAAAAAGATACGCAGCAGTATTCTGCAATATAACATATATAATTTTTTACACCACGTAAAAAATAAGAAAAAAAACTGGATTTTTTGTCGCAATTATGAGACAATAGCCTAGGTGAATTTCGCAGGATACCTCGGTTGTATTCTGTTGAGAAAATAAGATTAACTTTGAAAGGAGTTTTCACATGATTTATTCAAAAGAAGTGGAAGAAATGTGCCCGGTTGCACAGGGCGTACATCACGGCTGTGCTCCAATCCCAGAAGAAGCAAAATGGGTAAAATCAAAAGAAGTGAAGGATATTTCAGGTTACACACACGGTATAGGCTGGTGTGCACCTCAGCAGGGTGCTTGTAAATTATCCTTAAACGTGAAGGAAGGTATCATCCAGGAAGCATTGGTTGAGACAATCGGATGCTCCGGTATGACACATTCCGCTGCTATGGCTGCAGAAATTCTTCCGGGACTTACTGTTATGGAAGCGCTCAACACAGACCTTGTTTGCGATGCAATCAATACAGCAATGAGAGAGTTATTCTTACAGATCGTTTACGGTCGTACACAGTCTGCTTTCTCAGAAGGCGGTCTTGCAATCGGTGCCGGTCTTGAAGACCTTGGTAAAGGTGCTCGTTCCATGGTTGGTACAACTTACGGAACCCTTGCAAAAGGACCCAGATACCTTGAACTTACAGATGGTTATATCACAGGTGTAGCATTGGATGAGGATGATGAGATCATCGGTTACAAATATGTAAACTTCGGAAAGATGATGGATTTCATCAAAGCAGGCGATGATGCTGCAACAGCATACGAAAAAGCTTCCGGTCAGTATGGCCGCGTACAGGATGCTGCACGTGTCATTGACCCTAGAAAAGAGTAAGGAATAGGAGGATAAAACACATGGCTTTATTTGAATCATATGAAAGAAGAGAGCCTCAGATTCTTGCTGTATTAAAAGAGTATGGCATTAATTCAATTGAGGAATGTAGAGATATCACAATGGCTGCCGGAATTGATGTTTACAAACTGATCGAAGGCATTCAGCCAATCTGTTTCGAAAATGCGAAATGGGCATACACAGTAGGTGCTGCAATCGCTATTAAGAAAAACTGCCGCAAAGCTGCTGACGCTGCTGCAGCAATCGGTGAAGGTCTTCAGGCTTTCTGTATTCCGGGTTCCGTAGCTGATACACGTAAAGTAGGTCTTGGACATGGTAACCTCGGTAAGATGCTTCTGGAAGAGGATACAGAGTGCTTTGCATTCTTAGCAGGTCACGAATCATTCGCAGCTGCTGAAGGTGCTATCGGTATCGCAGAGAAAGCTAACAAAGTTCGTCAGAAACCGCTTCGCGTTATCCTGAACGGTCTTGGTAAAGACGCTGCACAGATCATTTCCCGTATCAACGGATTCACATTTGTTGAGACAGAGTATGATCCTTATACAAACACAGTCAAAGAAGTATCACGCAAGTGCTACTCAAAAGATGCAAACAGCCCTCGTGCAAAGGTTAACTGCTATGGTGCAAATGACGTTTGTGAAGGTGTTGCTATCATGTGGAAAGAAAATGTAGACGTTTCCATCACAGGTAACTCTACAAACCCGACACGTTTCCAGCATCCTGTTGCAGGTACTTACAAGAAAGAGCGTCTGGAAGCAGGCAAGAAATACTTCTCAGTTGCTTCAGGCGGTGGTACAGGACGTACACTGCATCCTGATAATATGGCTGCAGGTCCTGCTTCTTACGGTATGACAGATACCATGGGTCGTATGCATTCAGATGCACAGTTCGCAGGTTCTTCTTCTGTACCGGCTCACGTTGAGATGATGGGTCTGATCGGTGCAGGTAACAACCCGATGGTTGGTATGACTGTTTCTACAGCCGTTTCTATCGAAGAAGCTGCTACAGCAGGTAAGTTCTAAATCTAAATATGCAGGAAAGCAT
The DNA here is from genome assembly GCA_945949085.1 of uncultured Lachnospiraceae bacterium. Classification (GTDB taxonomy): domain Bacteria; phylum Bacillota; class Clostridia; order Lachnospirales; family Lachnospiraceae; genus CAG-194. The sequence goes on along the minus strand of CAMFDJ010000001.1, from coordinate 51,537 downwards.
TTTGGAATCATGATTTTAGGAAGGCTATCCGGGCTATCGCAAGATTGCCCGGATAGCCTTTTTTATTTCTGATGATGCATCTTTATGTAAAATGTGCTATAATATAAATATATGTGAAATCATATTTGTGAAATTTGACGTAAAATGATTGCTTTTCAACAATGAATCAATAACACATACGACAAATAGAGTAAATTGGATGAGCTCATGAAAATAAAATGTGAAAAATGTGGCAGATTATTTGATTATGAAAAAAATGAAGGTGTCTGCGATAACTGTGGCAGATATCATTCCAGGATCAATCAGGATAATCCATACAATACGTATCAAACCGAAAAACATGATCATATTTTGCACGATGCTGCAAAATATGATTCCAATCTCGATAATAACAAAACACGAAAAGAGCGTTTCATTTCTGTGATTCTCATTGTCTGCATGATCGTAGTAGCCATATATTACGTGGGCAGCACAACCTTGAAAAAGCAAAAGGTTGCAGAACAGAAACAGATTGGACTGCTTGAACCGACAGTCATGGATATGAAGGAGCCCATTTCACTGCACTGTGGAACGCTTAAACTGACGGGTTGTTCTTATTTTCACAAGTGGGACAGTGTTCTGCCTGCAGGATATCGACTGCTATCACTTACCTACGAGATGAACTGGACAGAAGATGCGTATTGCCCCTATAAACCGGATGTATTTCTTTGTCTGGATCAGACATATTATCTGCAACCACTCAATGAATATAGTCTGGCGGAAGAAGTCGGTTTGGATTATGAGCAATTGCAGCAGGAGTATTTGGTTGGAGATTGTTTGGATGAGGAACAAGGACGGCTTATTTATTTGGTTCCCGATGGCTTCGATCAAATCCGTTTTCTGTTATATACCTATCAGTATGTCGATGACCAGCGTATGCCGGATGAGGTAATTGCATGGGAAGCTTTTGTTTCAGATGATCAGTAAGGGGTATTGCATATTATGTGGGTTGTAAAAACGCTTTTTCAAAATGTTATATTTGCATTTTTCAAATGGTTTTTTCAAACATTTCGATTGCCGGGAATTTTATGCATATGTCTGGTTGCCGAGATCATTGGTCTTGAGATTTATACTAGTGATGAAGTGGCAGTTTCCCGGATTTCAAGTGAATTCTCGCAGATTGTAAATGCTGTCTGCATGGACGAAAAGTCAGTCACATCATCTGATTTTTATACATATGATGTGACTGTTCAAAATCCATCTACAATGCACAATTATGAAAATGGAGTACATATCACGAATGAAGATGGCAATCTGGTTGCAATCTGCAGGCTACATCTCCCATATGAAGAAGCTGATGGATGGGGCGGAGCACACGAGGGAGTTTATCTTCCGGCCGGAATGCAGACGACATATCGTGTTCTGATTGACAAGAATGATTTAATGTATGAGGATGGCAACACCTTTTATTTCGCAATCGACTATCTGGATGATGATAAATCCAAATTTCAATTCACTATTGCAAAGTAGGACAGAAATAGTCCTTATCAAATGGAATAATAATGATTCAAAAGGAGAGTGGTCTTATGAACACAATTATTACGATTGGAAGACAGTATGGTTCTGCCGGATTGGAAATCGGTGCCAAGCTTGCCAAAGAGTATGGAATTCCGATTTATGACAAAGATCTTTTGACGCGAACTGCCAAGGAAAGCGGTTTTTGTGAGGAACTGATCCTTTCACATGATGAAAGACCTACGAACAGTTTTTTGTATAACCTGGTTATGGATACTTATTCCTTTGGGTATAATGCAACAGGATTAATCGATATGCCAATCAGCCAGAAAGTTTTTCTGGCGCAGTTTAATGCCATTAAGAAGATTGCGGATGAAGGTCCATGTGTCATTGTCGGACGCTGTGCGGATTACGCACTGATGGATTACAGCAATTGCGTTAACATTTTTATCCATGGGGATATGCCGTGTAAGGTGAAGCGTATTATGGATAAATATAATGTGTCGGAAGCCAAGGCAAAAGACATGATTGTGAAAAAAGACAAACAGAGAGCCAGTTATTATAATTACTATTCCTCCAAGAAATGGGGGTATAGTGAATCATATGACTTAAGTGTCAACAGTAGCATTCTGGGCGTGGATGGAACAGTAGCTTTTCTGAAACAATATATTGAAGCAGTTGAAGAAGGCAGAAAATAAATGAATAAAGCAGATGAATAAAAGTGCAGTGAGTAATAGATAGAAGATAGTATCAAATTCACAAAAATATAAACTTGTAGTATGCATGTTTTGGATTGAGAGAGGACCGGAAAGACATATGAAATTCAGATGGGATAAAAAATATTTATACTGGGGCATTACAGCATTTCTTGTGATTGCTGCCTCTATTTTATTTTATTATATGCTGTTTCATTCCGTAAAGATCAAATCCGCCTTTCATAATGCCATTACAATCAGCATGCCAATCATATACGGATTGGTTCTTGCCTATCTGATGACTCCGATTGTGAATTATCTGGAACGTAATATTTTTATCCCTCTTTTTGAAAAACGAAAGAAAGATATTACTGTAAAGAGAAAAAAGAAAATCCGTCTTTTATCTGTCATCATTACAGTTGCACTGATTTTGTTTATCGTATACCTGTTTTTTGCAATGGTCATTCCGCAGCTGATCTTCAGTATTCAAAACATAGCGGTTCAATTTCCGCAATATGTCAATAATTTGGAAAAATTTTTTACGAATCTGTTGGAAAAGAACCCTGATCTGGAGGATACAGTGACTTCGATGCTAAATCAATATTCATCGGAAGTAGAAGGTTTTTTGAACAGTAAAGTATTGCCGCAGATCAACGAATTTCTTTCAAAGCTATCCGGCACTGTATTTTCAAGTGTTGTTGGTTTCTTGAAAATCTTATGGAATTTTATCATAGGCTTGATTATTTCTGTCTATGTGTTATTCAGCAAAGAAATTTTTGCCGGTCAGTGTAAAAAAATGATCTACGCGATATTCAATAAATCAAATGCGAATGAAGTGATCAGAAATATCCGATTTGTAAATCGTACATTTGGCGGTTATATCAATGGAAAGCTGACTGATTCACTGATTATTGGACTGATCTGTTTTATTGGTATGACATTGATTCAATTACCATACACCATGCTGATCAGCGTTATTGTCGGTGTGACAAATATTATACCGTTTTTTGGTCCGTATATCGGTGCAATACCGAGCGCATTACTGATTTTAATGGTAGATCCCAAACAGGCACTTTATTTTGTGATTTTCATTCTTGTATTACAACAGTTTGATGGAAACTTCTTAGGGCCAAAGATTTTAGGCAATAAGACGGGTTTATCCAGTTTTTGGGTTATTTTCTCGATTACCGTTCTGGGTGGCTACTGGGGTATTTTGGGTATGGCTGTCGGCGTGCCGATCTTTGCGGTATTTTATGCCGGCGTTAGGGCTTTGACAGAGCGTTCTCTCAGAAAAAAACATTTATCAACCAGTACAAGCGATTATCTGAATCTGTCTGAGATACGCGGTGACGAATATATTGAGTTATTGCCACCGGAAGAATCGGAACAAGATATCGTGATTCATAAGCGCAAAAAGAAAAATGAACAGATACCAAAACAGACATCGGTTCAGTCTCAGAATCAAAATACAGAAGACAAATAATCAATTTCTTAGAATAACAAAAATATAAGGTTGGTTATTTTATCGTGGTTTACGCAGCCAACTATTCGTTAAACTATCGTTTTGCGAATAGTTGGTTTTCAAACACACCACTACACCATTGTCAATCACACATCATTTTTACGACAAACAAATAATGGGGGATACTATTTTATGTTTCTATCTGATTACACGATACAATTATTTATTGCAATCATTCTATTTCTGGTTTTTACCCCTGTTGGTACAAAACTATATCATCAATTATTCATGAGCAAACAAGAAAAAATGTATCGCAAGAATGACAAAAAAATAATGCGAAAAGTCAAAAATGCAAAAGCAAAAAGATTAAAAAGAGTTCGCAAAGCAAAATTACCAATACAGGAAAGTCATAAAAACATGACACAAGAAGAATATATTCAAGCATGTTCTGACGAACTCAAGCTATAGAATATTTCATGTCTGATCATGGTGTAATGATAATCCTGCCATCTTCCACTTTGACACGCACCTTATGATCTGTCACCCCAATCGCGGCCAGGTCATCCTTGGAAAGCTGTAAACGTCCGGCGCGGTCAAGGACAGCGTATGTTTCATGCGTAGATACTGTATTTGACAGATCATCAATCTGTGACAATCTTTCTTTATAGCTTATCTTCAAAATATCTTCACTGCTGACTTTACCGTCACAAATCCTGACAACACGGTTTACCTTTTTGGCAAGGTTTCGATCGTGAGTCACGATGCAAATTGTGAGATTCTTCTCTTTATTCAGCTCACGGAATACATCCAGAATATAAGCAGATGTTTTGGTATCCACTGCGCCTGTCGGTTCGTCGGCAAGAAGGAGCTTAGGTCTGTTTGCAAGTGCGATTGCAATGGCAATCCTCTGTTGCTCTCCGCCGGATAGCTGACTTAATTTTGCGTTTTTCTTGTGTCCCAGACCGACAAGCTCTAAAAGTTCCATGGCATAATCATGATCTGATATGGTGATGTGTTCACTTGCATTGTCTTTCCGTAGATTTCGTTTCTTTTTGTTGACAAATCCCATTGGTAATTCTATATTCTGAAGAGCTGTTAAGTAAGGGAATAAATTTCTGGCGTTGTTCTGCCAGACAAATCCGACACAGTTCTGTTTATAATCCTGAAGCTCCTTTTCTTTTAAGGAAAATAAATCTCTACCATCAACGATAAGCTTTCCTGCGGAAGGTTTGTCAAGCCCACCTACCATGTTAAGAAAAGTACTCTTTCCACTTCCGCTGTTTCCTATTACGGCCATCAATTCACCGCGTTCTACTGTTAAGTCCAATCCTTGCAGCGCCATTACTTCCAGATCTTTTGTCTTATAGATTTTGACAAGATTTTCGCATTGTATCATGATTTCGCCCGGCATATGGTCGTTTGTATTTGTTTTTGCTAAATTGTTTTCGCTTGGACCGATTTCAATTGGACTGATTTCACTTGGATTCATTGTTTCTTCCTGTAACATATTTTCCGACAATCTGACCATCCTCCATTTCGTAACAGACGTCTCCGACATCAAATAAACCCGCATCATGTGTTGTCATAATAATGGAAACGTCTTCTTTTTCAATGAGATCTTTGAATACTTTTATGACCTGCAATGCTGTCTGCGTATCAAGCTCTGCAGTCGGTTCGTCTGCAAAAATCAGCTTGGGTTTATGTGCGATGGCTCTGGCAATTGCCACACGCTGTTGCTCCCCACCCGACATCTCATAAGGCATATGATACATACGGTCTTTTAGTCCGACCTTTGTGAGACACTCTTCCACTCTCTCCCTGTAATCGCCTTGATAACCGGATAGGCGTAGTGAGAATTCCACATTTTCGTATGCATTCATGATTGGAATCAGGGCAACCGCCTGGAAAATATAACCGATTGTGGTGCGTCTGAATTGTTCCCTGATTTTTTCATCCGGCACGTTAATCTGAATCTCCTCACAGGTAATAGTGCCGCTGTCAGGCAGATCCAAGGCACTCATCATATTGAGCATCGTCGTTTTACCGCTTCCGGAACGGCCTCTTAGAATGGTAAGTGATCTTCTTTCGATTTCCATTGATACGTGACTTACTGCATAAAATGGTTCGCCGGATAGATTGTGATAAACCTTCACGACATCTTTTGCTGTTAATATCGGTTCCATTTTCTATTCCTCCCCCAGTTTTAAAGCCTGTGCAATTTGCATACGCTTTATTATCCGGCCGATAATCCACATACAAAGCGAGAATGCAATCAGTACTATCATCGACAACTGTAACATGTCTAAGACAGAGACAATAATTCTTGCCGGAAGCAGTTTAGACGTTCCTGAGGCGTATGTGACATCAATTAACGGAATAAACAGCTTTGTTGCAATCATACCTGTTCCTATCCCTCCCAGGATGGTCGGTAAGGTTGTGAAAAGTTGCTCATATAAGAGCATGCGTTGTAATTCTTCTGAGGTAAGTCCCATAGCCCTGTATACACCAAAATTCAGTTCTCTTTCCTTCATCCCCATAATCTGGAAAATCAAAAATCCAACTGCACAGACAAGGAGAGAAACCAGAAATCCGATTGTGAGAAGTCCGTTTGTTTCCTGGAAAACAGGATCGTTCTTCATGCGTACAACATCATTATCAGCATCGGAGAAAGCTTGCAGACAAATTTTTTCCTCTTCTAAGAAAGAATAGATATAATCATTTGTTTTCTTATTTTTATACCATCTCTCATATGGCTGAATACCGAATTTGCTGGTGATCAGATCGAACGATGCAACGATCAAATAGTGATCCTGCAATGCATAGCTGCCGTCTGCGTTTTGTGCATATTGCTGCGTTATGTAGCCCGGAAAATAATCTACAAAACCGACGATGACACCCTTGCCAAAGCCTGTATTTCGTCCAAGCACGTCATATACGTCATATAAAATGCAATCACCTTCCCGGAGACCAAATTGCTTTTTCATATTGGAAGAAACAAGTACGCCGTAGGGATTGACTGCCATTTTATTTAGATCTTCATACCAATGATGGTCTCCAAGATAAGATGGCAAATATGCGGTCTCACCAAATTCTTTTGTGGAAATCCCCATGAGTGTTACACACCCTCTATCCAGACTAAAGGAAGGAGCTGTCCTGTTTCCGTTTCCTGTAAAATCCGAAGTCCCCTTTACGGAAATATCCTCTAAATGATATACTTTTGCAGATGCTGAAATGTAATCATCCAGTTTCTGATATTTGATTTCTTCCGGCTGCGTATAAACGATGGCTCCCGGATCAGAATTTCCTTTTGAAATTGCAAACTTTATCGCCGCAAGATTACTTTTAAATTCTTCTTTCATAACGATATCCGCACCATCCTCATAGCGAAGATTTGTTTCTTCATTCACATTGATCGTACGCGCAGTATTTGCATTGAAAATACCAAGTGCAACAGTTGCACTCAAAAAGATCATCATAAAGCTCTGTTTTTCCTGATTTCTGATACTCTGTAAAAAGGCTGTATAAGAGGAAATACCCCATTTCTTTTTTCTGATTTTATAGATCATACTAACAAAAACAGGTATCATTCTGGTCAAAAACAGACTTGCGCTGAAAATAAATAAGGAAGATCCTAAAAACAATGTCGGATCGACACTTTCACCGCTTCTGACGCGTTGTTTGATGCTTTCCATCTGATGATGGAAATTGTAAAATAAATAACCGGAAATCAGAAGGCCTATCACATCAAAATAGTACTTTTTCCATACTGCTTTTGCACCGTTACCTCTCATTCTTTTCTGTTGTACAACGGTAATCCTGCATTTGGGAATCACAGGAATTGTCATGACACATACACAAAATGCAAAGGATAAAAAAAGACAACTCCATACTTCTTTTGTAAGTGCAATTTTTAGACTTCTGCGGAGCACAAATTCCATAAATGCATTGGATAACCCAACCAGTTTAGCCAGCACGCAGGCATTCAATAACCCAAAGATCATAGCGGCTCCTGCAATGACACAGGATTGCAACAAATAGGTCATTAGAATCTGACTGCTGTAAACACCTCTTGATTTTAAAACTGCAATTTCATTTTGTTCCATAGCGAGCATTTTGGCTGCAACCATGTAAATGAATAGCGTTATAAGCAAAATTGTAGGAAGCTGCAAAATACGCATGGTAGTTTCTACTTTACGACTATCCCTAATGTAGCCGGCCAGCACTTCCCGAAACGGAAAAATTATATTTTCGCTTTCAATGGAACATATCGTATCGAAAAGATTCTTACTTTCCTCGTATTTTATTCTTTCGTAATCATATAAGCGCCATACCGTATTGTCTATGACAGCTGCCTGGTCATTAACGGCAATGCCGGGACAAATCTGCTCATAAAAAACATCTTTTGATACAAAACAATATTTTTCATAAGATTCTGCACTGTCAACCCAGAATGGATCTTCGAAATCCTCTTGCTCAAATACACCTGCAATTTCAAAAATCAGCTTATCACCGTTTTCATCTCTTAAGCGATCAAAGGTCAATTGTTCACCTATTGTGAGTCTGCTCTTTTGAAACGCACTCTTCGAAACAATGACACGAATCGGTTCGCCCTCTTTATATGTCTCTGACATCTTTTCACCGCTGACAATGCTTATATGTTCTTCCATACCGGGAAGATACGCAAAACCAAGCTGATAGATTTTATCGGAAGCATTCTTGATATTGGAAGCATAGGTTTGCGGAGCTGCTTTACAGATTATGACATCGAATAAATATGGTAATGTAAGCTTTTGCAATTCAGACTGCGCGTCAGTCTCTGTTTTTTGCACACATGTTGCCGGTTCTTTTTTGTAATAGAATACTTCATTTTGAGCCATCGCCAGCATCGGATACTGCTGCGTCTCTATACTTTCTGCTTCCAGACGGTCTGTCAGCATCTTTTGCAGTGCACCATGCTTATAAATGGGGCTGAGCGTTGTGATGGAAATAAAGAGTACACAACCAATAAATAAGCTTATGACCATCCATTTTTTCTTCATCAATTTTTCGATAATAAAGCGAATCATTTGCGCTACTCCTTTTCTCGTTCCAAAACAGTACAATCTGCCGAAATGCCATCTAATATGACCGCAACACCGTTATTAAATTCTGTCAGATTGACATATTGTTTGATTCTTTTCCCATCCTGCATCAGGTAGACAAAACTGCCGTAATCATCTTCAAATAGCATTTTCTTTGTAATCTGATAAGAATCCGGATAGTTTCTTGTACGCACAACTGCTCTATCCAGATCAGAAAAAGAGGATAGCGGATTATCGCCGGGAAGTGCTAATAGGTATTCATAGTAATTCATAGATGCATAATCGAAATAGGCACTATCCCAGGGAAAACAGACATTAGGTGCACGACAAAGCGTTGTTGTAATTGGATCACTATTTGCAGCATCTTTTTCATATAGGGTGATCGGCATACCATATACAAGTGCTTTTCTTTCCATTATGCCGACTGTATATTTCTCTTTCGGGATAATCTGCATCAAAAGTGTATCCGCATATACCATTTTACCAATGGATTGCTTCTGGATATTTTTGACGATACCATCGCATTCTGCTTTGATGACTGCGTGTTCATTATCCTCTTTCAGTTCAGAAAGCTCCTGCTCAACCCTTCTGCTTTCATAGGTATATCTTGCGTTAATCTGTTGCTTTAGCAATTCAAAATAGGCAATCTGTTCTTTTAACAGATCAGCGGCAGAATTATTCTGATCAGGCAACTCATAAAGCGCCCCGGTCACCTGATTTTGTTGTTTCTGAAGCTGCGCAAGTGCATCATCTCTATCCTGCTCCAGCGTTTGAAGCTTATAACTGCACTCCGTTATTGAAGACTGATTGGAATATAAAGTCAGTTTTGCTAGCACATCGCCTTTTTTTACCTCGTCTCCGTCATCCACATAGATTTCCTGTAAACGCGCCTCGGGAGCCTTACTGAATACATATTTTATATATAATGGTGCCAAAAAGAAGGATTTCATTTCTTCTTCCCATAGATAGTCTGTTTTCGTGAGTGGCATTTCATGAATTCCATTCGCTTCAAAAAAAACAGATTTTGATAACAGAATATCCCCTTGATTGACACCGGATAGGATTTCTGTTTCGTGTGAGGTATGCATACCCGTTTCAACGACTGTCTTTTCTTCTTTCCCATCCACAAGCTTTATGACGTAAGTTTCTTCCGGTGAATGATAAATAGTATCATTTGGCGCACAAAGCACATTCTTTTTTTGTTTTTCTACAAAATAAATACTGACAAAATCGCCGACGGATAAGCTGTCCAAAATACCATCCGGGCATGAAAAACGAATGTCTAAATCTTCATGGATATTGTAATATTGCTGCTGCAATTTCTGATTTAGTTTTTCAATACGATCATCATAAGCGTATTTGGTGAGCGGATATTCCTTTCCATTGATAACAGCAAATGCCGACATTGTTGCAGCATCAAACTTCTTTTCTTTAAGTCCTGGAATAGACAGATATTTGCTGTTTTCATCAGCTATGATCATAAAGGGCATTTGTGCTTCCAAATTGCGCTTATCATAATCAAGACCACCGGTATATGTTGTTGCAATCAGGTTATTGCATGTGATGATACCATCACAGGGAGAAACAATTTTGTTATGTACCTTCTTTTCTTTCAGTTCCTTTAATTTTTCTTCACATTCCTTTTTATCAATGGCATAAAGCTCGTTGTTTAAGCTTTGACTCAAATAGCCGGACGCTGCTTCATGTGTATAATCGTTTATTTCCTCATTCAGATAAGCTTGTTGCTCTTTATAGTCCTTGACTTTGTCCTTATTTTTTTCGATTCTGTTTTCCGAAACCGATTTGTCCTTCCTCTGTTTTTTGATCTTTTTATTTAATGAATCAATTTTCTCCTGTAACGCTGCATTTTCCTGATTGGCTATGTAGGATGAGATCTGTGCCAAACGTATTTCTTTGTCACCAATCTGCTGATCAAGTGCAAACAAGGCATCCAGTTCTTCCAATTGCTGCGAGTAAGATATGATCTGACGATCTATTTCTTCCGTATCCAGAACGATAAGTGTTTCTCCTTCGGCAACATGATCGCCGATCGCCCCCGGAACCTCTTTGATCAGGCCATCAACTTCAGAACTGATATAATGAAGCGCGGGATAGACATATGCGTTATAATAAACCTTCTCGGCCAAATCTCCCTGTCTGACCATTCCGTATTCCTTTTGGGCGCTGACCGGTTCTAAAAGCTCCGGTGTTTGACAGGTGGCATTTCCACAACCCGTCAACAGCACCAGCATGCAGATAAATGAAATGATTCTTTTTAATTGCATAATAATTCTTCTCCTTCTGCCACGCCTTCTTCCATGACATAGCATCCATTGACAATGGGACCTGCTTTGACTTCTTTTACCTGACGATTGCCATCCTGCAGATAATATACATAGTAAATATCTCCGACTTTGGATACTGCACTTTGATCTACATAAAGGACATTTGACATTTCATAAGAAGTATATTTTATTTTACCTCGTCCTATATCGGCAGCATCACCGGATGACCCGGTCAGAGAAAACATAAGGCGATATTGTCCGTTTTCTTCCTCGGCAGAATCTAAAACAACTTCTACTGAAGTGTCATCTGTATTCATAAAATAGGTTTTTCCCACTTCTAATCCGGCCAGATCCGCCGATGTTGTTGAAAAGACTTTTTCACCACTTACCAGCGTAATCATAGTCTTTCCTTCTTCTGATTTATCATATGGTTCAACATCTGTGATACTTTTTACAACGCCATCCATATCAGCATAAATCATACGTTCCTCAAGGAGCAGATCGAGTTCTTCTATTTGCTTTTTTAGGACGAGCTGCTCATTCAAAAGATCCGCAACCTTCCGGTCATAGTCAGCCTTGCTCATTGCATATTGGTCAAATAGTGGTTTTTGTACTGCAAGAGTTGCTTCTACTCTTTCAAGCTCTGCTTTTGCCGCATCCTTCATTTCCAAATACTCTTCGCAGTCAAGTCTGGCAAGAACCTGTCCTTTTGTTACTTTATCGCCAACTGTTACCAGGAAGGAATCATACTTGATCCCGGAGACTGCGAAGCTTAGATTAGACTGTGCCAATGGCTTTGCAAATACAGTTAAGGTCTTTTCTTCCGTCAGGTCACCGCGCATGACGACTGTTACTAATTCTTCGCTTTGAGATGCCAATTGATTGAGCTTTGGTTTTGGATAATACACCTCTTCTTTTCCCCTAAAACCACAACCGGAAAATAGAGAGAGAATCATGCCACAAACCAGTAACATCTGTATTTTATATATTTTTCCATTTAATTGCTTCATCTGCCTAACCTCTCTAAATAACAAAATCTCTGTTATAAAAGCATCATAACAGAGATTTCTTAAAGAATTCTTTAAATGATAAAATTGTATGACAAAATCTTATATTTCGCGAAATGTAACAACAAATGCAGCACCCGGCTCATTTAAGTGTTGCAAATAAATCCGTCCTCCCATATCAGTAGTAAGCTGTTTGGCAATCGATAAACCAAGTCCAAAATGATCTTTCTCACTTCGATCCTCACTGCCGCGGTAAAAACGATCAAAGATATGATCCGCCTGCTGTGGTGAGATACCTTTGCCATAATCCCGAACAATAAAGCTGATCTGCTTTTTTTCCTTTTGCAGCTGTAATAGTATCCCTTTCTCTGAGGCGCCATAGGCAATTGCATTTCCCACAAGCGTTTGAAGCACCTGTAAAATACGATCCTTATCGACCAGAATGTTCCCAAATTCCTGCTCACCGAGATCTATGGATAATGGCATACCGGCACTGCTGACAAGTGGCAGCATATCCTCATAACACCGAATGAGAATGGTATCCGGTCTTTCAGGGATTCGTTTTATGTATCGACTTCCCTGATTGCCGGAAGCTACGAATAAAAGCTCGCTAATGAGTTTTGCCATCCTCTGACATTCATCATCAATGATCTTGTGATATTTATCGCGATTTTCCGCATCTGCTGTGCAGGCAGAATTATTAGTCCGAATCACGGCAAGAGGTGATTTTAATTCATGGGATGCAGCATGCACAAAAGCAATCTGATTTTCCATGTTTTCCCGGATCGGTTTGACTGAGCCCATTGCCATACGCAGGCTCGCAAAATAAAGTAAAATGCAGCCAATGATAAAACCAATCCCAAGAATCAACAGATAGAGAATCAGAGTTTCTCTGACGGTTTTCAGATCTTTACAAATATAGCATTGAATCAAGCCATCCTCTGATTCATGTCGAAACACATAAAAAAAACGGGACAACAGGTTTATGGAGGTACTCTGTGAGAACGTGATCTCATTCTCTTCTATTTCTGACCAAAGCAAAGCACGCTCCTTAGGATCTAAAAGAGAACCTTGAAAAAGTGTCTGCTTATTGCAATCCAGAATATAGATGACATAATCATTTTCCACTTCTTCTTTGCCAAAAAAGGTATGATCGATCCAATGCTCAGCGGAAAGCTGTTCTACATAGCGTGACAGATCATAACGGATAGTGCGCTTGGTATTTTGGATCAGATTCTGGTATAACAACACACCTACTGTCAACAACACGATGAGAAGAAGTGTGCAGGAAGTCAGCATATAGGACAGCGATATTTTCCTCTGCAGCGTTTTTAAATCAGATGCATTCATCCCTACTCTCCAATCATTTTATAGCCTACACCGTGAACGCTTTTAATCTGCAGGCTACTACCGACAGTCTGCAGTCTGCGGCGAATAAAGTGAACATAGGTGTCCACATTTGAGTTTTCCACAAAATGCTCGGCCCCCCATACCTTTGCAAGGATCTGTTCTCTTGACAAAATCTGATTATAATTTTGCATAAAATAGGCAAGCAGGCTGGATTCCTTTTTACTCAGACTACAGGTCTGCTCTCCTCTGCTAAGAAGCATCTGGTTCTCGTCAAGCGATACATCTGCAATACAAAGCAGCTGCGAATGTGAAAACTGATGTGGTCGTCTCTGAAGGGCCCTGATCCTGGCTTTTAATTCCTCAACAGAATAAGGTTTGGCCAAATAGTCATCAGCTCCGGCATCAAGCCCTTCAATCTTATCCTGCAGTTCTCCGAGTGCTGTCACCAGTATTACAGGAACAGAAATCCCTTTTTGGCGTATCCGGCGAAGTAAGGTGATGCCATCCTTGCCTGGTAACATCCTATCTAATAAAATCAGATCATAGATTGCATGTTCCAGATAATAATCCGCATCTGCTCCGCTATGGCATGCATCTGTTTCATATCCTTCCATTCTCAGCTGCATACACACAGCATCACACAGCCTTTTGTCATCTTCGATCATCAGTATACGCATAAATTAACACCTGCCTGTTCTTTTTATCTTCCACTGCCATATAAAAATTGCCATTCTGTGTTCTGCACAGCCCTAAAGGCGTCCGATCCTCTCCGGAGAAACCTTCACAACTCGTTGATGATACCAAAAGCTCCCAAAGCGTCCCCTGCGGCAGATAGCTCATGATTCCGCAGCTGTCTGCAATATAGATTCTGTCATCCTCGTCCACACAGGCGGGGGCATTTACATCTGTCAGACGATCATTTTGTATATAACTCAAATATTGATAATTGGAATAACGGTATGTTCGATAAACCTTTCCTTTAGAAAGATAATAGTAATAATAGTTGGATGGAACAAAATGGCATTCTCCCTCATAAAAGTAAGTATAACTCTCCCATTCAAATCCCTTTCTTTTCTCCTGATAGGTATACAGATCACCCTTTGTAACCACATATATGGTGCCATCCCGATAGATGGCGATGTCAAGCACTTTTGTCCGCTTTAAGATTGCAGGGATCGGAATCTCCTCATAATCACCTTCTTCCGGAAATAACCGGTATATCTTTTCCACAATATGATCTGTAGTTTTTCCGATCAGATATAAATAGCCATCGCCGGGACATTGCGCCTTAAAGGATATATCAGGATTTTGTAATGCCGGCTCTTTTTCCTGACAAAGCTGCAACGCACTTGTAAACTTGGTTTGAATGGTGTTCTTGTCAGTCGGAGGCTTTATAATCTGATAAATCGTCTGCGTCTGCTCTTCCGATTCTTTTGTATAGCATTGCAGGCAGTATGGAATATCCTCATCGAGAAATAAGGAACAATATCTGCCGTTTGTGTCATCAAGCTTGGCATAAAGCTGTTCCTGAAAGGTATGTACAGTAGCGATATCCTGCCGCTTTGATGTCTGTATTGCATTCTTTCCATCCTGAAAACTGCATCCTGAAAGCAATGCCGGAAACAGAAATAAAAACGATAGAAAGCATATTTTCCCAAAATGAGTAAACGAATTTTTATTGGTATACATAAATGCCTCATATATTTTGTGCCATCTCATCTTTACAAAAAGAAGAAAGCACACTAAAATTTAAGTAGGCTAAATTATAGCACAATATGAAAGGTTAGAAAAGCAAGAAAAAAACAAGATGAAACTACAACAACTATTAAGCTATACAAGACGCGCTGTCGACGATTATGACATGATTGAAGAGGGTGATAAGATTGCGATTGGCATCTCCGGCGGCAAAGACTCTCTTACGCTGCTCTATGCCCTGCATGGATTAAAACGTTTTTATCCCAAAAAGTTTGAAATATATGCCGTTACGGTTGATCTGGGTTTTGAAAATCTGAATCTGGATGCCATCAAGGCGCTTTGTCAGGATTTAGAGGTCCCATATACCATTGTAAAGACAGATATAGCAGACATTGTATTTGAGCAGCGCAAAGAGACAAGCCCCTGCTCTCTCTGTGCCAAGATGCGAAAAGGCGCGCTGAATGAAGAGATGAAACGTCTTGGATGCAATAAGATTGCATATGCCCATCATAAGGATGATATGGTGGAGACTATGCTGATGTCATTAATCTTTGAAGGCAGATTCCACACTTTCTCTCCCAGAACCTATCTGGATCGGATGGATCTGACGGTAATTCGTCCGCTCATGTATGTCAACGAGGCAGATGTGATAGGTTTTGTGCACAAATATGAGCTTCCCGTTGCCAAAAGTCCCTGCCCTGTTGACGGCTATACCAAACGGGAATATGCAAGCGAGCTTCTGGATCAGCTGATTAAGGACAACCCCGGTGTCAAGGAAAGAATGTTCACGGCAATTGTCAGGGGAAATATGCCTGGATGGCCGGAATATAAGGGAAATCGGTGGTAACTTCCTATACTTTCATAAAACCCACAATAGAACAAACAAAAAAGGCGCTATTCATCAAATATAGAAATGAAGCACATAAAAGAGAATATAGAAATCTCGTAGATAACAATAAAAAGAGAACAATAAAGCGTATAGACAGAAAAAGAAAAGGAACAGAATATGGCATCTACATCGCAGAATTATCATGATGAAGTCAATAAACAGAATATTGAAAAGATGCGTGCCGTCCTAACAGAGCTGCCAAAGTTCTGCAAGCAGTTTTTCAGAGGAATTGAAAACACAACTTCTACGCGTACCAGACTTGGTTATGCACTGGATCTACGTATTTTCTTTGAGTTCATTCAGGAGCGCAACACGGCCATGCGCCGCATTCCGATTACAGACTACCCTCTCGCGCTTTTGGATCAGCTGACCAAGGAGGATATCGAAGAATATCTGGATTATCTGGAGCTTTATTACAAGGATGATAAGGAATATCGAAATGACGAACGCGGAAAGGCCAGAAAACTTGCTTCTCTACGCAGTTTCTATCACTATTTTTATACAAGTGAACTGATTGAAAAGGATGTCGCTTCTCTCGTACCCATGCCAAAGCTTCATGAAAAAGAGATCATCCGTCTTGACCCGGATGAGGTGGCACAGCTCTTGGATCTTGTCGAAAATGGCGAGGATCTGACGGCTGCTGAGCAGAGATATCACCGCGTGACAAAAGTACGCGATCTGGCGCTTCTGACGCTTCTCCTCGGAACAGGTATCCGTGTGTCTGAATGTGTCGGACTCGATATCAAGGATGTGGATTTCAAAAACGGCGGAATCAAGATCAGACGAAAAGGCGGATATGAGGCGGTTGTCTATTTTGGTCCGGAGGTCGAGGATGCGCTCCTTGATTATATGGATCAGAGAACACATAAAATTCCGGCCGAGGGACATGAGGATGCGCTTTTCTTATCCATGCAGAATCGCCGCATTACTGTACGCGCTGTGGAAAAGCTTGTGAAAAAATATGCATCCAAGGTGACCTCTCTTAAAAAAATCACACCGCATAAGCTCCGCAGCACTTACGGCACAAACCTCTACCGGGAAACCGGCGATATTTATCTGGTTGCTGATGTGCTTGGCCACAAGGACGTTAATACGACCAGAAAACATTATGCCGCACAGCAGGAGGAAAACAGAAAACGTGCTGCCAAGGCTGTGAAATTGCGGGAACCGTAATAGAGTAAAAGGCAGATTGTTCCCATAAATGGAAATATTTTTCGTCTCAAAAAATATCCTGCCGCAAATCAATCCGGCAGGATATTTTAATGGAATGTAATGGAATTATAAGATATCGGCTGAGTAATAAGGTACAATGAGAAACTCTCCTGCTTTGATCGTCTCAAAGCGACTGAGGTGATTGATGGATTTAATCTCATTGATACAGTCCATGATCTCAGAAACAGAACCATCTGTATAGTTCTCTGCAATTGACCAAAGACTGTCTCCATTCATGATCTGAACGCTGGCGTAATACTTATACATTGGTGTATCCTGCCCCGCCGTCTTGGCATTCGCATGCATTGCAAAAATAGAACACAATATTGAAACCATAAGGACACTAGTAATTGCCAAGACGCGCAATTGCTGCTTTCTTCTCTTTTGTCTGCTCTGTCTGGACTTTCTGACTAACTGATTTGTTCTGCTAACATAAGAATCTAAACGGGAATATGCATTTCTCATTTGTAAACCTCCTCATGGATGTTCTGCATGAATCGAACATATGACACGAACATTTGTTTGCTATATTCGTATTATATCGAACATAAATTCGAATGTCAAGCATAAAATCGAACAAAATTTCGGAATATATGTTTGCTTTTTGCAAATCTATCTGTTATAATTTATATAAAATATTGAAAAAGGACAAAAGCCTTGATTATAGGAGGGGAAGCGATATGGCTTACGGTAAGATTACAAAAAAGCAGAGCGAAATTTTAGCTTTTATGAAAGATCAGATTCTTGCAAAGGGATATCCGCCTTCTGTCCGTGAGATCTGTGAAGCAGTAAATCTAAAGTCCACTTCTTCCGTTCATGCACATTTGGAGACACTGGAAAAGAACGGTTATATCCGCAGGGATCCGACAAAGCCTCGCGCCATTGAAATCTGTGATGACAGCTTCCAAATGGTACGGCAGGAAATGACCTCAATCCCTATTGTCGGTACAGTTGCTGCCGGTCAGCCGATTCTTGCACAGCAGAATATAGAAGGATATTTCCCGATTCCAATGGAGATGGCACCCAATGCCGAGTCCTTTGTTTTAAAAGTAAAGGGCGACAGCATGATCAATGTCGGTATCTTCAGCGGAGATCATATTTTTGTGGAGCGTACCAATGTTGCCAGAAACGGCGATACGGTTGTAGCGCTTGTGGACGATTCCGCTACGGTCAAGACATTTTACAAGGAAAACGGTCATATCAGACTTCAGCCGGAGAATGATACGATGGATCCAATCATTTTGGATGATTGTGAGATTCTTGGTAAAGTGTATGGTGTATTCCGTCTTTGCCGATAATATTGTATATAAGGACAAAAATAAACTCGTCAGCATATTGCTGGCGAGTTTTTCCTACACTTTCATTATGATTATGATGTATATAAATTGCTTCGCTGCCCCACAGCCTGCGCAATTCTGTAAAAATTCAAAATTCTCCGGATTTACCGCTTCAGGTCTTCTTCCGTCACGACTTTTCCATCGCGCCAGATTCGTTCTAAGTCATAATAGTTTCTGCTTTCCTGATCAAAGATATGAATGATAATATCCTTATAATCCAGTAAAATCCAGTTTGCACTGTCATAGCCTTCTACCGGTCTTCTTTCATATCCAAGACGACCAAGCAGCTCTTCCACATTATCCGCGATAGCCTGTACCTGATTACGGTTGGTACCGTTAGCAATCAAAAAGTAATCTGCAAGCGGTGAAATCTCACTTATATCAATGATCTGAATATTCTCTGCCTTTTTATCCTGCATTGCATCAATTGCGGCAAGTGCCATTTTCTTTGAAGTTTCGTTTGCCATTGTCAGTTTCCTTTCTTTCCTATGATCGAAACAAGTGGAGATCCTTCATTTTTTTCTACATTTGTTCCCTACATAATCGATTATAAAATTGATAAGTCTCCATTGTAATCTCATCAATGGTTGCCTCTTTATCCTGCAAATACTGTATGGTTCCGGACAAAATCTCACACATACACCTGTCAAGATCTTCAAATGCGAGACGGCGTACCAGTTCCATATTTGTTTGGGGTTTTCGAAGAGGCTCCATATAGTCTGCAATATAAAGAATCTTTTCCAGTATGGTCATCTCCGGTTTTCCTGTAGTATGCCATAAAATTGCAGAAAGAATCTGCTCATCATCAATCTTGAATTTCTCTTTGGCCAGAAAGCTGCCGACCTTTGCATGCAGAAGATCCGGATTCTTCTCTTCTGCAGGGTTTACTGAGAGCTTGTTTTTGGCGCAAATAGAAAGTTTTTTTTCATTATTGATACATTTTGCGTTGTCGTGCAGAAGTCCGGCTAAATAAGCCTGATACGGGTCTGTCTGAAAGCGCATTGCCATACAGCTTGCTGTTGCGGCAACGCTCAAAGTGTGCTGATATCTTTTATGATCCATGACTTTTTCCATTTTACCGGATAAGTCCTTTATGAGAAGAAGCATCTCCTGCGTATTATTCAACTGTCTCACTTCTTTCGTATAAATGATTTTTTTTGATAAATGCAATGACGGCATCAGGCAACATATAACGCACTGATCTGCCTTCCATAATCATTTCGCGGATTTTCGTGGAAGAAATATCGATTCTGTCTGCAGGAAGAATTTCAATCGTTGCTTCGTAGCGGTCCTTCAGGTAACTGATCTGTTTTTCAAGTCCCTCTCTGTCACAATCATCTCTGACAGCAACAAGAAGCGTACATTCCTTCATCAGTCTGTCCGGACACTTCCAGCTCTCAATCTGCAAAAGTGAATCAGCACCCATGATAAAATAGAAATCAACACCGGGATTATGCTTTTTCAGTTCTTCCACGGTCTCATAAGAGTAGGAATTCCCTTCTCTGTCAATTTCAATTGTGGAAAGTGCAAAGCGCGGGTTGTCCTCAATGGCGATCCCAGTCATGGAAACACGTTTACTCTTGGAAAGAACTTTTGTGGATTCCTTCAGCCATGGTGTACCGCTCGGCACAAATAAAATATCATCGAGATGAAACGATTCCATAGCGTTCTGTGCAAGTAATAAATGTCCATAGTGAATAGGGTCGAATGTTCCGCCCATGATTCCGATTTTTTTATTTTGGGAGTTCAATTTTCTTATGCTCCTTTGATTCTTTATAGAGAACAATCTTCTTACCGATTACCTGTACAACCTGCGAGCGTGTTCTCTCTGCAACCATCTGTGCTATTTCTTTGGGATCATCCATACAATTTTTCAGTACGGAAATTTTAATGAGTTCTCTTGTGTTGAATGCTTCGGCAATCGCTTCTACCAGTTCCGGTGTCAGACTCGATTTTCCAACCTGAAAAATAGGTTCGATATTCATTGCCAATCCTTTCAGATAAGCTCTCTGCTTGCTTGTCATAACTATTTTTCTCCTGTTATTCCTGCATGAATGACAGATTTTTTTCTGCCACTTTGTGCACTATTTATAGTAATCAAAAGAAAGACCATACATACGAACCGTATCTCCATCCTGAATACCCAGCTTTTCCAATTCTTTCAAAATGCCCTGATCTTTCAGAAAATTCTGAAAGAAACGGAATCCTTTCTCTGACTCAAGATTGGTATAACCAAGCATTTTCTCAATTTTTGGTCCTTCTACAATATATTCATTTTCTTTTTCATCGTAAGTGACCGTATAGGGTTCTTCGGCAGTCGTCATTTCAAGCTCCGGGAAATATTCCTGCTCAAAGACAATAGGCTTGTCATCAATATGGGAAAGCATATCCTGGATCTCATACAGGAGCGTTTTCACATTTTTTCCGCTAACTGCAGAAATTGGGATCACTTTGATCCCTTTGGGTTCGAATTCCTTTCGCAGCGCATCAATTACCTCGTTTTCATCACCATAGATTGCATCAATCTTATTGGCGGCGATGATCTGCGGTTTTTGTACAAGCTCCTCATTATATGCTGCAAGCTCATTGTTGATGGCATGAATGTCTGCAATCGGATCACGACCTTCCGTGGAAGCGGCATCAACCATATGAACAATGACTTTTGTCCGTTCGATATGTCTTAAAAATTCATGCCCGAGACCAATGCCCTCCGATGCACCTTCAATGAGCCCCGGAATATCGGCAATGACAAAGCCGTTTCCATTCTCCATGTCTACAACACCGAGATTGGGATTTAATGTCGTAAAGTGATAGTTTGCAATCTTAGGCCTGGCATTTGTCACACGCGACAATAAAGTAGACTTGCCGACATTTGGAAATCCAACCAGTCCGACATCTGCAATGACCTTCAGTTCAAGCAAAAGCTCCAGCTCCTGTGCAGGCTGTCCCGGCTGGGCATACTTCGGAGCCTGCATGGTCGGTGTTGCATAATGCTGATTGCCTGCGCCACCTCTGCCGCCCTTTAAGATCATATAACGTCTGTTGTCACCTGACATATCTGCGATGACTTTTCCTGTGGAAAGCTCCTTAATCACAGTCCCTTCCGGTACTTTCAAAACAATATCAGTCCCGTTTTTTCCACGGCAGTTTTTCTTGCCGCCTTCCTGTCCGGGTGTTGCCTGATATTTGCGGATATGCCTGTAATCTGACAGTGTATTGAGACCTTCGTCTATCTCAAAGAAAACACTGCCGCCGTCACCGCCGTCGCCGCCGTCCGGGCCGCCGTCCGGCACATATTTTTCCCGGCGGAAGGAAACATGTCCGTCGCCGCCTTTTCCGCTCTTAATATAAATTTTTGCTCTGTCTGCAAACATAGTGTCCTTCCTCTTGCAACTAGAAAGAGCTTCAAACAAATCGTTTGAAGCTCCGCGCCATTTCGTATTAATCTTCTACCGGATAAACGGAAGCCTGCTTTTTGTCTCTTCCTTTTCTTTCGAATCTCAGTACACCATCAACTAATGCAAATAATGTATCATCGCCACCGCGACCTACGTTCACACCCGGATGAATCTTTGTACCACGCTGTCTGTATAAAATATTACCAGCTTTTACGAATTGTCCGTCAGCTCTCTTAGCTCCTAATCTCTTGGACTCGGAATCTCTACCGTTCTTTGTAGAACCAACTCCCTTTTTATGAGCGAAGAATTGAAGGTTTAAGTTTAACATTTGTTACACCTCCTCAATTATTAATCTTACATACTTTGGATAGGCTTTCGCCAGTGTTGACAAACCAAGGATCATCGAATTAATCAGAAGCTGTGCATCATGAGAGGATTCATCCTCGAGTATCAGCTTGATAAACGCGCTCTCCTCATCGCTTTCATAGGAGATAAAATCTTCCGTAAAAGTCTCGATTGAATTGATCGTGTTGGTGGTCAGAACAGATACCGCTGCGCAGACAATATCTCTACCGCTTCGGGAATAGTCCGAATGCCCACTCACTTCAAACCCTTTATGTGTCCCTGACTTATCATTCAAAATTGTTATGGTTGTCATTTCTTTCCTGCATATGATTAAGCGTTGATCTTATCAATCTTAACCTTAGTGTATGCTTGTCTATGACCATTTTTCTTGTGATAACCTGTTTTTCTCTTGTACTTGTAAACGATTACCTTTTTACCTCTACCCTGTGCTACAACTGTACCTGTAACTGTAGAAGAAGCAACATCGCCTCCAACCTTTAAAGAAGCATCACTTACTGCAAGAACCTGGTCAAATGTAACAGCACTTCCTTCTTCAGCATCGAGCTTTTCCACATAGATCACATCGCCTTCAGAAACCTTGTACTGTTTTCCACCTGTTGCAATAATTGCGTACATAGGGCACCTCCTATTTCATTTACTCGCTAACTTCGGTGGTGCATAGGCACACTTCTACCTCGTTATGCGGCATACTCCATGAGTGTAGCATTAATTTTCGGTATTGTCAACAAAAATAAATCTAATTTTTCGTCATTATTTTGCGTTATGATACAGATCGTGTTTTTATCATGTTTCTTCCTTTTCCTGCTTTGCATGCATCATGATAAAATGATAGGCTGCCAGCTGGCTGCGCGATGAAAATTCCTCAGTCTGTATCATATGCCAAAGCTCCTTGGCCGAATAAAAAGCCGGTCGGATCTTTTCATTCTCGGAGGTATGATCGGCAAGTTCCCCTTCCACCTCCACAAATGCAATATTTGTCTTGATATCCGATATTGCCACCGCAGAATAGGAAGGAGGCAGAATACACTCGATTTTTTTTGCGCTAAGCCCCGTCTCTTCATATAGTTCACGTCTGATACATTCCTCCATTGTCTCGCCGTCTTCAAGCATACCCGCACACAGATTATAGATTTCCTTGTTGATTCCCATGCGAAACTCTTTTAAGAGCAGCATTTTATCCTCTTTACAGGCTACAATCGAAACGCCGCTGACTCTCCTGCCGAGATCTTCCCTGCTTCGCAGTTCTTTTCTGCTGACAATCTCATATTTCTTTTCCCGCCCGGCTTTATTGAGGTATGTTAACTCATAATTTTTCAGATATTTTCCATCGTGTACCTTTTCAAGTCCGATCAATTCCATATTTGTCTGATTCCTTCCGTTACTTTTCCCCTGATTTGATTCAATTTACCTGTCAGCATCACTTATGTGTTTCCGCAGGTTGTACTGCAAGCGCAGAAAGCTTATCCGCAAGCGGCGCTGTTGTCTTGCGACGCGTAATTTCAATCAAACCGAGTTTTGTCATATCCACAAGTACTGTCTCAATGGGATCTTCCGCAAAATACGCTCTCAGTCGTTCCATAAGCAGAATTTTGTTTTCAGTTTCTTTCATATTGATAAAATCCACAAGAATCATACCACTGATATTACGCAGCCGAAGCTGTCTGGCAATCTCACCTGCAGCTTCCAGATTAATCTGCAAAATAAATGATTCCGTTTCCTTGCGACGAATGGCTTTTCCGCTGTTGACATCAATCACTGTCATAGCTTCAGTCGGTTCTATAATCAGATAGCCGCCGGATTTGAGCCACACTTTTTTCGATGCACTCTCTGCAATCTGCGCATGAAGTCCATATAAGTGCAAAAGATCAATCCTGTCATCCTGATAAAACCGGATATTGGTATATCCGGATTCTTCCAGTTTCGCAAATACATCTTTTTGATCTGTTATGATCAAAAGTTCACTGATATGATAGGTGTTCGACAGTACATGTTCATAGAATGATTCCTGTTCATACAGCTTAGAGAAGACTGTCCGCTTATCGGCACACTTAAGCACTTCTCCTGCCTGATGGAACAGATCATGAAGTTGCATGGAAAGCTGCTGAAACGGCGCAAATACCGCATTGGTCCGTACGATCAGACCGTATTGCGATGAAAAAATATCATACTCACCAAAAAACTGCGCGATGATCTCAGTGAGCTGCTCCGTAAGCTTTTGCTTTTGCATTCCATCCAGTTTCCTGGAAAAGTGGATGCCACAGGAATAAGGCATCAGTACAAAATGCTCTGACTGAAATGAAATATCGGTTGTCAGGGTAGCCTCTTTTGTTTTGACAGGTTCTTTTTTGATCTGTACCACAATCTCATCCTCGCAGGAAAGAGGACGTCCATCCCTATGGTGCAGGATACTGCGCTCTTTACAATCCGACAGTGGCAAAAATCCGATTTGTCCGGCTGCAAACTGTACAAACGCAGCACGAATGGACGGCACAATATTTTTGACCTTTCCAATGAAAATATCTCCTATCTGATAATCCTGCGGGCAATCCACCTGCATTTGCAATAATTTGGAATCCTGTAAAAGAAATGCTGCGTTTACCCCTGAATAAGTAGTCAGAACCAGTTTATCTGCCGTCATTTAATAGTCCTCTCCGATTGCATCAAGCGGTACAAAGACAGGCATATCCTCCGTACCGGTATTTGTATAGGTATCCTCCCGCGTGATCAGGAAATCAAATTCTCCTGCTGTCTGACCGCAAAAGGCATAGATATTCTCCATGACAAAAGATGGTTTGATATTGCCCCCGCTCGATGCATTGACAAGCATATATATTGTCTGGTCGGTCTCATTCCATGCCAATTGATAGATAGACTCCTTGAGATCAAAGGTCTTTGTACTTTTCTTGGTTTCCTTTATTGCCCAAATGGTATCTTGCGCCAAATACGCTTCTAATTGACCGAAAAGGTCAAAATCCGGTTCGTGACCATTCCGGAAATGAATCGTATAACCGGCAGCTGCAACGCTTGCCATCGCATTCCCGGCATCATCGGGAAGCTTCTTGACAGAAAGAATCTCAATGCCCTCAACCATCTGGTTATTTAGCGTCTCTTTCACCTGCTGCGCCGTTGTCAGAGCATCAACTCCAATATCAAAATATTCCCCATTAGAGCACAGTCCCACACCAAGCGGTGCGGCAAAGGACATGATTTGATGCGGGCTGAATCCGGTTGAATACGAAATATCTACCTCAGCTCTCCTGATTGCCTTTTGAAAATATCGCATGATATCCAAATGTCCGATAAAGACAATCGGACCATGCTTTGAAAACTTGATCCTTAGTTTATACATCAGTCTGTTCTCCTGCTTTTCTGTCTTTCAGCTTATTGATTCTGCGTTGCAGCACCACACTTTGGCTGCATACAAACACCAACATGATATTTCATGGCACCGCAAGCCTGACAGGCATCACGACAATTTAAGGAAACGGTCTCTTCATTGGCCTTTTTCCATTCCCGCAACAGAAATGACTTGTCCACACCGCAATGCAGGAAATCCCAAGGGAAGATTTCATCCTCATTTCGTATTCTTGTGGTATAAAAGTCAATATCTATACCGCATTCCGCAAAGGTTTCCATCCAAATCTCATTTTTATAATATTCTGACCACGCATCAAAGATACAGCCTTTTTGATAGACCTTATAGATGACTTCGCAAAGCTTTCTGTCACCGCGCGCAAGTACCCCTTCCAAAACGGAAACATCTGCCTCGTGCCAGTTGTATTTGATACTCTTCTGATTGTGCTGACTTTTGATGGCATCTCTGCAGACATAAGCTTTTCTCAAAAATTCCTCTTTGGTGCACATGGGAGCCCATTGGAATGGTGTAAATGGCTTTGGCACAAAGAACGATGTACTTGTCACAATCTGTACCTTGCCTTGTCTTTGCTGCTTGGGTACTGTTTCGTAGAATACTTTTGCAATTTCATTTGACAGCCTGGCGATCCCTTCGATATCTTTATCTGTCTCTGTAGGCAGTCCCAGCATAAAATAAAGCTTTACGCGGCTCCAGCCACCGGAGAAGGCTTCTCTGGCGCCTTCCAGGATGACCTCCTCAGTCAATCCTTTGTTGATGACATCTCTCAGTCGCTGCGTACCGGCTTCCGGCGCAAATGTCAGAGAACTCTTTTTCACATCCTGCACCTTGCTCATGACATCAAGCGAAAAGGCATCAATACGCAAAGAAGGCAGAGAAATGTTGATTTTCTTTTTATTACATTCTGTGATCAGATAATCAATCAGCTCAGGAAGCGCCGAATAATCACTTGAGCTTAAGGAACTAAGCGAGATTTCCTCATGTCCGGTGTTTTTCAGCATCTCTGATGCATATCGTTTTAAAACATCCACATTTTTTTCCCGAAGCGGTCTGTACAACTGCCCTGCCTGGCAGAATCGGCAGCCTCTGATACAGCCGCGCTGAATTTCGAGTACGACACGATCCTGTGTGACCTTAATAAAAGGAACAACAGGTTTTTCCGGATAAACTGCGCCGGAAAGGTCTGTTACCATCTCTTTTTCAATCACAGCCGGCAGATCATCATAGATTGGCGCAAAGCTTTTTATGGTCCCGTCCTCATGATATGTGACCTCATAAAGAGAAGGACAATAAATCCCCGGCAGGCAGCCGGCGCGATGTAAAAACTCCCGGCGGCTTACGCCCTCATCTTTGCAGCTTAAATAGAGATCAAAAAGCGCCCGGTACATGGTTTCTCCTTCGCCGATATAAAACAGATCAAAAAAATCTGCAATCGGTTCGGGATTATAGGTACATGGGCCTCCTCCGATCACGATAGGATCCTCCCACGTCCTGTCTTTTGTAAAGATTGGAATACCGGAAAGGTCAATCACCTGCAAAATATTGGTATAACACATCTCGTATTGGATCGTGACAGCAAGAAAATCAAACATCTTAACCGGATCTTGTGATTCCATGGTAAAGAGCGGAATGTTGCGTCTTCGCATCACTTCATCCAGATCCACCCAGGGGGAATACACGCGCTCACACCATACATCGGGATACCGGTTAAACATATCATATAAAATCTGAATGCCCAGATGTGACATACCGATCTCGTATACGTCCGGAAAGCACATGGCGACACGAATATCCACATCGCTCGTATCCTTCATTACACTGTTTACTTCTCCGCCAATATATCTGGCGGGTTTTTCAATTTTTAATAGGATTTCATCCTCAAGCATTAATTTTCTCATAGTCAAAAGTATATGATATCTCCTGTATAAAATCAAATAAATTCTCTGAATAATCCACACGTATCATGCTGGAACATTTTTCTTTCATGGCATCCACTGATCCGTCAGCCCCGTTCTTTCCCATCATGAAAAAGAGCAAAATGAGCAGGACAAGGCTGGTGCGAAGTGCAATCGACCATGCTGCTTTCATGCCAGCCCTATTCTGCTCATTCTTTTTATGAGAAGAGTCTGACAGATATGCCTCCCCATTCCCACAATCATACTCTGCATTTGTATTTCCAAGTATCTCTCCGGCTCTGGATAACCTTTCCCGCGCAAGTAGCGCACTTTCCCTCATATAGGCAACTGCCTGCAGCCGTTTTTCCATATCAGGACGTTCTCTTCCATCCATTACTGATCACCGTTTTTTATTACTCTATGCCCGAATAACGGATTCTATGCGCTTATATGGATGATACATCCTGATCAAGTAACATTTGTATCTCCTGTACAAAGCTTTTTGTACGAGCGACAATTTTTTCGGCAGCTTGTCCGGCTTCCTTATTCAGACTGCACTCAGACCCCTTTTGGTCTGCTTCCGCCATAGGAAGGATATCACGATAAAAGCAGCTGTAGTTGCCGGTATGGCAGGCAGCTCCCACCTGTTTGACTTTTGCCAGAAGCGTATCATTATCACAATCGATGGAAAGACTCTTTACATATTGGTAATGACCGCTTGTCAGTCCTTTGATCCAAAGCTCCTTCCTGCTTCTTGAGTAATACGTCATCTTTCGTGTCCGCAGTGTCGTCAGATAAGCCTCTTCATTCATATAGGCCACCATCAGTACCTGACCGGTCAGATAATCCTGTACCACAACCGGCATCAGACCATCTGACAAAAGCTTAAAATCAGAAAAAGGAATGGGTGCCTGAAATACATGAACCGGAATACTACGCTCGATACATATTGATTTCAGTGCAGAAAGTTCTTTTCTGTTCTGGTTCACAATATTACCGGAAATGCCGGATACATTTGGTTTTTCCAAAATCATCAACATCTTATCAAGAGCAATTTCGGGCAGACAGACGATACATGGCAATAGGGATGCTCCGAGGCATTTTTTCAGTGCATGTTCATCAATCAAAATCAGTTCACCGGCATATTTCTCCAGATTCTCCCGGTTGATAACAAGATTATCCTCGCTTGCAATCGTCACCGCAATATGCTGAGAGCCAAATGCTTCGGCAAGCGGCTGCAGAAGTACCTGACCCTGCTCTTTTGCGAAATTCAAAATCACCTTCTCACAACCTGCAGCCAAAAGCATGGAAGCATCCTCAAAGCTTTCGATGCAACCGCCTGCATAGACCGGAATGTCTACTTTTTCGCAAATGTGTCTGATGATCCCTGTCGCTTCCATGTGCTGCTGCTTCTGATCTGACAGATCAAAGACCAGAATGGTATCAGCATTGCTCTCGCAATACAATGCTGCCAATCCGACCGGATCTTCTGCAACAACAGAAAAATCCGCAAAATCCTTCACTGCTTTTCCATCCTTCAAATATATGACTGCCGCAAAAACTTTTTCATTCATTGTTTTATCCCTTTATTGTTACGTTTACATGATAGCCAAGCATCAGATAGTGCCTTTTGTACTCATAACGCCTGTGATACGTTCATCCGTGCGGCTGGCCATATCGAGCGCCTTTCCAAAAGCTTTAAACATGGCTTCCGCTTTATGATGGTCATTCTCTCCTGCAAGCAGCCTTACATGCAGATTCATCATGGCGTTTACACTGACTGCATAGAAGAATTCCCGTACAAGCTGCGTCTCAAAAGTACCGATTCGCTCTGCCACAAACTGCGCATCCATGTCAAAATAAGGTCTGCCGCCAAGATCGACAGCACAAAGCGCAAGTGCTTCATCCATCGGCAAGATAAAATAGCCGAAACGGCAAATTCCGTTTTTATCGCCAAGTGCTTCGCGGATTGCCTGTCCGAGTACAATTCCGACATCCTCAACCGTATGATGTGGATCGACCTGCAGATCACCATCTGCTTTTACCGTCAAATCAAATAAGCCGTGTTTGGCAAAGCCCTCCAGCATATGATCAAAAAAACCGATTCCGGTGGAAATACTGCTCTTTCCGGTGCCGTCAAGCGCCAGTGTGACAGTAATATCTGTCTCCTTTGTTGTTCGCTTTATTGTACTGTTTCTGCTCATATGGATTCCTCCTCAAATCTTACCTTGATCGAGTTTTCATGTGCCGTCAATCCCTCTTTGTGTGCAAAAAGTTCAATATCCTTATGTACGGCGGCAAGCGCCTCTCTCGAATAGGAGATAATACTTGACTTTTTGATATAATCGTCTACTGATAACGGAGAGAAAAATTTGGCGGTTCCGTTTGTCGGCAATACGTGATTCGGTCCGGCAAAATAATCTCCGAGAGGTTCGGAAGAGTAATTCCCCAGGAACATGGCACCTGCGTGGCGAATCTTTGTCATAGTTTCGTAAGGATTGACCGTCAGAATCTCCATGTGTTCTGAGGCAATCTCATTGGCTGCCTCTATCGCATCCTCCATATTCTCTGCCACAAGAATATATCCGTAATTTTCCAAACTCTTTTCAATGATTTCTTTTCGCTCAAGCTGCTGTGTAAATACATCTACCTGCTTAGATACATCCTCTGCCAGCTTTTCCGATGTTGTGATCAGAATAGAGGAAGCCAGTTCGTCATGCTCTGCCTGTGACAACAGATCGGCAGCAACATATCTTGCATTTGCCGACTCATCGGCAAGAACTAAAATTTCACTTGGACCGGCAATGGAATCAATGCTCACATAACCATACACTGCTTTTTTGGCAAGCGCAACAAATATATTGCCCGGTCCGACAATTTTATCCACCTTCGGAACTGACTGCGTACCAAAAGCAAGTGCTGCAATTGCCTGTGCGCCGCCTGTCTTATAGATTTCATCCACGCCCGCAATACGGGCTGCAACAAGTGTCCCCGGATTGACTTTGCCATCGCTTCCGGCAGGTGTTGTCATCACAATCTTTGTTACGCCTGCAACCTTTGCAGGGATGACTGTCATCAGTGTCGAAGAAGGATACACGGCCTTTCCTCCCGGTACATACACTCCAACGCTGTCAAGAGGTGTTATCTTCTGTCCTAAGATACTTCCGTCCGGTTTTGTGTCAATCCAGCTTGCGCGAAGCTGTTTGCTGTGATAAGCTCTGATATTGGCAGCTGCCTTTTCCATCACTTCGATAAACGCAGGATCAATCAGCGAATATGCATCCTGTATTTCTTCTTCCGTCACGCGAAAATCAGATGCACCGATCTGATTATGATCAAACTGATGCGCCAGATCAAAAAGCGCCGCATCGCCCTCTTCGCGTACTCTGGCGATAATCTCCTGTACGGTCTTTTCATATTGTCCGTAGTGATTCGGACTTCTCTTTAACAAATCTGCAAGCAGACTTTTTTTGCTCTCCTGTGTAAGCTTTATGATTCTCATGCCAAACGCTCCTTTATCTGTGCTATTAATTTTTTGATGCGGTCTGCTTCCATTTTCATGCTGACCTGATTGACGATCATGCGGGCTGACAGCGGGCATATCTCTTCCAGTACTTCCAGTCCGTTTTCCTTCAGCGTAGAACCGGTTTCCACAATATCGACTATGACATCGGAAAGCCCGACAATCGGACCGAGTTCTACGGAACCGTTTAATTTGATGATATCAACCGTCTGATGCTTCTGATTATAGAAATAGTCCTTTGCAATATTAGGATATTTACTTGCCACCCGAATCATCTCATGATGCTGCAAAAGCTCTTTGGCACTTGCCGGTCCGCAGACACACATACGGCATTTTCCAAAGCCGAGGTCAAGTACTTCATAGGCTCTTTTTTGTTCTTCCAGCAAAGTGTCTTTCCCGACAACACCGATATCAGCCGCCCCATACTCCACATAGGTTGGGACATCCGGCCCTTTTGCAAGGAAAAAGCGAAGCTTTAATTCTTCATTGACAAAAATGAGTTTGCGTGAATCCTTATCCTTCATTTCCTCGCATGTAATTCCAATTTCCTCAAGAAGAGAAAGTGTCTGCTTGGCGAGACGTCCCTTTCCTAAGGCAAACGTTAAATAACGCATTTCTTCACTCATCGCATAAACTCCTTTAAATCTGTATTATCTACCGGAAGTGCATCACCGCTGTCATCTGTCAGATCATAGGTGAGTACCTTTTCCTCAGCTGTCAGATGATAGAGGTTCGAAACCATATTATGATAACCGAACCCAACATAATCATCTATTGTCTTTGCGTGAGAAAACTTCGTGCATGCCACACATTTTCCAATCTGACGCATGTAATCTGCCAGCTTCATGGCCTGTGCATAGACAGGTTCATCATACAGCAGATAAGAAATATAAGGCGGGCGCGCCGGTTCCAGCTTCTGACTGTGCAGTGCAGCCATCAGATCATCCACTACGATGGCAAAACCAACTGCCGAAGAATCCTTTCCGTAGTAAGATAGCAACCGGTCATAACGGCCTCCTTTCAGGATGGCATCCCCGACACCATAGGTATATGCTTTAAAAATAATACCTGTATAATAATTATATTTGCTGACCATACCAAGGTCAAATGAAATGAATTTTTCATCACCAAAAGAGGATAATGTTTCATAAAGTGACTGTAAGCGCTTGACAGCCTTCTTGCTGCGATCATTTCCAACAAGCTTTTTGGCTTCTTCCAGACAATCCACACTGCCGAAAAGTTCCGTCACTTTCAAAAACTTATCTGCTCTTTCCCGTTCTATCCCGGAAGAAACCATGAGCTCCTCAATTCCGAAATAATTCTTTTCAGAGATCAGATCACGCACCTGCGCTGCAAGTTCTTCGGATAATCCGGCTTCCTCACACAACCCCTTAAAGAACTCAATCTCTCCGATACTGATCTGAAATTCATTTAGTCCGCTGTCTTTCAGTGATTTCACTGCAAGATGAATCAGCTCCGCATCGCCGCTTTTTACATCAGAACCAATCAGTTCCACACCTGTCTGAGTCACTTCCTTCAGTTTTCCCTGCAGATTGTTTGTATTGGTAAACGTGTTTCCTACATAAGAAAAACGCACCGGAATTTCTTCTTCCCTGTAATATTTGGCTGCGCAGCGCGCAATGGAAGGTGTAAAATCAGGTCTGAGAACCAGTGTATTTCCCTCTTTGTCAAAGAACTTGTAAAGCTCATTGCTCTTTGTCGTGCCAATCTCTTTACTGAACACATCAAAAAACTCAAATGTCGGTGTCTGGATTTTCTGATATCCAAAAGACTGAAACGCCTGCATTAATTTCTCCTGCACCACAAGCTTTTTGCCAAGCTCCCCGCCATATATATCGCGCACGCCTTCCGGTGTATGTAATAACTTCGTATCCATGTTTCCTTCTCCTCTAGCTTTTTCTCCTTGCTTACAGTTCATCATCTTTGCACGATGCGACAACCTGTAGTCTGATTGAGATGACTTTCTCAAGGCGCTTCACCAATTTAAAGTGCTAATTCGTTACCATGCTACCACGACAAACTATTGCCAGTATACACAACTTTTTCACAATTGTCAATCAGATACTCCCGTATCATCTGTTTCCTGCTCCCGCAGTGCAAGATCTTTTTGTATCATATCCAGATAAGGTACGAATATGCCGTTTTTTTTCGGCAGCCGGAATGTTTCCGGATCAATCTCATCCATGCGAAAGCTTTTCCGCCCACCGCTTTGTGCGCGATCCCAAAACACTTTCAGTTGACGAAAAGGCAAATAATACATAAAGTCCCTGTGCGTATAATAGATCAGGAAGAATGCAATCCCCTGCTGACGTTCAAAATCCTCCATAAAACTGACCTGATGTGCATGGATATTTTGCAACGCAAACGTATCAGCGGCACATTCTTTTGCATCGAAACAAACCGGAATTCCCTGAACCGCTCCAATGTAATCGACCGTACTCTTCTGGTCAAAGTATGCAAGTGTAATATGTCTGGTCGATTTGTCAATGTTAATTGGTGTGATCGGTGTCGGTATTTTCTGAATCAGTGCCAGTCCGTGTTCTCTGTATTTTTCATTTGTTCTGTTGATCAGATCTTCAAAAGTAGACCCTCTCAGACCTCTTGATCCCCAGGTTGCCATAATCTTTTCCTCTTTATCTGTTCTGACGAACGTAATTTGTGTCACAATTACAAATGTGCCTTAAGCTGCTCAAAGAGATCCGGAACAGGTGCCCTGAATTCTTTCCCGGAAAGCTGCATAAGCGTTTCCATCTGATCCGGAAATACAATCCGGTATGCGTGCAAAAGCTGATGCGATAGTCCAAAGTTTTTTTTCAAACGCTCATTTATGACTTTGTCTCCGTATTTGTAATCACCCACAATCGGATGTCCAAGATAAGCTAAATGCGCTCTGATCTGGTGCGTTTTCCCTGTAATCAGGTGGATTTCCAAAAGAGAAAATTGCGCTCCGGTGCGAAGCGGCGCTATCTCTGTTTCAATATAGGATGCCCCGGGTCCGGGCCGGTCCGTGATCTGCACCTTATTGGTTGTTTCATCTTTTTTCAGATAGCCTTTTATCAGAATGTGCTGCTTAAGATCTCCTACGACAATACATTGATAGTATTTGCGAAGCGAACGATCCTTTAAAAGCCCATTCATGACAGAAAGACCCTGATAGCTCTTTCCACAGATCACAATACCCGATGTATTTCTGTCCAGTCTGTTACAGATGGAAGGCTTCAGCACAGCAAGACCGTCCGTCTCAAGCTGCCCTGTGTCTGACAGATACTGCAAAAAATACTCATTCAGGGAAACATCCCGCTGCTCAGCTTTTTGAGACAACATCCCAGCCGGTTTGTTATACAACAAAATATCATCATCCTCATAGAGAATGCGATCTTTGGACAGTCCATGCGATGCAAATTTGATCCTGTCCTGTGCATTTGCATTTGAAGACATTTTCATTTTTTCATGAGAAGCAGCAAACTTGTCAAATGTCTCATCGGAAAAATAAAATCTGATCCGGTCTCCCGCGCATAGCACATCATTGCCTTCTACTTTTTTTCCGTTTCTGGTGATATTTTTTTTTCGCATCATCTTGTGCAGGAAGGAAGGCTGCGATTGCGGAAGTACCTTTTGGCAATATTTGATCGCCTTCTGCCCCGCCTGTGCGTCAGTAATGATAAACTCTCTCATATAACTACCTCCGGCTTAGAGGGAAATGTCAAATAATACCTGTCTGATCGCCAGATCCGCAGCAACATCCGCTTCTGATTCTTCCAATTTTGCGAGACTGCCAAGTCTTTGCATATATGCTTCTTTTTTGTCAAAAAACTTTACACAGACGCTGTAACCCTCCTGCCGGACACTGTGTTCGATATGCTTTTCAAGGTCTCGAATCGTCTCATACGCACCGGCACTGATTCCGACAATATTGCCGCAGCGAATCACAAGCGCCGGAATTTCATATGTCTTTTCATATGTCGTAAAAATAAGATCAAAGGAACCTGTCATGCCCTCCATAAGCGGGGCATAGAGGTCATGCTCTTCCCGAGAGATACCATGTCCCTTCAGATACATGATCATCAGCACGGCACTCTTACTGGCCGGCAGCATACCGAGCACTGCGACAATTGTCAGGACATTGAGTCTTGACTTTGTCGTGATCCATCCCGCAGCAAACAATGATAACGGAATCAGAAACAACAGTGCTGTCTTCAGAATTTCCCGTTTTTTACAATAAGAAATATAGCCGAAGGATCCTTTTGTTATTTTTTTGTTTTTCATGATACACATCACTCTTTTCTATTCAAGTTGTTCTAAACAGCTTTTCAGTCCTGCCCGGCTTACGAACGGATTTTCATAAAGGCTTCATAGCAGTATAATATCCATTTTTGCGGCAAAAGCTTGCATCCGATATGCATGATTTTCATAGGGATGCCATAAACGGAAAGATCCTTGCCATGGAAAGCATCCCGTAACGCTTTTCGCACTACCTTTTCTTTGGATGCCATAAATATTTTTTTAAAGAAAAATGCCTCCCCATTTTCTTCCGCAATATCAAAAAACGGGGTGTCTACCGGTCCGGGGCAGACCGCTGTCACATGGATTTGTCTGTGGCGCAGTTCCTCGCGCAATGCTCTGGTAAAAGAAAGCACGTACGATTTGCTTGCAGCGTAAACATCAAATCCGGGCTGAGGCAAAAATGCAGCGGAAGAAGCAAGCTGAATCAGATAGCTTCGCTTTGGCATATAAGGCAAAATCAGATACGTTATTTTGGTGAGCGCCTTACAGTTTAAGTCTATCATACCGAGCAGATCAGCCTCTGATGATGCGGTAAAAGCACCGACCTTTCCATAGCCGGCACAGCCTACCAAAATTCTGACACGCGGATTATGCTCCTGTAGTGCCGTTCTAAGTGATTCATAACTCCCCGGATTTGTCAGATCCATGGCAAAAATACGTGTTGCTATTGATAAGTTCTCTGCAAGCTCTTCCATTGGTCTGCTTCTTCTGGCGACCAGCCATATTTCGTCCAGTCCCAGACACTTTTGGGCAATCTGCCGGGCAAACTCACTTCCCATACCGGAAGATGCACCTGTAATGATGGCTATATTCATGTTCTTTTCCCTACTTTCTATTTTTTGCTACAAGCGCATTTCGCTTTTGCGACGTATCTTTTCTGCTTGGCTTCTGATCCGCTCTCTTTTTCTGTTTCGTACCTTCGCCCGATGACTCCACGCGTTTCCTCTGCGATTGTTTCCTGGAAACTGACTTCATCTTGCGTGGCGGAATCAGACATTTCGGTCCAAATCCGATCAGATCCTCCCGATGCACCTTAAACAAAGCTTCTTTTACAAGATCATAATGATCCGGGTTGCGATATTGGATCAAAGCACGCTGCATCGCTTTTTCATGCGGATTCTTCGGCACATATACCTTTGACATATCCCGCGGGTCAATGCCGGTGTAATACATGACTGTTGAAATCGTAGAGGGTGTCGGATAAAAATCCTGTACCTGCTGCGGCATATAACCAAGGTCTCGCACATATTCTGCGAGTCTGACCGCATCCTCCAGTGTCGATCCCGGGTGCGAGGACATCAGATACGGAACAACATACTGCTCTTTGCCAAACTGTCTGTTTTTGGCAGCATATTTCTTTAAAAATGCCTCAAACACGGCATTTTGAGGTTTTCCCATACGCCTTAGGACGTTATCGGAAATATGTTCAGGCGCAACCTTCAATTGTCCACTGATATGATATCGTACCAGTTCATCAAAAAAAGTATCATCCGTATCTGCCATCAGATAGTCAAAACGGATTCCGGAACGGATAAACACTTTTTTAACCCCCGGAAGCTTGCGGAGCTTTCGAAGCAGCTCTACGTAATCTGTATGACTGACTTTCATGTTCGGACATACCGACGGAAACAGGCATTGTTTGTTTTTGCAGACACCGCAGGAAAGCTGCTTTTCACAGGAGGGATGTCTGAAATTGGCAGTGGGGCCACCCACATCATGGATGTAACCCTTAAAGTCGGGATCCTGACACATCAGACCGGCTTCCTCCAAAATAGACGCATGGCTTCTGGTCTGCACAATCCGTCCCTGATGAAAAGTAAGGGCACAAAAACTGCATCCGCCAAAACATCCTCTGTTGCTGACAAGAGAAAACTTGATTTCTTTTGTCGCGGGGACGCCACCCAGAACATCGTAACTCGGGTGGGCCTTCCTTGTATAGGGCAATTCATATATACGATCCATCTCCTGCATCGTAAGGGGCTTTTGCGGCGGATTTTGTACCACAAAGACCTGATGCGGATACGCTTCTATCAGTATTTTCCCCGTAAATGGGTCGGTATTGTTATATTGTATCTGAAAGCTTTCCGCATAGCGCACTTTGTCTGCTTTCATTTCCTCAAAATCCGGCAGCATGATTTTTTCAAAGATAAAATCGGGATTTCTTGTCTTAAAGACGGTTCCGTTTACAAAGGTAATATCAGAGACTGCAATCCCACTATTTAACGCATCTGCAATTTCAACTATGGATTTTTCACCCATCCCATAAGAGAGCAGATCAGCACCGCTGTCAAGAAGAATGGAGCGTTTCAGACTGTCAGACCAGTAATCATAATGCGCAAGACGCCTAAGACTTGCCTCGATGCCTCCGATAATAATGGGAATATCCTTATACACCCTTCGAATCAGATTGCTGTAGACTACCGTTGCATGGTCAGGACGTTTCCCGGAAACACCGCCCGGTGTATAAGCATCTTCTTTTCTGCGTTTTTTTGATACATAGTAGTGATTTACCATGGAATCCATATTACCGCTGCTGACAAGAAAGGCCAGACGCGGACGTCCCAGAATCTGAACACTGCTCTCGTCCTTCCAGTCCGGCTGTGCAATGATACCAACGGTATATCCGTGAGCCTGAAGCACTCTGGAGATGATGGCCTGCCCGAAAGAAGGATGATCTACATAGGCATCACCGCAGACATAGACAAAATCAAGCTGCTCAATATGCTGTTTCTTTAAATCTTCCTTTGAAATGGGTAAAAACTCTGTTCCGATCTCCATGTTATACTCCAAGCATTTTTATTTCTTCCCCTGTCAGTACTCGATATTGTCCTTCCGCAAGTGAACTGTCCAAACAAAGGTCACCTATGGCAAGTCGTTTTAAATAAGTGACTGTTACGCCGCATTTTTTGAGCATCCGTTTTACCTGATGAAAACGACCCTCTGTAATCTGCAGCAGTCCGCGTGTCTGATATGCCTTGTTTTTTATGGGTTCCTTCTGCAAAAGCTCCTGTGCAATGGCAGACGGATAATTTCCGAAAACCCTATGCTGCGGCACAGGCAGATGTTTGACATCGTTATACGGATCCGCATGTCCCGGAACCTCCTGATTGTGCAGCAGATAAGCAATCCTCGCAGGCGCAGTCAGCTTATCATCTCCGATATCCATGCCTTCTGCAAGCTGTTGCATACATGCGTCGTCAAAAAAACCTTCTCCCTCAAAATAATAAAGCTTTGGAATTTGGTGCCGCGGGCTGATGATATTATGTGCGAACATGCCGTCGTCCGTCATAAGTAACAGTCCTTCCGTATCCTTGTCCAGTCTGCCGACCGGAAACAGTTTGCTTTGCAGCTTCGGCGGAAAATAATCCAGCACTGTTTTTCCCGGATCAGTCGTGGCACAGATGCATCCGGCGGGCTTGTGAAACATATAATAGGAGAAAGAGGCCGGCAAGACAGGCTCCCCGCCATAAACAATTCGCATCGAGTCATCTATCAGCATTCCCGGGTCGTTCGCAGGGGTATCGTTCACATACACATGCCCCTTTCGCACCAGTTTCTTACATTCACTTCTTGTTCCAAGTCCGGCATCTGCCAGATATTTATCCAATCTCATGCAATAATCTTTCCGTTCACATTTCTTTTTCATGATAGCAGGACATACAATGATGTATCCGAACTGTATGACAATATCACCATTATATAATATTTTCACATGTTTAGGGGGAATTTTTTGTGAAAAATTTCATAAAAAAAACAGTTACTTGCCTGTTTGTTCTGATCATTTTGATTTTCTTTCTGATAAAGCCGGCTCTGACAGGAGATTATGCGTACATAGGCCTTACGATCTGGTACAAAAACATGATCATTTCTCTTCTGCCTGTCACAATCCTGGTAAATCTTCTCCTTGCAAGCGGACTGTACAAACCCTTGATGCGGCCGCTGACGCGTCTTACAGCCACTATTTTCCGCCTTTCAGAGGAAGGCATCTTTGCCGTTGTGTTCGGATTTCTTGCCGGGTTTCCGCTGGGTGCCAAAATCACCACAGATCTGTATTTGGAAAAGAAAATTTCAAAGCAGGCAGCGGAATACCTGCTTGCCTTTACGAATAACATCGGTCCTGCCTATTTTACCGGTTTTGTACTGACAAGGATCTGTCCCGGTCATAACAAGTATTTTGCATTATGGATCATGTATGGGATTCCGCTTCTTTATGGCATTTTACTTCGGCACACTGTTTATCGAAATATGCACATGTCATCTTCTCAAAGCAAGATCCATGCTTCTGAAACTTCTTTTCTCGCCATACTTCCCGGCTGTATCCAGTCATCACTTTGTCAGATGGCAATGCTTGGCGGTTATATGGTCTTTTTCAATGCCCTTCGCGTGATACCGCATGTTCTGCTGTGTCGATATCGGGAAGTACTTATTTTTTGTCATACTTTGCTGGAAATTTCAGGTGGACTGAAATGTCTTCTCATTAATGTAAAGGACAGTCCATTCTATCTGCTGTTTGTGCACGCAGCTCTGTCCTTCGGCGGATTGTGCTGTTTTTTTCAGACAGCATCCCTTTTGTCACAGACCGATCTCTCCGCAAAAAAATATATGCTGCACAAGATCATCCTGTGCAGCATAACCATAATGTTTTGTCTGTTTTTGATCAAACGATAGCAAGCGGAATACTATGATGTCAAGGCATCCAGATTTTCAGTCAGAACATCTTCTAAATCTTCCGGCATGTCAGATGTGTCTTCCTGCGGATAAAGCTGTGCCCTGTTTGCAGAAATCGCAGCAAGATCTTCGTTAAGCTGCGAAATCAGTTTGTCATAATTCAAAGCAGCAACATCAACGGCATGGCTTAATTTATACTCAAGGTCCCTGAGCTGTGCATCTGTATATTCCACAGCAGCCTGACGCATCGCATTGGCTTCCATAGCCGCCTGATCCAAAATTTCCTGTGCCTGCTGCGTAGCAGCCTGCACCATTTCATCGGCACGGTCCTGTGCCTGCTGCATGATCTCACTCTCACTGACAAGCTCATTGGTATGAATGGCAGCCTCGTTGATCAGGGCGTCAGCTTTCTGACGAGCATCATTTAAAATCGCATCCCTGTTACTGATGATCTTCTGGTAACGCTTGATCTCATCCGGTGTCTTCATGCGAAGATCACGTAAAAGCTCCTGAATCTCATCCTTGTTGACTAGAATTATATTGCTGGACAGCATTTTGGGCTTGCAGCTTTCAATGTAATCATCAATTTCATCGATCATCTGTTCAATCTTTGTACTCATAACTATACTCCTTTTTTCTCATGTACGATCCTGTTACATGAACATTCCTTTACCGGCTGATCCCATATTTTTCATAGAGCTGCTTTGCCACAAAATCAGGAACACATGCATCAATATTTCCGCCAAAGCAGGCAATCTCCTTTACACTGGAGGAGCTGAGGTACGCATATTCCAGTGATGTGGTCAAAAACATGGTATCA
This sequence comes from uncultured Lachnospiraceae bacterium, assembly GCA_945949085.1. Lineage (GTDB taxonomy): Bacteria > Bacillota > Clostridia > Lachnospirales > Lachnospiraceae > CAG-194. The sequence continues at coordinate 10,682 of CAMFDJ010000001.1, read as the reverse complement.
AGTGTCTCACCGGACAATTTGCGGTTTGTCTGTGCAATCTGAAGCTCATACTCAAAATCCGTAATGGCTCGAAGACCACGGATCACAACATGGATATCCTTCTGCTTTGCATAATCGATCAATAATCCGCTAAAACTTTCAATCTTGACATTTTTTAAATCTTTTGTAGCCTCTTGTAATATCTTAACACGTTCCTCGACAGAAAACAATGAAGATTTATTGACATTATTCAACACACTGACTGTCAGTTCATCAAATATTTCTGAAGCTCTTGTAATAATATCCATATGACCATATGTCATCGGATCAAAGCTCCCCGGATAAATTGCTTTGCTCATCGTAAACTCCTTTGTACAAAAACATGCTTGTTTGTTTTATATTTTTTCTCTTTGATCAGTTCATATCCCAGATTCTCCAGATAAGTGATGTCGGTATCAATCGATGCTTCAAAAATGATCAGCGTCTCATCCGTAATCAGGGATGAAACAGTCAGATACTCAAGAACCTTTCTCTCAAGCTCTCTGTCATAGGGTGGATCCATAAACACGATATCAAAACTATATTGATATTCCAGAGATTGCAGCGCCACAAAAACATCCTGCTTACAGACAAGCGCATGCTTTTTCAAATTGGTATGCGTCAGATTTTCTTCGATACAGGCAAGTGCATTTTTATCATTTTCCACAAATACCGCCTGATCTGCGCCCCGGCTGAGCGCTTCAATTCCAATACTGCCGCTTCCCGCAAACAGATCCAGAAAAAAGCTGCCCGGGATTTCTCCCTGAAGGATATTAAAAAGTGTCTCCTTGATTCGGTCTGTCGTTGGTCTGGTATGTTCTCCCAAAGGAGCTTTCAGTTGCAGACTTCTTGCTTTACCTGCTATTACTCGCATAATTTTTCCTTTCCGCTTAAGTGCGAACCTTTACACCCTTGCCATCTCGCTTTCCAAGCTTGATCTTTGCAAGTTCAAGCTGTTTCTCTTTGTATTCGATCACCTGGTCATCACCTGTTTTTGTATAATAGACATTTAGAATCTCATCATTTCCGGAAAGCTTCATTCCGCGAACACCGACCGCTGCTTTCTTCTTCTCCGGAATCTCCTCTATCGCAAAACGCAGGAAATAACCGTCGTTACTCTGCAAAATGACATTACGCTGCTCTTTTAAGAGTTCCACGCTGACAAGCGCATCTCCATCCTGCAGCTTCGTCGCGGCCACACAACGCTTACTCACATCAAATTCCCCACCGTCAACGACCTTCATCATTGCCTGTTTTGTCACAAAGACAAAACGATAGAGATTGAGGTCGCTCTGACTGGCTGCGCAGATAATCTGCTCCTTCGCGGTATCATACCCGGAAACATTATCGATTGGAATCCCCTTATCCCGGAATTTTCCAAAGGGAAGAGACTCTACTTTGACGGTATAAAGCTGTCCACTGTCCGTAAACAGACAGATGCGGCCTGTATTTTTGCAGACAAAAACAAATTTATTCTCGGCGTCGGCAGCCTCTTTATTCCGTTCATAGGTTGCCATGTCAACGGTTCTGGCATAACCGAATTTATCCATCAGGCAAACCACATCCATCTCTTCGACTTTTTTCTCCACATAGACTGTCTGCTCCGTGTTTTCGATGACAGTACGCCGTTTCACCGCAAATTCTTTTTTGATGCCATCAAGCTCCTGCATGATCACCTGTGTCATGGAGGAGTGACTTTCCAAAATATCCTCATACCGATAGATGTTGGCTACCGTCTCATCATGCTCCTTAATCAATGCCTCAATCTCCAGCCCGATCAGCTTGTAAAGACGCATCTCAAGAATGGCATTTGCCTGACGCTCCGTGAACATGAGCTGCTGCGCCATGATACGGGATTCCTTTGATTTAAAGGTAATACCGTCTGTGATACCGTCCACAAGACATCTTTTCGCCATGGTTCTGTCCTTCGACCCGCGCAAAATCTCTATGATCAGATCAATGACATTGCAGGCCTTGATGAGACCTTCCTGCACTTCTCTCTTTTCACGCTCTTTTGCAAGGAGCGTTGTATATTTTCTTCTTGTAATCTCATATTGGAAATCGGCAAAATGCTTAAGGATGGTTCTAAGCCCCATTGTCTCAGGCCTGCCGCCGGCCACAGCAAGCATATTGACTCCAAAGGTATCCTCCAGCTTTGTTTTTTTATAGAGCATATTGATAAAATTCTCTACATCCGCATCCTTCCGCAATTCAATCACAATACGGATGCCATCCTTGGAGGATTGATTTGTAATATCGATGATGTCATTTGTTTTTTTCGTCTCTGCGAGAGTAGCGACATCCAGCAGAAATTTCGAAATATTGGCTCCAATCATCGTATAGGGAATTTCTGTGATGACAACATTTGTCTTCCCGGCTTTTCCTTTTTCAATCTCAACACGGCCGCGCAGACGCAGTTTCCCGGTTCCGGTTTCGTAAATCTGTAACAGTTCATCCTCATTACAGACAATACCGCCCGTCGGAAAATCAGGGCCCTTCAAGTAGCGCAGAAGCTGCTTTGTAGAAAGGTCAGGATCGCGCAGATAAGCTTTGACTGCATCGATCACTTCCCCCAAATTGTGTGGTGGAATACTTGTTGCCATACCGACAGCAATACCCTCTGCTCCATTGACAAGAATATTTGGAAGCCTGACCGGAAGGACAACAGGCTCTTTCTCCGTCTCATCAAAGTTTGGCATGAAGTCAACGACATCCTTATCGAGATCCTCCAGAAATGCGATTTGTGTTACCCGCTGCAATCTTGCCTCTGTATAACGCATCGCTGCGGCGCCATCACCCTCAATGGAGCCGAAATTCCCATGACCATCCACAAGTGGCAATCCCTTTTTGAAATCCTGCGCCATGACAACAAGCGCATCATAGATGGAGGAATCTCCGTGCGGATGGAATTTACCCATGGTATCTCCGACGATGCGGGCACATTTTCGATATGGCTTGTCGTGGCGGATACCGAGCTGCTGCATATCATAGAGCGTTCTTCTCTGTACGGGTTTCAGACCATCCCTGACATCGGGAAGCGCTCTGGCAATGATAACACTCATCGCATAATCAATATAGGATTGTTCCATGACATCGGCATATTCTGTCTGTAATATTTTATCGTTCATCGTATTATTTCCTTCATCTTTTCGGTTTCACTCTGCTAAAAATCCAAAAGCGCATCTTTTGCATGCTCATAAATAAAGGCTTTACGCGGGGCAACGTCATTCCCCATCAAGGTTTCCGTCACACGATTGGCAAGCATGCGATCGTCAATCTCTATTTTCTTCAGAAATCTCGTCTCCGGATTTAAGGTCGTCTCCCAAAGCTGCTGTGCATCCATCTCACCAAGACCTTTGTATCGTTGCAGGGTAAAAGGACCCTTATGCGTTTTCCTATATTTGGCAAGCGCCTTATCATCATAGAGATATTCTTCTTTTCCTTTCGTCGGAATCGCCTTATATAAGGGCGGCATGGCAATGTAAACATGACCTTCCATGATCAGTTCCGGCATAAACCGGTAAAACAAGGTCAAAAGAAGCGTGCTGATATGCGCACCGTCCACATCGGCATCTGCCATAATGATGATCTTGTCATAACGAAGCTTTGTGATGTCAAAATCATTGCCATAGCCTTCCGAAAAACCACAACCAAACGCATTGATCATCGTTTTGATCTCCGCATTGCCGAGCACTTTATCAATACTTGCCTTCTCGACATTTAAAATCTTTCCTCTGATCGGCATGATGGCCTGATACATACGGTTGCGCGCCATCTTGGCACTGCCGCCTGCCGAATCACCCTCGACAATAAAGATTTCACATTTGGAAGCATCTCTGGATTCACAGTTTGCCAGTTTTCCGTTGGAATCAAAGGAGAAACGCTGTTTGGTCAGCATATTTGTTTTGGCTTTCTCTTCTGTCTTGCGGATTTTTGCAGCCTTCTCAGCACAGGCAATCACGTTTTTGAGTGTTTCCAGATTCCTGTCAAAATAGCGTACAATTTCCTCACCAATGACCTTTGATACCACCTTGGCAGCATCCTGGTTATCAAGCTTTGTCTTCGTCTGCCCTTCAAACCGCGGATCCGGATGTTTGATGGATACAACTGCTGTCATGCCGTTGCGGACATCCGGCCCTGTAAAGTTGGCATCCTTTTCCTTTAAAATATTCAGTTGTCTTGCATAAGAATTAATGACTGTTGTGAAGATAGTCTTAAAACCGGTCAGATGAGTTCCACCCTCTGCGTTATATATATTATTGCAAAAACCGAGTACGTTTTCATGAAATTCATTGACGTACTGAAAAGCAGCTTCCACAGTAATTCCCTCACTTTCGCCCTTGAGATAAACCACTTCATGTACCGTCTCCTGCTTTTCGTTCATATTTTTGATAAAGCCGACAATGCCTTCCGGTTCGTGAAAGGTTTCACTGTCAACACTGTCGCCTCTTCTATCCTCAAAACAGATTGTAAGCTGCGGATTCAGATAAGCAGTCTCATGCAATCTGCTTTTGACATCGTCCGCTTTAAAAACAGTATGATCAAAAATCGTATCATCCGGCATAAACTGTATGGTAGTTCCTGTCTCCTTTGATTTACCGATTACAGGAAGCAGCCCTTCGTCCAGATCTATCACCGGATTGCCTTTTTCGTATTTATCCTGATAAATACGACCATCGCGCTTTACCGTTACAGTAAGCCAGTTAGAAAGTGCATTTACGACGGAAGAACCGACACCATGAAGTCCACCGCTTGTTTTATACGCCTCATTATCAAATTTTCCTCCCGCATGAAGCGTCGTAAAGACAAGGCGCTCCGCGCTAATGCCCTTCTCATGCAGATCGACCGGAATGCCACGTCCGTTGTCCGAAACAGTAACCGAACCGTCTTTTTCCAAATACACATGTATTGTGTCACAGAAACCCGCAAGATGCTCATCGACAGAGTTATCTACTATTTCATAGATCAGATGATTCAGTCCCTTTGTAGAGACGCTGCCGATGTACATGCCGGGTCTGACACGCACTGCTTCAAGTCCCTCTAAAACAGTAATATTCGCTGCTCCGTATTCTGCAGTTTTTGCCATTTTTCTTTTCCCTACCTCTTTTTATCTATCATCTATACAATATTATTTTTCGTCACAGCAAGCGCCAGTGCTCCCGGTCCAATGTGACAGGCAACACTTAAGGAAAGTGGATCCATTACAATCTCAAAATCAGGAAACGTCGTTTCCACTTCGTGTCTCCATGCAAGTGCAGCATCTAAGTCTTTTGTGTAGGCGATATGCAGTCTGACACGTTTATCGGTCCCTTCATATCCGCCAAAACGATTTTTCATATCGGTTTTGATCGCCTGCAGCATCAGATGTTTCCCATTTGAGACGGTTCTTGCTTTTGCAAAGGCATCCAGCTTGTCTCCCTGAATCTGTAAAACCGGCTTTATTTTCAGGAGCGTACCGAGTGCTGCCGCGGCAGGCGTAATACGTCCGCCTTTCTTTAAATAATATAAAGTATCAAGCATGATATAGATACTTGCTTCCAGCTTGTCCTTCTCCAATTTCTCTTTGATACTGTTGCCGTCAAGCCCCTGCTCTGCCAGAAAAAGCGCATCCATCACACTGCGACGCTGCGTGACGGAAATTCTCTGATTGTTGACAACAAAGACTTTTCCCCGGAAACGCTCCTCATCCGCAAGCATCATGGCCGTCTGACAGGAGCCACTCAGACCGCTTGACATCGGAATATGCACAACCTGATCATGTGTCTTTAGCAGCTGCTCATACAATTTTGTGACAGACTCCGGCGAAGGCTGTGAAGTACATACATCTGCCCCCTGCTCTAAAAAAGTATAAAATTCATCCTGGGATAAAGAAAGATCTTCCAGATATGTCCTGTCATCAATCATAAACGGCATAGGCAAAACTGCAATTCCAAGTGTCTTCGCTTCGTCTTGCGTAATTCCACTGTTACTGTCTGTCATGATCGCTACTTTTTGCACCACTTTTTCCTCCAAGTATATGAATCAAATTCAAAATATAATAATAATAATATTATTATTATTATTATTATTATTATTATCATCAGTCTTCCGGTTCTATGCAAGCACCAAGCCATAAAACGTCACAATATGTGAAGATAACCGGAGTCCAAATAAGCTTCTAATTTTTCTTTTAATAGTATATGACTTTCCTCTGAAAGTAAAGGGTCATTTTGGAGGAGACTTTGCACATCAGCGCAGGCTCCGGTCAGCATGGCGGCATCCTGATAGATATCTGCAAACCGGAAATGAAACGCTCCGCTCTGCATGATTCCCATAAAATCACCCGGACCACGCAGCCTCAAATCTTCATTTGCAATTTCAAATCCGTCATTGGAATGTCCCAGTATTTCCAATCTCTCATTTTTTTGTGTTTTTGTCTCTGTCTCCATAAAGATACAATAAGACTGGGCATCTCCTCTGCCAACCCGTCCTCTGATCTGGTGGAGCGTCGCAAGGCCGAAACGCTCCGCATTTTCTATCATCATGACAGTCGCATTCGGCACATTGATTCCAACCTCAATCACAGTCGTCGAAACAAGAATATCTATTTCACCCGCTGCAAATTGCTCCATGATTCTGGTTTTATCTGCAGGCTTCATCTTCCCATGCAGATAAGCAATACTTATCTTTTCAGGGAAATAGGCAGCGAGCTTTTGCGAGTAGTCTACTACATTTTCAAGATCCTCCATGACACCGGGCTGTGCCATGGGACAGATAATATAGACCTGATGGCCTTTTTCGATTTCCTTTCGCATAAACGCATATGCAGTCTGCCTGTATTTTTGATCCACCACACAATTCTTGATCGGCAGACGATTTGACGGAACCTCTTTCATTTCGGTAATGGCAAGATCTCCGTATAAAATCATGCCAAGCGACCTTGGAATCGGTGTGGCGCTCATCACAATTGTATGGATATTGCCGCCTTTGCTCACAAGGTTTTCCCGCTGCCTGACTCCAAATCTATGCTGCTCATCCGTCACAACAAGTGCCAGTTTGTCAAACTTCACTTTATCCTGAATCAGTGCATGTGTACCAATGATCATATTATAAGTGCCGTCTGCAATCCTGGCATAGATTTCTCTTTTTTCCTTTGCAGACTGTGATCCTGTCAGAAGTACAGGTCGAAACGGCAGCTGATACTGTTTGGTCATGGATACAATGGTCTCCATATGCTGATACGCAAGCACCTCTGTCGGTGCCATCATAGCCCCCTGTAATCCATTTGAAACGCATAAAAGCAGCGCAAGAATTGCCACAATTGTCTTGCCGCTTCCCACATCTCCCTGCAATAATCTGTTCATGCAAAATCCTGACAGCATATCAGCACGAATCTGTTCATAGGCAGATTGCTGCGATATGGTCAATCGATATGGGAGCTGTTCTATCAGCCGTGTCGGCTCTGCCGTATCCATCATCGGATAGACACACGGACAATCTTCTGCCTTTGTTTTGCTTTTCATGGAAAGCAGAAACATAAAAAAATCTTCATAGGCAAATCGCTCTCTGGCCTTGCGCATGTCCTCCATACTCTCAGGAAAATGAATACGGCCGAGGCAATCTATCAGAGTACCAAATCCATGTGTTTTTATGAAATCTGCCGGAAGATATTCCGGCGGAGCGCTCACCTGCGTAAGTGCCTGTCTGCAATACTTTGAAATTGCCTGACTGGTAAGTCCCTTGGTACAAAGATATACCGGCAAAAGCTTATCGGTCAGTTTCTCGTATTCATCCGGTTGAAACATCCTGGGATGACTCATGGAAACAGTCTGGTTTTTCACCGCATAAGTACCATAGAATACATACCATGAACCGCTTTTCAATGTCTTTTTCAAATAAGGCATATTGAAAAAGGTCACCTGCATGGCGCTTCCGTCCTCATCGACGGCTTTCACTTTTAAAATATGCAATCCACGGACATAAGATCCCGATGGAGCTGCAACAATACAAGCCCTGACACTGCCCCTTGTCTTACCGTTTTGTATCAGTTCCCTCAGTGTTTCGCAAGATGGATACGTCTCATAGTCCCTCGGAAAATGAAACAGAAGGTCTTCGAGCGTATCAATATGAAGCTTATGAAAAAGGGCAGCGTTTTTTTCACCGATGCCCTTTAACTCTCTGATAGAATTTTCGAATTTCATTTCCATTCCTATTCTGCAGAAATGATATAATAATAAATCGGCTGTCCACCATATTGCAGTTCAATATCACAGTCACAGTAAAGATCTTCCAATTCGCTACGAAGTTCTTCGGCATCCTCATCGGAAACATCTGCACCATAGTAAACGCTGATCAGCTCTGCATCGCTATCCTTCATGATCTCTGCAATCATTGCAAGCGTTGTCTCCTTGATCTGACTTCCGACTGCAAGGATCGATTTATCACCGATACCCATGATATCATTCTCTTTGATTGTTTTACCGTCAATTTCGGTATCCCTGACAGCATAAGTCACCTGTCCGGTTGCGACATTTTCCATTTCAGACATCATATTCTCCAAATTTTCCTCTCCGGAAAGATCCGGCAGAAAATTAATCATACAGGAGATGCCCTGCGGAATGTTCTGAGTCGGTACAACAACGATTTCTTTATCCTTTGTCAAATCCCTCGCCTGGTTGGCTGCCATGATAATATTTTTATTATTCGGGAAGACGTAAATTGTTTTAGCCGGAACCTGATCGATGGCACATAAAATATCTTCTGTACTCGGATTCATGGTCTGACCTCCGGATATGACATAATCTACGCCAAGATCCTTAAAGATTTCACCAAGTCCGTCCCCTACTGACACACTGATAAAACCATTTTCTTTTAATTCTATATTTTTTCCCGCAGCACCTGCCTCTGCCTTTCCTGCTTCTTTAAACAGCTTCTCCTGATGCTCCAAGCGCATATTATCAATCTTCATATTGGAAAGCTGACCAAAGGTGAGCGCCCTCTGAATGGCAAGACCTGGATCATTTGTGTGTACATGGACCTTTACCACATCATCATCTGCAACGACCACGATAGAATCACCAATGGACTCCAAAAAGGCTTTGAAATCCTTTTCATGTTTTGCGAGGAAAGGTTTCTGCAGCATAATGATAAATTCTGTACAATACCCAAACTTGATATCGGATGTTTCCACATCAGAAGAATCAACAGAAGTTCTTCTGACAGAAACAGGAACCGCATCAATGGTAAGGTCAAGTTCTTCTCCGCGGAATACCTTCTGCGCTCCTTTCAATACCTCCAAGAGCCCTTGTCCGCCGGAATCTACCACACCGGCCTGCTTCAGTACCGGAAGCATATCGGGAGTCTTATCAAGTACCTCCTGCGCATATACGATCACCGCATCAATGAACAAATCCATATCCTGCGTACCTGCAAAAGAAGAAGCCTTTTCATAAACACCTTTTGCAACCGTCAGAATCGTGCCTTCCTTTGGTTTCATAACCGCCTTATAAGCACTTTCAACCGCTTTGTCAAATGCAGCAATCAGATCATCGACCGTAATTTCACCCTGCACCTGCCCAATGACCTTACACATTCCTCTGAAAAGCTGGGACAGAATAACACCTGAATTTCCGCGTGCCCCGCGCAAGGAACCGGACGAAATCGCTTTGCACAATTCTCGCAGCGATGCATCCTCAGGAAGTGCTGCCACCTCCTTAGCCGCTGACATGATGGTCAATGTCATATTGGTACCTGTGTCACCGTCAGGAACGGGAAACACATTCAATTCGTTGATATATTCTTTCTTTGCCTCAAGATTTTTTGCTCCTGCCAAAAACATAGCACGAAATAATCCGGCATCCATTGTATTAGTCGACACTTTTTCTTCCTCCTCTAGTCGATCACTCTGACGCCTTCTACGAAAATATTTACCTTTTCCACAGAAAGCCCTGTAAATTCTTCTACACTGTATTTGACATTACTGATCAGATTATCAGATACAGTCAGAATATTTACACCATATGCCACGATCAGATGAAAATCAATGGTCAATTTGGAATGCTCTACCCGGACTGCTACACCGGTTGAGAGATTGTCCTTCTTTAAAAGTTTTACAAGACCGTCCTTGACATTCACGCTGGCCATTCCGACCACGCCAACACATTCCACTGCGATGCTGCCCGCATAGCTGGCAATCACTTCGCTGTCAATTGCAATATTTCCCAAGTGTGTATTCATCAATGTTTTCATACATTATCCTCCTTGGACGTTATTCTGCATAGATTATACCCTTTTTTATGAAAAAATGGAATATGAATTTGAGAAAATCTTTTAAAAATGAAATTTGTGCTTGCATTCAAATACATAATCTGCTAAAATATGCGTGTTGTGAGTTTTTATACAAGGAAAAGCTAGGAGGTGCTATCATGGCAAAGTGTGATGTTTGCGGTAAAGGTGCTCATTTTGGCAATAACGTAAGCCATTCTCATAGAAGATCTAATCGCATTTGGAATTCAAACGTAAAAAGTGTGAAATGCAAAGTAAACGGAGCTACAAAATCTCTTCATGTTTGTACAGCTTGTTTAAGATCTGGTAATGTAGAAAGAGCTTAATGAAACAAATTTGACTGCATGATCGAGTAGGAGGGAGTGATTAACTCCCGTCCTCTCACACCACCGTGCGTACCG